>JAPOOG010000070.1 GCA_026713545.1 Bryobacterales bacterium
TCTCGTGTCTCGTGATTCGTGACCCCAAAACCTTGACAGGCGGTAGGGCCGCGGCTCCAGGGGGGATTGCAGAAAAGCCATGTCTCGTGTTTCGCAATTCGTGAAAAACCGTGGGAAGCGGCTGGGCTTCGCTCCTGAAGGAACCGCCTTACGGGCGGTGCACCCTGCCTTTGTTTTCGCCACCGATCAGGCATCACGAATCAGCGCTGCACTGTCCTCATGCTACTCATGCTAAGCAGGCCGAGGCGGGAAAAAAAGACTGAAGGGCTTCAGTACCAAAAGGCATTTAAAAGCCGTGTTTCGTGTCTCGTGATTCGTGTTTCGTGAAAACCTCAAAAGTCGTGGCTAGTGGTCAGTGGTTAGTGAAAACCCTGGAACTCGCGCTGGCTTGCGCCGCGCGCCTTAAAAGCCGTGATTCGTGTTTCGTGTTTCGTGATTCGTGACCCCAAAACCTGGGCAGGCGATACGGCCGTCGCTCCAAGGCCGCATGCGTTGCGCTTGCTTGCCGTGTTCGATGTATACAGGCCGTGATTCGTGACTCGTGATTCGTGAAAACCATTGGCGGGGGCCTGGTTTCGCTCCAGGAGAAATGTCTGACGGCCGATGAACCGTACAGGTCGTGTTTCGTGTCCCGAGGGCCAAAGGATGCACTATGGCCGCTCCACCTGCGCGCGCCTCGTCCTGGCGGCCCTCTCACGCACATCACCTCGCCACGTGGTGAGAAATGCAGGCTAGTTTTTCCTCGCCCGTGCGCGGATCGTTCAAGCGGGAAACATCCGAACCGGTGTCAAGGCCGCTTGATCAGTGGGATGTTTCAGGTCAGGCATCGATCGTCACGACTGCATCTTGAACTTTTCCGGTGGGCCCCGCGCCTGTCTCCGAGACGTAGCAATCGATCTCGCTGCGCACGCCGAACGCCGGCAAGTAGACCCCCGGCTCGATCGAGAAGCAAGTTCTCGGAATGATCGGCCGTCTGTCGAGAGTCTCCAGGTTGTCGGCGTTGGCCCCGTTTCCGTGAACCTCTTCGCCGATCGAATGGCCGGTGCGGTGTACGAACCGGTCGCCGAACCCGGCGCTCGCAATGTGATTTCGAGCGACGTCATCGACCTCGAATCCGAAGACGGGCCTGTCCGCGGCGATTGCTTGATTCACGAAGGCCGTGGCTCGATGGCGAGCGCCGCTCACGATCTCGAAGACGTTGACGATCTCCGACCGCGGCGGGCCGCCCACCGACGCCGTCCAGGTGATGTCGTAGTAGACCGAGTGCGGCTGGTCGAGTTTGGCCCACAGGTCGATCAGCACGAAATCGCCGTTGCGGATCGGGCTCGTTTTCTCTTCAGCCGGCGCGTAGTGGGGATTGCCGCTGTTGGCGTTGACAGAGACGATCGGACCGTCGGCAGTGACGAGCTGACGCTCGCGAAAACGCGCTCGAATGAACTCCGCGATGGCGAACTCTTCGACGCTGCCCTCGAGCTTGACCTGTCGGCCGATCTCGGCAAACGCAGCAGCCAAAATAGCATCGACACGGCGTCCGGCCTCGAGGTGGGATTCGAGTTGTTCGTCCGTCCAGCGAGCTTCGAAGTACTGAACGAGGGCCGCGGAACTGACGACTTCGCTGCCGAGTCCTCGCACGAGATCGACGGTGCCGCCGTCGACGAGCGAGACGTAGGGAATCATGCAGTCGGGTGAGTACTGCATGGCCACTCGTTCCGCGCCTGAGAGGATGTCGCCGAGCGCCCGGTGCTGCTCCTGCCAGCTCGAGTATTCGGAGCGCTCGCCGGGCAGCGGGTCGAGCATCCAATCCTCGATACGGTGAACGAGCTTGCGCGGGCCGCCCTGGGCGGGGATCCAGTAATACCAGCGGCGCGAGACATGCCGGGGCGTCTCGAGGCCCAGCACGCGATAGGCGATCGGGTCGCGGGTGTGGTGATCGAAGAAGAGCCAGCCGTCGAGCTTCTCGGCTTGCAGTTGGTTTTGGATTTGCTGAAGATTCTTCATCTGAAGCCCTGTACGAGCCGCCGGCCCCGGCGGCGTCTCACTACACCTTTACCGCATCTTGCAACGCGGCAGTAACTTCATCGTCGCCGAGGCCTTCGATCGCGATCACCTTGTCACGGCTCTTTTTTCCCTTGATGATGGCGACGGCGGAACGCCTCACTCCCAAGAGCCCGGCGATGTACTCGACGCAGGCGCGGTTCGCTTTGCCTTCGGCTGCGGGAGCCCGCAGAGAGATTTTCCAGGCATGGGCATGTTTTCCCAGCAGCGCGTCGCTCTTCGCGCCGGGCTGCACGCGAAGAGCGACACGAGCGGCGGTTGCCGTGCTCATGACTTGACGCTCGTGACTTCGGCCCGCGAGCATTCCACGACCCTGTGCAGCGATGTGAAAACGGTGGTTTTCATGGCGTCAGCTTGAGCAGGAAGGTTTTCAGGTCAAAGGCCGTTCGAACCATCAGCGGCGTGCGGGCCGTGTCCTGGGCGACGAACATCTCGATGCTGTTGCGGGAGGCCGGGCCGGTCAAATCTACAAGGATGCGATCGGCGCGAATGCCTTCTCCGCCCACCTCGATTTCCAGGGACTGTGCGTAGCTCACGGTCACCTCGTACTGAGCGCCGAAGTTGATGTCTTCCGGAGGAGGGATGCTGCCGGAGCCGAGCTCGCGCCGCAGGTAGTAGAGGAACGTCAGGCCGTCTCGCGTGCAGGGCGGGATCGTGAACTCGCTTTCCCCTCCGCCTCCAAGCGTCGATCGCACCGCCTTGTGGGCCTTTTGGGCGTAGCTCACCGACTCTTTCGTTTTCATCGCGCCATGGACAATGTTCTTTTCGAAGTTGAGCGAGCAGAGGCCGGAGTCTGCTGTCGAGCGGTATTCGTCCTGAATCTCCATGGTGGGCAACGAAGCAGAGATCCTGCTCTCGAAAGCCCAACCGCTCGGGGTTGCCCGGGCATGGAAGCGCGCCTCGCCCAGACTCAGTCCGCTCGGCCAGATGACCTCATAGATCAGTTCTTCCCCATCGGTCCAGGGCGCCGCCGGGCCGTCCGGCGGGGCGGCGCGGGCAAAGGGCGCAGGCGGCGAGCAGGCAAATCCGATGATCGCGATGATAACGGCTGGCGTTGCGTTCAGAGTCAAATGGCGGAGCAGCCTCAAACGGCGACGAGCTCCTCGTGTTCCCATGTCCTTGCGCGAGCACCCGCCGATTCCGCGTGAACGTCCACTGTCCGGCGAGCCGTCTCCTTCCAGGTCCAACGCGGCCGGGTCGGGTCCGGTCCAAGATGCGCCGCCGGATGATGTGCTTGGCACGGCAATTCGACCGCAGTCAGAGGCAGCGAGCCGGCCGCGGACCCGGTCGTCACAACTCAAGAGTGCGGAGAGGCGTGCAATCGGCTTTCACTGCCTCCCTAATCGTGGAAGCTCAGCCGATTCGCCCCGGTCTTCGCCACCAGATTCGTGGCCCGCCGCAGCGAATCAACGGTTCCGGCGTCTGTCCACCAGCCTTCCAATATGGAGAAAGTCATCGTTCCTTCCGCGATATACAGGTTATTGACGTCGGTGATCTCCAATTCGCCCCGGTCCGATGGATCGAGCGTATGAATCTTCTCGAAGACCGTCGAGTCATACATGTAGATCCCCGTCACGGCGCAGTTCGACTTGGGGTTCGCGGGCTTCTCCTCAATGCCCAGGATGCTGTCCCCGTTCATCTCGGCCACACCGAAGCGTTGGGCGTCCGGCACATCCTTCAGGATGACCTTCGCACCCCGAACCTGCCGCCGGAAGTCGTTCATCGCATCGACGATATTGCCTTCGATAATGTTGTCGCCGAGTATCACGCAGATCTTCTCCCCTTCCGTGAAGTGCTCGGCCAGATCGAGAGCATCGGCGATACCGCCTTCTCCGTCCTGATAGGTGTAGTTGATGTGCCTGAGGCCGAATTCCTTGCCGTTACCCAGCAGACGCAAAAAGTCACCGGCGTTTCTGCCGCCCGTAACGATCAGGATGTCGTTGATCCCGGCGTTGACCAGCGTTTCGATCGGATAGTAGATCATCGGCTTGTCGTAGATCGGCAGCAAATGCTTGTTCGTGATCCGAGTCAGCGGATCGAGCCGGGTTCCGAGGCCTCCTGCGAGAACGATTCCTTTCATGACCTGTCAGACACGAACCAAGTGCGACGTTAGATTGTACGTGATCCCTTTGCGCGGTGTTTCCCGGCGTCGTTGGCAATCCGCCTTCGGAGCACCTCGAAGAGAGCGAGGCCGGCGGCCACCGAGACGTTCAATGACGCAATCCGGCCAACAACCGGGATGCGGACAAGAAAGTCGCACTTCTCCGCCGTGAGCCGGTGCAGTCCTTCGCCTTCGCCCCCGAGCACGAGCGCGACATTGCCGCCGAAGTCAGCTTCGAGATACGTTTGCGGTGCCCGCTCGTCAAGTCCATAGAGCCAGAACCCGCCGCTTTTGAGCATATCGAGGGCTTGATTGAGGTTCTTGACGACGACAACGGGCAGGTGCTCGGCCGCGCCGGCGGCGGCTTTCGAGGCGGCCTCGGTCAGGCCGGCGGACCTTCGGTCGGGGATCACGACGGCATCGGCTCCGGCGGCATGCGCCGATCGAACGATGGCGCCCAGATTCCGGGGGTCTTGCACGCCATCGAGCACGACCAGCAGACCGGGTGGGTCGATCTGTTCGAGAACCGCCGCAAGCGACTCCGCTCGGGCGCCCGCGACGACGGCGACAACTCCTTGGTGCTTCCTGGTGCGAGCCAGCCGGTCGACTGCGTCGCGAGGCACGAACCGAACGGTCACTTTCTGACGGCGGCACTCTTCGACCACGGCGTCCCTCGCCGTGCTCTTCCCGCCGCGCGCAACCACGACCCGGCTAATCTTTCGCCCCTGGCGCAGGGCCTCGCTGACCGCGTGAACGCCGATGAGATGAGCGGGCATGAGATCGGTTGCAGGTCTGGGAAACGGCGCCCGTTCCCTGAGGACGGCCGTGACGGCCGTGTGACTATGATAGGAAGAAGGACGCAACGTCCTGTATCGGCCGCAACCCGTCGGGTTGCGGCGTAATGTTCATGCTCAGGTTCGAAACCGCAGGCGAGTCGCACGGTGAAACACTGGCAACCATTCTGACGGGTCTGCCCGCAGGCCTCCCCGTCTCGCTCGATTTCATCAACCGCCAGCTCTGGCGGCGCCAGCAGGGCTATGGCCGCGGCGGGCGCATGAAGATCGAGTCCGACAAGGCCCATATCGTTTCCGGCGTGCGGCATTCAAAGACGATCGGCTCGCCCATCGCCATCCTCCTCCAGAACCGCGACTGGAAAAACTGGAACGAGGCCCTGCCCGTCGAGAACTTCGACGGGAGCGGCGAGAAGGCGAAACCGGTGCGGCGCCCGCGCCCGGGGCATGCCGACCTGGCCGGTGTCCTGAAATACAATTTCCCGGACGCGCGCTACGTTCTCGAGCGCGCCAGCGCCCGCGAAACCACCTCCCGGGTGGCCGTCGGCGCCCTATGCAAACTCTTTCTCCGGGAGTTCGGCATGACCATCCTCAGTCATGTCGTGGCGCTCGGCAGCGCCGCGCTCGGCCGCGACGCCGGTTGGGACGAGATCGAAGCGCTCGCCGAGAAAGACGAGGTTCTGCTCAACTGCGTCGATCCCGATACCGAGCAGAAGATGAAAGCCGAAGTCGACCAGGCGTACAGGACCGGCGACACCCGCGGCGGCATCTTCGAAGTCGTGGCGCACAACGTGACGGTGGGCCTGGGAGCGCACGTAACCTGGGATTCGCGGCTCGATGGCAAGCTGGCTCAGGCCATCATGTCGATGCAGGCTCTCAAGGCCGTCGAGATCGGCCGCGGCATGGTTTCCGCTGTCTCTCCCGGCTCGAAGTCGCAGGATACGATCCACTACAACAAGCCGGAACGCGAGTTCGAGCGCGGATCGAATCGCGCCGGCGGTCTTGAAGGCGGCATGACCAACGGCGAGGATGTCGTGGTCCGAGGTTACATCAAGCCGATTTCGACTCTCCGCCGCCCACTGGAGTCCGTCGATCTGGAAACGCGCGAACCGTCCTTCGCCGCGTATGAGCGCTCCGACGTGGCCGTCGTGCCCGCGGCCGGAGTCATCGGTGAGGCCATGGTAGCCATCGTCCTGGCCGGAGCATTCCTCGAAAAGTTCGGCGGAGATTCCCTGCAGGAGACACGGCGCAATTTCGAGTCGTATCAAGAGCAGGTGCGAGCCTACTGATTCGCGGCGGGCATCGGTCGCCGTGTCGATCCATGCAGGCCGCGTCCTGATCGGCACCAAGCGGAGTGCAGGAATGCCGTCAAGAGATTCACTTGGCATTGAACGGCTCCCGCAGGCTACCGCCCCGCCCCGTGATGCGTTAAGCTAGCCGTCTTCGAGAGTCGAAATGCTCATCATCGACACCCACGCCCACATCTATTCCCCGGATGAAGCGAAGTACCCTGCGATCGAAGATCCGCTCCGGCCGCCGGCCGGCAAGGGTTCCCTCGAAGACCTGAAGCAGGAGAGCGGCGAGAACGGCGTCGGCGCGATCTGCGCCATTCAGACGAGCACGTTCTACCGCTTCGACAACCGCTACATTCTCGACAGCAGCAAGGCCAACCCGGACTGGGTCGCCGGCGTCTGTACGCTCAACCCGGACGACCCTCGCTCGCCGAGCCTGCTGGTGCGCAACGTTCGCGAGTACGGCATCCGCGGCATGCGCAGCATTGCGGCCGCCGACAAGCGGCTCGACCATCCCGGCGTGCGCGCCCTGTGGAAGACGGCGCTCGACGAGGGAATCGTGATCAACGTCCTCACCGGCCCGCAACTCGCGGACCAGGTGGACCGCCTGCTCGGCCAGTTTCCCGCGTTGCGCGTCGTGCTCGACCACTGTTTCAACCCCAAGGCCGGACCGGACCTGGAATCCACCGTCGAGAAAGTGCTGTATCTTTCACGCCACGAGAACCTGCACGCCAAGCTGACGTTCGTGCCGACCGGGAGCGCGACGGGCTTCCCCTGCGCCGACCTGCACGACGCCTGCATGCGCATCGCCAGGGCCTTCGGCGCCGAGCGCTGCGTGTGGGGCAGCGACTATCCCAACGGGCTGTGGACCCCCAAGGTCAGCTACGCCGAGCACCTGAAGATCTTCACCGAGGTGCTCCCCTTCAGCAAGCAGGAACGCGAAGCCGTGCTGGGCAGCACTCCGAAGCGCCTCTGGTTTCCGAACCTGTAGGGACGGGCGCTGTCAGCGGGCGAGCCGAAAACCCGTGTCTACTTGACGCCCCTACTCTGTGGGCAGGGTGTAGTTCAGCATCTAGTTGATGCCGAACCTGTCCGTGCACGCCCCGAAGCAGGCGCCCCAGAACATCTCCTGCAGCGGCATGCTGACCGAGCCGCCGTCGGAGAGCTTCGCGAACAGTTCGCCGCACTGTTCCCGGCCCGTCGCCTCGATGGATATGGAGAAGTTGTTGCCGATCACCAGCGGCGGTCCGAAGCTCGCCTTGTCGCTTCCCATCAGGATGCTCGAGCCGACCGGCAGCGCGGCATGCATGACCAGGCCCTTCTCGGCGTCCGATACCTGCATGTCGGGAGGGCCGTCGGCAAACGTCCGGAACGACGCGAAGTCACCGCCGAAAACAGACCTGTAGTATTCGAACGCCTCGCGGCAATTGCCATCGAACGTGAGATACGAGCACAACGACATGTCTACCCTCCTGAGCCAGTACACCATACTCCGGACGAGATCGTGTCACTCACGATGGATGAAACCACTTGAACAGCCGCACCACCGCCCGGGGCGAGTTGCCCGCAGGCCGTCGAGGAACAGCGGCTCGATCACTCCCGGCCAGCAGGACAAGCGGCCGGAACAGGTCGATGAAGCCGGAACGGTTGCCGAACCGCTGCGTGAGCCGGTCCCCGTCTACACGAAGCGACCTGTTCCTCGCGACGGAATCGAGGAGGGGCCGATGCTATACTGGCCCTCTCCGCATGCCGCGCAAGAATCGAAGCGCCCCCAACAACTACATCCTGATCATCTTCGACAGTTGCCGCTATGACGCCTTTGTCAACGCGCAGCCAAAGGTGATGCAGCGGCTGGGCCAGGTCGAGAAAAGGTGGTCGTACGCCTCTTGGACCGCCCCGTCGCACTACAACTTGCTGATGGGATTGTTGCCCCATCAGAGCCCCAGGCAGGTCTTCGCCTCCGAGTACTACAAGAAGGACTTCCTCAAATACAATGAGCGGCTCGGCTCGGAGAAAATCGAGTTCAAGTCTCTCGTCCCCCAGCTCTATTTCCCGGTGTTTCTCAAGCACAAGAGGGGGTATCGCACCCATGCCATGGTGTCGCTGCCGGTTCTCAACCCCAAGACGATCCTCAACAGCGGCTTTGATTCCTATCAGTTGATGGACAAGCACAATGACATGCGGGCGATGGTGAAGCAGATGAAATTCACCGAAGACAAGCCGAGTTTCTACTTGCTGAACGTCGGCGAGACCCACTACCCCTACGCGTTGCCGGACGAGCCGCCGGAACTCTGGCCGCGGATCAGCGGGGTTCACGGCGTCTTCAAGCACCTCGACGAGCACGTCGTGGGCGGCAAGCTCGTGGAGTCGAAGGAGAAGTTCTTCAATCAGAAGGCGCTCGATGATCTCAGGCAGCGCCAGATCGACGCCGTTCAGTACCTGGACAACGTCGTGGAGGAGCTGTTCGACCTCGTCCCCGAAAACACCTACATCACCATCACCGCCGACCATGGCGAGCTGTTCGGCGAAGACGGCTTCTTCGGCCACGGTCCCATCCAGCACGACAAGGTATTTGAAGTTCCCTTCGTAGAGGGCAAGCTTCGATGAGCCGGGCCGGCGGCAGCAGCGGCCGCCGACTTCGCGTGCTTGCACCGGCCGGCATCGCCGTGTCCCTCGCGGCGCTTTCCCGGCTCGAACCCTCGGCAGCCCCGCCGGACCCGGCCTGTCTGGCGTACGTCGGTCCCGGCGCGGGCTTCGCCTTTCTGGGATCTTTTCTCAGCCTGATCGCGGCATTCCTCGTCGGAGCGGCGTCGTTGCTCGCCTGGCCCGTCCGTGTGCTCTGGCGCACGCTGAGCGGCAAAAAAGGATGGGAGCACGCCAAGGTGCGCAAGGTGATCTTCCTCGGGCTCGACGGCTACGACCCCGATCTGGCGGAGCGATTCATGTCGGAAGGAAAGCTGCCGCACCTTGCCGGTCTGCGGGACCGGGGTGCCTACGACCGCCTGCGGACGACCTATCCCCCGCTGTCGCCGGTTGCCTGGTCGACCTTCGCCACCGGCGTCAACCCGGCCAAGCACAGCCTGTACGACTTCCTGAATCGCAGCATGCGGACCTACCTGCCGGAACTCTCCTCGTCGCGCGTGCGGGAGCCCTCTCGTTTTCTCAGGCTGGGCAAGTGGCGGATTCCGTTGGGCAAGGCATCCGTTGACATGCGCCGCAAGAGCAGGACGTTCTGGAGCATTCTGGGCGACGAGGGGATCGACTCGTCTATTCTGCGCGTGCCGATTACGTTCCCGCCCGAGAAGTTCAACGGACGGCTGCTTTCGGCGATGTGCACGCCGGACCTGCTCGGCACGCAGGGCAGCTTTCAGCAGTTCACCACCTCGGAAGCGGCCGGCCAGTTCGACGAAGCCGGCCAGCGGCGGCCCCTGACCCGCAACGGCAAGGGTCTGGAGGGGAAGATCGAAGGACCACCGAACCCGTTGCTCGACGGACCGCAACCGATGACCGCGCCCTTCCGGTTGCAACTCGACGGTACCGGCGGCCGGCTGCGAGTCAACGGGTCGAGCTATCAGCTCGAAAAGGGAGAATACTCGCCGTGGGTGCGGTTGACCTTCCGGGCCGCGACCGGAGTCAAGGTCGAGGGCATTGCGCGCTTCCTGCTTACCGAAACCGAGCCCGTGGTCTCGCTCTACGTTACCCCCATCAACATCGACCCGGAAAAGCCGGCGTTGCCGATCTCGCACCCCAGCTATTACGCCACCTATCTCGCCAAGCTGCAGGGCGCCTACTCCACCCTGGGTCTCGCCGAGGACACCTGGGCTCTCAACGAGCGCGTCATCGACGAGAAGGCTTTCCTCGACCAGGCTTATTCGATCTGCGAAGAGCGCGAGACGATGTTCACGAACGCTCTCGACAAGACGAAGAAGGGCATTGTGGCGTGCGTTTTCGATACGAGCGACCGTGTGCAGCACATGTTCTACCGCTACCTGGAGCCCGATCATCCGGCTCACCGGCGCAACCCGCCAGGGGATCGTGAGGCGCACTACGAAGGCGTGATCGAAGATCTCTACCGGCGCATGGATGCCATCGTCGGGAAAACGCTCGAGTACGTTGACGAGGACACGGTTTTCTTTGTCCTCTCCGACCATGGTTTCAAGTCGTTCCAGCGCGGTGTGAACCTCAACACATGGCTTCTCGAAAACGGGTACCTGGCGTTGCGGAATGACGCGCGCGAGGCCGGTCCGTACCTGCAAGGCGTCGACTGGTCACGCACGCGCGCTTACACTTTCGGGTTGACCGGCATCTACCTGAACCGGAAGAACCGCGAAGCCGAAGGGACCGTTGCACGCAGCGAAGCCGCCGACCTCAAGAAGGAAATCAGCGAGAAGCTGAGCGGCCTGCGCGATGAGGAGCGCGGCGCGGTGGCGATCCGCAAGGCGTGGCCGAAGGAGTCCGTCTATCAGGGGCCGTACATGGATGTCGCACCCGACATCGTCATCGGCTACAACTCCGGCTATCGGAGTTCGTGGGATGCCGCCCTCGGAAAAGTCGGCGCGGAGGTGTTTCAGGATAATCTGAAGGCTTGGAGCGGCGATCACTGCGTGGACCCGGCGCTGGTGCCCGGTGTGATCTTTTGCAATCGCAAGCTCGGGCGCGGCAATCCCGGCATTGAAGATCTCGCCCCCACCACGCTCGGACTGTTCGGCCGGAAGCCGCCGCCCTATATGGATGGCAACGATCTGTTCGGCATGGCGCAACCGTAGGGTCACGCCTCGGCAGCCGCTCCTTTCCATGAGCATTCCGGGCACTTCAGGTCAGTTTTTCCTCCGCCCGTGTGCGGATCGTGCGAGAGGGAAACATCCGGGTCGTTGACAACGATGCTTGATCAAAAGGATGTTTCAGGTCAGAAGGGCCGCGTCATCGAGAGGTTCGCGGCGGCTGCGGCGGGTCTCTGCGCCCTGCTCCTGCCGATCAACTGCGGCGGACCCGTCACCAACGACGTCGGCAAGCGCATCATCGTGCTCGGCATCGACGGGATGGACCCCAAGTTCCTCGAGCGCCATTGGGATCAACTGCCGAATCTCGACCGCCTGCGCCGAGAGGGGGATTTCAAACCGTTGGCGACGACCATTCCCCCGCAGAGTCCCGTTGCCTGGTCGAGCGTGATCACGGGCCTCGACCCCGGTGGGCACGGCATCCATGACTTCATCCACCGCGACCCGTATACCCGCCGTCCGTTCATGTCGATGGCCGAGACGGCCGCGGCGGACCGGACGCTCGAGATCGCCGATTGGGTCATTCCGCTGTCGTCCGCGGAGGTGGTCCGGCATCGCCGCGGCGAGCCCTTCTGGCCGTTGCTGACAGCAGCGGGCGTGCCCGCGAGCATCGTGCGCATGCCCGCGAACTTCCCGCCGATGGGCGAGGGGACACGTTCGCTCTCCGGCATGGGGACACCCGACATGCACGGCACCCAGGGAACGTTCACGTTCTTCACGGACGACCCCGGCCGCGAAGCGGGCGCCGTCTCGGGAGGCAGGATCGTGCAACTCAGCGCCTTTCACCATTCCACCGAACTGGAGATCGAAGGCCCCGTGAACAGCTTCCGCAAGGAGCAGCCCGCCACCAGCGCCGTCTTGACGGTCAACTGCGACCCCGAGGAACCCGTCGTGAGATTCGATCTCGAAGACCGGAGCTTCATCCTCGAAGAGGGTGAGTGGTCCGGCTGGTTGAGGGTGAACTTTCCGCTGATCGGCCCGCTGCAATCCGTCAGCGGCATCTTCCGTGTCTTTCTCCGACAGGTGCGCCCCCGCTTCGAACTCTACGTCACGCCGGTCAACATCGACCCCACGAGTCCCGCTCTGCCGATTTCGATGCCGCCGTCCTACAGCACCGAGTTGGCCGACGCGATCGGGCTGTTCTACACCCAGGGCATGGCGGAAGACACGTCGGCCTTGCGGAAAGGCGCATTGAGCCTCGATGAGTTCCTGCAGCAAAGCCACAGCGTCCTCGACGAGACCCGGCGGATGTTGCGCTACGAACTCGCGCGGTTCGAGAGCGGGCTGCTGTTCTTCTACATATCGAGCGTCGACCAAAACGCCCACATGCTGTGGGGGCGGTACGACGACGAGTTGCTCGAGATCTATCGCGAGACCGACAAGATGGTCGGCGAAGCGATGGCGTTGATCGACGGCGAAACCACGCTCATCGTCATGTCGGACCATGGCTTCGAGCGTTTCGATCGCGCCGTGCACCTGAACACGGTCCTTCTGCGGACCGGTTTTCTCACCCTCGACGACCCTCGCAATACCGGCGACGCCGAGCTGTTTCAGCACGTCGATTGGTCGCGCACCCGGGCCTACTCGATGGGCATCAATTCGCTGTACATCAACCGTCTCGGCCGCGAGGAAGGCGGCATCGTCGCCGAGGGGGAAGAGACCGAGCAGACGATCGCCGCGCTGCGTGAGGCGCTGTTGGCATTCCGTGATCCTGACGACGGCGCGCAGGTGATCGAAGAGCTGTACGTCAGCGAAGATGTGTTCGAAACCCTCCCCACCGAATTCGCCCCGGACATCATCGTCGGCTATCGGCCGCCGTATCGCTCGTCCTGGCAGACCCCGCTCGGCGGCGTCCCCGGGAAAACCGTTGTCGACAATGACGAGGCCTGGATTGGCGACCACTGCATCGCGCCGCAGTACGTCCCCGGCGTGCTGCTCAGCAGCCGCGCGATCGCGCTCGAGGACCCCGGCCTCCCCGACGTGCCGGTCACGCTGCTCAAAGAGTTCGGCGTCCCGGTTCCGGAGGACATGATCGGCCGGCCGCTCTTCTGAAGCTCGGGCCGGGATGAACTACACTCATAGCAGCCATGTTCGGACCTTCCCTCAAGCTCGACAAGGACCTCTACGACCGCATCAAGCGCTGCTCCGACGCGGCCGGCTACTCTTCACCGAAAGAGTTGATCCAGCACGTTCTCGAACGCGAGCTCGAAAAAATCGAAGAGGATGTCCGCTCCGACGAGGAGATCGTCAAGAAGATGCAGGGACTCGGCTACATCGACTGACAAACCCCGAGCCGATTCGCGTGGACATCTTCAACAGTCTTCTCCGCACGCTGGTCAGCGGAATCTGCGGCCTGGGCGCGGACGCGCACCCGATGATCGGGCTGACGCTCATTTCGATCCTCACGGGCATCGGGATGCTCTGGGTGTTCGGAAAGACTTCCGACCAGGAAGCGGTCTCCCGAACGAAGAAACGCCTGCAAGCCTACCTGCTCGAGATGCGCTTGTTCGGTGACGACATCTCGCTCGTCTTGAGCGCGCAGAAGAAGCTCATCACAGGTAACTTCCGGTACCTCGGTTTGATGATGCGTCCGATGCTGTTTCTCACCGTTCCGCTGCTGCTTCTGCTCATTCACCTCGACGGATTCTACGGCGCACGGCCCTTGCCGATCGACGAGCGGGCGGTCGTAACTCTGCAGGCCGCGGGACGGCTCGAGGCGAACGCGCCCGTTCCCGAGCTGCTGGCCCCTGCGGGCGTCCATATCGAGACAGCCGGTGTGCGTGTCATGGAAACCGGCCAGGTGAGCTGGCGCATCCGCGCCGAGCGGCCCGTCGAGGGGAGCCTCACGTTCCGCCAGGGCGATACGGAATGGACGAAATCGATCGCGGCTGGAGAGCCCTTTCGATACCTGTCGATTCGCCGGGTCTCCGGCCTCTGGGATGCGCTCTGGCACGGCGGCGAAGATCGTCTCTCGGAAGACCAGGTCGAATGGATCGAAATCCGCTACCCGGCTGCCGAGGTCCCCTTTGCGGGTATCGAGCTTCACTGGCTGGTCTGGTTCTTCGTGATCTCGATGCTGAGCGCCTATCTTCTGCGGGGCCGATTCGGGGTCACTTTCTGACTTGAAACATCCTCCTGATCAAGTGGTGTTGACGCCGGTCCGGATGTTTCCCGCTGGTACGATCCGCACTTGGGCGGAGGAAAAACCAGCCTCTTGAACCGGCTTTCCTCCTTCCCGAATCGCTACACTCGAACCATGCCCCGCGCGGCGCGCCTCGGCCTGCTCCTCACTTTCGTTGCCGTTGCCGTCCGGCTGTGGCTCGGCGGTCCCGATCCTCCACCGGCGACGATCGTCCAAGCCGCTGAAACGGGTCATCGAGCCGTTCTTGTCCGCTTCGGCGTCGACGACGAGCAACCTCGCGATTGGAGCGGCGACATCCGCGTCGAGAACGGCCGTGTCAGGGGGCTCGATCCGTGGCAATTCAACGAAGGCGACGAACTGCTCTCCGGCGCCTCATGGACGGTCCGCACGACCAGCGACACCTACTGGGATGCCCCTTGGGGGCGCAGTCTCGAGTCGACGAAGCGCCGCACGCGGCTTACCGCCAAGGGCTTGCTCATGAGCCTCGATCTGACCGGTCCGGGCGAGGTCGATCTACGGACCGGACAAGGGGAGTTCAGCTTCAATCCCGAGGATCTCTCGTGGTCGCTCCCGGAGACCTTTGCCGGCGGCCGTGTCGTCGTCAGCCTCTCGCCATCCCCGCAAGCTCTCACCGAGGGACCCGCCGCCGAAGACTACGTCGATGCGATCGAGTCTTCCAACGGACGCCGCTGGGTCGCCTACCAAACCTATGAAGACGGCTCAGACCGCCTCTGGGTCCGGCGCGGCGACGAACCCCCGGTGGCTCTCACCGCGCCGGGAGGCGATCTCTTCCGGGTTCAACTCGCAGAAGATTCCCAAGGCCGCATCTGGGCGGTGTGGTGCGAGCAAAGAGAATCGGACTGGGATCTTTTCGCCCGTACTTTCGACGGCGATGACTGGGGCGAAGAAGTCCGGCTCACAACCGCGCCCGGCTCGGACATCTTTCACTCCGTCGCGCGCGACGGCCGGGGCGGCCTCTATCTTGTCTGGCAGAGCTTCCGGTCGGGCAACGGCGACATCTTCCTGCGGACGCACCGCGACGGCCGCTGGCATCCGGAAATCCAGGTCAGCGACGACCCGGCCAACGACTGGGAACCGCAGGTCGCCGCTTCCCGAGACGGAGAAGCCTCGATCGTTTGGGACACCTACGCAGACGGAAATTATGACGTCGTGATGCGGCAGTTCCGCCGCGGACGCCTCAGCGACACCATCACGATCGCCGGTTCCGATGCCTTCGAAGCCCGCGCCACGGCCCACTACGACTCCGCCGGCCGCCTGTGGCTCGCCTGGGACGAAGGCGACGCGGACTGGGGCAAGGACTACGTGCAAGGTTTCCAGGACGCGGGAATGGGGCTTCTCCAACGGCGGCGGGTGCGCGTCGCGACCTACGGCAACGGCCGCCTCGGACAACTTCCCGGCGAACTGCCTCCCGCTCCGCCCGAAGAAAACGACTCGGTCTATCAATCCCCGCTCCTGGCCACTGACGGCAACGGCAATCCCTGGGTCTTCTTTCGCTATCGCACGCACACTCCGGTCGTCCAAGCCCGCCAAAGGTTCCGTTCGATGTGGCGTCTCGGCGCGGCCAGCTTCCAGAACGGCTCATGGACGCCCGTCATCCGCTTTCCCCTTGGCTTCGGCCGCATTGACATGCCGGTGTCGGTGCATACCGGCTCAAGCGGCGGCCTCCGCGTATATTGGGCGAGCGACGGCCGCCGCTTCCCCGACGGCTTCCAACGCCAGCAGGATATCTTCACGGCCGCCCTCGAAGCGGGTCCGCCGCCGGATGGCCCTCTCGAGTTCGTGGACTTCCAGCCCTCGTCAGTCCAGTCCGTGAATGTCCACCCCAATGAAGCTGCCGATGCGGCGCGTCTTCGCAACTATCGCGCCGAGGTCGGCGGCAAGACCTACCGGCCCGTCCGCGGCGACATGCATCGCCATACGGACGTTTCCTGGGACGGCAATCGCGATGGCTCGCTGTTCGACGCCTACCGCTATGCCCTTGACGCCGCGGCTCATGACTTCCTCGGTGTCGCCGATCACCAGGCCGGCCAGGAGGTCGAATACAGTTGGTGGATGATCCAGAAGGCCGTCGATCTCTTCACGATCCCGGGCAAATTCACGCCGCTCTACGGCTACGAGCGCAGCCGCGGTTACCCCAGCGGACACCGCAACGCCATGTTCGCCCGACGCGGCGTGCCTGTCGTCAAGATACTCGATGAAGAGCGCGAGAAGAATGACGAAGTCGGCGTCGAGCATTTCTACGAAGACCTCCGCAGGAACCGCGGCATTGTGATGAGCCACACATCCGCCACCGGGGCCGGCACCGACTGGCGCGACAACGATCCCGAGGTCGAGACCCTGGTCGAGATCTACCAGGGCTATCGCCGCAATTACGAGCACGCCGGCGCGCCGCGATCGAGCAACCGCGGCAGCCGTCCGGCCGGGTTTGTCTGGAAGGCCTGGGAGAATGGCCTCAAGCTCGGAGTGCAATCCAGCTTCGACCACGTCTCGACGCACGCCTCCCACGGCATGATCTGGGTCGAGGAACTGACTCGCGAGGCCATCATCGAGGCCATGCGTGCCCGCCGCGCCTACGCCGCCACCGACAACATCCTCGTCGACTTCCGCGTCAACGGACGCCTCATGGGCGAGGCCTTCGAGAGCAGCGACCGCCCCAAGCTCGAAGCTCGCGTCATCGGCACCGCGCCCATCCGCAAAGTCGAAGTGATCAAGAACAATACCTATATCCACACCCGACGAGGGGATCGCTCCGAACTCTCGTTCACCTATGTTGACAACGACGTGCGTGAGGGCGAAAGCTATTACTACATACGGGTGGAGCAGCAAGACGGAGAACTGGCATGGGCTTCGCCCGTCTGGGTAACCTACAAGAAATAAGAGCAGCGATATGCAGCGGCGCTGCATTCCGTGACCGTTTCCACGACCACTCCGCAGCCTGAAAGGCTTCCCATGAAAAACAACAGCAACGATCTCTCCCGACGTTCTTTCGTGGCCACTTCCGTGGCCGGTAGCGCCTTGGCTGCTTCGGCGCGGGCCATCGCGGCGGCGCGCGCCCCGCGCGTGATCGGCGCCAACGACCGCTTGCACATCGGCATGATCGGCGCGGGCGGCAACGCCACCGGCCACATGAAGCGTTTGATCGAGATCCAGGAGGCGGAAAACACCGAGATCATCGCCGTTTGCGACATCTACCAGAAGCGCCTCGACGCCGCGGCGGAGCTGACCGGCGGAAAACCGTACCACGACTACCGCAGGCTGCTCGAAAACCCCGACATCGACTACGTCGTCATCTCCGTCCCCGAACATTGGCACGCCCAAATGACCCTCGACGCCGTGGACGCCGGCAAGCACATCTACTGCGAGAAACCGATGACCTACAACATCGAGGAGGCGAAGAGGGTCCGCGACCGCGTCAAGCAGAGCAACGTCAAGATGCAGGTCGGCGTGCAAGGCATGTCCGACGATTCCTACGAGACGGCCCAGCGCTACATCAAAGACGGCAAGATCGGCAAGGTCGTCATGGCCCAGATCGACTACTCCCGCAACCACGTCGATGACTTCTGGACCAGGCCCTACGACGATGACGTCCGGCCGGGGGAGAATCTCGATTGGGACGCCTTCCTGGGGCCCGCCAGGAAGCGCCCGTTCGACCCCGACCGCTTTTTCGCGTGGCGGCGCTATTGGGATTATTCGGGCGGCATCGCCTCCGACCTGTTCGTCCATCGGATCACGCGCATCATCAAAGCCTGCAACCTCACCGTTCCCAGCCGTGTTGTCGCAACCGGCGGCCAGAACTTCTTCAGCGACAGCGCCGCCGAAATCCCCGACACCTTCAACATGATGGTGGACTATCCCGAGGGGGTCTCCGTCTTGCTCGTTTCATCGATGGCCAACGCCGCGAAGATCCGGCACATCATTCGCGGCCATGAGGGGACGCTCGAGTTCACGAAGGAAGGATTCACGATCACGCGGGAGAGGCTGTTCGCCAAGGGATGCGGGGAGGGCGGCGCAAAGGCCGGCTCCGAGGAATGTCAACCCATCCATCACATCAAGACCGGCGCCGAGGACACTCGCCTGCACCACGCCAACCATCACCGGGCGATCCGTTTCAACGAGCCTCTCAAGTGCGACGTGGATCTCGGTTTCTACGGTGTGCTCGCCTGCTCGATGGCGGTCGAGTCGTTGCGCAAGAAGCGCTATCTCGCTTGGGACGCGCGCCGAGAAAAGGTGGTCAAGGCATAGTCTTCACTGCGGTTTCGCTTGCAATGACCCGCCCGGCGCACCGCCGGCATGAACTAGGCCAGCCTGCCTTTCTCACCACGTGGCGCGAGCAGGCGTACTTGACAGTACGTCGAGCACGGCGAGCAAGCGCAACGAAGTCATGGCGGTCGTATCGCGTGCTTCGGCCGTCGGGTGGTGAGAAAGGCAGGCTAATACGTTCGGGTGCCGGGGACTTTGGTGGAGAGGTAGTAGAGCGAGGCGCGGGCGGTGATGTAGAGGCCCCGGAAGCCTCGGCCCCAGTTGAGGTTCGAGGGTTGCTCCGGGGGAACGATCGTGCCGAGGTGGCGGCCCTGGGAGTTGAAGACCCAGACGCCTCCGGGGCCGGTGCAGTAGACATTGCCCGACTCGTCGGTTTTCAGGCCGTCGAGGCCGCCCCTCTCGTCGGATTCCAACTCCGCGAAAACGCGGCCCTTGGCCAGGGAGCCGTCGTCGCGGATGTCCTGGACGCGGATGTTGCGGGAGCCGCCGTCGGCGATGTACAGCTTGTCGTGCTTGGGTCCGAGGGCGACCCCGTTGGCGCGCTTCGGCTCCTCGGAGGCGCGTTCGAGCTTGGCCTTGCCGGGGATTTGGCTGCGGCTGATGCGGTACACGGCGGGTTCGTTGGTGCGCTCATGGGCGTCCGGGACGTTGCGGCGGGGCATGTCGCTGAAATAGATGCTGCCGTCGATGGCGTAGACGAGGTCGTTGGGCGAGCTGAGGCGCTTGTCTCCCCAACGTTCGGCGAGAACGGTGATCGAGCCGTCCTTCTCGGTGCGGGTGACGCGGCCCGGCCCGGTCTCGCAGGTGAGCAAGCGGCCTTGGTGATCGAAGGTGAGGCCGTTGGCGCGGTTGGATTTCTCTCGGAAAACGGATAACGCGCCGCCGGCCGGGTCGTTGTCCCCAACGGAAAAGGTCCATTTGTGGATCTTTTCGCTGCGCAGATCGCTGAACAGCAGAAAGCCGATACGGCTGCAAACGGGGCCTTCGGTGAAGCCGAAGCCGCTTGCCAGCTTGCTGAACTCGGCGCGGCGGTCTACGAGGGCGAACAGGTCGGTGCTCTTGGCGTAGATTCCGGCGGGCTTCATCGGTCAGGACCCCATTCCGTGGGCGTAATAGGAGTTTTCCGGTCCGCGGTACTTGATGTCGAGCATCGGGGTTTCGATGCGGACCTGGCCGCGATGCCACGACTCCATCAGGAACGAGAGTGCGCCGCTGACGAGCACGGTGCGCTCCACCGGGTAGTCGAGGGTTCCCCGGGTGTACATCCGCGCGATGGAGTCCACGAGCGGGCTGAAGTTGTTCGAGTTCTCGGTGGGAATGTAGCAGAGCGTGGACTTCGGCTCGCGTTCGCCCTTGATCTTGACGGCGGCGAGGTACTCGGAGACCTTGCCGCCCAGGCCGAGCGCGGCAGCGCGGAAACCGTCGTTGTATTCGATCAGGCAGGCGACGGGGCGCCTGGCTTTCTGCTCGACGGGACCGGGGACGACCTTCCGGCCTCGGGACAGGGCGGCATCCAGGAGCGCGCGGCTCCAGAGGCCTTCGTCGGCGGCCTTCCATACGGCCTCATCGGCGAGGAGTTGAACGGACTTGACGCCGGTTTCACCTCCTTTGCGGCGCTCGGTGAAGCATTCGAGCGTCTCCAGGACGTGGAAGAGGCCGCCGTCGGCCACCCAGCCTCCGCCGACCGCGACAGCCTGCTCGAGCTCGCTGTCGAGCGGGAAGTCGAGTTCGGGGCGCCGGAAAGTGACGGGGACGGACGAGCCGGCCATCATCGGGAAGTCGAGTTCCCGCGACCAGTCGTATATCTGTTTGGACTGCTTCCAGTCGTAGGAGAGATGTTTGTCGTTGAAGACGGGCACGGAGCGTCGGGAATGCCTGAAGACGCTGACGACGTGGTCCATGAAGCGGTAGCGCGGATAGAGCTTCTGGTTCTTGACGTTGGTCGGGTAGTTGCCGTGCTCGCCGATGAGCAGCACGCCGTCGACGTCGAGTTTGCCGCCCCCGAGCGTGAGAGCCTCGCGGATGGTGGGGACGGTCCGGACGCCCCAGCTCCGGGCAAGGCGGTTGCCGATGTCGGCGTCGTGCTCCTGCTCGACAAAGAGGGAAGCGACGTCGCACGGCGGCTCATGGTACGTGTCGTTGATCCACCACCCTTCGAGGAAGCGCGTGATGAAGTTGTCGCTGTGCGAGCGCACGTGGTAGGTGGTCGACAGCGCTGCGATTCGCTTGCGCCGGTTCCGGGCGGAGAGCGAGCGGGGTCCGGGGAGGAAGTACCCGCCGGCGGCTCCGGCCGCGGTCGTGATGAAGGTGCGGCGCTTCATGGGTGAGGGTTATTGTAGACCGTTTTGGAACCGGCGTCCGTTTCCGGGCGCCGACGGGAAGAACGTCCAGAGGATTTCGGCGGCTCCCTTGGCGCTGCCGCTCGTGCCCATCTCTCCCCGCGTGGCGGGAAATGCAGTCTGGGCAGGCGCAAAGGGTTGTCGCCATGGGGGTGTTCGTAATAGAGTACGAAGGGGCCTGTCGAACGGCCCTCTCCCAATCCGATAGATGCATTTGCACGACGACAGGGTTCCCGCGCAGACCCCTGGTGAGGAAGGTTCCGCGCACCCGCGGAAAACCGCGGCTGAGGCGGGCTCGTTCTGGTTCGATGTCCAGGTCTGGGCTCGAGACATCATCATCTCGATTGCGATCGCGGTCGTTGTCATCGTCTTCCTGTATCAGCCGGTCAAGGTCGAGGGTACAAGCATGATGCCCTGGCTGCATGACCAGGAGCGGATCTTCGTCAACAAGTTCGTCTATCGCTTCGAGGAGATTCGACAGGGCGACATTGTCGTGTTCCGGTTCCCGCTGGACCCGAACAAGTCGTATATCAAGCGTGTGGTCGGGCTGCCGGGCGACGAGGTGGAGTTGGTCCGTGGCACGCTCTTCATCAACGGGCGGCGCACGGACGAACCGTATATCCGCGAGGAGTTTCAGGACGCCTCGACGTATTCGGCGACGAAGGTTCCCGCCGGTCACTACTACGTGCTGGGCGACCACCGCAACACCTCGAATGACAGCCGGACCTGGGGAACGGTGCCGCGGGAGCATATCGTCGGCAAGGCCGTGTTCGCCTACTGGCCGATGGACCGGTTCGGAGTTCTGGAGTGAGCGACACAGCCGTTCTGGCGCTCGAAGACGGGCGTATTTTTCGGGGGCGGTGCGTCGGCATGAAAGCCGAGTGCTACGGCGAGGTCGTCTTCAACACCGGAATCGCCGGATATCAGGAGATCTTCACGGACCCCTCGTACAGTGGACAGATCGTCGTCTTGACGAACCCCCAGATCGGCAACTACGGGGCGAACGGAGAGGACAACGAGTCGGCCCGGCCGTTCATCGAGGGCCTGGCCGTTCGGGAATTCTCTGAGATCGCCAGCAATTGGCGTTCGACCGAGCATGCGGCGGATTTCTTGTCGCAGCAGCGGATTCCGATCATCTCCGAGATCGACACGAGGGCGCTGGTGCGGCATCTGCGGAATCAGGGGTCGATGCGCGGCGTCATTTCGTCGATCGAGACGGACACCGGGAGGCTGGTCGAGAAGGCGTGGTCGATCCCTGAAATGGCGGGCTTGGACCTGGCGAGCACCGTTTCCACGAAGCAGCGTTACGAGTGGAACCGCGGCATCGATGCTTGCTCTCCCTCGGAGCTCGTGGGGCCGGCGGAAGAAACGAAATACCACGTCGTCGCCTACGACTTCGGGATCAAGCACAACATTCTCCGGAGCCTCGTGCAGAGAGGCTGCAAAGTGACCGTCGTGCCGTCGCTGACTTCGGCGGAGGACGTACTGGCGCTGAAACCGGATGGCGTGTTTCTGTCGAACGGTCCGGGCGACCCCGAGCCCCTGAGCGAGCCGATCCGCAACATCCGGAAGCTGGTGGGCCGGACGCCGATCTTCGGGATCTGCCTGGGACATCAGGTGCTGGGGTTGACGGTCGGCGGCAAGACGTTCAAGCTGAAGTTCGGGCACCACGGCGTGAACCATCCGGTGCGCGACGAGCGCACGGGGAAGGTCGAGATTACGTCGCAGAACCACGGGTTCGCCGTGGACCCTGATTCCCTCGACGCAAGTGACATCGAGTTGACGCACACGAACCTCAACGATCACACGCTTGAGGGCTTTCGCAGCAGGAAGGACCCGCTGTTCTGCGTGCAGTATCACCCGGAGGCGGCGCCCGGCCCCCATGATTCGCGGTACCTGTTCGACGAGTTCGTGGAGTTGATGAGAAAGTCCTGAGGCGGCAGCCGGAAACGAGAATGTCGAAGCGATCGGACATCCATAAGATCTTGATCATCGGCTCGGGGCCGATCGTGATCGGGCAGGCTTGCGAGTTCGACTACTCGGGCACGCAGGCCTGCAAGGCGCTGCGCGACGAGGGCTATGAGGTCGTGTTGGTGAATTCGAATCCCGCAACGATCATGACCGACCCCGGACTGGCTGAGCAAACCTACGTCGAGCCGCTCACGGTCGAGTATGTTCGCGAGATCATCGCTCGCGAAAGACCGGACGCGTTGCTCTCGACGGTGGGCGGGCAGACGGGCTTGAACCTCTCCGTCGAGCTGGCGGAGAAAGGCGTTCTCGACGAGTTCGGCGTCGAGTTGATCGGCGCGAAGATCGAGGCCATCAAGAAGGCCGAGGACCGCCTGCTGTTCAAGGACGCCATGCGTCGCATCGGCCTGGATGTGCCGGACTCGAAGCTCGTCAACAACCTTGATGACGGCATGGAGTTCGGCGCGGAAGTGGGATATCCGGTCGTGCTGCGTCCGAGCTTCACGCTCGGGGGTACGGGTGGCGGTCTCGCCTACAACAGCGAGGAGATGAAGGAGCTTTGCGCCCGGGCCCTTGAGCTGTCACCGGTGCACGAGGTGCTGATCGAGGAGAGCGTGCTCGGCTGGAAGGAGTTCGAGCTCGAGGTGATGCGCGATCTCGCGGACAACTGCATCATCGTCTGTTCGATCGAGAACTTCGACCCCATGGGCGTCCACACCGGCGACTCGCTGACCGTAGCGCCGGCGCAGACGCTGACCGATCGCGAGTATCAGATGATGCGCGACGGAGCGTTGGCTTGCCTGCGGGAGATCGGGGTCGATACGGGCGGGTCGAACGTGCAATTCGCGGTCGAGCCGAATACCGGGCGGATGGTGGTGATCGAAATGAACCCGCGCGTCTCGCGGAGCTCCGCCCTGGCGTCGAAGGCCACGGGCTTCCCGATCGCGAAGATCGCCGCCAAGCTGGCGGTCGGGATGCGGCTGGACGAGATTCCGAACGACATTACGCGCAAGACGCCCGCGTGCTTCGAGCCGACGATCGACTACGTCGTTGTCAAGCTGCCGAAATGGCAATTTGAGAAATTCCCGGGCGCCGAGCCGCTGCTCGGCGTGCAGATGAAGTCGATCGGTGAAGTGATGTCGATCGGCCGCACCTTCAAGCACGCGCTTTCGAAGGCGATCCGCAGTCTCGAGACGGGCAAGAAGTTCAGCGAAGACGACTTCGACCCGGCGAAGATCGATCAGAGGTTGATCACGCCGACTCCGGAACGATTGAACTACATTCGTTTCGCGATGACGAAGGGCTATTCGGTCAAGCAGATCCATGAAATGACGCGGATCGATCCCTGGTTCCTCCAACAGGTGAAGCATCTCATCGATCTGCAAGCCGAGCTGGAGGCAGAGACGGTCGATACCGTCTCCGGAGAGCAATTGGAGCGGGCGAAGAGATACGGGCTGTCAGACAAGCGGGTGGCGCGGGCGCTTGGATCCGACGAGTTGGCTCTGCGAGCCAAACGCAAGGAACACGGCATACAGGCTGTATTCAAGCGGGTGGACACTTGCGCGGCGGAGTTTGAAAGCTTCACGCCGTATCTGTACTCCGCCTACGAGGAAGAGTGCGAGGCCGAGCCCACCGAACGTCGGAAGGTGATGATTCTGGGCAGCGGACCCAACCGCATCGGGCAGGGAATCGAGTTCGACTACTGCTGTTGTCATGCTTCTTACGCGCTGCAGGAGCTGGGCTATGAGTCGATCATGGTCAACTGCAATCCCGAGACCGTGTCCACCGACTATGACACGAGCGATCGGCTCTACTTCGAGCCGCTGACGCTCGAGAACGTGCTCAACATCCACGAAACGGAGAACGTCGACGGCGTGATCGTGCAGTTCGGCGGCCAGACGCCGTTGACGCTTGCACTGCCGCTCAAACAGCAGGGCGTGCCGATCATCGGGACCGACCCGGAATCGATCGATTTGGCCGAAGACCGTGAGCGCTTCGGGGCGCTGCTGGCCGATTTGCAGATTCCTCAGCCCGAAAACGGCACGGCGGCGAGTCCCGGAGAGGCCTGCCGGGTTGCGCGGAGCCTGGGCTATCCCGTCCTGGTTCGTCCCAGCTACGTGCTCGGCGGCCGCGCGATGGTCATCGCCTACGACGAAGCCACGGTCAACAGCTACATGCGTGAGGCGGTGGTCTATTCGCAGGAGCGGCCGGTGCTGGTGGATCGCTTCCTCGAAAACGCGACGGAAGTGGACGTCGACGCACTGTGCGACGGCGGCGAAGTGCTTGTCGGCGGCATCATGGAGCACATCGAGGAGGCGGGGGTTCACTCCGGCGACAGCTCCTGTGTGCTGCCCTCGGCGTCCATTCCCGAAAAGCAGCTCGCGACCATCCGGCACTATACGGTGCGGCTTGCGAAGGCTCTGAATGTCAGGGGCTTGATGAACATTCAGTACGCGATTCACAACGGCAAGGTGTATGTGATCGAAGTGAACCCGCGGGCTTCGCGCACCGTGCCCTACGTCAGCAAGTCGACGGGGTATCCGCTGGCGAAGATCGCCGTTGGGCTGATGGTCGGCAAGAAGCTGAGCGATTACGATTTGCCCCGGGGAATGCTCCCGGTGGAAAAGAACTGCGTGAAGTCGCCGGTGTTCCCGTTCAACAAATTCCCCGGCGTGGACCCGATTCTTGGCCCCGAAATGCGCTCGACCGGCGAGGTGATGGGCATCGGCGAGACCTTCGGCGAGGCGTTTGCCAAGGCGCAGTTGAGTGCGGGAACCGCGTTGCCGGACAAGGGGGCGGTGTTCATCAGCGTGACGGAGCGGGAGCGCGCCGAGGGGCTGGACGTCGCTCGCAAATTCGCGGACCTGGGGTTCAAGATCTACGCCACGCGCGGCACGGCTTATGCTTTGCGCGCGGCGGGCATCGAATGCACCGTGGGACTGAAAGTCAACGAGGGCCGTCCGAACATCGTCGACCTTACGAAGGACCGGCGACTTGATTTGATCGTGAACAGCCCGGCCGGCGCGCAGTCGTTCCAGGATGAAAAGACGATTCGCCGGGCGGCGATGCGCTACCGGATTCCTTGCCTGACGACTCTCAGCGCCGCGCGCGCGGCCGCGGAGGGCATTTCGGCTCGGCGGAAACATCCGGCTCGAGTCGAGTCTTTGCAGAAGTTGCACGCCCGCCAGACAGCGGCCTGAGGCGACTGGCGGGACACCGCTCACCCTCTTGGCGCGGCTTCGCTAATCTAGGGCCTGTTAACACTAACCTGCAAGAATGTTTTATAATAGGGCATGGAGATCACCGAGGAGCAATACCGCCGTATCGAACCCGTGCTGCCGCGCCAGCGCGGTAACGTGAGCCTGTCGAATCTCACGGTTCTGAACGCCATCTTGTATGTCGCCGAGCAGGGCTGCCAGCGGCGTGGCCTGCCCCGACGCTTCGGAAACTGGCACACCATCTACACCCGCATGAACCGCTGGTCCAAGAACGGCGTTCTCGACGCGGTGTTCGAAAAGCTGCAGAGAGAGCAACTGGTGCGCATCCGGGTGGAGGCCGTTTCGATGGACTCGACCATCGTGAAGGTGCATCCGGACGGCACGGGGGCGTTAAAAAAAACGGTCCCCAAGCGATCGGCCAATCGCGCGGCGGATGGAGCACCAAAGTTCATCTGGTTGCCGCGAATGCTCGCACGGCGATAACGTTCGCTCTCTCGCCCGGCAAGTGCACGACGCTCCTCAGGGCCGTGATCTGCTGGCCGGGCTGGGGCCGTTGCCCGAACCGCTCCCGCTACTGATGGACAGCGCCTATGAAGACGATCAGACCCGTCAATTGGCGTTGGATTTTGGCTGGATTCCCGTCGTGCCGCCGCGTCGGACCCGCCTGCAGCCGTGGGAATACGACCGCCTGCTGTACCGCCGCCGTAACGAAGTCGAGCGGCTCTTCCGTCGGCTCAAGGGCTTCCGGCGCATCTTCTCGCGGTTCGATAA
>JAPOOG010000093.1 GCA_026713545.1 Bryobacterales bacterium
CTTGCCGGCGGGCGCGACGGTCCGGGCGGCGGATTTCGGTTTCGGGTTCTGGCATAAAAGCCGTGTTTCGTGTCTCGTGTCTCGTGTCTCGTGATTCGTGTCTCGTGATTCGTGAAAACCATTGGCGGGGGCCTGGGTTGCTCCAGAAAGAAATGTCTGACGGCCAGTGAACCTTACAAGCCGTGATTCGTGTCTCGTGTTTCATGAAAACCTTACAGGCCGTGTTGCCGGCGAGGGGGACGGCCGCCGCCCCAGCGAGCGCCGCGCCGAGGGCAAGTCGATCTGGATGATTCCCGACATCCTGTCCTCATACTAGGCCGGCCGAGGCGGCAAAAAAAGACTGAAGGGCTTCAGTACCAGAAGGTATCGATTCTGCATGAAAAAGGCCGTGAAGCCGGCGCGGGCGGCTCGCACCTCGTTCCGCCAGCCCTCTCACGCCTGCCTGCAGCAGTCAGGCACTTCGTCTCGCCACGCTACGAGATATGCAGGTCAGCCGAAGGGGAATTTTTTTCTTTGCCTTCTCGTTGGCTCGCCAGGGGAACTTCTCCCATTGCGCCGGCATTCCCGGCAGGAATGAATGGCTGAGAACCACTCGCATCCTTCCTCCGCCCATTCCCAGTAGACTAAGCCTTTGCGGCTCACCCAGGTGTGTCTGCCGATGAAGAGATCCGCGATGGCCCGCCTCTTCCGCAGGTCAAGCCGTTTTGCCGCCGTCATCGCGGCCTTCGCCCTTGCCGCCGTGTTGCAACCCGGGGTGTCCGCTCAGGGCGTGGCGGTGTCCGGCCGCCGGGCGCAGCCGCGCAGGCCGCTACCCGAGGGCACGAAGCTGCCCCGGATCGCCTATCACGACATCGCACGGCAGGCAGGCCTGACCGGCGTCAACATCTCAGGGGCGGAAAAGGGCAAGGAGTATATCGTCGAGACGACCGGGACGGGTGTGGCGATATTCGATTACGACAACGACGGTCTGATGGACCTGTTCTTCGTGAACGGAGACCGGTTCGGCGACAAGGCCGGGCAATCCAGGCATCATCTCTATCGCAACCGCGGCGGACTCGCATTCGATGATGTCACCGAGGAAGCCGGCATCGGGCACACCGGCTGGGGCCAGGGCGTCTGCGCCGGCGACGTCGACAACGATGCGTACACCGACATCCTGGTGACGCATTGGGGTTCCCACGTTCTGTTCCGCAACCAAGGAGACGGAACTTTTCAAGACGAAACCAAGAGCCGAGGCCTACTGCGCCCAGAGCGGCGCTGGAGCACAGGTTGCGCCTTCCTTGACCACGACCGGGACGGCGATCTGGACCTGTTCGTCGCGAATTACCTGCGGTTCGATCCCGAGAAGACGCCGAAACCGGGTGAGAGGGCGGAATGCCGCTGGAGAGGCGTACCAGTGCTTTGCGGGCCGAGAGGCCTGCCGCCCGAGACGATGTCGCTCTACGAGAACGACGGCAAGGGAGTGTTTGAGGACGTGTCCGACGAGGCGGGCATCAGCGTGCCGAAGGAGTATTACGGCTTCACCCCGCTCACGACCGATTTTGACAACGACGGGTGGACGGATGTCTATGTCGCGTGCGATTCGACGGCCTCACTTCTGTATCACAACCAGAAAGACGGGACATTCGAAGAAGTAGGCGTGATTTCGGGCACGGCCTACAACCTCGACGGCATGGAGCAGGCGGGCATGGGCGTCACCGCGGGCGACTACGACGGGGACGGCGACCTCGATCTCTTCAAGACGAACTTCTCCAGTGACACCCATACCCTGTATCGCAACGAAGGCGAGATGTTTTTCAGCGACGAGACCATCCGCACCGGCTTGGCGGTGAACACCCAGTACCTGGGGTGGGGAACGGCCTTCCTTGATGTCGATCACGACGGCTGGAAGGACATCTTCGTAGCGAACGGACACGTCTATCCGGGTATCGACGACACTCATCTCTCCGAAACTTTCCTCCAACAAAGACTTCTGTACTGGAATCGCAGAGATGGGGGATTCCACGATGCGTCAGGCGAGGCAGGTCCAGCGATCGGCGCGGCGCACTCCTCGCGCGGCACGGCCATCGGCGACCTCGACAACGACGGGAGCCTGGAGATCGTCACCGTCAACATGCACGAGGCGCCGTCTCTGTTGAAGAACGACGGCGAGCGGGGCGGCGCGTTACTGGTGCAAGCCCTCACCCCCGAGGGGCGTGACGCCATCGGCGCACGCATTCGAGCGACCGCCGACGGCCGGGACCAGATCGAAGAGGTGCGCAGCGGCGGCTACCACATCTCGCAAAGCGACTTTCGCATTCACTTCGGGCTGAGGACGGCTTCCGCGGCCGATGTCGAGATCCGCTGGCCGGATGGAAAGACGAGCCGCTTCGAAGCCGTCGCGGCCGGCCAATGGATCGTCGTTCAGCAAGGCGAGGGCATCGTGAAGAGAATCACTTTCCACTCAGACGGGGACTAAGAAGGCCGTGCGATCTCCAGTTCGGCAGGCCGCTTGGCTGATTCCGCTGCAGTGCTCGCTGCTGTTCGCTCAGACCTCGGGACCGGAACGCCCCACGTTTGTCGACATCACCGAGAAATCGGGCGTCGCGTTCCGCAACGAACCGTCGAGGACTTCGGAGAAGTACTTGCTCGAATCGATGGTCGGGGGAGCCGCGGTCTTCGACTACGACAACGACGGCGACCTCGACCTCTATTTCGTGAACGGGGCGGCGCTGGAAGATCCCATGCCGCGGGGCGCTCAGCCCCGAAAGGAAGACCCGCGATACTGGAACCGGCTGTACCGCAACAACGGTGACCTGACGTTCAGAGACGTGACCGAGCAAGCGGGCGTCTCCGGTCACTCCTACGGACAGGGAGTGGCAGTGGGCGACTACGACAACGACGGATTCGCCGACCTCTACGTCACGAACTACGGGCGGAATATTCTCTATCGCAACAACGGAAAGGGCGGATTCCGGGATGTGACCGAGAGCGCGGGCACAGCGGCCGGCGAGTGGTCCACCGGAGCTGCTTTTTTCGACTTCGACGCGGACGGCCTGCTGGACCTGGCCGTCGTGCGCTACGTCGATTGGGACTTTTCAAGGAACGTCTGGTGCGGCGAGCACAAACCCGGTTATCGGTCGTATTGCCACCCGGACAACTTCGACCCCATCACACACCTGATCTATCGCAACAACGGCGACGGCACGTTCCGGGACGTGACGCCGCAAGCCGGATTTGCGGACGCGCCCGGCAAGGGCCTCGGTGTCGCCTTCAACGACTTCAACCTCGACGGCCGGCTCGATCTCTTCATTGCGAACGACTCGGCGCCGCAGCAACTCTTTCAAAACAAGGGGGACGGCAGCTTCGAAGAGGTCGGCCTGCTGGCCGGCGTCGCCTACGACGAGGACGGCAATGTCTTCGCCGGCATGGGGACCGACTTTGTCGACTATGACAACGACGGCCGGCCGGAGATCTTCGCCAACGCTCTGCCTCACCAGAAATACGCTTTGTTCCGCAATCGAGAGGGCGAGTTCGAGTACGCCTCGGGACCGACCGGCGTCAGCTCGTTTAGCGCTCTGCATTCGGGTTGGGGCACCAAGTTCATCGACTACGACAACGACGGCTGGAAAGACCTCTTTGTGGCCCAGGGCCATGTGATGGACAACATCGAGTTGACGAACCCCTCCCTGCGGTACAAGGAGCCACCGCTGCTGCTACGCAATCGGAACGGGAAGTTTCAGGACGTCTCCGGGCAAAGCGGCGCGATATTCAGCAAGGCGCTGGCGGCGCGCGGGGCGGCCTTCGGAGACCTCGACAGCGACGGCTTTATTGACGTGGTCATCAATCGCAACGAGGAGCCCGCCCTACTCCTTCGCAACGAGGGCAACGGGAATCACTGGTTGATCGTCGATCTGAACGGGACACGGAGCAATCGCGGAGGAATAGGCGCCCGATTGCGGCTTGCAACGCCGGGAGGCTTGGAACAGCACCAGATCGCATCCACGGCGGGCAGCTACTTGTCGGCGAGCGACAAGCGGGTCCACTTCGGCCTGGGCGTTGAGAACAAAGCCGCTGTCCTCGAGATCCGCTGGCCGAGCGGCATTGTTCAGCGCTTGACCGATGTTCGCGCGAACCAGATTCTCAGCGTGACCGAACCCTCGCAGTAGGCGTTTGGCGGATCAGGATGTCATCCGGCCAAAAACGGCTTCGGAGGCTTTGCCGTTGGGAAGCTCGAACGAGCACGAGAAGGGCTGTGCGTCGCGCTGCGCTGAAACGGCAATCGGGTCGGGAGGAGCCGCGCCTTCCGGCAGGAGCAGGTAGCGCGCCCCCTTTTCGGCGGCGAAGCTGATGACATCGGCGTCCGACTCCACGATCAACTCATTCCGGCGCATGACGGCACACTTGCCACCCCACGGATTTCGCACTCGGCATTCCCCACCGAGGCGCGCTTCGATTTCGATGAACCGCGGGCGGCCGGCCTCGATCGCGGCGGCAACGAGAAAGCCTCCCCGGGCAAGCAACCGAAACGCAGCGTTCCACTCATCAGGCCAAGCGGGGGCTACGCGGATGATCTCCGGTTCAGCGGGGCGGGGCGAGATGCTTTGCATCAGGCCCTCTTGCAGGGCCGTCGTGATACAACCCAAGTGCTCGATCGAGTGGGCGGTCACGCCCTCGAAGTTGCTGAAGCCGTTGGGCAAGGGACTAAAGCAGTTGCGGTAGTAGCTCGCCAGCAGCAAAGGCAGATCGGCGCCGCGGCCGGCTCGCGACTCCATGATCGGGGTCCGGGCCGCGCTGCCGAACGGCTCGCCTTCGAAGATCTGCTTGCGCGAGGGGTTCAACTCCGAGATCTTCAAGGCGATGCGGGTGGTCTCCGCATCTTCGGTCTCCAAGGTCCAGACTTCAAACGGGAATACGGGAAACAACAGCGCCTCGCCGGGATCCATGTGCCGCCCCGGGACCTGACCCAAGTGACCGATCGACCAGACGTCATCCGCGATGGTTCCGCCCGCAAGGGCTTTGGACTTCGGGTCGCGTCCCATCGGGAAAGGCGCCAGATGATCCAGCAGCTCCCGCCACTTTTCCCGAAGCTCCGCGTCGAGATCAAGAATCTCGGAAGCGCGAATCGCCATGGGCGCCGTGCCGCGGATCGCCGCCAGGTCGACGTTCCCGTCGTCGACCCCCCAGAAGGCCTCGTGCTGATTGAGCCCATAGAGGTGGTAGAGGCCATCGTCCTCTTTTCGCGCCAAGCTGCGGTAGAACTCGAGCGTCGTCTTCAACAACGGATAGGCATGAGTGCGCAGCCACTTCTCGTCGCCGCTATAGCGGTACCTCCACCACGCCGCGACGGCAATCTCGCTTCCGGAAGAAGCGATATGGCTTACCCACGAATACCGCCCTTTTGCGATGTAGGGCGGCTTGCGGTCATCGGCCATCTGCGTCAACACGCATTCGTACTGTCCGAAGGAGCGGGCGCGGTCGGAAAACTCGGTGTTCGGCTTGATGCCCTGATAGACGTCGAAATACTCCGAGGCCACGTCGCCGGGCAACGCCACCGGCCCGTCGAAGGGACCGGCTTCGAGGAAGTAGGCGCCCGAAGCGTTCCAGCGTTGACGCGCAGCGATCTCGCAGGCCGGAATTTGCCGCACGTACATGTCGAAGAAGGGCACCGTCAGGTCGACGGAGTTCGAAGCGAAAAGCGGGAAGTGAGATATCTCGGTGGTCCAGACCCAGAATTGGGCTCCCCACCTGCGCTGATCGCCATCGACGGCGAATAGCGACGCGTTCCACTTGGCCGGCAACGGTCCGCGAGATGTGGACGCCATGCAGTAGAGGTGATACATGCGGATGCGCGCGATGAACTCACCGATGCCGTCGCGACTCGAGACGCTGACGAAGCTTCGCGACCAGAAGTCTTCCCACCACGCCCGGTGCCGTGCAAGCAACTCCGCCATCGGCACGTCCGCCGTTTCAGCGAGGAGCCGGATTGCCTGCGAACGGACATCAGTCTCTCTTCGCCATGCCGCGGCGGATGATATGCAGACGGTCACTTTGCCCTTCGCGGCAGGCATAGCGAGGACTCGGGACTTGCCGCCATCGGATTCGACGGAAACATCTCGTCCCAGCGCTCTCACGGCGACCGCCGACGAGCAGAAGTGATCCGCCTCGCTGAACTGCTGGGCAACGGAAACTTGCCCCGCCACCTGCTCGAATTGATAACGCGAGGTGTGCGCGCCGGTCTTGACTTCCGGCTCTCGCCACATCGAGAGAGTGACTCGGATCGGTTGCGGCTGGGGACGGCGGTCGTCGATTTCGGCGACGAGCACGTCGGTGTCCGCTGCCGCGAAGCAACGAACGGTCAGATTGCCGCCCTCGATGGCGTCTTCGGCGCGATAGAGCGAGAGCCGCTGCTCGAACCCGCGCTCCCCGCTGAAGGCGGCGGCGGCGACGTCGATGCTCACCTGGGCGCAACCCCCGCAATGATCGGCCGGGCCGTCGCGGGGTCCCTCGTGATTGCGATTCACCGCAAAAACGTCATTACGATTGATCTGCATGCGGACTCGATCGGGTTCGGTCCAGATCATCGTGCCCATGCGGCCATTGCCGATGGGGTGCCCTTCGACGGGCTCCGCCGCCGGGCTCAGGTAGATCAGATCGGCCGACGAGACCAGAGCACCGGCATCGACATCGAGCAAGGAGCCTGCTTCCCGGGGGCCGCAGCCGGACTGCAGGAGCGTCGATCCGGCCACCGCGCCGAGGCCGCCGAGAAAGGTGCGGCGTGGTATATATTGAGCGGATTGTTTGACGGGCATAGATTTTCCGGGTTTCTCCATTGAGTCTGCGAGTCAGTCTACGAAAAAGTGAGCGCGGCGTAAGCATGCATATGCCGCCGAAAGGGGCGATGCCGGCTTTCGCGTCATGGAGCGCGTTGGTGACGGTCCTCATATTGGCTGCTTGCGGGGACGCCCCGGTCGCCGACCCATCCCGACTCTCCAGCGCGCCGCTGCCCCGCACACTCACTGCCGAGAACGCCGAGCAAGATCTGTTTCAGGGGATGGCTCATCTGTTCACCATCCCCGACTACTTCGACTACGGGCTTTTTGCACCGCAAGAATGCACCGAACTACCCGGCAAGCTCTTCCGGGCGCGGGCAAAGGGCGCCGAGTGCCCCTCGGCTTTCCTCATCAGCGGCAAGGACCACTGGCATGCCGGGAAATCGAACGATCTGCGCTTTGAAGAGGGCCATCTGTACGCGGCCTGGCGCGTGCAGCGCCCCGAGCGGCTGGCTCCTGGCGGGAAGTATTCCTACGTCTTTCCCAAGGGGGGGCCCTGGGAGATCTGGATGGAGGCTGACGAGTCGGGCGAGGCTGTCTGGAAGATCCAGCGATCGCCGGGCGGAGAAACGGTGATCGATACGGTTGCCGCCGGACCGCCGTCCGACGGCTGGGACGACGTTCGGCTTAGGCTCGAGCCGACCGCCCTCGAGATCGAGTGGAACCGCGACCGGACCGAGCGGTACTCTCACGGACCCTATCCAAACACCTTCCGCATGCACGTGGGTGCGGCGCAACCGGACCCCGAAGGCCCCGAAGTCGTTTCCTCATACCGTCATTTCTTCCTCAACCGCTTCCCCTTTCCCTATTCGGAAGAAGACATGGGCCCGGACGGTCCGGAAGACATTCGCCCTGAGGACGAAATCATTCGCAACTTCGCCTCTGAGGCGACTCCGCAGTCTCCCCGCCACTCCGAGGGCGACATCATCGAGTTGAAGGACGGTTCATTGCTGCTCGTTTGGAGCGACTACTTCGACGGCGAGGGCTGGGACCGTTCGCCGGCCCGCCTGAGCGCCAAGGTATCGAAAGACGGGGGCCTCACCTGGGGAGAGCCCTGGACCGCCGTCGAGTACGACCCGGAAAGCCCCGCAGGAAACGTCATGTCCGCCAGCCTCGTCCGCGCGAACAACGGCGACATCCTGATGGCCTATCACGGTGAGATGCCTTCGATGAAGGAGGAAGGCACCCTCTTGCGGCGATCGAGCGACGAAGGACGAACGTGGAGCGAGGCGCGGCAGATCAGTCCCGACAACGGCAACCCTCACGCGGCGAACAACGACTGCTTCCGCCGGTTGAAAAGCGGCCGTATTCTGCTTTCGAGCCGCGAGTACATCGACGGAGTCCGATGGCCGTATGCGCTCTACTCCGACGACGACGGCGAAACATGGATCGCGGGTCAAAATACGCCCGCCCCCGATCTGACGCTGAAGCAGGTGGAAGGACAAAACGTCAACGAGCCGACGATCTCGGAACTGCCGGACGGCCGGTTGCTCATGAAGATGCGCTCGATCGCCGGAGGGCACTTCTTCTCCTACTCCGAAGACGAAGGCGAGACCTGGTCGAAGCCCTACCTGTCGCCGCTCCGGGGCATCGTGGCTCCCGGATACGTGGGAACCATTCCATCGACGGGAGACACGCTGGCGATCTGGTCCCGCGGGTTGACGGGCCGCACGCCTCTGAACTCGGCGGTCTCCCGCGATGGAGGCAAGACCTGGAGCCCGGTCAAGTATCTCGATCGCAGCGAGTATCACGGCTACGGCTACAGCAGCGTCGATTTCGTCGGGGACCGCGTCGTGATCACTACGATGCGCTACCCGCAGTTCTCTTCCATCGAACGGTTCGTCGTTCAGCCGGGCTATTCCGACTTGTTGTTCCTGTCGTTGCCCGTCGAGTGGTTCTACCGTTTTCCTGATGACTAGTCCGGATTGCCCTGCCGCAAGGCGAGGTGAGTGCGAAGGCGATCAGGACGAGGCGCAAGCCCAAGCCGCTTGGTGCGCCGAGGAGTATTTTACGCTGCGTTGGAGTGCGGAGGGCCGGTACGACAAACTCATGGCCGTTTCACGACGTGCTTCGACCGCCGATCGGTGAGGCATCGAGGCGGCTGTGGCCCGCCTCGTAACCTCTTCGTAACCTGGCCGCCCTCGAAGCCGCCTTCAGGAATTCAGCGCATGAACGGTTAGCCTGCTTTTCTCACCACCCGACGGCCGAAGCACGCGATACGACCGCCATGACTTCGCTTTTCCTTCGCAACGCTTGCTTGCCGTGCTCGACGTACCGTCAAGTACGCCTGCGCGCGCCTTTTTCCTCCGCCCGGCTCGCGCCTCGTCCTGACGGCCCTCTCACGCACTGCGCCTCGCCACGTGGTGAGAAAAGCAGGTTGGCGGGCGGATTTTTACAAAAGTTTTGCACACGCAGCAACAGCGCGACCGGCACCTGCTGATAGCTTGAGAGAGTTCCCAGCCTTTCCCATCGCTCCTGCCCACCCACCTCGCCCAGCCGCAGGCAGCCGGCAACCCTCCCATGTCACTGATGAACGGTAACGATTCGCACCCCGCCGCCTGCCAAGCGAGGGAACTGCTGCGGAACTACACGCCCGTTCCACTGTCCGTCGCGAACACCCTGCCCTCGGCGAACCGGTATGACACGAAATTCCTGCTGTCTCACAGCCAGCTCATCGCCGCCCTGCGATTCCTGGACAGGTACTACTCGGCGCTCGACATTGACGGAATTCGCGTGCATCGCTACCGCACCCTGTATTTCGACACTCCCGGTTTCGATCTCTACTTGCGGCACCACTCGGGGGCCCGAAATCGATTCAAGGTCCGCAGCCGCCATTACGTCGACTCAGACCGCTCCTTCCTGGAGGTCAAGCGGAAGGCCGGCAAGAACCGAACCGTCAAGGCCAGGAAGGAGACGGCCTCCACTGTGACCGAGTTGACCATAGAGGCGATGGGTTTCGTCGAATCGCACGCCTTGAGCGGCACCAGGGACCTCGAGCCGAAACTCTGGAACGAATTCGACCGCATCACGCTGTTGGGAAACAGCAGCGCCGAGCGAGTGACGCTGGATCTGCGCATCGGCTTTTCCAGCGGGTCCGAACGCCAGGGCATGCCGGGCCTCGCGGTGGCCGAACTCAAGCAGGCCAGCATTGACCGCACCTCGCCATTCTTCCGGCACATGCGGTCCATCGGGTCGAGGCCGGCGCGGTTCAGCAAGTATTGCGTCGCAGCGCAGTTGCTGCATCCGCAACTCAAGCGCAATCGCTTCAGAAAAAGCCTCCGGGCAGTCGAAAAGCTGGCAGAAGGAGCCGTTGATGCAGCCTGAGCTCGTTGTTCACCTGGCCGGGGCCGGTTTCAATTTCCTCGTGGTGCTGATCATTGTCCGGCTGATCTACTACCCGTCCGGCCAAGACAAGCAGTACGTGCTGACGTTCCTGACGTTCAGCACGATGACCTATTTCGTGCTGGGCCTGCTGACCAGCGTCGATCTGAGCATCGGGGTGGGCTTCGGGCTGTTCGCCCTCTTCTCGGTGCTGCGCTATCGGACCGATACGATCTCGGCCCGCGAGATGACGTACCTGTTCGTGGTGATCGCTCTGGCGGTCATGAATTCCGTGCTCGTCACGCAAAGCGAGCACGTGCGGATGCTGGCCTCGAACGGCGCGGTCGTGGCTGTGATGTTCGTTCTGGAGCGCGAATGGGGCTTTCACTTCGAGGCCAGCAAGCGGGTCATCTATGACCGGGTCGAGCTGACCCGGCCCCAGCGCAGAGACGAGCTGCTGGCGGACCTGCGCGAGCGCACCGGCATCCACGTGCGGCACGTCTCGGTCGGCCGGATCGACCTAGTGAGCGACACGGCAGATCTAACGCTGTTCTACGACCAGCGGGAAGAGGAGAGCGTGGAACACGGGTCCAAGAGGGGGAACAAGGCATGAACTCGCGTTGCGTATGGCCGGCGGCCACGATTCTGATCGCGCTGTGCGGGGCGCATACGGCTCAGGGGCAGCCGAGACCCGTGCGGTTCATCCCAGCCATTGCCGCGCTCGATTCCGATGGCGACGAGGTGCTGTCGAACGAAGAGATCGATAACGCCCCCGCCTCGCTGATCACCCTCGACGCGAACGGCAGCAAGACGCTCACGATCGACGAACTCATGCCCTTGCCGGGCGGACGGGCGGGAGGAAGGCGTCCGCCGTTCCCCGGAGGCGGGGGGCCGCGCGGCGGGCAGCAGCCCGGGCCGGGCGGGGGCGGGCCGGCCAGGATGATCCAGCGCATTCCCGTGCTGGCGGCCCTGGACGCGGACGGGGACAGCGAGGTGTCAGCGGCCGAGATCCGGGACGCGGGGCGCTCCCTGCGGGCGCTCGACGCGGACCAGAGCGGGTCTCTGGAGGCGGGCGAACTCCTGCCGCGATTCCGCGGACGCGGGGGGTTCGGCAGAGGGAGGCGCCCCGAGCCGGGGCCGGCGCCGATCATGACCGCGATCGACACGGACGGCAACGGCGAAATCGCTTCGGAGGAGTTGGCTCGAGCTTCGGAGGCCCTTTGGTCCCTCGACTCGGACCAGGACGGCAGCCTGACACAGCGGGAGACGATGCCACCGGAACCGTCGCCGGCAGGCCGTGGAGAGGGTCAACCAGCACGGCCGGACAGATGGCCTCGAGCACACCCGATCGTCGCGGCCCTGGACGCCGACAACAGCGGCGACCTCAATTCACTGGAGATCGATGCGGCCCAGACCTTGCTGGCAAAGCTCGACGCGGACAGCAGCGGAATCCTGACTCGAGACGAGTTGGGAAGTCGTTTCGGCCCCCGAGGAGGCGGCCCGGGCGGCCGCGGCGGTCCCGGGGGCTTCCGGGGCGAGGCCTCGGCGGTCCGGAAGCTGCCGGAAGACCTCGAACCGCACGAAGGCGGAGCTTCGATCCCGGATCGGGAAACGTTCGAGAAATTCTCGTACCAAGGCTCACAGACGCTTATCGATACCGCCTTGATCGGGCTCGAGTTCGTGAAGTTCGTCGTCACGGACGCCCATGGCGATACGCCGCTCCTGTATTTCATGAACACCGAGAATCACCGGGCCCACCCGATGTTCATGCGCGAGATGGGTATTGGTTTCGGGATGGGCGGGGAGAACCCGGGCACGATGCGCGGAGTCATCGTCTACCGGCCGCTGTTGACCTCTCCGTCGGGAGCGCGAGGCCTGTACACGTACGAGTTCGAGCCTCGCGACTCGTTCCCGTTCGAGATGGTCCAGGTCGCCCACAACCTGCTGGCCAAGCACTCGCCGCTGCTCGACGGCCATCTCGCATACCTCCCCCTGCCGGCCGCCGTGCCGCGGTACCGGGAAGAGCAGGCGCAGTACGAAGCCGCCAAGCTGCCGGTCTTCCTGCAGGACGAGGTTTACGAGAACATTGCCTACCTGCCCCTCAACGTGAGCGAGGGATACGGGCTCCTGCGCCTGATGCCGCTCGAGGAGCGACCGCGCGAAAGGGACGTGGTGCTCTACGAGAGCCTTCCCAACGAGATGCCGCGGGTCGCCGGGATCATCACCGGATTCCGGCAAACCCCTCTGTCGCACGTGAATCTCCGGGCGGTTCAGGACGGGGTGCCAAACGCCTTCATTCGTGGCGCCGCGAGCGACGAGCGGATCAGCAGCCTGATCGGGAAGTACGTCTACTACCGGGTCGCCGAAGACGGTTACGAGATCCGTGAAGCGACAGCCGCCGAAGTGGACCGGCACTTCGAGAGCATGCGTCCCAGCGAAGCATCGAGGCCGGCCCGCGACCTCGAGGCCAAGCGCATCCGGCCGCTTGCCGAACTGGGATTCGAGGATCACTCCAGCGTCGGCGTCAAGGCGGCGAACGTCGCCGCACTCGGCAAGCTCGGTTTCAAGGCGGGGGTCGTCCCCGAAGGATACGCAATACCGTTCCATTTCTACGACGCCTTCATGCGCCACAACGGCCTCTACGACGAAGCCGGCAAGATGATCGAAGAACCCGGCTTCCTGACCGATACCCAGCAGCGCGTTGAGGCCCTGAAGCGATTCCGCAGGAAAGTGCAGGACGGGGACACGCCGGAATGGATGCTGGACGAGCTCAAGTGGTTGCAGGCGCGATTCGCCCCGTCCCAGCCGATCCGCATGCGATCCAGCACCAACAACGAAGACCTGCCGGGATTCAGCGGCGCCGGGTTGTACGACTCCTTCACACACCACCCGGACGAGGGCCATCTTGCAAAGTCCGTGAAGCAGGTCTACGCAAGCCTGTGGAACTTCCGCGCATTCGAGGAGCGCGAGTTTTTCCGGGTCGACCACCTCGCGGCGGCGATGGGAGTCCTGGTCCATCCGAATTATTCGGGGGAACTCGCGAACGGCGTGGCGGTGAGCGAGGATATCGCGTACCAATCCGGCGGGTACGGCCGTCCGAGGATGTACTACGTCAACTCGCAAGCGGGAGAGGACCTCGTGACCAACCCGGAGCAGGAGTCGACCCCCGAAGAGATCCTGCTCAGCACGCGCGGGCGTCGATTCGACCGCGTGATCCGGCACTCGAACCGCACGGAGAACGACAGCCCGCTACTCAGCGAGGGGCACCTCGACGAACTGCGCGAATCCCTGCGCCTGATCCACAACAAGTTCAAGGCGGAGTATGGCGTCGGAGTCAGCGACCCGTTCGCCATGGAGATCGAGTTCAAGATCACATCCGAAGGCCGGCTGGCCATCAAGCAGGCCCGGCCATGGGTTTTCCACTAGCGAACCTAGCTGCGCCCGGCGTGTTTCCAGGCGCCAAGAAGGCGAGTCAAACGTCGATGCCGGACCACATGATCGGGAATCGCATCACCAGCATGACACCTCGAAGCTCCACGACAACTTGACCTGAAGCATCCTCCTGATCAAGCGGCGTCGATACCGGCCCGGATGTTTTCAGCTTGAATGATCCGCGCACGGGCGGAGGCCGGAAGGGCAGCTCGCGGCCAAGGTGCGTCACGGAGGTGATCAACCGCTCAGACAGGCTCACGGCGCTGTACAACGGGCTTCGGCCACCGGGCGGTGAGACACCGAGGGCATCTGGACGATCACGGCGAGTTGAGACGGTTACGCTAAACTTTCGTGCAGCACACCTCGCAACAAGGTGATCCATGAGAGTTCGTTCTGCTGGAACGGTTGCCGGTTTTCTCGCGTGCGCGCTTTTCGTCGCGTGCGCGCCGGCGACGGACTCCCCAGAGCCGGTGACGTACGACATCGGCGACCGCAACCAAGTCTTCATCGACGGCCGCTACCTGGATTCGGCCAGCGATGTTCGAATTACGGTCAACCAGCCGGTGAAGACCTACGAGCAATGCCTGGCCGGCGACCTCCGCGGTTACGAAACGGTGCTGGAGCCCGACGGAACCTTTCGTGGATTTCACGCTCTGACGAAAGACGGTGTCCGTTGGCGACGAGTTGAGCCGGGTGACGTCCCCGAGCCGGATGACATCCTTGGCTTGTACAACGGGCAAAGGGTTCCGTTCGTCGATCCTCTCGCGGAACCGGCAGAGCGCTACAAGCTCTTCTCCGCATCCGAAGGCAAGGCATTCAATGAAACCGTCCTTCGCGCCTCGGCGGACGGAGCCGAGTGGCGTGAAATCCATCGGGGGCTGTTCCCCGAGGAGGCCGTTTACCCGCGCGGCATGGACAGCCAGAACGTGGCCTTCCACGACACCCGGATCAACCGCTACGCCGCCTACGTGCGGGTCAACCTGGCGATGCCGGCTCCGCCGCACCACCAGCCGTACTTCGACCAACTCAGTCTGCGCAACCATGGCCGCAAGGGTTACTACTTCCTGCGCGCCATCGGGCGGTCGGTCACGGACGATCTCTCGAAGTTCCCGATGCCCGAAGTGGTCCTCCAGCCCGACGAGCGAGACCCCCGGTTCGACGGGGTCGGCGTCATGGACTTCTACACCCCGCAGGTCATTCCGTATACGCACGCCCAAGACGCCTACTACCTGTTCACGGCCCGTTACCTGCACTACGAGGATTGGTTCCTGCGCGAGGACCTGTCGGGCTACCCGCTTTCAGGAGCCGAGACACTGAACACGGGGACACTCGACATCGGATTCGCAGCCAGCCGGGACGGCGTGCACTGGGAGCGCTACCAGCGCCGGCCATGGATCCCGCTGGGACCTGAGGGATCCTTTGACTCCAAAGCGATGTATTCGTGCCGCGGCCTGACCCTGCGCGGCGACGAGATCTGGCTTTACTACATCGGCTACGACAAGTTGCATGGCGACATCGGCGAACGGCAAGGATCCACACCGGTGATGAGCCGCGTCGTGATCCGGAAGGACGGCTTCACCTCGGTCGAGGCGGATTACGAGGGCGGCGAGTTCACCACGCCTCCACTGCGGTTCGAAGGAGACCGGTTGTCGCTCAACGTGGACACCTCAGCTCTGGGGTTGTTGCGCGTCGAGATCCAAGATGAGGCCGGACAGCCGATTCCGGGGTTTTCCCTTGAGGACTGCGACCGAATTCACACCACCAACTCCACGAGCAAAACTGTACGATGGCGGGAGAAGGCGGATGTCAGACCGCTCACCGGGCAAGCCGTTCGTCTTCGCTTCGAACTCCGCCATGGCGTCAAGCTCCATGCATTTCGATTTACGGCCAGCTAGCGACGTACGGAGCCGCTTGCTCTATTTCCCGATCACGTTTCTGCCCGCCGGCGTTCCGGCCGCCACCCAGGAAATCGACACGGCTCCGCACCAACGGGACCGTCCGGACTACTCTCGGCTCGACGACATCGACGAGACTGACGAACGCAAGGTCATGTCGCCGCTCCTCGCCGCCGGGGAGCCGGAACAATGTCTGGAGCTCGTCCGCCAACTCATTCGTCCCTTCGGGAAATCACAATCGTGAAGTCCGTGCTCCGAGATACTGCGTCCGAGCTTCACGCGGACATCCTGTCCCCGAAAGCCGTTCCGGCGCTTTTTGCGGGATTCACCTCAGGTCTGGGTCTGCTGGTCGCCCAGATTGCCTTCGGAAGTTTCATCTTCTCGGGAGCATTGGCGCCATATTCCAGCCAGGGAGTCGGCCTGGTGTTGTTTGGAAACTTCGCCGCCTGCCTGGTCATCGCCCTGGCCGGCGGCTATCGTGGAGCGATTTCGGGGCTGTCTCCCGCGCTTGTGATCGTGATGGCACTGATCGCATCCACGATGGACTCCGAAGGTGATGCACTGTTCGTCACTACGGCGGTCACTCTGATCGTCAGTGCGACGGCGACCGGCGTCTTCTGTCTTGTAATCGGGCATTTACGGCTCACCAACCTGGTGCGCTTCATCCCCTATCCGGTGGCGGGTGGATTCGTGGCTGGAATCGGAGGGGCCACTTGCCTTGCGGCCATGTCGGTGATGGGAGCAGATATGGATTGGCGGACGATTCCGGCACTTCTGGAACCTTCCCTGTTGTGGAGGTGGGGTCCGGGCGTGGTGTATGGGTTCGCCCTGTACGCCGCAATGAAGCATTGGGGCAATGCGCTCATTCTGCCGGCCAGTGTCGCGCTTGCCGTTAGTGCATACCACCTCGTGCTTGCCACCCTCAACGTTTCCGGTGAGGAAGCGAGAGCGGCAGGCCTGCTGTTCAAGAGCACCGCAGACGGAAGCCTGTGGCCGGCTTTGGGGGTTGCCGATCTGGTTCATCTGGAATGGTCCGCGATGGCCCTGCAGATCCCCAACATGCTGACTCTGATGATGATCGCGCTGATATGCGTGGTCATGAATCTCGCCGGCCTCGAGTTGGCCGCGAATCACGAACTGGACTGGGACCGTGAGTTCAGGGCGACGGGAGTCGCGAGTATGGCCGCAGGCCTGGGCGGCGGCACGGTGGCCTGCACGATCGTACCCGCTTCGCTACGCAGCAAACTGCTTGGGGCCGCCACCCGCCTGACCGGCATCGTCGCCGCCCTGGTCATCGGAGCCGTGTTGTTGTTGGGCGACGGGATACTGGCAATAGTACCGGTGCCGCTCGTAGGAGGAATTCTGGTTTTTGCGGGCCTCGGCATGATAGACGAGGGTCTGTTGAGAAGCCGCAAGCGGCTCCCCTGGACGGAGTACAGCATCATTGTGCTGATCTTCGTTGTCGTCATCTGCTTCGGTCTGTTCGAGGGAGTCGGCGCCGGGATGTTGGCCAGCCTCGTGTTCTTCGCCGTGCGACTCAGCCTCGTGGATCTGATCGGGTCCCAGTTCACGGCGCGCGAACGCAGAAGCAACAAAACCCGTTCTGTCCCCGAACGAGCCATCCTGCTGGAGCAAGGCGAGCGTGCGCATGCCTACCGCTTGCGCGGCTATATTTTCTTCGGCAGCGTCTACAACCTGGCCGATCATCTCAAGAAATCCCTGAGTGGCAGTTCGCGTCCTGCTTGCCTGATGCTGGACTTCGCCGCCGTCTCCGGCTTCGACTTCTCAGCAGTAAGCGTCCTTTGCAGGTTCCTGCGGACGGCGAACGCGGCGGGAGTGACTGTGGTTCTCAGCACGATGTCCGATTCGTTGAGAGCCGGTTTGGAGCGTAACCTCCCACCGTCGATATTATCGGGACTGCATATTGAGCCGAATGCAGATCGCGGTCTCGAACGCTGTGAAGAGATCGTCATTGCAGCATGGAAGGCAGACGTGAAGATGGCAGAAGAGCGGCGGGTCTCATTGCTGGAACATACCGCCGAGGACCTGGAACGCTACCTGGAACGGAATATTCTTTTCGAGGAACTGATCGAAGAACTCCAAAGCTGGCTGGATCCCCGTCAGTACTCCGACGGCGAATCCCTGACAGGATCGGGTGCGCCGCGCGACGGTTTGCAACTGTTGCTTTCGGGCCGGGCTTCCGCCTACGACTCCGCAGGCGCCCGCCTCTATGAGTGCAGTCCTGGCGACGCGATATGGCCCGTCGATCCTTGCGACGACAAGGCGACCTCGGTGGTTGCCAACGAAGCTTGCCGGACGATGGTGCTGACACCAGCCGCCCAGCGCTGGCTGGACGAGCACGAAGAGCAGCTTGCCATCAAGCTGTATCGATATCTACTTGCCGGGCGTTTCCAGACCGAGTCAGAAGCCGGCGAATAGCAAGAGCTTGCGGAAGCCGCAAGAAACGGCTCGAGTTCTCATACAAGGTGCAAAGACCGATGAAAACCTGTCTAGCCTGCAAGTCTCACCACCCGACGGCCGAAGCACGCAATACGACCACCATGACTTCGTGGCGCTTGCTTGCCGTGCTCGACGTACGGTCAAGTACGCCTGCGCGCGCCTTTTTCCTCCGCCCGGCTCGCGCCTCGTCCTGACGGCCCTCTCACGCACTTCACCTCGCCACGTGGTGAGACATGCAGGCTAACTTTTCTTGTTGATCCTTATTTCGTCTTGGACCGCTCGATTCGTTCGAGCTGATCAAGAGCCAGCTCCTTCACTGTTCCGCCGCCCGTTTCGGCGGCGCGACGCAATGGCTCGATTGCGTTGTCCTGCTGCCCCGTCATGAGGTACACCCCGCCCAGACGGTACCACTGGCTGGGCGTAGGTCGAGGGCTCGTCTCGACGGCGGTTTTGAACTGACGCAGCGCCTCTTCGAGATCACCCTTCTTGACGGCCACATGCCCGAGCGCTTCCCGCGTTTCGGCTTCCATCTCCGCCTTGCGCGATTCCCACCGCTCGATGGGAATCTCGGCGGGGATCGTCAATGTTCGGAGCCGGATGAGAACGGCGGCGGCATAACCCTCGGCTTTCGCCAACAGTTCTTCGCGGTCGGGGCGGCCGTCCGCTCCATTGGGGATCACGGTGGCGAGCGTGATGAGCGTATTGAGGTTGTCCGGCAGGAACTCGAGCGCCTTCGCACCGGCCGTCAACACGCCATCGTAGTCCGACAGGCCGCGGCAGGCCGTCATCTGATACTGATAGGCCAAGCCCAGAAACTCGGAATCGGGGTAACCCTCGACGAACCGTTCGACATTGCGGATCGTTTCCTGGGGATCGCCGCCGGTGTAGATCTCCAGGTAGAGGTCCAGCTCGTCCTGCGTCTTGGCCTGAGGCGCCCGCCGTGCGTTGAGCAGCGGCCCGAACTGCGCGTGAGCCACAGAACCGGTGAGGGTTACACCGAGAACAGCCGCCGCGAGCACCCACGCTCGGAGGTGCAGAGACCTCAGCGTTCTGTGACCCCCAGGCTCGCGTCTTGCGGCATGCACCCGAAGAAATGCTGGAACCGGATAGTCCTCGGTCATGTCGAGTGTTCCAGGTCAAGACTCGGCAACGACCCCCATTCTATAGCCGGACAGCTCTCCGGGGACTGCTCAGACGAAGAAGCGAACGGGGAACATTCTGCCGCACCACCGTCTTAGCGCTGGCGAACATTGTGATTGCCGATGGCGTCGTCCCTGTCAGCGCCGGGTCGACTACTAACCTTTCCGCAACGGCAACGCCTGCCGGAAAGACGCCAAACCGTTCCACTGGAAGTATCGCAGGCCGTCAGGCCGCATCCGCATCAATGCAAATTTCTTCGGGACGGTCCACCCAAGCCACGCAGAATGCTCCCTTGATCGTTCTCTTAGAGCCTTCGACGTTTTTTCCTTAACACCATCTTCAATCGCGCTTAAAGCAACCTTCAAGCGGTTAACCCGATCTTCACCCGTTTGTTACTGCGGTGAGACCGTCCGGTTACAGACTGGTAGTAATTCGTGGTTAGCCTGACTTCTTTACACGCAGGCTTCTACCGTTCACGAACACGGTAACCGTTTACCGGTATCGATTCCACTCACGAATCGAGGAAGAAGAAAAAAACGTGAAACGACATCATTTTCATGCTGCTTGGCTGCTGGCCGCGGCCCTCACGCTGAGCACCTCCGCATTACAGGCGCAAGAAGCGGGCCTGATCACGGGCGCGGTATACGACGCCGCCACCGGCAACGTGATTCCGCAGGTGAAAGTAACGGCCCAGGGGCCCGTGACGCTCGAGGCCGTCACCAACCTCGATGGCGCCTTCCGGATCGAAGCGCCGACAGGGGTCTACACCGTCAAATACGACTCGGACAACCACCTCTCGATCGATATCGAGGGTCTGGAAGTCATCTCGGGCGAGATCGCCGACGCCAGCACCGTACTCTCTGCTTCGGAGGAAGTCACGGAGATCGAAGTCACCGAAACGATCGCGCCCACCGCCGCGACAGCGGAAACGCTGATTGTCGAACGGAAACTCTCGGAGGGAGTCACGGACTCCATCAGCGGCGAGGAGATCCGAGCCAGCACCGCCTCGGACGCGGCCGGCGCGTTGCAGAAGGTAACCGGCGTCTCGATCGTCGAAGGCAAGTTCGTCTATGTCAGGGGACTCGGCGAACGCTACAGCGCCACGACGCTCAACAACGCGCTCCTGGCCACGACAGAGCCGGAGCGGCGCGTGGTTCCCCTCGACATGTTCCCCTCGAACCTCCTCGACAGCATCAAGGTCCTGAAAACCTATACGCCGGATCTGCCGGCCGAATTTTCGGCCGGTCTGGTGCAGGTCGAGACGATCGAGTTCCCGAATTCCCCCACGTTCGAGGTCAGCTACACCACCGGTTTCAACAGTCAAACCACTTTCGAACCCTACCTTCACTACCGCGGCGGCAGCAACGATTTCTGGGGCATCGACGACGGCACCCGCGACATCCCCGGTGCGATTCCTAACGACCGACCGGTCAGCCGGACCTATTTCGATCGCGACGAACTGCAAAGCCTGGGCCAAACCTTCGAAAACAACTGGGACCCCATTCTCGCCGACTCAGCGCGCCCCTCTCACAGTTGGAGCCTAGTGGCCGGCAACACTTTCGGAAAACTGGGCGTCGTGGGGGCCTTCACTTTCAGCAACACGCCGCAATCGATCTTCGGAGAACAACGCAACATCTTCAACTCGGTCGATCCTCAAGGCAACCCGATCCAGTTCACGGACTACACGTACGATTCCACGAACATCGGCGCTCGCCTGGGTGCGATCGTGAACATCGCTTATCAGTTCAGCCCGGCGCACAAGATCCTCTTCAAGAACTTCCTCTCGCGCGACACCGACAGCGAGACAAGGGTTTTCAGCGGCTTTAACGGCGACTTCCGCAACGATGTCTCGAACCAGCGCCTGCGCTGGATCGAGCGCCGTCTCTACAGCGGCCAACTCGAAGGAGAGCACCTCTTTCCGACTCTGGGAAACAGCATCTTCCTCTGGCAACTCGGCTATTCGAACGCCTCGCGCGATGAGCCGGACCTCAGAGAGATTCTGTTCCGACGCGACCTGCGGACCGATCAGTTCATCTTCACCGACGACAGCCAAAGCGCTTTCCGGATGTACAACACGCTCGACGACGAGATCTTCACGCCACAGCTTCACTGGCGCAAGCCGTTCTACTTCGGGGGCGTGACCGGGTCTATCAAGGTCGGCGGCACACTGACTCTGCGCGACCGGAAGTTTTTCAACCGCCGATTCCGGTACCGCATCCTGCGCCAGCGCACGCTGGACCTCACCTTGCCGCCCACCGAGCTTCTGGGGGCCGACAACATCCGCAGGGACGGCTTCGAAATCATCGAGGAAACACGACCGACCGACCGCTACAACGCCAATCGCGACATTCACTCCGCCTATGCGATGGCGGACTTGGCATTCGCCGCCAAATGGCGAGTCATCGGCGGGCTGCGGCTCGAGAACATGGAACAGTTCCTCATCATGTTCACCCCCTTTGATCCCCGCCGCAATCGCCAGCCGACACAGTTGAACGCGACGAACTATCTGCCGGCGCTCAACGTCGTCTATTCGGCTACGCCGAAGTCGAACATCCGATTCGCCTACAGCCAGACGCTATCGCGGCCCGACTTCCGTGAATTGGCTCTCTTCGATTTCTCGGACGTGACGAGCGGCCGCACCCTCATCGGAAATCCTGACCTGGTGCAGGCCTCCATCAACAACTACGACGTTCGCTGGGAACACTTCCCCGGCGGCAACCAACTGATCGCGGCCAGCTTCTTCTACAAGCAGTTCGACAATCCGATCGAACAGACGATCCAGCCCACGGAAGGCTTGCGCACCAGCTTCGACAATGCAAAGAGCGCCCAGAACTTCGGTTTCGAGCTGGAGTTTCGGCGCGGCCTGGATTTCCTCAATTCTTCGCTGCGGGAGTTCGCCTTCAGCTCGAACTTCACGTTTGTCGATTCCGAGATCGATCTCAGCAACACACAGCAAAACGTCCTGACCTCGCACTTCCGTCCGATGCAGGGTCAATCGAGGTACGTCTACAACGTCATTCTCGAATGGGCGCGTCCGAAGTGGAACAGCACGACCCGGTTCTATGCCAACAGCTTCTCGTCACGCATCAGTGACGTGGGCGCCAACCTGTTGCCCGATATCCAGCAGGACGGGGTCACTACGCTGGACCTCATCCATGAGTACGACATTGCCGGCGAGGGACGCTGGAAGATTCGCGCTACGGCGCAAAACCTGACCGACGCGCGCTGGCTCTGGACACAGGGGGGGATGGTTTTTCGCGACTTCAGAAGGGGCCGCACTCTTACGATCGGCACCTCGTATCGATTTTTTTAGGCAGCAAGCCAGTCTGTAACAACCCGAGGCAAAGAAAAAAACACAATGACAAGCAAAATGAAAGGTTCCAACCCCAACCACCACGGAACGAGAAGCGTTCTTCGCATCTTCGCCATAACGATGGCTCTGTTGATCACATCAGTCCCGCTGGCCGCGGCGGACGATCAACAAAGCCCTGCGGGCGCACAATCGGACATAACCCACTACATCTGGTTGCAGAATCAAGACTATTCGCCGGGCGCTCAGCACACCCTGTATTGGTCCTACGACTCCGGCACGGACTACTACTCGAAGACATTGTTCTTCTACCTCGAAAAGGCCGACGGCAGCGGCGACCGACAGTATCTCAATATCATGACCGGCCAAATGACGGACGAGGCGATTGACGCGTTCGGCAACTCCCCCTCCGACGGCTTCCTCTTCCAGGTTTCGGGCATGGGCAGCATCAACAAACTGCCGCTCTACACGGGTTCGGCACCGACAGAGGCCGGTCTGTGGCACTGGGTGGCGGAAGTTCGCGACAGCACTGCAAAAGCCCTGATCGACAGCTCCTGGGCGAAATTCGTCGTCTACGACGAAGAGGTAACACTCGGCACGGCCGCCGAGGGCGAAGAGGGTCAATTCATTACCGAAGACACGACCTGGGAACAGAAGAAGATCTACCGACTGCGCGGCAAAGTCTTCGTCGAAAGCGGCGTAACGCTCACCATCGAAGCGGGCACGCATATTCTGGGCCTGGGATCCAGTTCACTTTTTGTCGCCAAAGCCGGCAGCACGGTCATGGCAAGAGGCACCCGGTCCCAGCCGATCGTCTTCGGCTGCGACCAGGCGATCGAGCTGCGTGAACCGAACTGCTGGAGCGGAGTCATCATCCTCGGCAACGCGATCTCCAACAACATCGGCGGCACGGGCATTGCCGAGGGCGTGACGGCCGAAAACGGCACTTACGGCGGCATGGACCAGGATGACAACAGCGGCGTCTTCACGTTTGTCCGATCCGAGTACGCCGGGTTCCGTGAGACTACCGAGATCGAACCAAACTCCTGGGGCTTCCACGGCATCGGCAGGGGCACGACGATCGATTACATCCAGGCGCACTGGGGCAAAGACGACGGCATCGAGTTCTTCGGCGGCAGCGCCAACGCCAATCACATGGTCATCACGGGCGCCAACGACGACTCTCTCGATTGGACCGACGGATGGGACGGCCGGGTCCAGCATCTCTACATCGCGCAGGACGACACCGTCGAGTGCGACGAAGGAAACGAGAGCGACAACAACGGTGACGGCAACGATTTCGATCCCCACTCCGATCCCAAGATCTGGAACATGACCCTGGTCGGCGCGCCGCTTTGCGAGGGGCGCGGCCTGCTGTTGAAGGAGGGAACGCGCGCTCGTTACTACAACAGCATCATCACGCAGTCACCCGGCGTGGGTATTCAAGTGAGCGACACTGCGACCTGCACCGAAATGAACAGCGGCGGCATGACGTTCGAGGGCCTCACGATCTGGAACAACAACGGCTCCACCATGTACGCCGACCAGTTCGGGGGCGACTGCGACGTCGCCAGTTTCATGATGACGCAGGCGAACATCATCACGGACATGGATCCCCTTTTGATCCGACCGGAGGCCGGCCCGCAGCCCAAGCCTTTCCCGCAAGCCGAGTCGCACGTTGGCATGATCGGCTACTCGGCCCGTCCGACCGATGAAGGGTCCGGCGACACGACGGCTCAGTATCATGGAGCCTTCAGCCCACATCCGACAGGTCCGAACAGGGACTGGATCAAGGAGTGGGCGAACTTCATTCGTCCCAACGACGTTGAATAGTATTGCTTCCGTGAACGGGACGCAGTTGATCGTCCCGTCATGGAGTTATTGTCGGCCTCACGACATCAGCAAGGGAAAAGTCCCGCCGGGCAGGATGCTTTCGCGCCTTCTGCCCGGCTTTTTGTTTCGAGCGCCCGTCACTTAAACTGGTACGGGACCAGTGCATCACCCTTCTTATCGCGCTCTCGCGCTTGTGCTGCTGACTGCATTGGTCACGCCTCTTGCCGGTGAGGAGCAGCTCTCCGAAACAATTTCGCAGCGCATTCTCAGCGCGATAGGACGCTCATCCTCACTCGAGCCGAGCCTGCGCACCTTGTGCGACGAGATCGGGCCGCGGCTGCCGGGCTCTCCAGGCATGAAGAGGGCCGTCGAGTGGTCGGTCGATGCTTTTCGCAAGGCGGGAGCGGACTCGGTACGTACAGAAGCATTCGAGATCCCGGCATCCTGGCAGGAGGGCGAAACGCGGATCGAAGTTATCTACCCGATTCGTTTCCGCGTTCGCGGAGCCGCGTCAGCCTGGACTCCTGCCACAAGGCGTGGCGGTCTCCGCGCCGAGGTGCTCGATGGCGGAACCGGCGCCGAGGGTTTTATCCGCCGGCTGGGCCGCAAGGCAAAAGGCAAGATCCTGCTTGTGAGGTCCGACACCGTGCGCACCTTTCTCGACTTGGGGAACGAGCAGAGGGACACGACCATCGCCCTGCGGGAGGCCGCCGAGGTCGGGGCCGCAGCCGTGCTCTTCATGTCGACCCGACCGCATGGCTTGTTGTATCGCCACGTGAACATCGTAGATGGCCGCCTGGATGTCATGCCGACCGCCCTGATTGCCCGCGAGGAAGCCCAGCGCGTGATACGACTCCTCGAAAGCAACGAAACGGTCCGGATGCACATTCGCCTCCCGAACAAGACCGGCGGTCCCTTCAAGGACCGCAACGTCGTCGCCGACGTCGTGGGGCGGGAGACGCCCGACGAGCTTGTGATCGTGGGCGCCCATCTTGACTCTTGGGATCTCGGCACAGGCTGTTTGGACAACGGGGCCAATGTCGTTCTTCTCCTGGAAACCGCGCGGGCTCTGGCATCCGCCCGCCCGCGCCCCCGCCGGTCGGTTCGTTTCATCCTCTTCAGCGGCGAGGAGCTGGGCCTGCTGGGTTCCCGAGCTTACGCGCAAGCGCATCGAGACGAGCTCGATTCCGTCTCGGCGGTCGTGGTCCACGATATGGGCACGGGCAACATCAAGGGTTACTCTCTCGGTGGCCGACGGGATGTCCAGACCGGCCTCATGCAGGCGATGGAGCCGGTCGCCGGCCGCGGCGCGAATGCTCATAGTTTCGACGCCTTTTTTGGCAGCGACCACTTCGATTTCTTGCTCCAGGGCGTACCCACGCTTATCGCAATCCAGGACACGACCGACTTCGTCCCCGTCTATCACTCCAGCGCGGACACCTTCGACAAAGTCAATCTCTACGGTCTGCGACGACAAACGGGAACGGCGGCCGTCACGATCTACAATCTGGCTGACAGCCCAGAGCCTCTCGGGAAGCGTCTCACCAGACGGGAGACCGAGGAGTTGCTGGACGAAACCGATCTCGACAAGCAAATGAAGTTTCTCGGCCTGTGGGAGGAGTGGGCCCAGGGGCTTCGCGGTCGGCGGCGACTGCGGTAAAGCGGTATCAAGCCAGACAGGGCAGAGGACGGGTCGGGCGGTCGAGACGTAGAAGGTTGTCTTGCCGCATGATCGCCAGTTCCCTACGGCTGGCCATTCACACGCTGGACGAGCGTGTCGACCGTATTGGCGACGATCTCCTCCACCCCGGCCCGGAACGGACGCGGCTGGCCATAGGGAATCATGGCGCCGCCGCCTTCGTAGCCACCCTCGTGCAGAACCCGCTCGGATGGGATATACGCAAACACGTCGTTCGAATAACCCGCTACCCAGGTCGTATCCCAGCCATAGGCTTTTTTGAATCGCAGGGAGAAATCGACGACAACCTCGCCGGCCATCACGATGAACGTAATATCGTCACCGAACTGCCACACCTGGAGCGGATAAGGATACTCGGTCGCAAGCCTGCCGTCGCGCTCGAGCTTCTCGAGCAGGAACTTCGCGTGGCGCTTGCGTGATTCGGATGAGTCCGTTTTGATGCGCCACTCCAACTCCTCTCTTGTCGGCGGGGCCTGGAACGGCAAGTCCACGTGCTCCAGCGCCACGTTGAGTCTGCCCTCAACGGGCTGCATCGTTCCCCTTACAACGAGATCGACTGCGTGAGCCAATATCTCCCCGTACGTTTTCGCAAGCTCGACGGAACGGCGCGGCAGAGGATTCTGGTCAGCACCGCAGCCGGCGACAAACATCCCCACCGATCCGGGATAACGCTTCTCCACACCCTCCTGCGCCCATCCCGGCCAGTCTCCATTGACCTCATAGCCGCTCAGAACGGTCGCGTGACAGGCATATCCAAAGACAATCACCTTGATCTTCCCGCTGGTGTCCTTAACGACAAGGACAGGAACATCGTGATCAACCGGCGCCGGATAGTGGCGCTTGCCGCGGCGCGCACGGCGGCGATTCACGGCGAAGCCGGCGAGACCCTGCTCGAAAGACAGCGTGGCCGGCTCCATAGCGGCAATCGCATTGTCGATCGCCTCGACAACCTGATCCTCAAGCTTCTCCGTGTAGCGCTCGATCGCCGGCACGTGTTCGGGGCCGAGCTTGTAGGCGGGCCGCAACATGCCCCCTACCACCGGCGCGCTATGTGTATGCGAGGCATTGAAGGCCAGTCCGGCGCGCGAGATCCCATGCTTGGACTGAACGCGATCCGCCACTCGTTTCGACAGACCTGACGTAAAGCCGAGCAGGTCGCTCGTAACGAGCACTGAAACACGTCCCGTCTCATCCTGCAAGGCCAGCGCCTTGACCCAGATCCGATGCGACACCTTTGACACGGGGCGGTCGCGGCCGCCGTAGCCGGCCAACCAGATTTCTTCCGTGGGAGTGATGTCGACCTTGGCCACAGCGGCCTTCCAGTCCGTGGCGGTCGCAGGAACCAGAGCAAGGGTAAACAAGCTGAACAGCAGAGAGAGGGAAATCGAACTCGCGAACTTGGTCATAGTCAGCACCCGGAAAAGAAGAAGCCCGCGACCACCAAGGCCGCGAGCTTCCAGGTTAAAGGTTTACGGCACGAAATGTAAGATCGTGAGCCGCAACCCGAACTGCATCTCACGAACATTCCCTCGTTGCGCGTCGTCAACGAAGGAGGTCACGAAGCGGAGAGCACGATGAACTTCCAGGACCAGCCAAGCCGGTCTGCTTCTCCCGTCGAAATGACCATGATTCGCAAGACCCATGAACTCATGGAGATCGAGGGCCGGCGGCAGCGTAAGACTGCAAACGGAGCCGGATTACATTGACCGTTTCACCTCGCTGTTCGGAGAATAGTTGGAACAAGGAGGAAGCATGTCTGATCAGAACTCATCGCGACGTGATTTCATGAAAACATCAGCCGCGGCCGCCGCCGCGGCTTCGGCGCAAACCACAAGCGCGGCACAGGCCCCGGCGGGTGTCGAAGCCGACAGTATCCGGGCGGCAGAATGGCCCGCGTCGCGGCCACTCAACAGAAAGGTCCTCTGGAACGAACTCTCCCGCAGCGAGTTTCCACCTTTACTCGAAAACGATCCCGTCGTGATCCTGCCGATCGGATCGCTCGAGCAGCATGGTCCGCACTGTCCGGTGGACATGGACATCAGCATCCCGTACCACATCGCCGTCGCCACAGCGGAAGACATTGACGATTTCCCCGTCGTGGTCGGGCCGCCGGTGTGGACCGGCTTCACGCACTACAACATGGGCGGCTACGGCACGATTACGGTGCGCCTGGAAACATTCATCGATGTCGTATCCGACGTCTGCCGCAGCATCAAGGCCAACGGCTTCGACCGCATCATCCTGATGAACGGGCACGGCGGCAATGTGGCGCCCGTAACTGCGATTGCAAACAAGCTCGCGCACGAGAACATCATCACGCTGAGCTTTCCCTATTGGAGTCTTGTTCAGCAAGAGATGCGCGATTGGTCGACGGCCGACATGCGAGGGCCCGGACACGCCGGTGAGTGGGAGACGGCATTTCAGATGTACCTGCGTCCGCATCTTGTCTTGATGGACCGCCGCGAAGCCGGCAAAGCGCGCTGGCCCTTCAGTCCGGCGGTCCGGGGGTACGCCCATGTTCCCGAGCGCCGCCGCGAAAGCGCCAACGGATCGATGGGCGATCCCTTCGCCGCGACGCCGGAGAAAGGCGAGCGCATCTTCAAGCTGGCGGTAGAACGGCTAACGGCGATGGTTCGCGAGTTTCACGCAACACCGGTTCTCGAATACGAGGAATTCGGCAGCGACGCGAAGGTGCTCCCGACGCTGTTTTAATGGCCTCGGCACTACCATTTGAGGACCTGCCAAAGGCCGGCGAAATCGTCTGTCCAGAGGAACGGCGGGCGATCTTCGTCCGTCCAGGGGACGAGGGCCTCCTTCACCTCGGAGGCATCCAGAAAGAGGCGGTTCGAAGTAAGAATCACCCATGTCGAATCACTGACGCCGCGCCTGGGCTGCGCAGGGGACTGTATGCGTACGGGCTCGCAATCGCAGACCTCCGTGAGCGCACGCGTCACGGGCGACAAGTCGAGGGAGCGATTCGAGATATGGAAGGTCAGGATACCGTCGGGGGTGAGGTGATCCCAATAGAGTTGGGCTGCCTCGCGTGTAATCAAGTGGATCGGAATCGCATCGCTGCTGAAGGCATCGATGGCCATCACGTCAAAGCCGTGTGAACCGTGTTGCGTCAGCTCTCTCTCGAGCTGCACACGAGCGTCTCCGAGCACAACTTTCACCCGTGCCTCGCTGTCGGAATTGTAACTGTATCTCTCCTCGGCTAACCGCACCACATCGGGGTTGATCTCATAGAAACGCAGCTTGTCGCCGGGCTTGCCGTAGGCTGAAACCGTCCCTACACCGAGGCCCACAATGCCCACGTTCAGGCTTGAGGCTCCCTTAGAGGGATGGCGGCGCGGGTGGTGTTGAAGCGCCAAGCCGACGCCGCTTCGGGGCCCGTAGTAGGTGGTTGGCCATCGCTTCTTATCCGGATCCTGGTATTGCTCGCCATGCACGACGCGGCCGTGAGTCAACACAAGCTTTTCGCCGACTTCATCATGATCACGGCTGATTGTCAGAACACCGTAGAAGTTGCGGGATGCCTCGACAACGCCTCTTCCACCGAGCCGCACGTGAGCATAAAGAACCATCGCGAGCGCCCCTAACATCAGACCGAGGCGGATGAAGAGTGTGGTACGACTCGCAAATGCGCGCACGGATACGCCCGCACGCAACCAGGCCAATTGGGTCAGGAAGATACAAGCGATCAGGCCGACATGGTACTCCCAATATCCGTCGAAGATCAGCGGGGCCACTCCTGCAACGAAGAGCCCGCCGAGCACTCCCCCCGAAGCAACCACGAGGTAAAACAGCGTCAGGTGAGTAGGATCGGGCCGCAAGCGGTAGAGTTCGCCGTGGCACGTCATGCAGCAGGCAAACATGGTCGCGGAGTAAGCCAGAATCTGGACCCAAAGTGGTACGAATACACCTCCAAACAGGACTGCCGTGGCCACGATCGACGAGACCCCCATCAGCAGTCCGAAGTGGAAACGGCTGTACCATTGCTCATGCTGGAATGTAATGATGAACGTGGCCAGATAAAGCGCCAGCGGCACCACCCAAAGAAAAGGCGCCACCGCAATTTCCTGAGACATCTGGTTCGTCGTTGCCAGCAGCATGATCGACCCAGCCGTGGCGAGACCCAGCCACATGAGAACGTCGAGTGTCGCCGGTGTCGAAATTCCGACTCCGAAGTTGCCCGCAGCCGCAGTTCTCCCGACACTCGAGGTCACTGAACCGGTCGCTGCCATCGCTCGCCAAGCGCTCCAAACACACAGAAGCACAAAAACCCCGTAGGCCATCGACCACGACCCAACCTGGCTCCCGAGCGTAAGTGTCGGTTCGACGACAAGCGGATAGGTCAGCAGAGCCAACAACGAACCTGTGTTCGAAAGCGCATACAACCGATAGGACGAGTGATTGGAATAGGTCACGCTGAACCAATGCTGCACCAGGGGCGCCGTTGACGAAAGAAGAAAGTACGGCACGCCTACATTCGCCAAAAGCAGCCAAAGAATGAACGCGGTCGGCTGAACAACATCCGCACGCTTCCAGACCGCCTCCTCCGGCATGATCGGCAGGAACGCCAGCGAAATCAGCAGCACGGCGATGTGGATACCGCTGCCGGTCCGCCTTGAGAACCGTGTGCTGATGAGGTGAGCATAAGCGTAACCGCCGAGCAGGATGACCTGGAAGAACAACATGCAGGCAGTCCAGACCGCCGGACCGCCGCCGAACCATGGCAAGATGACCTTGGCGATGAGCGGCTGAACCTGAAAGAGCAGGAAAGCGCTGAGAAAGATCGTGACCGAAAGGCGAAGCATCAGCAGAAGCCTTCGAACTCCAAGCGCCGCAGGACCGAGGTTGATGTGCGGCTATTCCCCTACGTGTGACAGCTGCCCAGCGGGTGTTGGGCCGCGCTTGCCGTAGACTGTCAGAGTATATTGCGGAGAACTCGGGTCGTTCTACCTCAGCGCTCGACCTGGTAGTTTGGCGCTTCCTTCGTAATCAGCACATCGTGCACGTGCGCTTCCTTCAACCCGGCCGACGAGATCCTGACGAAGCGGGAGTTCTCTTGCAACTCGCCGATGGTCGGCGCCCCGCAATAACCCATACCGGCTCTCAGTCCTCCTACAAGTTGATGGACCATTTCGCCTAACGGCCCTTTGTAGGGAACACGCCCTTCCACACCCTCGGGGACAAGCTTCCCGCTAGATGATTCCTGCGAATAACGGTCGCTACTGCCGCCGGCCATGGCGCCCATCGAGCCCATCCCGCGGTACGACTTGTACGTGCGGCCCTGGTAAAGAACCGTCTCACCGGGGCTTTCCTCCGTGCCCGCAAGCAGGCTGCCGATCATCACCGTGTCGGCGCCAGCAGCTATGGCTTTGGTGATGTCTCCGGAGTACTTGACGCCACCGTCCGCAATCAGCGGAACACCGCCCTCGCGTGCAGCTTTGGCACATTCGCTGACTGCCGTAATCTGCGGGACGCCGGTGCCTGAAATAATTCGAGTCGTGCAAATCGAGCCCGGGCCGATACCGACCTTGACCGCATCCACCCCACGCTGCACCAGATCCCTTACACCCTCTTGGGTCGCGACATTCCCGGCGATGAGCTGCACGTCGGCAACCTGCTTGCGAACCTCCGTTACGGCGTCCAACACCCTCCGGGTGTGTCCGTGCGCCGTGTCGATCACCAGAATGTCGACTTTTTTTTCCACGAGGACCTGGGCGCGTTCAAGGAAGTCGCCCGTTGCACCGATCGCGGCTCCAACCATCAGGCGGCCCTTGTCATCCTTGGCCGAATTCGGGTACTGTCTGCGTTTCTGAATGTCCTTGACGGTAATCAGTCCCTTCAGCATGTAGTCGTCATCAACCACAAGAAGCTTTTCGATGCGGTGCTCGTGAAGTATCCGCTCCGCCTCTGCCAAGGTGGTGCCGACGGGCACTGTGATCAGGTTGTCCTTCGTCATCACGTCGGCGACCGGAAGATCCAAACGGGTTTCAAACCGCAAGTCCCGATTGGTGAGTATCCCGACGAGTCTCCCTTGTTGCGTAACGGGCACACCTGAAATGCGATATCGACCCATCAACACTTGAGCCTGGTAGATCTTGTCCTCGGGAGCAATCGTGATCGGATCCACGATCATGCCGCTCTCACTGCGCTTGACGCGATCCACTTCTTCAGCCTGCCTCGCGACCGGCATGTTGCGGTGGATGAATCCCAAGCCACCCTGTCGGGCCAGGGCAATCGCAAGACGAGACTCCGTCACCGTATCCATGGCCGCGCTGACCACGGGGATATTCAAGCGAACTGTTTTCGTAAGTTGGGTGCTGGTATCGACTTCCGTGGGCAGTACGGAACTAAAGGAAGGAACGAGAAGAACGTCGTCGAAGGTAAGCGCTTCGGCAAGCGGCAAACTGACCATACGAAATGATAGGAGACTTTCCCGACGCGGTGCAAGCACAAACCCCAGCGAGAACGTCCGAACGTCCCTTCCACGGGCATCTCGCCTTCCGGGGTTTGCACCTGACCTGCATTTCTCACCACCCTACGGCCGAAGCACGCGATACGACCTCCATGACTTCGTTGCGCTTGCTCGCGCTTCGTCCTGGCGGCCCTCTCACGCACTTCAGCTCGCCTCGTGGTGAGAAATGCAGGTCAGTTCCCGGGCTCGGCGCCGAAGACGACTTGCTCGACCGGGTTCCTCAGGATGCCGAGCCGGCGGGCTTACCCGCCGCTTCTTCATGAGTCGGAGTGTCAAGCATTCCGAAGATACGCTCGCAGCTCGCCATCGCCGACTGCAGGAGGTCGTTCTTTTCAGTGAGATCCTGGATCGTCTGGAAGATCCGCACAACATATAGCAAGAAAGCGACCACGACGCCGACCGTCAGAGTGTCTTCGGACACACGGAAACCGCCGTACAGCAACAACACACCAGTAGCGAGGGCCGCAAGCCACTCCATCGCGGGATAGAAACAAGCGTGCATACGAATCGCCTGCCGGTGAGCATCGCGATGTTCGATGTTGATTCCCTCTAACTCCTTCATGCTCTGGTCTTCGTGCACAAAGAGCTGCACTACCTTCACGCCGGAAATATGCTCCTGTAGAAGCGTCTTGGTTTGGGTAGCGGCCTGTTGCACCGCGCAGAAAGCGGCGCGAGCGTGCCGACGGAACCACTGTGGCACAAGCAGAACCGGCGACGCCAGCGTTAACACCACCAAGGCCAGCTTCGGACTGAGGTAGAACATGGCTCCCGAGATGGTCACCAACGTCAACGTGTCGACGACCACCGCCACGGCTCCGGACGTGAATATTTTGTTCAGTGATTCCCAATCTTTGTTGACTCTGGCGAGCCAACGCCCGTCCGCATCAGGATCGAAGAACTGCTTGCTCATCTTTTTCAGATGGGTAAAAATCTCCAAACGCAAGTCCCGCATCACTCGTTGCCCAGTGTTGTGCATCAGGTAGGTTTGCAGATAGCGGGTGACGAATCCGACGAGTAGAGTCGCTGCGTAGAGGAGGGCGATAAAGTCGAGTCCCCCCTGACCGTCTTCCATCAGCCAGGGGTCGAGCAGAGAAGGCATGGATGCGACTTGAAAGTAGCGGTCAACAGCAACTTTCATCAGGTACGGTCCTGCCACTCCCAACAGCGAATGGACGATCAGCAGAGCGATCGCAAACCCGAGAGCGAATCGATAAGGATGCAGGTAAGCAGCCAGCCGCCCGATCAATCTCATGTCATAGGTATTCGCGGACTCGACAGAGACGTTCTTCTCTTCCCAGGAGGGTTCTCGTACGGGTGCGTTGGATTCCCGGGTTTCGAGTTTCATCTCGTGCTGCTGATCCCCACTCAGTGTGTGATAGCGCCCTGGAGCACCGAGAAGATCGCCGGGCGGCCCTTGCTCAACGATCCGTCCCTGGTCGAGAACGATGATCCTGTCAGCCAAGCGGGCTGTGGAAGATCGCCGGGTGAAGAGAAGGATCGTCCGATTGCGCATGACGACTTGAAGGTTCCTGAGAATCCGCTCCTCGGCTTCGGCACCAATACTTGACGCCGTGTCGTCCAGGATGAAAATCCTCGGGTTTGCGAGCAACGCCCGCGCAATCGAAACCTTCTGTCTTTGTCCGTCCGACAGATTGACCCCCTTTTCTCCCAACAAGGTTTCATAGCGGTCAGGAAAAGAGTCGACATCCGACGTGATTTGCGCAACCTCGGCTGCTTGGGCGATCTTCCAGTCCTGCTCCCCAGAAACACCGAACGCGATGTTGTCTCGAACTGTCCGGCTGAACAGGAACGTGTCCTGTGGCACAAAGCCGACCCCCTGTCTCAGCGAGCGCAGGGGCAGCTCCCGTACATCCTTTCCGTCGATCAACACACGACCTTTCTGCGGATCGAAGAGCCGAGCCACAAGCTGAGCAAGGGAAGTTTTTCCGCTTCCAGCCGGTCCCAGGATCGCTACCGTTTCGCCTGTCTGGATCTGGAGATGGATGTTCTCTACCGCCGGCCGTGAAGAGCCCGGGTAGGTGAACGTCACATCCTGAAGCTCGAGATCCCCACGAATCTCCACGAACTGGCCGCTACCTCCGGCAGGATCGAGGACATCCGGACGCTGCCTCAGAATCTCGTTCAGTCGCGCGAGTGACGCGGCTCCGCGTTGAACCAGATTCACGCCCCAACCGAAGTCGCTCAACGGCCACATGAAAACCGTGATGTAGCTCATGAACATCACAAACGAGCCGAGACTCATGGAGTCGTCCAAAACCCGCTGTCCGCCGTACCAGAGAACGATCAAATAACTCAGTCCGATGAGCGCTTCCAGTAATTGATAGAACCGGCCCTTGAATCCAATCCGATCGAAGTTCTCGTCTGTAAACGAGTCGGGTTGCGCCCGAAAGCTCTCACCGCTGGTGTTTTGCCTGGAGATGTCGCTTCCCGGCCTCACATTGCTCACGTGATCCTTTACCACGGAACTCGAATCCGCATCACCTTCTTGCACGCTCTGGAAGCGATCGTGAATCCGTTCGCCGAAGAAGCCCACGATCAACGATATGGCCGGGACTGGAACCAAGACCAAACAGGTCAGACCCCAATCCGTCAGGCTCATGACGACCAGAACGCCGCAGAAAACGACAATGAATTCCGCCGTGCACATGATCCCGGGACCAAGCAGCAAGCGGATCGCTGTGATGTCGTTCGTCGCGCGGGACATCAGGTCCCCTGTGCGATAGGAGCGATAGAACTGCTGGGAGAACGACAGCAGACTCGAGAAAAAGTCCCGCCTCAAGTCGAACTCGATGTCGCGAGAGATGCGGATCAGAGTCCAGCGCATCCAATAATGGGAAATACCCTTTACAAGGGCGAGTGCCAATAGGACCCCGACCCACTGGACGAGTGTGCCTGACTCAAAATCGGCATTCAGAGAATCGATGCCGAACTTGATGACGACAGGAATCGCAACGGTGAAGACGCACGTAGCGAGCAACGCACAGGTACCTCCAGCAAAACGCCAGCGATACCGTATCAGGTAGGGGACAAGTGTCCGCAGCGTCGAAATCATGCCTGCCAGAAGTGATCTTACTCGACCCAGACGTTCAGGGTCTTCATGGTTTGCAGTAAGAACATTTCTCTCCCTCGCGGAAGCGCCACCAATCAGGCTCGAAGTGGGGGTAGGGAGCAGAGGCCAAAAGGTACTCGGTCTCGTCGCCGCCCTGCTGGTGGAAAATGTGACGTGCCTGCCGGGTGTGGTAATTCGATGTGAGGACAATTGCTTTCTTATTGAGTCCCGCATAATACCCCGTCAATCGAAGCAAAGAGAAGACTGTTTCCAGTAGGCCGTGAGCAAGCGCGGTCTACGTTGCATGCGGCGCAGCGCCCGGCGGGCGCGCCGGCTCAACTCCCCGTAGTCTTTGGGACAGACATTCGGCAACTCGTGCTGCTTCCAGTACGAC
>JAPOOG010000077.1 GCA_026713545.1 Bryobacterales bacterium
AGGCTCCCGCCTCGACTTGCCGTACCGCCCGCAACTTGAACTCCGCAGAAAACTTCCGTCTTGACAACGCCATAGCACCTCTCTCCGATCACTGTAAAAAGATGCTTAGCTACTTGTCTCATTTTTGGGGTCCACTCCGGCATGCTTATCTCATGCCTGGCCGAAGTGAAACGCAAGGGAGGTGACACTCGCACCATTGGTCTTTATGGGCAAGAACTCATCAACATCACTGCGGCCATCGCCCGCATGAACCTCGTGCTGCATGGCGTCTCCGACTTCGATATCCGTAGCGGCAACACGCTGCACGATCCGTCCCTGATCGAGGGAGACCACCTCAAGGCCTTCGACGTGGTCCTCGCCAATCCGCCGTACTCCATCAAGAAGTGGAACCGCGAGGCGTGGCAGAGCGATAAATGGGGACGCAACTTCCTCGGTACGCCGCCGCAAGGCCGCGCCGACTACGCCTTCTTCCAGCACATCCTCAAGAGCATGGACCCGAAGACGGGTCGCTGCGCCATCCTCTTTCCGCATGGGGTACTCTTCCGGAATGAAGAAGAGGAAATGCGAACAAGATTAGTCGAGGTAGATCTCTTGGAGTGCGTGCTCGGTCTTGGCCCAAACCTATTCTACAATTCGCCGATGGAGGCGTGCGTTCTGATCTGTCGGACTACGAAGCCAGCTAAGCGCGACGGCAAAGTCCTATTCATCAATGCAGTCAATGAAGTCGCCCGTGAGAAGGCGCAGAGCTTCCTCAAGCCGGAGCACCAAGCCAAGATACTCGAAGCATACCGGGACTTCGCAGACAAGCCAGGCTTCGCGTTTGTTGCGACAACTAGAGAGGTTCTTGCGAAAGGTGGTGACCTCTCCATTCCCAAGTACGTCGAGAAAGTCACATCGTCGAGCGATGAAGAAGGCACACAGGATCTGCTTACGGCCTGGTCCTCCTTCGAAGATGATGGCCGTGCCTTCTGGACGGAGATGGACTCACTCGTGGAGATGCTCGATGGCGTTGTAGCCAAGGAGGCTAACAATGCCTGAGATGCTCAAGCAAACACAGTTGTTTCGATTCGACCAGATGGCCGTTCAGGTCAAGGACAAGATCGACAACCCCGCCGAGGCGGATGTTGATAGATACGTCGGGCTTGAGCACATTGATCCCGAGTCACTGAAGATTCGACGCTGGGGCGAAACAACCGACGTTGAATCCAGCAAGATCATCTTCAAATCTGGTGACATTATCTTCGGCAAGCGACGTGCCTACCAGCGAAAGCTCGCGGTCGCAGATTTTGATGGCATTTGCTCGGCACACGCGATGGTCTTGCGACCCAAGACACACGTAGTCATCGAGGAGTTCCTGCCCTTTTTCATGCAGAGCGATATCTTCATGGACCGTGCAGTCAAGATCTCGGTTGGTGGACTTTCACCAACCATCAACTGGAGCGATATCGCGAAGGAAGAGTTCGCCCTGCCACCGCTGGAGGAGCAGCAGCGCATTGCCGAGGTGCTGCTCAGGATCGAAGCAACTATTGCCAGACTTTTGGAAGTCGCGTCTTCCGGTTACGCGGCACTGGAGTCATGTCGAGATACATGGTTCGGAATCTCGAAATCCTCGACATCAACGTTGGGCAGACTATGCGAGAGAGGAAGCGGAATCCAGATTGGCCCCTTTGGGGCACAGCTCCATCAGTCCGACTATAGATCAGAAGGTGTTCCTGTTGTTATGCCGTCCGATCTTGGAGACAACTCGATTTCAATGGATCAAATTGCCAAGGTCTCGCCAGAGAAGGCCGATCAACTCAGCCAACACCGTTTGCACATCGGGGACATCATATTGCCCAGACGTGGTGACCTAAGCCGCCGTGCGCTAGTGTCCGGCGAGCATGAAGGCTGGCTGTGCGGCACAGGGTGCCTTCGGATTCGGCTGGACGATGTTAATTTGGCTCAGGCTGTGGTTCAGTCTCTGTCTTCGGCTTCGGTAATCCGATGGCTGAAATCCCGTGCAGTGGGGACAACAATGCCAAACTTGAACTCGAAGATCGTAGCTGGCGTGCCCGTTCATTTCCCGGAGAGAGCTTGTGATGCTCTCGTACTCATCGATCAACTGACTACGGCTTTAGAGTCAACACATGCGCGCATCGCGAAGTTGAGGCGTACACGCTCAAGCTTGCTGTTGGAGGCTTTTCAATGATCTTCAACGAAGCAAACACTGTCGAAGCCTTCATCCGCGACCTGCTCTGCGGTGACATCACGCATCGCATCGCTATCGGCTCCGGCCTCGCTCGCCGCACTGGGCAGATCTCAGGACTCGGTTGGCACTACCTCTCCCACGAAGACCTCCCTCGTCACCCCCAAGAAGTTCTCGTCGAAGGACACCTTCGAGATGCTCTCATCCGCCTGAATCCCTCCATCGCCGCCTTGCCCGACCGCGCCGCCGACGTGCTCTACCGGCTGCGGGCGATCATCATGGGTGTCCGTAGCGACGGCCTGGTCAAGTCTAACGAAGAGTTCGCCGCGTGGTTGACCGGCGAGAAGTCGATGCCTTTCGGGGAGAACGGTGAGCACGTCACGATCAGGCTCATCGATTTCGACGACCTCGAGCAGAACCTGTTTGTCATCACCCAGCAGTACACTTTTCGCGCCGGCAAGACCGAAAAGCGGGCCGACCTCGTCCTGCTCATCAACGGCGTGCCGCTGGTGCTCATCGAGGCGAAGACCCCGGTCCGCTCCAGCCAGAGTTGGCTGGACGGAGCTCTGCAAGTGCACGACGACTACGAGCGCAATGTGCCCGAGATCTTCGTGCCGAACGTTTTTTCCATCGCCACCGAGGGAAAGGAATACCGCTACGGCTCGATCCGCATGCCTGTCGAGTTTTGGGGTCCGTGGCGGATCGAGGATGATGATGCCCTGCCCTCGCTGGAGCGAGTCGAACAGGCGGTCACCTCGATGCTGCGGCCGCAGGTCGTCCTGGATCTGCTGGAGAACTTCACATCACACGCAACGTACAAGGGCAAGCAGCGCATCAAAATCATCGCCCGCTATCAGCAGTACGAAGGAGCGAACAAGCTCGTTGAGCGCGTAGTGGCTGGCCACCCGAAGAAGGGTCTGCTCTGGCATTTCCAAGGATCTGGCAAGTCGCTGCTCATGCTCTTTGCGGCGCGCAAGCTGCGGTTACACCCAGCTCTGAAGAACCCGACGGTGATGGTCGTCGTCGACCGAGTCGATCTCGATAGTCAGATTTCGAGCACTTTCTACGCCGCAGACGCACCCAACCTAGTGAAGGCCCAGAGCCGCAAGGACCTGCAAGACTTGCTTGGGAAGGACGTCCGCAAAATCATCATCACGACAATTCACAAGTTCGGCGAGTCCGATGATGTTCTCAACGAGCGCGAAAACATCATCGTGCTGGTAGACGAGGCGCACCGCACGCAAGAGGGCGACCTGGGCCGCAAGATGCGCGATGCCCTGCCCAACGCGTTCCTATTCGGCCTGACCGGCACACCGATCAATCGGGCTGATAAGAACACCTTCTATGCCTTTGGGGCCGAGGAGGACGCCAATGGCTACTTGAGCAGATATGGATTCGAGGACTCCATCCGGGATGGAGCCACGAAGGAGCTGCATTTCGAGCCGCGATTGGTCGACCTCCACATGGACCGGCCTCAGATCGAAAAGGAATTTCAGGCCCTGACCGCCGACCTCACCGATAAGGAGCGGGATCAGCTGGGGAAGCACGCCGCCAAGATGGCGGTGTTACTGAAGTCCCCTGACCGCGTCCAGGCCGTCTGCGCCGACATCGCTCAACACTTCCAGGAAAAGGTGGCTCCGAACGGTTTCGGCGCGCAGGTCGTCACGTTCGACCGCGAGAGTTGCCTCCTCTACAAGCAGGCGATCGATCAGCACCTTGCACCCGAGGTGTCGGACATCGTCATGTCAGTGAACAGCGGCGAGGATGACTACGCCCCCTACCGCCGCGAGCGGGATGCAGAAGAGACGCTCCTCGACCGCTTCCGCGATCCCAACGATCCCCTGAAAATCATCATCGTCACATCGAAGTTGCTCACGGGCTTCGACGCGCCGATCTTGCAGACGATGTATCTCGACCGCCCGCTGCGGGACCACACACTGTTGCAGGCGATCTGCCGTACGAACCGCCCCTATGGCCAGGAGAAGACGCACGGCCTCATCGTCGACTACCTCGGGATCTTCGACGATGTGGCGCAGGCGCTCCAGTTCGACGAAGAGGGCATCACTCGCGTGGTGTCGAACATTATCGAGCTCAAGAACAAGCTGCCGGAGGCGATCCAGAAATGTCTCCAGTACTTCCCCGGGGTCGACCGCACCCTAACGGGATACGAGGGGCTGATGGCTGCCCAGGAGTGTCTGCCCAACAACGACGTTCGCGACCGGTTTGCCGCTGACTGCAGCTACCTCGCACGACTCTGGGAGGCAATTTCACCCGATCCCTTTCTGAACCAGCACGAGACTGACTACCGCTGGTTGGTGCAGGTCTACGAATCGGTGAAGCCGGTCTCGAACACTGGGAGGCTGCTTTGGCACCGCCTCGGAGCTAAGACCATCAAGCTGATCCACGAGAATGTGCACGTCGAAGCGGTGCATGACGACCTAGAGTTGCTTGTCGTCGATGCCGACCTGCTCGAAGCTGTGCTCGGAACGCCAGATCCCAAAAAGAAGAGCAGGGAAATCGAGATCAAGGTATTCCGCCGGTTGCGGAAGCATCTCCACGACCCCCGGTTCAAGGATCTCGTAGAACGGCTGGAGGATCTCAAGAACCGCCACGAACAGGGGCTTCTAACAAGCGTGGACTTCTTGAAGAGCCTCCTGGACCTTGCGCGTGACGTGGTAGCGACAGAGCATACCAGTCCCCATATCGAGCAGGAAGATCGAGGAAAGACAGCTCTAACCGAGCTCTTCGAAGAGGCAAGGAACGTCGACACTCCGGTCATGGTCGAACGGATCGTAAGCGACATCGATGAGATCGTGCGCCAAGTCCGCTTCGTCGGTTGGCAGAACACACATGCCGGCGAACGCGAGGTAAGGAAGGCTCTGCGAAAGACACTCTTCAAATACCAACTCCATCAGGACGTCGATCTGTTTGACCGCGCATACGGGTACATTCGGGAGTACTACTGAGAACGACCGAAACTAAACAACTACAAGTTGCTCAAAGGATCGTTATTGCAATGATCAGACGCAGGCCACATGCCGCCTGCGGTCCATATTCAGCAGATCCTCTTGCATCGGCATTTTGATCCCTGACGCTGGACCAGAATCCGCAGAAACTCTGCGTTTTCCTCTCCGAGGCGCACCGCGCTCGCGACTCAGCGTTTCAGCAACTCTTCGATGCGGGATAGCCGTTCCTCGATGCGTTCGAGACGGTCATCCGAGTCCGATTTGACGAAGAAGGCGGCGACTGAGGCTCCAAGCGTCGCGAACAATCCGATCCCGACGAGCATGAGTATCACGGCCACCAGACGCCCGCCGAGCGAAACCGGCGATATGTCGCCGTACCCGACTGTGGTGGTGGTGACGACGGCCCACCATACGCCGTTCCAGAAGCCACCAACGCGTTCGGGTTCGGCCAGGAACACCAGACCACCGCCGATCAAGACTGACAGCGTCGCGATGGCCGCGACGTAGCTCAATCCGCGTCGTCCGAGCGTGCGTTGGAACGCCAGCAGCACCTTATGACCAACACCGACCATCTGAAGGACGCGAGCAATTCGAGACAGTCGAGCGAGCCGGCAGAGAGCCAGGATGTCGGGAAGAGCGGGGAAGCTCAGTACCACAATCGCGAAGCTAAACAGCTTACGGCCCACGCCGACAGATCGTCTAAAATCGGCGACGAGGTCGACGAGGAACACTAGCCAGATGATCCAGTTGGCCGCTGAAGTGATTGGCGTGGCCACATCCCGGGCATCGAGAACCACCAGCGGGATGGTGGCGATGCTCGAGACGATGACTGCGGCGTCGATCCACTGCAGCGCCCTGTCGTTCACGACGGAATTGTACCAATCGGGACCTGAGTGCATGGCCGCAACGGTCTGCTAATAGACAGGCCGCGCCTGTTGCTGGGATGCGCGCAAAGCCGAGGTCGTCACATCAGCCGCGCCGTGTAGTTTGGGTTTAACCGTTGCGGAAAGGATCCTTTCTGAAACGTTTCACCCGCTCCCCGATTTTCACGCTTCAGACCCCCTTTTTGAGCTTCAAAATACGCCACGATGATACAATCGTCGTTGAAAATGGTTTTAGGGTAACTGATCGTGAAAATTGGTTACGCACGAGTCTCCACCGTCGACCAGGACCCGGAGCTGCAAATCACCGCTCTCAGGGACGCTCGCTGTGAACGAATCTTTACCGAACACGCTTCCGGCGTCAGCCACAAGCGCCCCGAGCTCGACCGCCTCTTCGATATCCTGCGCGCCGGCGACACCTTCGTCGTCTGGCGCTTCGATCGGCTCGGCCGTAGCGTCTCCCACCTAGTTCAGATCGTCGAGAAGCTTCGCTCCATGAAGGTCGAGCTCTTCAGCCTCACCGAGGGCATCGATACCAACACCCCCATCGGCGAGGCCGTGTTCACCATCATCGCCGCCTTCTCTCAGATGGAGCGCCAGCTCCTTTCCGAACGCACCCGCGCCGGCGTCGCGGCGCACCGCAAGAACAGCAACCGCTGGGGCGCCCCGTCCAAGTTTCACAATCCCGAGAACGTCGAGCTCGCCCGCTCGCTGCTCCGCGAAGGCACCCTCTCGAAAGTCAAAATCGCCCGCCGCATCGGCGTGAGTACCGTCACCCTCTACCGCTGGTTCCCGGGCGGCGAGGCCGACAATTTCCAGCCCACGTCTACCTACCTTCGGCGGCAGAAACAACGAGCACAGCAATGAAGCTCTCCGAGGCATTCAGCATCTACTTGCACGAATTGCAGGCCCGGAATCGCTCACACTCCACCATCAAGAACTACGACTACCTCTTCCGCCATTGGACCCGCTACGCCGGCGAGCGAGGCCTCACTGACCTAGGCAGCTTCACGCAGGATGAGATACGCCTTTGGCGCGATAGCTGGACAACCAGCACCAGCACCACCAAGCTGCGCCTCACGCTGATGCGCACCTTCTTCCGGTTCGCCGTCAAGGAAGGCTGGATCGATCACTTCCCCATGGGCAACATCGTCAGCCCCAAGGTGAAAAGCAAACCCACCCTTCCCCTCGACATCGAAGAAATGCGATCGCTCATTGTCTCTGCCGCTGATCATGCGCAGGCAAAAGCTCTCATCCTACTGATGCGATACACCGGCCTTTCCATCCAGGACGCCGTGACTTGCAGCCGCAATCACATCAAAGGCAACACCCTCATTCTCCGCCGCGCGAAGACGGACGAGCTCGTGATCGCTCATGTACCCGATCTCGTCATCGAATCGCTTCATTCGATCACTCACAACCGAATACCCTACTTCTTTTGGTCAGGTGACTCGCAGCCCGTCTCCGCTACGAAATACTGGAGGAAACAACTCAATTCCTTCGCTCTTGAAGCCGGCATCTCCGACTTTCACCCACATCGCTTGCGCGATACGTTCGCCGTCGAACTACTTTCGAATGGCGTGCCAATCGAAGATGTCAGCACGCTTCTTGGCCACAGCAGTATCACCACCACCGAGCGCCATTACGCCCCATGGAACAAGTCACGGCGAGACCGGCTCGTTCAAATCACCAAGAAGGCAAACGTGAACGATCCCTTGCTCAAGGAACTTATGAAAGGAGCCTGAAAAGCTGAACGGGAGCCTTGCCGGGCTCCCGTTCATGTTCTTTACGCCTGACAGCGCACTTTTGATCAATGCTGGACGCTTCGAACTTTCAACACCAGTTTAGCACACTATTGGTCACTATTGTATAAACTGGCAGCGAAGCCATGATGCGTAGTGCCTTCACATCATCGCGGTTCATTCTGCTGCTCACGCTGCTCTGTCCGGCCGCTCTCCGCGCCGAATTCGACCCGAACAGCGAGATCATCGGTCGCTGGACGCCGGGAGAAAGAACGGCCCAAGCGCAAATCGAGCTTTTGCAACAAGGCGGCTGGACGAGTGTCCTGCTTGCCTGGCCCGGCTCGGAAGCATCCGAAGCTCTCGCCGGGGAGGCTCGTCAAAGGGGCCTGACGCCGATCGCCGAGTTGGGCGTCGTCGATAGCTTGGAGCACGCTCGACAGTCCGACGCCTCCGCCCGGGAAGCCGGCTTCGAAGGAATCGCCGTCACCGCCGGCGGCGCCTTGAACTCGGCCCAAGCGTTGCGGGATTTCGCGGCCGAAGCGGGTGACCATGATGTGCTCGTCTTTCTCGACCGCGACCAGATCGCCTGGGATGTCGCCGGCGCTTATCCCATCCTCGCGACAGGTCTGTGGCCCGGAGTCCGCGCTCCTCCCAATGTCCCCGGACGCGGCATGGAGGTAGCGACGGCGAGCCGTGAACCCTGGCTCGATACCAACCCGTATCTCATCGGCTACCTGCGCGGCATGTTCCCGCAGCGTCCCGCTGTCCTCGGTTACCGCCCCGACAAGGCAGCCGGCATCAGCGGCGGGCGCGCGGTGCCGCACGAGTCCGTCGAGGTCGCGCTCGTGGAAGCGTTCCTGGCAGGCGGCAACTGTGTCCTATCGCTTCCGGACGACTTCCGCGCCGCATTGCTGAGAGACGACAGGGACGCCGTATCCGCTTGGAAGTCCCTCGGTCGGACCGCCCGATTTCTCCAGGAGAACGCGGAAAAAATCAGGCGCCCGAACCGCTCTCGCATCGCGGCCGCAGCCGGATCGCTGGCCGAATCCGGTGAGATTCTGAACCTGATGTATCGCCGCAGCCTCTTCCCCGTCGTCCATCCGGCTGCCGATGTCCCCGTTCTCGATCCGAGCCGGGTGCGCGGGTTTGTCTACGCCAATCTTGAAGCGCCGAGCGCCAGGGTGCTCAGAAGAATCTTCGGTTACGTGCAAGCCGGAGGCCTGCTGGTCACGGCGCCCGGCGGCGCCGGGAGTCCGAAATGGTGGCTCGCCGAAGGCGCATCGAAGACCCCCCCCGACAGGGATCGCGACCACTTTTCGCTCGGCAACGGCCGCATCGTCGCCTATCACGATCCCGTCCTCGATCCCAGCGAGTTCGCCTTGGATGTAATCGATCTCATCGGTGTTCAGACCCGTGACGTCCGACTCTGGAACGCGCCCACCGTCGTTGGTTCGGCTTTTCAGGCGGGCCGCACCGCGGCTCAGGTGCACCTTGTCAACTACGACACACCCCTTGACCAGGGATTCCCCACGCGCGTCGACGGCGTTTTCCGCCGCGCCACGGTCTACGAGCCCGACGGCGAAGTGCGTCCATTGAAAGCCGTCAAGCGTGGAGAAGCCACCGAAATCTGGGTCGACCGGATCGGCCGCTTCGCGTTGATCGAGGTTCGATAGAGCCGCCGAACAGGATCTCTCCCGGCCGGGGCGAGGCATCCGGGCCACTTGGGTTCCAGAAAGCCGTCCTGGCGTCCGCGGTTTCGCAGGGACTGATTGATCCTGGTGAGTTGCTGCAGCTGTTCCCGCTCCGGGTTCGTTTCCAAAGTGCGCCGCGGCCACGAAGCGTTATGCGTTCGCGTGTGAAATGGGACAGGCCTGCGCCTTGATGGAGAACCAGGAGGGCAAGTTTCAGCGGACCAACACGCCAATGCGAAGAGCGGTCTGACCGCATGGTCCGGATTGAAGTGGCTCTCAAGCGCCGAACCGCAGCGGCTGACTGCCGAGAAAGTTGCAGCAGAGCAGCCGGAGTGTTTCTCGAGCCCAACTTTCCGTCTTGAACCCTACCCTCGGTTCAGGAATCCCGACGCCGCGAGATAGAGCATGTAGGTCGAGAAAATGAATGTGACCCCCATCCCGAAGTTCAGCAACAACGAGGGCTTGTGTTCCCCGGCGATGCGGCGCTTGTTGATGAGAATCCACGTAAAGAGCACAAGCAACGGCATCACGAGCGGGCTCAACGCCTGCGAGGCGATCATGATCTGGACAGGGCTGCCACCGAAGATCGGCACGATCAAGCCGAAGGACGAAGTGACGACGACGAGGACCCGAAAGGATGTCTTGCTCATATCGCGTTTGATGCCCAGGAAGTCAGAGATGAGCCACGGTCCCAGCAAGTAGTTCGGGAACAGCGAGGAAAGCCCCGCAGCCAGGATTCCGAAGACGAAAAGCGCTGACGCTGCCGGCAGCGGCTGGATCGTGCGAACCATGTCGATCGCCCGTTCGATCTCCATCCCGCTGACATGCAGCGTGCCTGCCGCGCACGCCATGATCGCGACGTTGATGAAGAACAACAGCGTCATCGAAACGCCGGAGTCGCGTACAACCTCGCGAAAATCACTCGTCGTCCAGCCCTTCTCTTGCACGAGCACGCTACGGGTCACCAGAACCACGCCCGCCATCGTCGTCCCGATCATCCCGGCTATGAGCAGCGCCGGGTTACCGACCTCCGGAATGCTGGGGATCAACCCCTCGACCACCGTGGCCGGATCAGGCTTCACCAGGAAAGCGGTCATGAAGAAAGCAAAACCCATCATCGTGACGAACATCGCCAGCACTTTCAAAAAAAAGCCATGCCGGCCCCGCCAGTAGAGTCCCAGCAGCAACAACGTAAAGCCCACTGCCCAGATGATTTGCGGCACTCCCTCGCTGCCCGTCACCTGAGCCGTCCATTCACGCATTACGTCACTGACGATTGCCATCACGCCGATGATCGACGCCAGTTGCGTGATCATCAGAGAGCCGATCAGGAAGATCGTGACAGGCCTCCCGAAGTGATTTCGAAACGTGAACAGCGTTGTTTCGCCCGTGAGGATCGTCACGCGGCTCAGAGCCACGACCATGATATGCGTAAACAGGGACGCGAAAACGAGCGTCCATGTCAGCGACATGCCGTAGCTTGCCCCGGCCGACGCCATGGTGGTGACACTGCCCGTTCCGATGACGTACCCGATCATGAAAATGCCGGGTGCGACCGTGGCGGCGAAGCGAATCAGTTTTTTCCAGCTCGAAGGAGGTGTACTATCAGATGGACTCATAAGGATGTGTTCGCGAAACAGGACGCCACACACAGCAGAGCATCGACCGACAGGAGCAAACGCAATGCATGGTCCACTCCCCACCCGCCGCCAATGGCTCCAACTCGCCGCGGTTCTCGCATCAAGCCGCTTTCCACTGAGCGGTGCCGAGGCCGACCCGATCGACATCGCCGATCGGCGTGAGTTGTTTGTTGACGGCTATTTGATCGACCGACTCGGAGGCGCCCGCCGCACTCTTCACCGGCCGGCCGCCCGTGAAGTTTCTCTCGAAAGAACCAAGTCCTGGGAAGGCAATGCCAGCGGCTACACGACCGTTTTTCAGGACGGCGATCGCTACCGCATGTACTATCGCGGGACGCACATCGTCTACACACAGGGCAAGGGCGAGAACGTGCATCGAGAAGTCGTCTGTTACGCCGAGAGCTCCGACGGCATCCACTGGACCCGCCCCGACCTCGGCATCGTCGAGTTCGACGGCTCCAGGAAGAACAACATCATATGGGACGGAATCGGTTCGCACAACTTCACGCCTTTTCTCGACACCAACCCCGACAGCACCGCTAACGCCAAGTACAAGGCGATGGGCCACGGGAAGTCGCTCAATCCCAGCGGAAAAAGCCGTTTTGGATACGGGCTTTACATCTTCGAGTCCGCCGACGCCATCCACTGGAAGCTCACTCGTGACGACACCGTCATCACAGAAGGCGCGTTCGACTCGCAGAACCTCGCGTTCTGGGACTCGCTGCGCGGCGAGTACCGCGCCTACGTCCGCGACTTCCGAGAGGGCCGAGACATCCGCACATGCACCTCGAAGGACTTCGTCCAGTGGTCCAAACCCGTCTTCCTGACCTACTCACCGGGCCGCATGGGGCAGCTCTACACCAACGGCGTAATCCCCTATTACCGCGCGCCGCATCTCTTCGTGGGCTTCCCGACGCGCTACGCCGACTACGGTTGGGCCGAATCCACCAAACAACTGCCCCAACGCGAATACCGCGAGATTGTCGCCAGCTCTTCACAACGCTCCGGAACGGCATTCACCGATTCCATGTTCATGAGCAGCCGCGACGGACTGCACTTCGACGTGTGGCCCGAGTCCTTCGTCCGTCCCGGCCCGCAACGCCCCGGAAGCTGGTTCTACGGCGACAAGTATCAGAACTGGGGGATGGTCGAGACGAAATCCCATCTGCCGGGCGCGGCGGACGAACTGTCGTTCTATCTCAGCGAGTTCGGCCGCCAGAGAGACGGCAATCGGCTGCGCCGCTACACCCTTCGCGTCGACGGCTTCGTATCGGTCAATGCGCCGCTTTCCGGCGGCGAGTGCCTGACGAAACCGCTGCGCTTCGAAGGCAGCCGTCTCGGGATCAACTTCTCGACATCCGCGGCCGGAACCGTCCGGGTCGAGCTGCAGGAAGACTACGGGCGCCCCATCCCGGGGTTCACGTTGGATGACTGCGACCTTCAGTACGGCGACGAACTCGACCGAACCATCTCCTGGAAAGGCAACCGGGACGTCGGCAAACTTGCCGGCCAACCCATCCGCCTGCGCTTCGAGATCAAAGACGCCGATCTCTATTCCTTCCGGTTCAGTGAAGAATAACCCTGTAGAACCAGGAATGCATAGCTCAATCCCCACCCGCCGCCAATGGCTCCAACTCGCCGCGGTTCTCGCATCAAGCCGCTCCCCGCTGACCGGCGCCGAGGCCGCCCCGGTCGACATCGCCGATCGGCGTGAGCTGTTCGTTGACGGCTATCTGATCGACCGGCTTCGCGGCGCCCGCCGCACCCTTCACCGGCCGGTCGCCCGTGAAATCTCGCTCGAAAGAACCAAGCCTTGGGAAGGCAATGCCAGCAACTACACGACCTTTTTTCAGGACGGCGATCTCTACCGCATGTACTATCGCGGGACGCACAGCGTCTACACACGGGGCAAGCGCGAGAACGTTCACCGGGAAGTCGTCTGTTACGCCGAGAGCCCCGACGGCATCCACTGGACCCGACCCGACCTCGGCATCGTCGAGTTCGACGGCTCGAAGAAGAACAACATCATTTGGGACGGAATCGGTTCGCACAACTTCACACCATTTCTCGACACCAACCCCGGCAGCAGCGCCAACGCCAAGTACAAGGCGATGGGCCGCGGCAAGTCGCTCGACCCCAACGACAAAAGAGGCTTCGGACACGGCCTGCACATCTACGAGTCCGCCGACGCCATCCAATGGAAGCTCACACGCAACGAAACCGTTATCACTAAAGGCGCGTTCGACTCACAGAACCTCGCGTTCTGGGACTCGCTTCGCAGCGAGTACCGCGCCTACGTCCGCGACTTCCGAGAGGGCCGCGACATCCGCACGTGCACATCGAAGGACTTCGTCCAGTGGTCCAAACCCGTCTTCCTGACCTACTCACCGGGCCGCATGGGGCAGATCTACACCAACGGCGTCATCCCCTATTACCGCGCGCCGCATATCTTCGTGGGCTTCCCGACTCGCTATGTCGACTACGATTGGACCGAATCCACCAAACACCTGCCGCAACGCGAATACCGCGAGATTGTCGCCAGCTCCTTGCAACGCGCCGGAACGGCGTTCACCGATTCCATGTTCATGAGCAGCCGCGACGGACTGCACTTCGACGTGTGGCCCGAGTCCTTCGTCCGTCTCGGCCCGCAACGCCCCGCAAGCTGGTTCAAAGGCGACAAGTATCAGAACTGGGGAATCGTCGAGACGAAATCCCATCTGCCGGGCTCGGCGGACGAACTGTCGTTCTATCTCGGCGAGGCCGCCCGCCAGAAAGACGGCAATCGCCTGCGCCGCTACACCCTTCGCGTCGACGGCTTCGTATCGGTCAATGCGCCGCTTTCCGGCGGCGAATGCCTCACGAAACCGCTGCGCTTCGAAGGCAGCCGTCTCGGGATCAATTTCTCGACATCCGCGGCCGGAACCGGCCGGGTCGAGATCCAGGAAGACTACGGCCGCCCCATCCCGGGGTTCACGATGGATGACTGCGACCTTCAGTACGGCGACGAACTCGACCGAACCCTCTCCTGGAAGGGCAACCCCGACGTCGCCAAACTCGCCGGCCAACCCATCCGCCTGCGCTTCGAGATCAAAGACGCCGATCTCTACTCCTTCCGGTTCAGTGAGTAAGATCCCCGTAGCGACAGGGCAGCAAAGGGCCTGGTTCAAACCGCACACGCAACTCTGCCGAGGCCAGCGTGCATTTCTCACCACCTGGCGAGCGCCAATAAATCACATCATTCATGGAGCATTACACTAAAGTCCACCTGGATTCCGCCGCATTGCCCGACCGCGCATCGAATCGAAGAGAGTTCCTCGCCGCGACCGCCGCGCTGCTGGGTTGCGGAGGGACTCGCGAAGCCAACGATGAGGCGCCCGGATTCCTGTCGGCCCACAAGACGGCGTACAGCAGCATGCCGCGCCAAGCCTGCCTGGAATGGTTCCGGAAAGGGCATGCCGGTCTGTCATTCCGGTACGGTGTCTACCTCCAACTGGGCCCTGACTCCTGGGTGCGCTTCCAGAAGGCCGTTTCAGCGGCTGCATACGATCGACTCAAACAGAACTTCACCGCCGAGTCGTTCTCCGCTGAGTCGTTAGTGCAGTTCGCACAAACGGCGGGTGCTTCCTACATCCGCTTCCCTGCCCGGTTGTGGGACGGCTTCAGCCTGTTCCGCACCAACGAGACATCATTCACGAGCTTAAGCGCGCCCGCCGGCCGCGATCTCGTTGGCGAGATGACTGATGCCTGCCGCGATGCCTCGATGGGCCTGATACTCGAGTACGCCTACGGACTCGATTGGCGTCACCCGTACTTTTATTCGCCGGAATCGGTGCAGCCGGATTGGCCGTATGCCGCGGTAGCGCACGGGGACCCTTCAGAGCGGCGATTCCAGAAGGACGAGGATTTTATCGAATACGTCAAATACGCTCACGTTCAGCTCAAGGAGATCCTCTACCGCTACACGCCGCTCGCAGGTATCGCGCTGACGCCGGTGATGGGCTATTTCGCACGGCCGCAACTTTTTCCGCTCACCACAACGTACGAGATTATCCGCGAAGCCCAGCCGCAGGTTCTGCTCTCGTTCGAACAGGGAGCGAACGGGGAGGAAGACTTCGTGTCGTTGCGGGAATACCCCATCCCGGAACGACCCGGCGGCGAGATTGCGGAGCGCGTCCGGTCAAAGAACAACGAAAAACCGCGAGAGGTTCTTGCGTCCTGGGAGAAAGCTCGGAAAGACGAACCCGGGCCGGGTTTGAATTGCGTTCGAGAGATTCAACTCGAACCGAACGGCGCCTTGCCCGAACTGCCGACCTGAACACCCGATTCCGGCGGCTGGTTGCTCCCATCTCCGTCATGCGGTACAACGGATAAACCCGCAAAGGGGTGCGGAGGCATATATGATCAAGGTCAGCGACTATTCCCTCAACTACTCGCGGCAAATCTCCGACGGCAAGCTCACGATCTTCGAGTTCCTCAAGCAGTGCCGCAAATACGATCTCGAAGCGGCGAGCATGCACATCCGCAACCTGCCGTCGGTTTCGACGAAGTATCTCAAGGACGTTCGCCGGGCTTATCTCGACAACGGGTTGTCGATGTCGATGTTCACCGTCTCGACGAACTTCGGCAATCCGCGCGATGGCGAGAAGGCGGAACTCGAGAAGGCTTACCAGGCCATTGACGTCGGCATGTTCCTGGGGGCGCCGATCCTGCGGGTGTTCGCAGGCTCGCCCAAGAACGAAGCGGACCGCGAAGACGCCTTCCAGCACGCTGTCAAGGGTCTTCGCAAAACCTGCGAGGAGGCGGCGGAACAGGGAATGACCGTGGGTCTTCAAAATCACAACCACGGCGCCCTGGCGCGAACCGGCGAAGAGATGCTGCGATTCATTCGCGAGGTGAACCACCCGAACTTCACGGTGTTGCTTGACACGGGGCAGTTCGCCGGTTCCGGCGGAGCCAGCGGTGAAGTCCCGCCTGAACTGAAGGGTGCCGATTTCATGGAAAGCATCCGTATGACCGCGCCTTTAGCCCGGCACGTGCGCGTGAAGTTCTACAATCCGCAGGCCGACGGCTCGGAGCCCTACATCAACTACCCGAAGGTCTTCGATATTCTGCGAGGTGTCCACTACGGCGGCATCATCGACATCGTCTACGAACCCAACCGCCACGGCGGCGACCCGATCGAGAAGGCGATGCCGCGTATCGTCAAGTATCTGAAGAGCCTCGTACAGTGCGCAGCCTAGCAGCCCGTGGCAAGAGTCACGCGGGCGGCGTTACGCGCCCCGGGGCCGATGGCGTAACGCCTAGCCGTTCCAGGGACGCGGCGCCGCGCTCTCCACAGGACTTTCACCCCGGGCTGCCAGACAGCGGCACGGAAGAGGTACCGCCGCCGCTCGGATCGTGGGGCAGCATCTACGCGGCCGTACTGGCGCACCTGGCTTTCTGGATTCTGCTTTTTCATCTCTTTACCGTCCGCTTTGACCCGCCTTCATGAGAGGCATCGACTGGGCTGTTCTGATCGCCTCGCTCGTGGCCATCATCGGCTATGGCCTGTACCGCTCCCGAGGGAGCAAGACCGTCGCATCGTACCTGCTGGCCGGGCGGACGATGCGCTGGTGGGTGATCGGCCTGTCGATCATGGCCACCCAGGCCAGTGCGATCACTTTCATCGGAACAACCGGCCAAGGCTATGTGGACGGGCTGCGCTTCGTGCAGTTCTACTTCGGCCTGCCGGTCGCCATGGTCATCATCTCGGCGATTGCGGTCCCGTTGTATTTCCGCTCCGGTGTCTACACTGCGTATGAGTACCTCGAAAGCAGGTTCGATGCAAAGACCCGCACCTTGGCGAGTCTGATTTTTCTCATCCAACGCGGGCTGGGTGTCGGATTGGCGCTCTACGCTCCCGCGGTGGTTCTCTCGGTGATCATGGGCTGGCCCGAACCGCTGACGATCACCACGATGGGCGGCCTAGTCGTGGCTTACACCGTCATCGGCGGCATCAAAGCGGTGATGTGGACCGATGCCCAACAGATGATGGTGATGTTCGCGGGCATCCTGGCTGCTTTTCTTGCGGCCGTTTGGGGCCTGCCGTCCGATGTCTCTTTTCTCGACGCGATCCATCTGGCCGGCATCTCCGGGAAGATGCGGGCGGTTGACCTGAGCTTCGATTGGCAGAACCGCTACAACCTGTGGTCCGGATTGATCGGAGGGTCTTTCCTCGCCCTGTCCTACTTCGGGACGGATCAGTCACAGGTGCAGCGCTACCTGACCGGCAAGTCGATCCGGCACATGCGCATCAGCTTGCTCTTCAACGCCGTGGTCAAGGTGCCGCTGCAGTTCATGATCCTGCTGACCGGGGCGCTGGTGTTCGCCTTCTTCGTGTTCGTCGAGCCGCCGATGCTGTTCAACACGGTCGAGCGCACACGGATGGAGGGACGTCTCGACCCCACGTACGAAGCCGTGCAGACCCGCTATCATGCCGCCTGGTCCACGCGGAGCGAGGCTGCCCAGAAACTGTCCCATGAACGAGACGCCGGGTCGGAAAACTCCTTCGTCGCCGCGAACGCCGAACTGGGCGCCATTCGTCAGGAAGCCATCGCCCTCGTCGAACAATCGAATCACGGAGCGACCTACAACGATACGAACTACATCTTTCTGAACTTCGTCATCAGCCACCTGCCGGCGGGATTGGTCGGACTGATCATGGCGGCGGTCTTCGCGGCGGCGATGTCATCGATTTCAGCGGAACTCAATTCGCTGGCCACGGTCACCGTGATCGACCACTATCGCCGCTATCTGGCCCTGGGACGCACCGATATGCACTATGCACGAGCGGCCCGGATCTCGACGGCGTTCTGGGGCGTGTACGCAACCGTATTCGCGAGCTTCGGAGGACAGCTCGGCTCGCTGATCGAGGCGGTGAACATGGTGGGCTCCCTGTTCTACGGATCGATATTGGGGGCGTTCGTCCTGGCCTTCAGCCGCTGGCGCGTGAGCGGCAACGGCGCATTCGCGGGCATGCTTGCCGGACTGGTCGCGGTCGCGCTGACGGCGAGGCTTACGGATGTGTCCTATCTCTGGTACAACCTGGTGGGTTGCTTGATGACGGTGGCGGTGGGGTTGATCATCGGCCGCGGAGGCGCAAAGGCAGCCCCGGCGGCGTCTTAACAGCCCGCCGCGCCTTTCACGGGACTTGCACCACAGGCTGGTAGACTATCCACAGAACTCGTTCTGCATGAGGAGGCCGGAATGGCCGCAAAGGACAAGCAATTCACTCGCAGGGAACTGGGCCGAAAAGCCGTGCTGGCGAGCGGAGCGATCGCCGCGTCGCCGCTGGCGTCTTCCGGAGCCGCGGGCGCTCTCGAAGGCCGTCCGCTCGGCATGACCGGCATCGAAGTCGGCATCCTCGGGATTGGCATGTCACCTCTGGGGCAGCCCGGCGTGACGCAGGAGGAAGCGAACCGGGTGATCGCGATGGCGGCCGATGAAGGAGTGAACTACCTCGACGCGGCGCCGATCTACGGAATGGCGGAACGCCGGCTCGGCCCGGCGCTCAAAGGCAAGCGCGACAAGTTCGTCCTCGTGTCGAAGGTGGAGGCCACTTCCAACCAGGACGCCACCTGGCAGATCAAAGAAAGCCTTCACAAGATGCAGACGGACTATCTGGACGTCGTCCATCTGCACAACGTCGGTCGAACCGACCGCTTCCCCGACCTCGATGTCTTGATGGGAGAGGACGGGGCGCTGCAAGCACTGCGCGACGCGAAGAAAGAGGGGCTGATCCGGCACATCGGACTGACTTGTCATCTGCGGCCGGCGCGTGCCCTTCCGATCATCGAGAGCGGCGAGATCGAGCTCGTGATGTGCGCCGCGAATTTCGTAGACCTGCATACCTACAACTTCGAAGGCACGGTCTTCGCAGAGGCGGCCAAGCGGAAAATGGGCGTGGTCGCGATGAAGATCCTCGGCGGCACGGAAGGCGACGGCGCCAAGCTATCCGCTGACGAGCACTACACCAACGCAGTGCGTTACGCCCTGGGCATCCCCGGCCTGTCTGTCGCCATCATGGGGATGAAGAATACGACGGAGTTGCAAAAGGCTCTGGAGACGGTGCGAGCCTACAAGGCCTTCTCGGCGGACGAGCTGACCCGGCTCAAAAAGAAGGGCGAGGTGCTCGCCCGGAGCAAGGACTGGGGCGAGCTGCGCGGGCCGGTCTCCTGGGACGGCGACAAGACTGCGTAGCTGCGTAGTCTACGTTTCCAGAATCACCGGCAAGACCAGCGGCCTACTGGATGTCACGCGGCTAAGGTGGCGGCGGAGGTCGGCGCGAACCTTCTCTTCCATCACCCCCCCATCGGTTTTCTCTTCGTACGTAGCCGAGGCAAGCGTGTTTGCAACGACCTCGCGGGCACTCTCGAGCAGCGAGGGGTCATCCTCGCGGATGACGAAACCGCGCGTGACGATCTCGGGTCCGCTCTCGATCTCGCCGGTGTGACGATTCAGCGCAACGATCGGGATGACTACGCCGAACTCCGAGAGATGGCGGCGGTCGCGGATGACCATTTCTTCGACGATCTCGTCGCCGGTGCCGGAGTCGATGCAGACCCGTCCCACCGGCACCGATTCCCGGCGACGGGCCCCCTCTTCATCGATTTCGAGGACATCTCCGCTTTGCAGCAGCAAGGAATCTTCGATGCCCGAGCCCCGCAGGGTTTCGGCCATGCGGATATGACGCGAGAGCTGCCGGTACTCGCCGTGAACCGGCACGAAATACTTGGGCCGCGTCAAGTTGAGCATGAGGAGCAGTTCCTGGCTTGCGGCGTGTCCCGACACGTGCAGAGGTGGATTCATCGCTCCGTAGAAGACTTCGGCTTCCCGGCGGTAGATGTGGTCGATCATGCGGAAGATGGCTTTTTCATTTCCGGGGATCATGCGGGCGCTGAGGATAACCTGGTCGCCTTCTTCGATCCGCGCATAGCGGTGTTTGCCGACCGACGCTCGCGAGAGCGAAGAAAGCGGCTCTCCCTGACTGCCCGCGATGATCACGGTGCGCTGGGATCGAGGCAGGCGCTGGATATCGGCGGGGCGCAACAAAAGGCCGTCCGGGATGCGGAGCAGGCCCAGATCGTGCGCCAGCTCACAGGACGTCTGCATGCTGCGCCCGACGAGAGACGCCTTCCGGCCGCACTGGAGCGACAGGTCGAGAATTTGCTGGACGCGATGCGTGGACGAGGAAAAGCAACTGATGAAAACGGTCCCGCTGCTGCGCTGGAGCAGATCTTCAAGCTGTGGACGGACCGTTTTCTCTGACGGCGTGTAGCCGTCGACTTCGATATTCGTCGAGTCCGACAGGAGCAGGAGAACGCCGCGCTGTCCGTAGTCGGCAAAGCGATGAAGGTCGAAAAGGCGGTTGTCCACGGGCGTCGGGTCGATCTTGAAGTCGCCCGTGTGGATCACGGTGCCCAGCGGCGTCCGCACCGCGAGCGCAAAAGAGTCAGCCGTGCTGTGCGTGACCTGAATGAACTCGACCTGAAAGCATCCAAGCTCGACGGTGTCGCCCGCTCCCATTTCATGGAAAACCGGCTCCTCGTTCAGATCGTGCTCCTCGAGCCGGCGTTCGACAAGCGCCCTGGCCAGGCGCGGCGCGTAGATGGGTATGTCGAGCTGCGAGAGAACGTAAGGGACCGCGCCGATATGGTCCTCATGGCAGTGCGTCAGCACCAGCCCTCGGACCTCTTCGCGGTGCTCGACGAGGTAGCTGACATCGGGGACGACGATGTCCACCCCGAGCAGCTCGCCGCCGGGAAACATCATGCCGGCGTCGATCACGATCAGGTCGCCTCCGCAGCGCAGGGCGAGCATGTTCATGCCGAACTCGCCAAGTCCGCCAAGCGGAACAACGTGCAGCTTTTGATCAGACAGGGAAGCGCCTCCGCGGGACGGAGTATTGTAGCAGTGGCGCCAGTGCTACAGCCGCCGGTCCGGCGGTATCTCCCGGGGCCGTTTCCGGACGGGCTGCCTACGACCGGGTGTTTTCATACCAAACGACGTTCCTGCTTTCCTGGCCGGCGATCAATACATCGAGGTCGCCGTCAGCATCCATGTCTACCAGGCGGATATCGTAGGCGGCTTGATCTTCGTTGATGTGGTGGGTCGTGAAGTTACCGGCGCCGTCGTTCTCGAACCAGGCAGCGATGAAGCTGTCTTTCGCGCAGGTCGCGGCGTCGATGTCACCGTCGCCGTCGATGTCGCCGACGGCCAGACTGTGCGGGCCTTCGAGGGAGGGGTTGATCTCCATAAGCTCGAAGTCAGGGGCCTTGAACCACAGCACTCCTGTGCCGTGTCCGCGGGACGCGATGAAATCGGCCTTGCCGTCGCCGCTCAGTTCCGCGATCAGGATGTTCGTCGCGCCTTCCTGCCCGGTCGCGAGAACGTGCTTCTCCCAGGGCTCGCCGCCATCGGCCGGCTGCTCCCACCAGGCGAACCAGTTGCCGCCCTCGGGAATCTTCGCGGCGGCGGAAATGTCGGCCTTGCCGTCGCCGCTGACGTCGCCGACGCCCATGTAATGGCTGAGCCCCGGCGCATCTTTTTCGGCAAAGACATGACGTACCCAGCGCTCGGCCTCGCGCGGGGTCTCGGGGATCTCATACCAAGCGATCGATTCGGGATAAGGACCCTTGGGCTGAGCGCTGTTGGCAATCAGGTCCACCTTGCCGTCTCCGTTGACGTCGCCGGTGATCAGGCCGTGCGTGCCGTCGATTTCGTCATCCACAAGGTGATACGGCCAGGGCCCCCGTAGCGGGTCGTCCGGACGTTCGAGCCAGAAGACCGGGCCGGGGCTGTATACGCCGCCGATGTAGTCCGGGTCGCCGTCCGCGTCGACGTCGATTACCTCGCTGTGGATGGCGGTCTTGCCGGGCTGCTCGGCGCCAATGACGAACTTCGTCCAATCCGGCGCCACATAGAGGCGTGTTTCGTTCTCCGCGCTGACGATCACGTCCGGCAAACCATCGCCGCTGAAGTCGGCCGCGATTGCGGTCTGATTCGGGTAGCCCTCCGCGATGACGTGCCTGGGCCAGTTCGCCTTCCATGAAGCGTCACCCACTTTGGCTTCAGCCGTCTCGGATTCAGGGGAGCCGCAACCGAGAGTCAGCAGCGAGAGGATGAGCGAAAACGATCCGATGATGCGATTGGTCATGGCGTGATTCCTTTCGGATTGAGAACGGCCGGCAGCAAGCGCAACCAGGTGGGCCGGGAACGGGGCTACGACTCCTTCAGCGATATTCCCAAAGCCTTCATCTTGCGATAGAGATGGCTTCGCTCCAAGCCAAGGGCGGCCGCCGCGCGAGTGATGTTACCCCCCAAGCCTTCGAGTGTCTTCAGGACGTATTCGCGTTCATAGGCCTTCCGCGCCTCTTCCAATGACTTGAAGTTGGCTGTCTGCAAGCGACCCGACGCAGCCGAATGCCGCCGGGGAGCCGGCGGAAGATCGGCAGTGTCAATGCGCGAGCGCGGGTTCATGATAACGATCCGCTCCATCAGATTGCGCAGCTCGCGAACATTGCCGGGCCAGGAGTAGTCCATCAACGCCTGCTGGGCCGCCTCGGTCAGTTCCTTCGGCCTCCGGCCGTACTCCGAGGCAAACTCGCGTAGGAAGTATCCGGCAAGCAGCGGAATGTCTTCGGCGCGTTCGCGCAGCGGCGGGACCGCAAAGGGGATCACGTTGAGCCGATAGAAGAGGTCGTCCCGGAAGTTGCCTCGGCTGATCTCGTTGTCCAGGTTCTTGTTGGTCGCGGCGATGACGCGGACATCGACTTGCACGGTCTTCCCGGAGCCGACGGGTTCGAAACGCTGTTCTTCGAGCACGCGCAATACCTTGGCCTGCGTGTTCAAGCTCATGTCGCCGACTTCATCCAGAAAGAGCGTGCCCCCATCAGCCTGTTGAAACTTGCCGGTCTTGTTTTCGTGAGCGCCGGTAAAGGAACCCTTGACGTGCCCGAACAACTCGCTTTCGATCAGTTCTTCCGGAATGGCCGCGCAGTTGACCTCGACGAACGCGGCCCGAGCCCGCTGGCTTCGAGCGTGGATGGCGGAGGCGATCAATTCCTTGCCGGTCCCGCTCTCTCCGTAAATCAGAACACGGCCGTTGGTCGGCGCCATCAGTTCCAACTGCTGGCGCAGGGCTTTCATCGGGATGCTCTCGCCGATGATCCTGAACTTCGTCTTGACCTGTTCACGGAGCGAGAGATTCTCAATCAACAACCGGCGGCGTTCGAGAGCGTTCTTGACGCAGACGGTGACCTTTTCCAGCGAAAGCGGCTTCTCGAGGAAGTCAAGCGCGCCCAGCTTGGTAGCGCGCACCGCGCTTTCGATCGTGCCATGGCCCGATATCACGACAACCATGGGGCGCCGGCTCGGATCGAGTTGCTGGATGCGTTCCAGGGTTTCGAGGCCGTCCATCGCAGGCAGCCAGATATCGAGAAGGACAACGTGATAGGTCTTCTCGTTCAGCAGTGAGAGGCATTCCTCGCCGGTTTCGACCGCCGTGGCCTCGTAGCCCTCGTCTTCGAGGATTCCGCTGAGCGACTCTCGGATGCCCGGCTCGTCGTCGACGACCAGGATACGGCTGGGCCTCACCCGGCGACTCCGACCACAACCGCCGGCCGACTGGCTGCCGTTGGCACTTCGATGATGAAGCGGCTTCCCGACGGCTGATTCTCTTCCACCCGGACCGTCGCCTGGTGCTCGCTCAATATGCGGCTGACGATCGCCAAACCCAATCCCGTGCCACGCTTCTTGGTGGAGAAGTAGGGGAGGAACAGCTTTTCCTTATCCTTGGCTGAGATGCCCATACCGGAATCGGCGACAACCAGTTCGACGCTATCGGGCACGGGGCCGGGAGCGCTGGCGATGAAGATCTCCTTGACCCAAGCGCCTCGGACCGCTTCCGCCGCGTTGTCGATAAGGTTGACCACGACGCGCTTGAATTGCTCGGGGTCGATGAAGACTTCCGGCAAGCCCGCGGCCAGATCGCAGCGAATCACCACCTCGTCGAGTCGTCCGTGGAAGACATCAAGAGCTTCTTCGATGACCACGTTCAGGTCGGCGCGCTCAGGCTTGGCTTGAGGGAAGCGGGCAAACTGCGCGAACTCATTGACGAGCGTTCGCAGGGTTTCGACCTCGCGCACGATCGTCTCCGTGCATTTCTCGAAGCGTTCACGTAGTTTTCGGCGCTCGGGGGAATCGTCCAAGCCCCCGTAGCGCTTGAGAAGGCGGCTCATGCGTTCCGCTGAAAGAGCAATGGGCGTAAGCGGATTCTTGATCTCGTGTGCAACGCGGCGGGCGACTTCGTTCCAGGCGGCCGACTTCTGGGCGCGCAGAAGTTCCGTCGTATCTTCCAATACGACGACAAAGCTGGCCGGCTCTTCATCGACCTGCTCGTCTTTGGCGAGGGCGGAAACGGTTACGGCCAGATGTCGAATCCGGCCGTCGCGCTCGACTTCGAGCTCACTTGCCGCCAGACCCGTTCGGCGCGCGCGGTTCAGCATGTAGGCGAGGTCTTGCAGGTCGTCGCCCGCAAAGAGCTCGGCAAGCCTTTGCGGCGCGGCATCCAAGTGAAGTCCGAACATCCGCCGCAACGAGGAGTTCACCTTCAAAACCTCCCCGTCGGCAGCGACCGAAATGACACCGGGCGTGATGCTCTCGAGAATTGCGTCGATGAACCGGCGGCGCGATTCGAGCTCGACATTGGCCTGCGCCAAGTCTTCGTTGCTGAGCTGGAGTTGCCGGGTCTTCGTCTCCAATTGCTGCGTCATGCTGTTGAACGACTCGACCAGCGCGCCGAGCTCATCGCTCGTTTGCGCTTGGATGCGGAAGCCCAAGTGCCCGCTCGAAAGCTCATCGGTCGCTTCCACCAGCGCTTCGATCGGAACAATAATCTGCTTCGACAAAAACAGCGCCAGCCACGTTCCCACGAAAAGAACGAAGATCGCGATCAGAGAAAGCATCCCGAGATAAAAGTAGCGGAAGTTGCGGTACGCGCTGTGCGTCGCCGTGTAGGCCTCGTACTCGCCGCGCATCAGCGCCAAGCGCTCCGTAAACTCGCGGGGGAACTCCCAGGCGACGACCACGCGCCCGACATGGTTCGACCCGTCGCGGACCTGTGCCACCGAGTACAAGTACTCGCGGTGAACGACCGAAAAGACGTTTTCGCCTCCGCCATCGTCAAGAGGCCGATCGAGCCGGCGCCATTCGACCGGACCTTGAAAGAGGACTCCCCCATACACTTCCGCCAGAGGACGACGCCCGGCCGTGGGGACGAGCGCGATGTAGTGGGCTCGCTCGCCGTCAACGATCTCAGACAGTTGCGCTCGGAAAGCCTCTTCGACACGGCCTTCAACGAGTGCGGCGGCCGTCTCCGGCATCGCTGCGATGCGAAGCGCGTCGGCCTCGGATTTGTCGGGGACGACCTCCCGCCACAATGCCTCGGCCTGGTCGTGGATCTCGCGCGTCGGCTGCGTAAACCACTTGTCGAGCGTGCGGTTGAGAAAACTGAAGTTGAAGATGACCAGACACACCACCGGGACGATCGACAACACCAGCGCGCCCACGACCAGCTTGGTCTTGATGCGGGAGCCGAGGCGATTCTGCCGGGAGTCGACGTACAGCTTGAGCAGACTGCGGAAAACAATGAACCCCAGCGCCAGCACGCCGATGACGACGAGCGTCGACGTACCCCACAGAACGATGGTCTCGGTAGCCCCTCCAGGCCGAAAATCGCCGAAATCGAGAGACGTCTGCCAGAACGTCAGGACGGCCAGCAGGACCAGCAGCACGCTGGAAACAATGAGGGAGATCCGGTGACTCTTTCTTTCCACGGGCCGGTGCGAGACAGCGGAGCTACTCCTGCGTCTCGACTGGAAATGATGATAACAAGAGGACCCAAGAAATCAGGCGGCTCCCAAGAGAGTCGGGAGCATTCGCTAGAAAGGAAAGCGGCCCAGTCTGCGGCTGCCAGTTTTGTTGCGGTTCGGATCCGGGCCGTTGCCTACATCGACCGGGCGTCCGCCGACGGCATTCTCGAACGTGGCCTCGGCCTCCGTGAAATAGAGATCGCGATCGAGCACCATGTCGAGATGCGTGCCGCGCTCAAGCGTGGCATCCGGCCCCCGTGTCAGGAACACGCCGGCGAGTCCGGCAGCCGCGCCCACCGCCGCGCCAAGCCCGAGGCCCGTTCCGGGTTTTCCGGATGCCGATCCGGCAAGTACGCCGATTGACGCCCCTGCGGCCGTCGTCCGGGCAACCGTGGTCGCGTCTTCGCCCTTGTTGCCTTCGCTCTTGATCTTACCTTCTTCGCGCTCGAAGCCCTCGGGGGAACGGCCGTCAAGCTGCCCAACTCGGCCCGTGAAATCACGCATCGTCCCATTCGGCAGAATCATCTGCTCGAAACGAAGGAACAGCTCACCCTTGCCCTTCACGCGGCCGGGCCGTTTCGCCCGAGTCACCGAGCCGGAGACGTAAGTACCCGTCGGAATCAGGATGCGCCCGTCGATGGCGACCGGATAGACGGACTCCAGGTAGATGCGGTCTCCCGGAGCAGCGTGCCTGGTGCTGACGCTGTTGATCAGCGCAAGCGGAACCCGCGTGCCGCGCGGCACGGTCAGCGTGTTCTTCTCGACCGGCTCGCGGGACTTCAGCGCCGGAGCGGGATCTTCGGACTTCACGGGGGCGACTTGCGCGAAAGATACAGCGCTTGTCGCCACAACCAAGATGATTGCCGCCGGAAAGAGCTTCATTTCCGTTATCCCCCGTTCATTCTATCGCGCCGCGCCGGCTCAGCCGAACAAAAGACTCTCTCTACTCTGATCCCTCTAGTGAGCAAAGGGTTTCTTTTTTCCAATAGCCGCAGTCTGCCCGGATTGCCGGGTGTGATCTGCCTCCATAGTATGTTCATCTGGCAGTGAAAGGATTTTGTTGCTGGGGTACGAGATTTCGGGTGTCATCAGCCTGCCGTCGTCCGGTTGAACCGGTAAGTCTTCGCGGCGGGACGGGTTCGGTCAAGAGTGCGCCCTGGGAGCGAGGTGCAGCGAGCCCTTGACGGGTTCCAGCCCGTCGTATATCCATTTTGGGCAGGGTGATGGCAGATCTCATGCTGCTTTCTTCCCCTGTTGTTGTACAAACTCGCTGAGGGTCTGACCGCCAAGCGAGCTGTGTGGGCGCCGGTTGGTCCTTGCGGCTATTGCGCTACCTGTAAATAGACATCGGCGGGATTCTGGCCGTAGCGCTGCAACAATTTCTTGGTGTTTAGTCTGACTTGTCCAGCGTTTAAATTCACATTTACGAACAGCAGTGTTCCATTGATGCTTTTGTAGTTTGCAAATCGGATGCCGGTCGGATGTACTGGTTCGGTATGCACGCTGTAAGTCTTCTCACTCCATTGTAACGGGGCATCATCGACCGTGAGCAGTCCCTTTGTATAGAGCTTCTCAACAGTGAGGGTAAGTATTTCGCTCCAATGGTTTAGTGTCCTTTCGCTCCCGTCCCAGAATCTGATGGCCGCCGGACATTGCGTACCGGCAGGTGGACTGAACTCGGATAGCGCGACCCAGTTTTTCAGTTTATCGACCTGTTTACGGTCGGACGTCTTTCCCTTTGGTCGTCGGGTTTCGCCAAGAATCGGCGCGCTAGCCGTCACCGGCCGACCGGACCCCAAGTTGGGATGCCAGAGCAGCAGCAGTTTCAGGGCACTTTCGTGGGCCGGTGCGTTGGCGATGGATACCTCCAATATCCGTCTTTCCTCCAACTGGCCCCGCTTGAAGACGTCGTACAATTCCCAATGGTTGCCATCGGTAAGACCGGCGTAGTCAATGCCCGCCGCATTCGCGTAATTGAGCATCTGCATCCGGTGGGCTGCCAGCACCGTGCCCAGTTTCTTGGCTTCCACAGTGGCAACCGGCTGGCCGTCGGGGCGTAGCAACGCATAATCAGCCCAGCCGTCGCTCACTTTGTATTCCGGTGTGACCACCCCAGGGTCGGATACGTCCCAGCCCAGTGCGTGCATCAGCGGGTCAATCAGCGCCATGCGTGTGCGCGTTTCGTTTTCCCTCAAAGCGGCACTATGCGACTTTATACGAGCTCGCAGCAATTCAATACGGGCTACCAAATCGTCAAGCGCCAATTGCCGGTCCTCCTGAACCCCCACTAGAGGCGAGTCTAGCCGAACAGCTTGATGGCTGCAAATAGCAATCCGGCCATGGCGGCCTGAGCCGGAAACATCTTGTTCACGGCGGCGTTGATCTCGCCGCGCAATTCGGCGGCTGTGGCTGCGAGATCGGTTTTTGTCACCGCCGATTCCCCGCTGGAGCGGATGGTCTGAACAATAGCTTCCGCCTGTTTAGCTTCGATGCCGGCAGCTTCGAGCGACCGCGCCGCACTGAGGGTGTCGAAGGTTGTGGTGTTCATGTTCGGTTTCCCTTATTCTCCCACGTTATTCATACGCGAACCACTGGAGGCTCTGTCTCCGGTCGCCAGGAGATATCCCTTTGTAACCTGATCAGTCATTCAAGAGCATAGTTCGGCTCGGCCTATGGCAGTAGAACTCAACTTGACCATCTATACCACCGAGGTCGTCTGACAGGCATGATCGAGTGTCGCCTTGGGGGTGATGCGATCGAGGGTCAGACCGCGCTACGCAGACTGCGAAGAAGCGCTCTACGGATTCCTTTTTCTCTGATCCCTTTAGTGAGCAAAGGGTTTCTTTTTTCCAATGGCCGCAGTCTGCCCGGATTGCGGCATGGATCGGTCATACTACGAAGCAAGGGTTGTCAGGATCAGGAGACAAGCGCTCGCCGGCCCGGACTCGGCATGGGAGACCGGAGGTTCACAACCGTGGATCGAGCGCCGCGTTTTATCCGGCACTGTCACGGCCGATGCCTCCCTGCCCATCCATCGGCATCTCCTCTCGCTAGAGCATGAAAGTAAACGAGTACGCAATCACCGCTCCCTTCTCCGTCCCTTTCATCCATCGCCTGCGCTTCACGGAGAACGCGTTCTCTCCGGAGAATCCCGTATTGGATGAGGTGCTCCGGGACGGCTCGGCGGAGCCCCCATTTGCCGTGGCTTTTATTGACAAGGCGGTCTCCGAAGCCTGGCCGGACCTGGAAGAATCCGCCCGAGAATACGCAAGGGCGCGCCGCTGGAAGCCACTTCGAACCTTCACGATTCCCGGGGGCGAGGACTCAAAGAACAGCCCTGCCGTCCTGGAACGCATTCTTCAGATCATCCACGATGCCGGTATCGATCGCCAATCGTACGTCATGGTGGTCGGAGGCGGAGCGGTTCTGGACGCCGTCGGCTACGCTGCGGCCATCGCGCATCGGGGCGTCCGTCTCGTAAGATTGCCGACAACGACGCTTTCCCAGGCCGATTCCGGCGTCGGCGTCAAGAATGGCGTGAACGCTTTCGGCAAGAAGAACTACCTGGGCGTGTTCAGCCCTCCTTGGGCGGTTGTGAACGACCAGTCGCTACTGTCGACATTGTCCGATCGTGACTGGCTCTGCGGCTTCGCAGAGGCGGTCAAAGTGGGCCTCGTCAAGAACGCCGCGCTTTTTGAAGACATCGAGGCCCAAGCCAGCAGGATCAGTGAGCGGCATCTCGACGCCGCGTTGCCGGTGATCCGCAAGTCGGCCGAGCTGCATCTGCGCCACATCACGGAGAGCGGCGACCCTTTCGAGTTGACCTCGGCACGGCCCTTGGACTTCGGACACTGGGCGGCGCACAAGCTCGAGCAGATGACACAGTTTCGCCTGCGGCACGGCGAGGCCGTTGCCATCGGTCTTGCTTTGGACACCGTCTACTCGGCCGAAACCGGCCTTCTGGCCGAATCAGACAGTGAACGGGTCCTTGATTGTCTCGACGGACTCCGGTTTCGGCTGTATGACGAAGCGATCGCCGACACCCAGGTTCTGCTGCGAGGACTCGACGAGTTTCGCGAGCATCTCGGCGGTGAGCTGACGGTCGCCATGCTTAACGGGATCGGTGTCCCGACGGACATCCACGAGATACAGCCCGCTGCCGTCCGAACGTCGGCCGAGTGTCTCGCTTCACGGCATCGGTAAGTTGGTTCCGTCTGAAGTACACTGGTCTTGCAAGGCAAACCCCGATGAGTGACCAACGCTACACCTGTCCGCTGACACGGCGAGAGGTCATCGATCAATACTTCCTCGAGCATCGCGCCAAGATGATCGACATCGCTGCTTTTCTCGACCGGATCGACCGCGCCAGGCCGACCGAAGCCGTACAGGATTTCCGCGTGAAAGCAATCGAGCGCGCCCTGACCGTGCTCACCGACAGCGAAGGCGATAAGGCAAGACGAGTCCTGGACGTGCTCAGCGACCCGACGGTCGAGCCGATTGCGGAATCCCCGGGCAAGGGCGCATCGGGAGCCTACCCAGTCGCAACCTGAGACGGAGCAGGCGGCGTGAAATACATCGATCCACACATTCACATGGTCTCCCGCACGACGGACGACTATCAGCGTATGGCCGAGGCCGGTTGTGTCGCCGTGACGGAGCCGGCCTTTTGGGCGGGATACGATCGCTCCTCGGCGCAAGGCTTCTACGACTATTTCCGGCTGCTTACCCGCTTCGAGCCCAAGCGGGCCGCGGAGTACGGGATTGACCATTACACATGGATCTGCATCAATCCCAAAGAAGCCGAGAATCTCGGGCTCGCCCGAGAGGTCATCGAGATCATCCCGGAGTTTCTCGCCGAGGACACCGTGCTCGGCGTCGGAGAGATCGGCCTCAACAAGAACACGCGCAACGAGCTGACGATCCTTGAAGAGCAAATCGGCATTGCCGACCGGCATGATCAACTCATCCTCGTGCACACGCCGCATCTGGAGGACAAGCGCAAGGGAACGCGCATCACCCTCGACGCGATCAAGCGAAACGGCAACATCGATCCGGGGCGCGTGCTGATCGACCACGTCGAAGAGCACACGGTCAAGATGGTTCTCGATGCAGGCTTCTGGGCGGGAATGACACTCTATCCCAACTCGAAATGCACCGTACAGCGCGCCGTGGACATCATCGAGACCTATGGGACAGAGCGGCTGTGGGTGAATTCCGCCGGAGACTGGGGGCATAGCGACCCGATGACGGTGCCGAAGACGGCCATGGAGCTCAAGCGGCGCGGCCACGGACCCGAAATGTTCGAAACGATCGCCTTCCGAAACCCTCTTGCGTTTCTCAGCCAGTGTCCAAAGTGCAAGGTCACCGATGCGTGACGTTCTCGGACCGGGAACAACCCTCGGCTATTGCACCAACGTCCACGCCGGTGAGAGTCTCGCGGAGACGATCGGCAACCTCGAACGCTATTCTCTCGCCGTCAAGAAGCACGTCAGTGCGGACGAGCCGATGGGCGTCGGCCTCTGGCTCTCGGCGCAGGCTGCCCGCGAGTTGCTGGAAGCAACCGACCCCTTGACCCGGTTCCGGCATTCGCTGGAAGAGGCCGGCATGGAACCCTTTACGCTGAACGGCTTCCCGTACGGCGATTTCCACGGACCCGAAGTCAAATATCGTGTCTATGCACCCGATTGGCGCGACCCTGCACGCCTGTTCTACACGCTCGATCTGGCTCGCATCCTCGCCGTGCTCCTGCCCGAGGGCGCCGAGGGAAGCATTTCGACGCTGCCCATCGGTTGGCGCGCCTCCATAGGCATGGACCCCTCGGGACCGGGCCAAGCGGCACGGCATCTCCATAAGCTGGCGGAACAACTCGAGCGAATCGAAAAAGAGCAAGGCCGGCTTATCCATGTTGACCTCGAACCGGAGCCCGGCTGCTACCTGGACACTTCGCCCGACGTTGTGGAGTTCTTCGAGAACCATCTCTTGCGAGGCCGCGACTGCGACCGCATCCGACGTCACCTGAGGGTCTGCCATGACATCTGTCACGCGGCGGTAATGTTCGAAGAGAACTCCGCGGCGATTGCGAACTACGAAAAGGCCGCTATCCGGATCGGCAAGGTGCAGATCTCATCGGCGATTCGGGTCGCCGGCGGCCGGCTCGGCGACACGCAGCGCCGGAGCGCTCTCGATCAACTGAGCCGCTTCGCCGAAGACCGTTATCTTCATCAAACCGTCATCGGAGACAGCCGCTTCTTTGACGATCTGCCACTAGCCCTCGGGGAGCCCGATGTTGAGAAGCTTCACGGTGAATGGCGGGTTCACTTTCACGTACCCCTCTACCTTGAACGATTCGGCCTGCTGGAAACGACGCAAAAGCAAGTGGACGACTGTCTGTGCGCGCTCAAGGGCCGTGGGTTGGTCCGCCACTACGAGGCGGAAACCTACGCCTGGAGCGTTCTGCCATCGGAGCTTCGCGTCGCAGATTTGGCCGCAGGAATCGCCAACGAACTCAGGTGGTTACGCGAGCGATCTTCAGCTCATGCCGCAGTATGAAAGGTCGCGCCGCAGAAACCCTTCGGGCCTACACCGAACTTCTGAGAATCTCCAATCTGCCGACTGTGTTTTCGAACGTGCTCGTCGGCGCGGCGCTCGGCGTTTCGGGCGCGGAAATCCCCTGGGAGATCACAGCGCATTGCGCCGTAGCGGTCCTGTTCCTCTACCTCGCCGGGGTCGCTTGCAATGATGCGGTCGACGCCGAATGGGATGCCGCGGCAAGGCCCGAGAGGCCCATCCCCTCCGGGCGGCTTTCGCAACGGCAGGCCTACACAATCACCGTCACCGGCTTCTTGCTGGGATTAGCGGTTTTCGCTTCGATCGGACTCATCGCCTTCGGAATCGGTACGCTGCTCGTCGCCGTCATCACTCTGTACAATCTGCTCCACAAACGCCTGGCCGCAAGCGTTGTGTTCGTCGGCGCGGCGCGAGGTCTCGTTTATCTGGCTGCGGCCGCAGCCGGCGGCGGAACCCTGAACGACTCCAGGCCCTTCTGGTTCGTTCTGGCCCTCTTCGCCTACACAACGGCGTTCACGATGATGGCGCGTTCGGAACATCAGGAGCAGATCGATAACAGCCGCTGGCTCGCGGCGGCTATTCCGTTGATCGCACTCACTCCGGGAGTTTGGATCACGCCGGACGAAGCACTGCTCGCGGCGGGTGCTGCCATAGTGATGATCGTGTGGCAGGCGAGGGCCGTCCGGATGGTCCTTCGCGCGCCTCCAAATACGAAAAGCGCCGTGCATGTCTGGCTGAGCGGCTTCTGTCTCATCGATGCCTTCTACCTCAGCGTGCTGGGCTATTCCGGGCTCGTCGCCGTAGCCGTGGCATGCTTCCTCGTCACTCTGCTCCTGCAGCGCCGCGTCATGGGAACTTGAAGCGATGGCGCAACCTACCGCCGTTCTCCTCGTTGTCGGTCTGAACCGCAGCCTTCTGGAATTGGCGCCCCGTCTTGGTGCGTTTGCGAACAACGGCGCGGTGCACAGTGTGACGCCCGTTCTTCCCGCCGTCACATGCAGTGTGCAGTCGAGCATGCTCACCGGCCTCTCCCCCAAGGGACACGGCATTGTCGGAAACGGTTGGTACAACCATGACGCCGCCGAGGTCCAGTTCTGGAAGCAATCGAATCATCTGGTTCGCGGCGAAAAGGTCTGGGAAATCGCCAAACGGCGGGACCCCACGGTGACCGTGGCGAACCTCTTCTGGTGGTTCAACATGTATTCGTCGGCGGACTACTCGGTCACGCCGCGCCCGACCTACAAGGCTGACGGCCGCAAGGTCCCGGACTGCTACAGCGAGCCGCCGGACCTGAGGGATCAGCTCCAAACCCAACTCGGCCCCTTTCCCCTGTTTCGATTCTGGGGACCAGGCTCCTCCATCGAGTCGAGCCGTTGGATAGCGCAAGCCGCGAAGTTCGTATTCGAACAGCATCGCCCAACGCTCAATCTGGTCTACCTGCCGCACCTCGACTACGCCTTGCAGAAGCTCGGTCCGGCTGCTCCCGGCATCGCCGCCGCCGCCGCCGAGATCGATGCAATTGCCGGGGACTTGATCGACTTCTACGAAAACCAAGGTGTGCGAGTCGTAGTTGTCAGTGAGTACGGCATCGAAGAGGTGCGGGGGGCGGTCCGCATCAACCGCTTCTTGCGGGAGGAAGGCGTCCTGCGGGTCCGCGAAGAGCAGGGTCTCGAACTACTCGACCCCGGGGCATCCCGAGCCTTTGCCGTGGCTGATCATCAAGTGGCGCACGTATATGTGAAAGAGCCGGACGACCTTGACCCGAGCCGGGATCTGTGCCGGGCCCTCCCCGGTGTGGAGCAGGTGCTAGACCGAGCGGCTCAAGTAGGAGAGGGCATCGGCCATGACCGCGCCGGCGACCTCGTACTGGTCGCGGAAAGCGGACGCTGGTTCAGTTACGACTACTGGCTCGATGACTCCCGGGCGCCTGACTTCGCACGCACCGTGGACATCCATCGCAAGCCGGGATACGACCCGGTCGAACTCTTCCTTGATCCGAAGATCACCTTTCCAAAACTTTCACTGGGTTGGAAGCTGCTCAAGCAGCGGCTGGGATTCCGCACGCTTCTTGACGTCATTCCCCTCGACACCGATCTGGTCAAAGGCTCACACGGGCGTGTGGATCAGCCAAGGGGCAGCAGGCCCGTGTTGATTACGAAGACGTTAGCCTCGGGCGAGCAGGAAGACATTCCCGCGACGGGCGTACGCGACGTGATCCTGGAACACCTCTTCGGCCCGTCGCAGGCCGTCACAGCAGGACGGAATCCATAGCCTCGCCCCTTGGCAGCCGCCGGCCGTCTCGGTCGGCCGGTTCGGAGCGATCCTGGAGGTATGCCAACAAGAGGTCTTGCGAACCCTGAAAGAAGTCCTTCGCCAAGCGCTCCAAAGCGCTTTCCAAAGCGGCCTCCCTACTCAGGGCAGGATGGTAGACATAGCCGCGTCCCAGCTTCTCTCTCCGAACCGCGCCCTTGCCGGCCAGTCGATCGAGCAGTGTCAGCACCGTAGTGTAGGCCAGTTCGCGCTGTGGTTCGAGCGCGTCACGCACATCTGCGACGGTGCCGCTGCCGAGCGTCCACAGCACTTTCAGCGCTTCCAGCTCAAGGGGGGAAGGTCTTTGCCCGCGTCCGGCTTCCATCTCGATACTGGCGCTCGTTTGGGACATGGATGGCCGGGTTCTCAGAGCTTCTGTTTCTCGCTCCGCATCGCTTCCTGGAGCCTCTCACCAAAAAGATTGCGTGGTCTCGGATCTCCGCCACGGACGGGTTCGCTGTTCTTCGCCGAGCGCTCGGTATCGGCTTGCCGCCCCATCATTCGTTCCCGCTCGGGGTTCCCTGCTTCCGAGAGAAACGCTTCTTTCTTGAGCAAACGCCTCTCGAGGGACGGATTGTATCGAGTCCAGTTGCCATCACCGAGAATCTCGTCTTCTATCGACGCGCGCATGCTCTCGAGCTTCGAGTCGAGATCGTCGATCTGATGCAGGAGCAGTGCTTCCGGGAACATCGGCAGCTTCGGAGAACCGAATTCGTACTGGCCATGATGAGTCAGAATCAAGTGCTCCAGCAGAGTCTTGAGCTTGGGCGGAAAATCGCCTATTTCCGCGCACTTGCGGTCCAGTATCCGCAGAACGATGGTGATGTGACCAAGAAGTTGGCCTTCATCGGTATAGCCGAACGTCCGTTTGTAGTCCAGCTCGTAGAGTTTTCCCAGGTCGTGCAGCACGGCCCCTGCTGTAACCAGATCCTCATCAACGAAATCGTAGTTGCCGGCCGTCAGCCTGGCTAACCGGAGCAAGGAAGTGATGTGTTCCAGCAGGCCGCCGATGAACGCATGATGAAGCGACTTCGCCGCGGGCGCCTTCTTCAGCCGCAAGGCGATCTCCTCGTCTGCCAGCAGGCTTTCGAGCAGGGTCTTGAGATGCGGATTGCCGACCGCGTCTACCGCGGCGGTGAGCTCGCCCCACATCTCTTCGATATCCCTGCGCGTATGGGGAAAGTATTGCCCCAAGTCGATCTCCGATTCATCAGCCCGCCGCAGCCGGTGGATCGTGATTTGGGGCCGGTCGCGGTAGAGTTGAACCAGTCCATGCACCTTGACGAAGTCGTCGCGGTCGAAAGTCTCGACGACCTCCGAGATGCCGTCCCACATCTTGGCTTCGAGATGGCCGCTGCGGTCGGATAGAACGAGCGAGAGATAGGGATCACCCGACCTTTTGAGACGAACGTCTTTCTCCTGAACCAGAAAGTAGGAAGTCACCGTCTCGTTCGGTTCGAGATCGGAAACGTATCGTGTTTTCACAGCTCGTGTAACGGATTCCCGGCCGCTGACCTGCATTTCTCACTGCGTGGCGAGGTGAAGTGCGTGAGAGGGCCGTCAGGACGAGGCGCGCGCCGCTTGGCGCGCGCAGGCGTACTTGACAGTACATCGAGCACGGCAAGCAAGCGCAACGAAGTCATGGCGGTCATATCGCGTGCTTCGGACGTCGGGTGGTGAGCAATGCAGGTCAGGCTACGGATCGCCTTATTCGTCCACCTCGTCGTCGCCGCCGCCCGGAAGCGGAATCATCCAGAGCACTTTCGGGTTCTTCTTCTTCTGAAGCAGCTCTTCCTTGGTTGTCGTCACCGGCGCCAGCTTGGCGGGATCGCTCCAGTCGGTGCTCACGCCAGCGACAGCGCCCGAATCCGAATAGCCGGGTCTGATCTCGATGTACGACTCGCGCCGCAGGTCGTTGAGGTATTCGCGGACGGCTGGGTTCCAAAGCGGTCCCGACAGCCGGTTCCGAACCTCTTCTTGCACGTCTTGGAATTCGGCTTGGCCTTCCCGGAACCGCTGGTCGACCTTGAGAAGCAGATAGCCGTTGGGAACCTCGATCAAGTCGGTGATGAATCCCGAGTTCTTGTCGAAGACCTGGTCCTCGATCTCTTTGCGAAGAATGCCCCTCTCGAAAATCCCGAGGTCGCCGCGCCGCGCCTTCGTCTGTTCATCATCGGAATACCTGGTAGCCATCTCGGCGAAAGGTTCGCCCTGATGAACGCGGTCGCGAACTTCTTCGGCCTTATTCTTGGCCTCTTCCAGTTCCTCGCCCTCTTTGTCGGCCGTCGAGATGAAGATCTGGCTCAGCCGGACGCTATCCTTCCGAATGAACTCCGATTTGTGCTCCTCGTAATAATTCCGCATATCCTCTTGCTCGATCACAAGCCGGGGCGCGACCTCTTGCTGAAGCACGGTATTCGACATCACATTGCGGCGCATCTGATCCATCAGGTCCTCGATCGGCATGCCGAAACGCTCGGCCGCCCAAACCTCGAATTCCTCGACCGTCTTCAGGTCGTACTGTTGCATCACCGAGTCCCGTTGCCGCAGAACCTGGCTCTCGATGTTGTATTCGAGTTGGTTGCCCTTCTGGACCAGTAACAGCTCGTCGATCAGGTTGCGAAGGGAGTTGCGTTCGTTCACTTCGATCTGCCTCGCCCTCTGCTCTGCACTGAGCTGGCGATCGGTGTCGATGCTCTGTCTGTATTCGTCAATCGCCTTCATGTATTGAGACCGAGTGACGACATCGCCATTCACCTTGGCGACGATCTCCTCGAGGATGAGGATGTCCGCCGCGGCGGGAACGGCGGCCAACAATGCAGTGAACAGGAATGAAGCGAGTTTGCTGTACATGGATTTTCGGGACCGGCTGGAGAATGGGAAGCTGCTGTCCTGAACGCCCGGCGGGTCGGCCGAATCCGTGTCCGGCGACTCCGGCGAGTCTACTTTACTATCTTCTATCTTCGCACCATCGACAAGTGCAGTTTCAACCCATTGCAAGCCCCCATGCCGACCCGCTCTCGCGCGTCCGGTTCTGATGGGGATTTCAATGGCGCATCGGCTTCGCAAGTCGAGTCAATAGTGTCTGCAACACGCCAGAGCCGCATCGAATCACTGTTCCGTCACCTGCCGTATGACGCGCAGCCAGTTGAGCCCGAGAATCTTCTTGATTCGTGAGTCGGAATAGCCTTTGCGCTTCAGCGCTTTCGTCATTTCCGGATAGTCGCTGATGTCCTTGATCTCACGTGGTAACGGCGGACCGCCGTCGAAATCCGAGCCTAGGGCGATGTGATCTTCCCCAACAAGCCCAACGGCGTAGTCGATCACGTTAACCAACTGATCGACGTGCATCCAATACGGGTCGGGGATCGGACGCCGCAGACTGCCGAGGTTCCTGCCCACGCGTTCGTCGATCTCCGCCAGCGTCAGTCCATGCCAGGAGCTCAGTCGAGTCGAAATATCCGCACGTCGCCGCGGACGTCCCTCATTTCGCCAAGCGTAATACTTCGGATTATTGAATGTACTTCCCCATTGCAACCCGATGACCCCACCTTTGGCCGCAACCGCCTTCGCCGATTTGTCGCTGATGCAGCGAGGTATGTCGACGAAGTGGCGAAACCCGCCATGTGAGAAGATCACCGGATCAGTGCTTAACTCCACCGTCTGCAGGATGGTCTCTTCCGACGCATGGGCGATGTTGATGACGATGCCGAGGCGGTTCATCTCTTTTACAACCTCCCGCCCATGATCGTTGAGTCCGCCCCACTTGCGAACGTCGCAGCATGAATCGGCGAAGTTGTTCGTGTAGTTGTGCGCCGTCAACTGCACCGAGCGCAACCCGAGCGCGTAGAAACCTCGAAGAACATTGAGGTCCCCGTCCAAATCGAATCCGCCTTCCAAATCAATGAACGCCGCCATCTTTCCCGCCCCGTTGATCCGCTCGATGTCCGAAGCCGTCAGGGCTAACTCGATCACGTCGGCGTTCTGGTCGATTTGATCTCGCGCGAGCGACAGCACCCGCAGCGTGTTCTTGGTCTCGAAGCGCCCGGGATAATAAGCCTCGGGCGTGTAGATCGAGAAGAACATCGCGTCCAATCCGCCTTCGCGAGCGCGCGGCAAGTCCACGTCGCCATTCGGATAGCGGTCACCGATATCGAGCCCTTGCAGAAGTTGACGCGTCATCACGTGAATATGCCCATCCATGACGAACGCTTCATCGTGCAATGTCGCAACGTTCTGCCCGAGCAGAAAGCATGGCAGGAGAATCAAGGCTGGGAAAATCCGTTTCCAAGAGCGCATGATGGCGATTCTAACTGATGCTGCCTTCCGTTGATGCCTCGCGAAGGAGGGCGGCAATGTCGTGGTATCCCTTGTCCTCGGCCCACATCACGGGCGTCCAGCCTTCGACGTCGCTCAGATTCGGATCAGCTCCGTGCTTCAGCAGCACTCGCACGGTTTCGATATGCCCTCGATCCGCAGCCCAACTCAGCGCCGTCCCTCCATCGTGATCCTTCGCGTCGACTTCGGCGCCGCGTGACAGCAAGATCTCCTCTACCTCGGTCCGCCCTTCCAGCGCCGCCCACATCAAGGCGGTTCGCCCTTGCGGGTCCGCAGCGCGCAGGTCCGCCCCCACCTCGATCAAAGCCGCGACCATTTCGGCATCTCCTTCCGCCGCAGCGGCCTGTAATTCGTTGCGACCCTCGCTGTCAACGGTGTCGGTCTTGACTCCCGCGTCGATGCGGGCCTTGAGATCGAGCAGTCGCACGATCCGGGTGTACCCCATATGCTCGGCAAACGTCGAAGCGCTGTTGCCGGTCGCATCTTGCAAACTTGTATCCGCGCCCTGCGTCAGCAAAACCCGAACGCAGTCCAGATGTCCGTTCTCCGAAGCCAACATCAACGCGGTCAAGCCCTGGTCGTGTTGCGCATTGACACAGGCCCCTTTGCCGAGCAGTATCTCGACAATCGAAGTCCGACCCTTGTGCGCCGCGAAATGCAAGGCGCGAATCCCCTCCCGGTCTTTGACGTTGACATCTGCTCCGGCCTCAAGAAGTACCCGCACCATGTCGTCATCGCCGGCATCCGCCGCCGCCATCAGCGCCGTCTGACCGGCGTCGTTCTGCTGATTCACGTCGGCTCCGCCTTCGAGCAACTTCTCCACGGCGGGGCCGGCTCCCGCCTCGGCCGCAGCGACAAGCATACCCGGCTCGTCCTTTTGAAACGAGCTGATCTGTTCGTCCTGTGCTTGCTGCAGACCCTCGAAATCCTCTTCAGAGAGAGAGTACCGCTCCAATAGCTCTCTCAAACAGTTCTGCGCCGCGCTCTCATCACTTAAGGAAACGCAAACACTCAACGGTCCCGCTGCGAGATCGACCTCATCGTCGTCCGGGACGAAGGACCCTCCCGATTCCAGGTAGCATTCAATCCCGGCTTCGCGCAAGAGAAGCGGAGCCTGGTCCAAAAGGACCGGATCCTCAGTAATCAGAACTGCGACCCTGTCAACCGAGGACGGCCTCTCTGTTTCCTCCGGGAGCTCCGCAACAAGCGGGACCTTGCAGTCCGAGCACTCCGTGAAGCCCTCGCGGTATTCCACTCGGCATTGTGGACAGAACATGCTTCGACGTTACAAACGTTACCGGGATTGGGAATCGGTGGCAACCTCCTCCGGGGCTTGAATCGCCCCGGCCTGCGCACGCCGCATCCACGACGCCTGTGAAAGCATTCGTCTCCAAGCAACGCGCTGTTGCCCTTCAAGCATTTGTCTTTGCGAAAACAGCGATCCCGGCGCCGTAAGACGCCTGATGCCAAGCCCCGAGCCTCGACCGGCGCTTGCCAGACAGTTTCCGAAACCGAACACACGTCCCTGGACGTAACAATCTCTAACCTGCATTTCTCACCGCGCGGCGAGACGAAGTGCGTGAGAGGGCCGTCAGGACGAGGCGCGAGCCGGGCGGAGGAAAAAGGCGCGCGCAGGCGTACTTGACAAATCGCCTCTTTCCCCTACCTTGCCACATACACGGTGGTGAGAAATGTAGGTTAAAGCCCTCTTGTGCTACAGTTTGCCTTTTGGCGACCGGACCGCTTCCGTGCGACGGTCGCCCGCCGTTGTCACGGTGAGCCGGCCGGGCAAAGGACGCCCGCGTTCCGTGTTCAATAAACACCCAATGCTCATGAAATGCTTCTCGTTCGAACATGCGCGAAAGAACGTCTCCTGCGTGCTCTTCCTGCTCTGTCTTTGCCTGATTGCGACACCGATCCTCACCGCGCAACAGCGGGATGACGATGACGACATCAACATGGACCCGGTCTTCGTGCGGCGCTTTTCCGCCGGCGGCAAGTTTCGTTACTTGGCGTTGGAGACGATGGCTAAAGGCACACTGAGTACCACCGTCATTGACACGGTCGATGTCGATGCCAGGAGCAGCGGGGACTCATCCCGTTACGGATACGGTCTCACTACGCAGGTCGCTGTCACGAATAAATGGGCCTTCGCGCTGGAGCTGCTCAGCAGCAAGATCGAATACAACACCATCCGCGAGGTGACGACCTTCATTGTGGATCCTTTCGAGAACGTGCTTCTCGAAACCCAACTGGTCAGCGGAGACGAAACAACGAGTGCCCGCCTGTGGGACATTCCCCTCCTGTTCCGCTACTACACCAAGAGCCGTTTCAACAGGGGGCCACGCGTCTTCTTCGAAGGCGGAGCGGTCGTTCGGCGCGTCACGGACATCAGCACATCGATCGAGACAACAACCTCCACTACGAACCCCAACGTCGAGGATATGACCGATTGCTGCGACAAGGCCCCCGCCCGCGTCGCCAACCCCAACGCCCTCGGCGGCGCGGTCGGCATCGGTTTTCAGCTTATCGATGACGTCGGTATCCGCGTCGTTCCCGGCTTCCGTTACACACGCTGGTTTTCGAATGCGTTCGACGACCCGCCCACCCGTTCAGAGAAGCATCAACTCGAGGTGACCATCGCGCTGACCTTCTGACTGAAGAAGCTCGATCGCCCCTTTGCGCGTCAGCCGCATTCATCAACTACGACGATCTGGCCGGAAGCACCTTCCAGAGCGTGCCCGTTGTCGAATCGCTAGCCCGGCGCCGCAACGAATGGAAGGCTGGTGTTACGAGGTGGGTTTCGGCACGGGTCTTGATTCATTCTGACAAGTAATCAGTGGCGCGTATCCTGTGCACCGATGAATATAATCCTCTCCGTCAAGGATGCCGTCGTGGCGCGGGCGCGAAAGTCGGCCGAGGCCTTGGGCCTGAACCTCCATCAGGCAGTGCGGAATTACCTCAGCGATCTTGCCGGGCATTCGCCGCGCGAGGCCGTCATTGCCGAGGTGGAGCGTTTGTCAGCTCAAGCGGGCGGCCATCGCGCGGGCTGGCGCTTCTGCGGTCCGTTTGACCGGAAATTGATTCACAGGGTCTCAGTGATTCTGGGGAGTTTGCCAGGCTGGAACGGGCCCCTGCAAGAAGCCGAGTCCTTCGCTGCAACTGGAACTATTGATCTTCCGGCGCACACCGCAACGTAGGCTCTTTGCGTTCTCAGATCTGCTTCGGCCACGGACGTTGGCCGTGCTACCTTAGCATCCGTGCAACGGCGTCTCCTCGATACTCGGACCCTCTTTCTCCTTGCGGCGCTCATTCCGGTAGCCTTTGCAGCGTGCTCGGAAGCCGGCACCAAAGTCATCAGACCCAATATCCTCTTCATCGCCATCGATGACCTCAACGACTGGGTTGAACCGCTCGGAGGCCATCCGCAGGTGCATACCCCGCATATCAGCCGTTTGGCATCTCGTGGAACCACTTTCACGAACGCCCATACGCAGGCGCCGCTGTGCAATCCCTCCCGCACAAGCCTCATGCTCGGCTTGAGGCCCTCTACAACCGGCATCTACGGCCTCCGCCCGTGGTTGCGTGACGTCGAAGAACTCAGCGGCCGCGTCACGCTTCCTCAGCACCTTGGGCAGCACGGCTATCGGACACTCTCAGCCGGCAAGATCTACCATGGCCGCTACGGTCGCGAGGGCGGTGAATTCGACGTACTCGGGCCAAGAACCGAAGTCGGCGCGCGCCCTCCTCAAAAACTGGTCACCACGCCACAGAACCACCCGCTCATGGACTGGGGCTTGTTCCCCCATCGCGACGAAGATAAAGGCGATTGGAAAGTCGCGCATTGGGCGGTCGAGCAGCTCGAAGGCGGGATGCCCGAACCCTTCTTCCTCTCCGCGGGTTTCTTCCTGCCCCACGTTCCCTGCTATGCAACGCAGAAGTGGTTTGACCTCTATCCGGAGAGCGGCACGCAGCTTCCACCGATGCGTGCCGACGATCGCGGCGACACCCCGCATTTCTCGTGGTTCCTGCACTGGAAGCTCCCCGAGCCCCGCCTGCGGTTCCTTCAGGAGAGCGATCAGTGGACCAATCTCGTCCGCTCCTACCTGGCCTCGATCAGTTTCGTAGACAGCTTGATCGGCTGGCTTCTCGACACATTGGACGGCAGCCCCTATGCCGACAACACCATCGTCGTCCTCTGGTCGGACCACGGCTGGCACCTTGGTGAAAAGCTCATCACCGGAAAGAACACGCTCTGGGACAGGTCCACGCGTGTGCCGCTGATCTTCGCCGGTCCCGGCGTCACGCAGGGAGTTGTCTCCAACCGCCCCGCCGAGTTGCTGGACATCTACCCAACCCTCACCGAACTCGCCGGATTGCCCCCGAAAGAGGATCTCGAGGGACACAGCCTCGTCCCGCAACTCAAAGACCCCGAGGCGCCCCGCGAGTGGCCGGCTGTCACGACCCACAACCGGAATAACCACGGGGTTCGCACAGAGGGCTGGCGCTACATCCGCTACGCCGACGGCAGTGAAGAACTCTATGACATGCGCAACGACCCGAACGAGTGGACCACCCTTGCCGGCGAGCCGGCCCATGCCGCCCGCATCGAGGAGCTGCGCAGTTGGCTTCCCTCAAGAAACGTCAAGCCAGCACCCGGAAGCGCCGTCCGTGTTCTCACCTACGAGAACGGCCAGGCCAACTGGGAAGGCGAGGACATCCTCCCCGGCCAGCCGATCCCCGAGATCTGAAACTTCCTCCTGATCAAGCCTGCATTTCTCACCACGTGGCGAGACGAAGTGCGTGAGAGGGCCGTCAGGACGAGACGCGCGCCGCTTGGCGCGCGCAGGTGTACTTGAAAGTACATCGAGCACGGCATGCAAGCGCAACGAAGTCATGGCGGTCGTATCGCGTGCTTCGGCCGTCGGGTAGTGAGAAATGCAGGCTCGCGGCTTTGACACCGGACCGCATGTTGCCCGCTTGGATGACTTCGTATGGAGGCGAGGAAAAACTGGCGGGGCTTCCCAAACGTATCCTGTTCAACTCGCATCCCGAACACAGCGAAACCCTACGTTGTTCAGCCCTGAGTCGCGCGCTGTCTTCTGCCGCGCCGCCACGCGATACCCCTGGCAATAGTTCTCGCTGCACAGCCAGCTTCCACCGCGGTTGATCTTCTCTTGCCCCATCACCGGACCTTTCGGATTCTTGCGCGGAGACTCACGGTAGTAGGACGATGAATACCAATCCGCGACCCATTCCCAAACATTGCCCGCCATGTCGTAGAGCCCGTAACCGTTCGGAGCGAATCGCTGTACTGGCGCCGGGCCGCTGAAACCGTCGGTCGCTTGATCTCGGACCGGGAACCGTCCTTGCCAAACGTTCGCCCGGTGCATCCCGCGCGGCCGCAATGCATCGCCCCACGGATAGACCGCGCCCTCTCGCCCGCCCCTCGCCGCATACTCCCATTCCGCTTCGGTCGGAAGGCGCTTCCCGGCCCACTCTGCATAGGCTGTAGCGTCATCCCACGACACATGAATCACCGGATAGTCGTCTTTGCCCTCCAGGTTTGATCCCGGCCCCTCGGGGTGCCGCCAGTCCGCGCCGTCGAGGAGTTTCCACTGCCCCGTATCGGCATCGAAGAAGCCGGATGATTCTTGCTTCTCTGACTCGGTCTCGTACCCGGTAGCTTCCACAAAGTCCCGAAACTGGCGGTTCGTCACCTCCGTGACATCCATGTAGAAGCCGTCGACAAACACTCGGTGCTCGGGTCCCTCGAAGGGGAAAGCATCATTGGTTCCCATCGTGAACTCGCCGCCGTCGATAAACACCATGCCGGGCTCTTCCGCGGGCGGCTTCGAACTGCAGCCTGCGAAAAGCAGAAGGAGGGTTGTTGTCACGAACAGCACTGATCGAAAGCTATGCAATGAAAGTACCGAGATAGAGAATCAGCGCGAGGAAGACACCAACGACTCCGTCCTGGCTCAGGCGTCCATCGCGTACGTCACGTACTCACTGGCGCAAGGGTTGCCCAACGCCACGTGCATCCGTATTTTGGCAGGCTCGGCAATCATCGATGCCACCGTCCGACCCGCCGTCTCGAAACCCGACTCCAGATCGTCGGTCTGTGGATGGCGGCAAATGCTCGCCGCGCCGTTGGAGTGGTCGCTCAGATATCTCTTGATCCGCTCGACGTTGATCTTGCCCTTCTCCTCATCGATCATCGAGTTCATTTTCTCCAGGCGCGGGAACGAATCGGCAAGACTCTTTTCGTAGTTCTTCGGCGTGCCGTAGAGCGGACAGAGATAGTGGTTCGTGTGTGCAATGTAGCCGCGATGACTGTCGTCCACGATCTGCGGCCCGTTCGTGTTTGCCTCGATGTCGATAATCGTGCCGGCTCCGTCGCAAAGCACGTAATTGCCGTTCGAGGCAAGTGGCACTCGTTGGAAGATATCCAGCACTTCGCTGACCTTCGAGCACTCCAGCATCATCCGTTTCACCGGATAGTGTGATAGTCCGAACTGTCCCGCCGGGCCGCCGCCGAGAGAATTCGCGAAATGCGCGACTCCGACGCTGTTCATGCCGTGATAGCCGATCATTCCGCCGAAAGTCCAGATCAAGACTTGCGGCTTGTCGATCGGCTTCAAGTGCAGCATGTAACCCATCTCGATATTCGGCTGCGACATGTCACTGTTCTGCCCAACCAGGATTTCTTTTTCCCCCGTTGACGACTTGCCGATCACATAGGTCGTGCAACCTTCGTCCGGCGCCTTTCCCAATTCGCCTCGAAGGTTGCAAGCCAACCCCTCGGCAAGCGTGATACCGGCGCCCTCGGCCAAACCTTCGATCTCATCCAACAGATGCGGACAGTATTGCTGGAACAGTTCGACAAACTTGAGCGCCTTCGTCTGCATCGCGTCCTGTGACAGTTTCTGAGTGCGCGCGATGTGATCGAGGTGCATGCGGATCGACTCGGACGCCTGCTCGCCATGCTGCCGCCCCAGTTCGCGGTGAGAGCCCTCCGCTTTGACAAGTTCGTACTGCGACCGGCTCGCCGGCTCGATATGAAACGATTTCGACGAAGCCTGCTCACTGCATGACGTCAGACCCGTGCCTCCAACGAGCGCGGCCGCTCCACCCAATAACGTGCGCCTGCTGAGTTGAGCGTTTTCTCTGAGAGAACCTCGGTCGGACATGGGCTGCCCCTCTTGTAGCCACAGTCGTGACTTGCCCCATTATAGGAGCCGATCAACCGGAACGCCCGTTCAATCGCCGCCCGCCCCGGAAAGCATGCGCGCCGGCGTCGGCTCCGGCAAATACTTCTTCGCCACTCGGCACAGGAATGTATTGTTCCAGGCCGCCACCCGCAACTCCGCCGCAAGCCCGAGCAACACATGAGCCTCCGGCTCCTTCACTCCGTAGTCATTCACGAGCCACTGGATCATTTCCGTAATCGCCGCCTGAAACCCCATGTGCGTGCGGCCCGGCAATGTACCGAACGTCACCAGGTGATGCGGTTCTTCCAAACGCGTGTAGCCGATGCGCTTGCCCTTGATCACATCCACGGTGAACTCGGCGTCAAGCGAAGTCTCCGTCCCGTTCCCGAGCAGTTCACCATCGCCGTGCGCCGCATGTCCGTCGCCCAGTAAGAACAACGCGCCCGGCTCGAATACATTCAGGTAAACCGTCGTTCCCTCGATGATCCCGTTGTAGTCGATATTCCCTCCATGCGGACCTGTCGGACCCGATGTGATCGCGGTCTTGTTCGGCGGAGCAACGCCCACGCACCCCACCGCCGGAATCGCCGGGAACTCCATCTTCACCTTATTCCCCAAGGGCCGCGTCGGATACGTGATCTTCTTGTCGAGGTCGATGTACCACTTCACGGCATTGCGCCGCCCCGGTTGCAACCACTCCTCGATAAAGTTGTTGTCGTAAATCCCTCGCACGTACCCCGGCAACAACGCGCTCAAACCCACCCGCACGCCGTTCCAGCCCCAGTCGCGATTCAGCCGCACCTTGTTGAAGTGCACCACAAGCAGGTCGCCCGGCTCCGCGCCGTTCACATAGAACGGTCCCGTCAGTACGTTGTCCTCGTAGATCACCAGTTTGCCCGTCTTGTCGTGGCCCCGCGAATCCAACATCGTGGTGATCACGGTGTCCCCGGGTTCCACGGTCGCAACCGGCTTGTGAGCAAACGAGAAGGTACGGTAGAAGCGATCCGGGAACACCTCATGGGTCTCAGCGAACGCCGCCCCTTGCAGTGTCATCCAAAGAATGGGGGTGATGAAATATCTCAGGAATCGCATGCTCTCCTCCACCGACGATCAGTTAGAGACGCATGATACCTCACACCCGCCGCCCAGGATTCTGAACAGTCGGGTGATACCATGACACCGGCATCCCGCCTTCGACGATGAAGTCGCGCTTCCTCTTCTTGACGCTGTTTACCGCGGCGGCATTGGCGACAGGTGTGTCCTGCGAAAGCGCTCTTCCCCGGGACGGATCGGCCTCGATCGCAACTCGGCTTCCCGGAGCCGAGCCCTTTCCCGAAGCTCTTGTCCGGAAACTCGACCAGGCCTGGAGCCGTCGCGGCCCCGCCTACAAACCCCGCACCCGGCATCTCGACGAAAACGGTGCGCCCAAGTTCACGAATCGTCTGTTGCTGGAAGGCAGCCCCTATCTCCTGCAGCACGCCCACAACCCTATGAACTGGCATCCCTGGGGAGAGGAAGCCTTCGAGACCGCTCGCCGCCTCGGCCGCCCCGTCCTGCTGAGCGTCGGCTATTCGACCTGCCACTGGTGCCACGTCATGGAGGAAGAGTCTTTCGACGATGTCGAGATCGCCAAATATATCAATGAAAACTACGTCGCGATCAAAGTGGACCGCGAGGAGCGGCCCGACGTCGATTCCATCTACATGAGCGCTGTCCAGGCAATGGGACGCCATGGCGGCTGGCCCATGACCGCCTGGCTCACACCCGAGCGCAAACCCTTCTATGCGGGTACGTATTTCCCCGCCCGCGACGGCGATCGCGGCGCGTCAAAAGGCTTCCTCACCATCCTTGGCGATCTAAAAAGGATCTACGACGAGCAACCGGAGGATGTCGCCGCCCGCGCCGAGCAGATCGCCGGCCGTGTCGAAGCCATGCTCCAGCCCGAGACCGGCTCACAACTCCCCAATGCGGAAGTGCTGCACACCGTCGCCCGGTTTTACCGCCGACAATTCGACAATGTAAACGGCGGCGCCAAGGGCGCGCCCAAGTTCCCAAGCGGTCTGGCCATCCGCTTCCTCCTCCGTTATCACCGCCATACCGGCGACCAGCAGGCCCTCGAGATGGTCGAGTCAACGCTCCAACATATGGCCGCCGGCGGCATCTACGATCACATTGGCGGAGGCTTCCACCGCTACGCCACCGATGCCGAGTGGCGGATTCCGCACTTCGAGAAGATGCTCTATGACAACGCGCTGCTGGTTGTGAACTACCTGGAGGCTTATCAGGCCACCGGACGCCAGGACTTCGCCCGGGTCGCCCGTGAAATCCTTCGCTACGTCGAGCGCGACATGACGTCGCCGAAAGGCGCCTTCTATTCCGCCACCGACGCAGACAGTCACAATCCCCAAGGCGAGAACGAGGAAGGCTGGTTCTTCACGTGGACCCCCGAGGAAATCGATTCTGTCGTGACCAACGAACAGGCCCTCCTCGTCAAACAGCACTACAACGTCACGGGCACAGGCAACTTCGAAGGACGCAACATCCTCCATGCCGTACCGGGCTCGTCAACAATCTCCGCGCAACTCCAAACCGCCCGGGAAAAACTCTACACGGCGCGTCTCAAGCGGCCTCTCCCGCTCCGCGACGAAAAAATCCTCACTTCCTGGAACGGCTTGATGATCTCCGCTCAGGCCTTCGCCGCTCTCGTCCTTCGCGAAGAGGTATATGCCCGGAGAGCCGAGCGGGCCGCGGACTTTCTCCTCACGAACCTGCGCCGCGAGGGGCGCCTCCTGCGCCGTTACAAAGACGGCGAAGCACGTCACACCGCGTACCTCGACGACTACGCCTTCCTGATCGCCGGACTTCTCGATCTCTACGAAGCTACCGGCGGTCTCCGTTGGTTGCGCGAAGCCATCGCGCTCGACCGCGTTCTGGAAAAGAACTACGAGGATACGGAGAACGGCGGCTTCTTCATGACCAGCAACGATCACGAGCAACTCCTCGCGCGTGAGAAACCCAACTACGACGGTGCTGAACCTTCCGGCAATTCCGCCGCGGTGCTGAATCTCTTCCGGTTGCACGAATTCACAACCATCGACAGCTACCGCCAACGGGCCGAGAAAGCGCTCCGGGCTTTCCAACCCATCCTGGCGTCGCGTCCCGCCGCGCTATCGGAGATGCTGCTAGCCCTCGACTTCCACCTCGACACACCCAAACAAGTGGTCATCGTGACACCCGACGATCGCGGGCAGGCGGCTCACCTGCTCGAACAGCTCCGCGATGCCTTTCTCCCCAACCGCATCCTCACCGTTGTCAGCGAAGGGGAAGAACTCGCGGAGCACACCGCCGTCATTCCACTGCTTGACCAGAAACGGGCCATCAAGGAACAACCCACTGCCTACGTCTGCGAAAACCGAATCTGCGAACTCCCGACCGGTGATCCCGTCACCTTCGCCGAGCAACTCCGCAAAGTGAAGCTCCTGAACGTTCCAACGGCTCCGTAGCGGAAACCGCCCGCCATGAAAACTTCTTCATTCCACCCCAGTGACTACAGCCGCGGCCACAAGCATAGCCTCGAGCTCGATGTCGGCCACAGCGGCATCCAACTCCCGATCCTGCTTGTTCGAGGATCTCATGCAGGAGCCACGCTCGTGGTTACGGCCGGCATCCACGGGGATGAATACGAAGGCGTCCGCGCCAGCTTCGACGTCGTCGAGACGCTCGATCCCGCCGCCATGCGCGGTGACCTCATTACCGTTCCGGTTGCGAATCCACCCGCCTTCTGGGCCGGAACCCGCCGCAGCCCCCTTGACAGCGTCAATCTTGCCCGGATTTTCCCCGGTGCTCCCGACCAGGGGCCGTCAGAAGCGATCGCGCACACGCTGGCCCGGCAAGTGATCGCGCAAGCCGACTTCTACTTGGACCTGCATAGCGCCGGGGTGGCCTTCCTGATGCCCACGATGGTTGGCTACAACGCCAACGACTCACGAGGCCGCGCCGCCGCCGAGTGCTTCGGAGCACCCGTCACGTGGAGTCATCCGACCATCGCCCCCGGCCGCACCATCTCGTTCGCGCACGAGCGCGGCATCCCGTGGCTCTACACCGAAGCCCGCGGCGCCGGACGCATCCACCCCGACGACCTCAACGTCTTTCATAGCGGCGTCACGAACCTCATGCGGCATCTGCGGATCCTCCCCGGAGAGCCAGCCTCGCCAAGCACCATCGAAACACGCTTGCACGGCGACGGCGACATCGAAGCCGGCCTCCTCTGCCAACGGGAAGGCTTCTTCATTCCCAGCGTCGAGTTGCTTCAAACCGTGACCGAAAGGCAGGAACTGGGACGCACGGTCAATCTCCACGGCGAAACCATTGAAACCTACCGGGCAACCTCGGACGGTATCATCGCTCTTGTCCGCCAGTTTCCCGTCGTCAAAACGGGCGACCCCATGTTCGTGATCACCCAACAGCTGCCTGAGACTTGATTGTTCCCGGACAACTGCCACTTCACCAGGCTCCGTCGCAAGCCCTGCCAAAAAACGCACAGTATATTCGAAATCGATGCGAAGAGAAATGCGCGCAAACGGCAACGCAACACTTAACAAATCCACTCGTTGAAAGGTAAGCTGGTTTTGCTGGGTCTTCAAATCGGAGGTTTGTCATGAGGAGAGTTACTCTTAATTTAGCGCACTGCTATGGAATCAAGCAGCTCAAGACAGTACTTGATTTTTCCAGTACTCAGGCTTACGCAATCTATGCACCCAATGGTGTAATGAAGTCATCACTAGCACAAACATTTCAGGATGCATTCAAAGGAGAGACTTCAATAGATAGAATTTTTTCTCAACGTGTGACTATGCGTTAAATTACAGACGAAAATGGTAAAATAATTGATGGCGAGCAGGTAATGGTAGTGTTGCCATACGATTCCGAATATGGCCCGACCGAAAAAACGTCTACATTGTTGGTGGACGCCGGACTTCGGAGAGAATATGAACGTCTTCACATCAACATCGATGATGCAAAGGCAGCGTTGTTAAAGGCAATTCGTCAAACAGCAAAGACCAGAAAAAGAGACTTTGAAAATGAGATTACGTCAGCCTTTACTAGCGGAGATGATTTTGAGGTAGCTGTCACGAGAATCAAAGATGAATTAAAAAAGCAAAAGGACATGCCTTTTGCAAATGTTGAATACGAGACCATTTTCAATGAAAAGGTACTTAAAGCTTTTGACAACAAGGACCTCAAGAATGCTGTGGAAGACTATATTCGGAGATACAATGAACTGCTCGCAGTGTCAACATTTTTCAAAAAAGGCACATTTGACTACTACAATGCTGGGCAAATTGCTAGAAGTCTTACAGCGAACGGTTTTTTTAAGGCGCATCATACGGTCAATTTGAGAGCTACTGGCAAAATACTAGAAATCGCTACTGCAAAGGAACTGGAAAATATAATCACAGAAGAAAAAAAGGCAATTCTCAATGATGATGTACTTCGCATGAGGTTCGATGACGTAGCAAAGCAGCTGCAGCGAAATGCCGAACTCAGAAAGTTCTGCTACTACCTTCAAGACAATGAGCCACTTCTATCTAGAATGGACAATCTGCCGAAGTTCAAGGAGGATGTTCTCAAATCGTATTTGAAAGCTCATTATAATCTTTATCTCGAATTGATGGGTGAATACGCACATGCTGCGAGGCGCAAAAAGCAGATCGAAGAAGAAGCCAGAAAGCAGCAAACTCAATGGGAGCAAGTCATCGCTATTTTCAACGATCGCTTCTTTGTTCCTTTCGAGCTAGAGACGAAAAACCGCATAGCAGTAATGCTTGGTGATGAGCCAATTGTTGAACTTGGCTTTACCTACATAGATGGCGAGGAACGAGTGGGCATAGACAAGCCCGAACTTTTAAAGGTTCTAAGCACTGGTGAAAAAAAGGCTCTTTACGTTCTCAATGTCATCTTTGAAGTTGAAAGACGGAGCAAAGACGGTGTAGAAACACTCGTCATCATAGATGATATCGCAGACTCCTTCGACTATCAAAACAAGTACGCAATCATTCAGTATCTTGACGACATTAGTAAAGATGGTCTCTTTAAGCTCATAATCATGACTCACAATTTTGATTTCTTTCGCACGATAGAGGGAAGGAAAATTGCTGGTTATCGAAATTGTCTAATTGCTTTGAAGGACAAAGATGAAATTACTCTTGTTCAGGCGGCAGGTATTAGAAATATCTTTGTGAACGATTGGAAAGAGAACTTTTTTGCTGACTCACGAAAGAAGATTGCGTCAATCCCTTTTCTGCGAAACCTGGTCGAAATGACCACCGGTGAAGGCGACGCGAACTATAAACAACTGACGTCCATTCTCCATTGCATGCCCGATTCTAACAAAATCACAGTCCGTCATCTGGACTGCATTTTTAATGTGATATGCAACACTGCCGGATCTTCTGATAATCCCTCAACACCGGTGCATGACTTAATTCAGAGTGAGGCGATTGCTTGCCTATCTAACCAAACGGCATTCAATCTTGAGAACAAAATTGTTCTTGCTATTGCAATACGTCGTGCTGCTGAGCAGTTCATGATTGAAAAGATTCGAAATGATGCGTTCGTATCAAAGATAGAATCCAATCAAACACAAGTTCTGATTCGAAAGTTTAAAAACCTATTCCCCAAAGAGGCTGAAACGATCAAAGTATTGGATAGAGTCGCGCTCATGACTCCAGAAAACATCCACGTTAACTCTTTCATGTACGAGCCTATTGTGGACATGTCCGACGCGCATCTTAAAAAGCTTTATCAGGACGTCTTGGGACTGGTGTGAGCCTTTACATTGCGGAAATTCTTCCAGTATCTGACCCGTACCGGGAAACCCTTCGTCTTCGGCATGAGGCAGTCCATCGGAATGATGTAGAGCCTCACTTTTCTGTAAGTCCGTAACGCCTCGTAGCCGTTCGTGCTCGTCTCCACCGAGCAGCCCGGTTTCTGCAACATCCTCCGCGACGCTTCCCGGTTGACGCTGCGACCACTCAACACCGCCTCGGATTGACAACGTATTGGTGAACCGCTGTTGGTTTTTTCTTCCGACGCGCACTGTGATCGACCTCGGTCCATCGATAAACGTGTACTCCGTAGGCCTTGCCGGTATGGCAGCTATCACTGCAGCGACTGCAGACATTACTCCGATCGCTTTCCAAGCCGTCTTCGCGGTGATCACGGCGTCTCTGCCATCGGACCAATAACTCGTGCAGGACGAACTGTAGTCAATGTAAAAACAATCCGTCACGTAACCGGGTTCCTCTGATACCGCAAGATAACCGGCAATCACCGCCCCTGAAAGCAATCCATAAGCTACCGCTCCTCTTCGCATGGGGACAGACAAGTCTTCGTTGATCTCGGGATCCAAGCTGGCGAACGTTGCCACCAATGACCGATGCTTCCGGTCATACACTTCAATGCCGTCATCGGTGACGTGGATCGCGGCTTTCCGCCATTTTCCGTCAAGCGTCTTGTATCTCACCTTTCCTTTATCGAACCATTCGGCTTGGACTGCGCACGCACTCAACACAACAAGAACGAAGCCTCTGCATAGCCTGGTCATTCCCTCCGCCCTCCTTTCTTTGCCGGTCCGGTTACCCATTCGCGGAACACAGGATGCCGGCCCGAGGAGTCCAAGCGCAGGTGACCTTGCAGTCTCCCGAACCGCTATTGCGTCGTTTCGAAGACGGCATCCGTCCGTACCGAGCCTTCGGGACCGCCAACCGCGCGACTACGGGCAAGCGCCACATGCCGCTTGGACGGAGCGTGTGTTTAGAGCGTTTCTATGGTTCGTGTGGTTGCGAACAAACCCATCCTGAAGCGGGATTCATGACCCGCAGGCAATGTCTCCAGCGGAAAACGAGGCTCCGCCTCAGATCGACAAGCAGGACAACGGATCGCCGCGTCAACTTGACTCGTATGTGAACCTTGGCGGCGAAGAAAAAAACTAGATCGCTGTCCAGCCCGCATCCACCGGAATGTTGGCGCCGGTGATGTAGCGCGACGCGTCCGACGCCAGGAACACGGCGGGTCCTTTGATATCGTCCTCGTCGGCCATTCGTCCCAGCAGAGTGCGCGCACTGTACTGCCGGACGAACGTGTCGCTGTGATCGGGTGTTTGCAGACCGCCCGGAGAGAGCGCGTTGACCCTTACGTTGTAGGTCCCCAGGAAACTCGCCAGGTAGCGGGTCATCTGGATCATCCCGCCCTTCGCGAAGTGATAGTCGATCGGGTTCGACATGGAGGTGCCCTCGTAGATGGACCAGTCCGGCCCCACCATGCCGTAGATGGAGGCAATGTTCACGATCGATCCGGACCGCCGCTCGCGCATCGGCTCGGACAGGATTTGGCATGCCAGCAACAGGCCTGACGAATTGACCCGCATGGCTTGCCGCCAACCCTCGGCGGTGACTTCGAGCAGGCCTCCTCCGGCCCGAGCCACCGAATTGTTGAAGAGCACGTCAAGCTGTCCATGACGTTCGATCAGCCGGTCCCGCAAGCGCCGAATCGAGTCCTCCGACGCTTGATCATATTGATCTCCTTCAGCACGCAGCCCTTCTTGTCGAAGCTCCTCGGCGTACGCCCGGCAGGCCTCTTCATTCCGGGAGGCGGTCACGACCGTCGCCCCCGCCTCGGCCAGGGCGCGCACGATGTGTTTACCGTAGAGCCCGGCGCCCCCCGTCACCAGAGCCACCTTCCCATCCAGGCGAAACAGCTTCTCCGTCGGAATCATGCCGCCCCCTCCTGATCCTCTTCGGCGCCAAGAACCTGACCCCGGATGTCGAGCCCGGCCTTCTCGCTCCAGGCGGCAAGAATGCGCTCGAAAATCGCGCCGCCAACTTCTCCGTCTCTGACCGGAAGACCGTTGATTCGCGTGACAGGGGCCATGCAGTAGGGCGTCGTGACCAGAAAGATCTCATCGGCGTTGATCGCGTCATGCACTTGCAGGTCGCGGCTCTCGAATCCGATCCCCAACTCCGCGCAAATCTCGGACACCACTTCCCGGCTCGCCCCTCGCAGCATGTTCGCCGCCGTGGGAGAGTAGACGGCACCCTTCTTGACGAGCAGCAGATTCGAGCCGCTGCACTCCGTCAGGTTCCCATCCAGATCGAGCAACAGTGGAACGGCATCCGGATCCACCAACTGTGCTTCCTTTTCCGCGATCCACCAATGCAAGCGGCTGCGATGCTTGATCTTCTGATCGAGGCACTGCGGTGGAACGTGCCGCGTGCTCGGCGTCACGACATGCGCTCCCTCGGTAAAGAAGCGCTGAAACGCCGCGAACGGAAGCGGAAAGGAATGAATGCAGAACGTCGGTTCGCCCGGCTTGAAATCGGCCGCGTTGCCGGCGTAGCCCAGGTTTTCTCCAGGCGTCAGGAAGTAGACGACGCCCAAGTCGGCGCCGGCGGGGAGCAACCCCGCATTGTGCCGAATGAGTTCCCTCGTCCTGGCCATCGTCTCGCCGGGGCCGATTGGGACCGTGAGGCGCGCATACTTCGCCGACTCGAAAAAGCGCTCGACGTGTTCCTCCAGGCGGAACGGCTCGTGATGGAACGTCCGCAACTGATCCGTTACCGTAGCCCCGAGGACAATCCCGAAATCGTAGATGTTCACCTTGGCCTGAGACGCCGGCGTAAAACCTCCCCCTAGATACACGATCGGTTCCCGCATCTTCCCTCCCGTCCGTCTTTGCAGCATGGTAAGCCATTCCGTATCGTCTCTACATCTCTACATCAGCAATCCCGACTGTCCATCCACGGATCTGTGCCTTGTCGGCATGGGCCGGCGCCGTCTCGGTGATGTGCCGCGCCACCCCGCTCGACGCCGCGCGATGTGCCGCGCCGTCAGAAGGCAGGAACACGCCATGGTGTGCCCCGCAACACCCTGGGGTCATAAGAATCCAATCCCGCGGCTTCAGTCGCCGGCTCAGGTCTCGAAGGCCGTCGTCGGGACAATTCTAGCCCCCCGACCGTCCCGGCCGTAGCGGAAGGCCCGCCCGGCATTAGCGTGTTAGGATGCATCCTTCGCCGGCCGTCCGGTGCGCCGCCGACAAGCTGGGGTCACGGAGTGCGTCAATGAAACGCTATGGATCGGTGTTGCGAGTTCGGCCCGAAAGAGAACAGGAGTACCGCCGCTACCACGAAGCCGTCTGGCCCGAGATCCTCGAAATCATCCGCGAGTGCAACATCCGCAACTATTCCATCTACTTGAAGGACGGCTACCTGTTCGCATACTTCGAATACACCGGCGACGACTTCGTGGCAGATAGCGCCAAGATGGCCCGTCAACCGAAAATGCGCGAGTGGTGGGACATCATGGAACCGATGCAGCACCCCCTGCCCACCCGCAAAGAAGGAGAATGGTGGGCCTCCATGGAGGAAGTCTTCCACACCGACTAGCCGGCCCTTTCTGGCACATTTCGACGATCCGGCGCCTAGCAAGTACTCTGGAACCCTCGCAACGCGACGCCGGCGCTCGGCCTGATCCCCTGCGGCGCAACCAATTACCGCTGTCGGCGAAATGGGAGAAGTTCTCCGGGGTCAGCCAAGCAGAATGTGCAGTTAGAGCACATTGGTACTGAAGCCCTTCAGTCTTGTTTTTACCGCCCCGCCCTGCATAGCATGAGCACACGGAGGCGGCGAGGAACAGTCCGTGCGGATCACGAATCAGGGCTTTCCGGGCTTTCACTAGCCACTAGTCACAAGCCACTGCTTTTTAGGTTTTCACGAATCACGAGACGCGAGACACGGTTTTTTTGTTGCCTCTTGGTACTGAAGCGCTTCAGTCTTTTTTTTCCGCTCCGGCCGGCATAGCATGAGGACAGGAAGGCCGTAATCATCGAGATCGACTGACCGTCGGCGCGGCGCTCGCTGTAGAGGCTGCCCCCTCGACGGCGACGCGGCCTTCAAGGTTTTTACGAATCACGAGACATGAATCACGGCTTTTATGCTTTTCACGAATCACGAGACACGAAACACGGCTTTTACCGCCGTGGGTGCGCGACGGGTGGCGCCACCGGAAACCGCCGTCCGGACCACTGCCCCCGCCGGCAAGTCACTGTTTTACAGTTCACCAATGTTCACCAATGTTCACCAATGTTCGCCATTGTTCGCCATTGTTCAGATAAAAATATTGTCCTGCGCCAGCGCCCTCGCGCCGCCCGGACGGCCGCTCCCGCCGCCCTGTCACTGCTTGCCTGCCCAGAATTGCCCGGCATTGCTCGGAGTTGCTCGGCTAAAAATAGTGCCCTGCGCCAGTGTCCTTGCCACGTCAGCCGTTCTCGGTCGGCCTCGCGACGAGCGCCGTTCGCCGCCGCTCCCGTCGCCCTCCGGACTCGTTCCGCTGCTGCGAACGCGGAATGAACCATTCGGAGAAAGGGGAACGTTTTTGATTGCGTTGAGAGCAGCGGATTTCCCGCTTGACTCGTCAGGGGCAAGCTCGTTTAATGGGCGCATGTCCAGATTGTTCCTCATTGTTCTGCTCGCTCTCGTACCCGTCTCGGGCGCTTTCTCTCGAGTCGTTCGCGTGGAAGTCGAGAGCACCGAGACCCTGCTCCGGGGCAGGTCTTTCGGCTTGACGGGCCCTTATCAAAAGCTCACCGGCAAGGTTTTCTTCGCCGTGGACCCGGGCAACTCGGCGAACCGCATCATCGCCGACATCGACCTCGCGCCCACCAACAGCCAGGGCGAGGTCGAGTTCTCCTCCGAGTTCTTCTTGCTCAAACCTCTTCAAGCCGCCCTCGGCAACGGAACCGTCCTGTACGAGGTGTCGAATCGTGGCAACAAGGGCATGCTCCGTTTTTTCAACGACGCCCAGGGAAGCCGCAGCCCTTCCGAGGCTGAACACTTCGGCGACGGCTTCCTGCTCGAAGAGGGTTTCACTCTGCTATGGCTCGGCTGGCAGTTCGACGTACCCCAGGAACCCGATCGGATGCGTCTGCTTACGCCGATCGCCAGGCAAGACGGCGGGCCGGTCCGCGGCCTTGTTCGCAGTGACTTCGTCGTCCAGGACCGCGTCTACGATCGCCTGCTGTCGGACCGCAATCATATTCCCTATCCGGTAGCCGATCCCGATGCGCCCGAAACCGTCATGACCGTAAGGGACCGGGTCGAATCACAGCGCCGCGTCATACCCCGCTCGCAATGGAAATTCGGCCGCATGGAGAACGGCCGGCTTGTGTCCGACAAGGGCCGCGTGCATCTCGAAGGTGGTTTCGAGCCGGGCAAGATCTATGAGGTGGTCTACGTCTCGGAGAACCCGCCGCTTGTCGGTCTCGGGCCGACGGCCATCCGCGACTTTGTTTCGCAACTCAAATACGAAGGGAACGACGATCTCTCGATCCCGGCCGACGCGCTCGACCGCGCACTCGGCTTCGGCATCTCCCAGAGCGGCCGGTTCCTTCGCACGTTTCTCTACTACGGTTTCAACGAAGACGAGGAACATCGGATCGTCTTCGACGGCCTCATCTCACATGTCGCCGGGGGTGGCCGCGGCAGCTTCAACCACCGTTTCGCTCAGCCGTCGCGCGATGCGCATCCCTTCATGAACTTCTTCTATCCGACCGATATCTTCCCGTTTACCGACGTCGAGCAACACGATCCGGAAACAGGCTTGCGAGACGGCATTCTCACCCACCGCCTCGCACGGAAGTTCTGGCCCAAGATCTTCTACACCAACTCTTCCTACGAATACTGGGGCAGGGCGGCGTCGTTGATTCACACGACCATCGACGGCAAGGAAGATATCGCCCTCTATGACAACGTCCGGATCTACATGTTTGCCGGGACGCAGCACGGGCCGGCCGGATTTCCACCGAGAGTTACCTTGGGGCAGCAGCTCAGCAATCCCATGGACTTTCGCTGGTCGATGCGAGCGCTTCTGAAGGCCATGAAGAGATGGGCGGCGGGCGACGGAGAACCGCCGCCGAGCCAGTACCCTCTGCGCAAGGACGGGAGCCTGGTGAGCGCGGAAGACCTGATGTTCCCAAAGATTCCCGGAGTCGGTTTCTCGAGCCGCGTCCACAAAGCCTATCGCGCCGACTACGGGCCGATGTTCTACAGCCGGGGAATCGTCACGAAGGAGCCGCCGGATATCGGGAAGGCCTTCCCGATTCTCGTCTCGGCGGTGGACCGCGACGGCAACGAGATCGCCGGTGTGAGCATGCCCGAGCAAGAAGTACCGCTTGCTACGTTTGCAGGCTGGAACCTGTTCAACGAGAAGTCCGGTCCCACCGACGAGATATCCAGCATGCAAGGCTCGTACATTCCGTTCGCCAGAACCGAGGCCGAGCGCAAGGCGAATGGGGATCCGCGGCCTTCGATCGAAGCGCGCTACAACAGCCGCGAAGAGTATCTCGGCCTCGTCGCCGACGCCGGCATCCGGTTGATCGAAGCCGGCTACCTGCTGGGCAAGGACCTGCCCGCCATCGTCAGCAACGCCGGCCGCCATTGGGATTACCTGATGAAGCTCGATCCGGAACCGGCAAGCGGACCACAGCGGCCTTAGCCGATCGGCGTCGGACCCGCTATCTATCTCAGCCGAGATGTGAAGTTGACGCTGAAGAGCCCGCAATGCGAACAGGCAGCCTGCCTGTCGGAGATTCCTCCAACGGATCGACACGACTGCGCGGGGGCTCCTGAATCGCGAAAAAGAGCCGGCAATAGCAGGTAATGCTGGACTGGGAACATAGCCTGCTTTTCTCACCACGCGACGAGGCGAAGTGCGTGAGAGGGCCGTCAGGACGGGGCGCGAGCCGCTTGGCGCGCGCAGGCGTACTTGAACAGTACGTTGAGTACGGCAAGCAAGCGCAACGAAGTCCTGGCGGTCGTATCGCGTGCTTCGCCTCGTCGCGTGGTGAGAAATGCAGGTCAGCCCACGAACAGATCCGTAACCGCCTTGCCCTTGACCAACTCGCGAGGCTGGTCGAGATGATTGTGGATTTCCATATTGGGATCGATGCCGAGGGCGTAATAAACGGTGGCCAGCAGGTCGTTCGGATGGACCGGCTTTTCCCTGGGTGAGGATGCCGTCTCGTCGGACTCGCCGTAAAGCCGTCCGCCGGGAATGCCCGCGCCGGCAACCATCGCCGTGTAGCAATAGGGCCAGTGGTCGCGGCCGTCCGGGGAATTCGAGTTGCCCGACGTACTGACGCCGAGGCGCGGCGAGCGGCCGAATTCCCCAACAGCCACCACGAGGGTGTCATCGAGCAGGCCGCGCTCGGTCATGTCGCCGAGCAGCGCGCTCAGGGTCTGGTCGAGCACGGGGCAATGCAGGTTCTTCAGCGGCCCGAAGTTCGACGCATGCGTATCCCAAGCGGTCGTTTCCGGGTTGCCGTTGGCGACCGACGGCCAGTTGACCTGCACGAATCGCGTGCCGGCTTCGATGAGCCTCCGCGCCATCAAAGCGCCCTGGCCGAAGGTCGTCCGTCCGTAGCGCTCTCGCATCTTGTCCGGCTCCTTCGACAGGTCGAACGCGTCGCGCGCTTTGCCGGAGAGCACCAGATCGAAGGCCTTCTCGTAGTAGGTGTCGAGCGCCGTGTTCTCGACGGCCTTCTCGAGATCGGGCATGGACTCGTTGATGCCCTTCAGCAGCTCGAAGCGGCTCTGCAGGCGCTCGGGCGGTGTTTCTTTCCGTAGCGCGAGGTCGTCGAGCTTGATCGGCTTGTTCGGGTCCTGGTAGAGGCGATAGGGGTCGTACGCCTTGCCGATGAAACCGGCGGCGCCGCCTTTGCCGATGACGCTCGATTCCTGCAGCGGACGCGGCATCTCGACGAACGGCAGCACGGGCTCGGTCGGCGGTATCATCTTGCTGATCCAGGAGCCGGCCGTGGGGAAGTCGATCGGCGACGGCGGCTCGAGTTGGCCCGACGGCGACACCTTGTCGGGCGGGTAGCCGGTCAGCATCTGATAGATCGCGGCGGTATGGTTGAACAGGCCCTTCGGCGTGTAGCTCATCGAACGGATGAGCGTGCACTTGTCGATGGATTCGGCGAGCTTCGGCATCGTCTCGCTGAGCCAGATGCCGGGGACCTTCGATTGAATCGGTTTGAACTCGCCTCGAATGTTCGACGGCGCGTCGGGTTTGGGGTCCCAAATATCGATATGGCTCGGACCGCCTTGGAGGAACAGCATGATGACCGACTTGGCCCGGCCGAACCCGCCTGCGCCCTCGAAGCGCGGCGGGACGGCAGCCGCCTTCGCGCGGTCCTGCAACTCGAAGACCTGCGACAAAGTCATACCGAGCAGGCCGAGCGAACCCACCTGCATGAAGTCGCGGCGACTTGCGCCGTCACAATTGCGTACCGACCAACGTCCCGGAATGTTCAGCATGGAGGCCTCCCCTGACCGAAGGTTGTTGACAGGTATTATACGCCAGTCGCACGCGACCGCAATAGCGGGCAACGTCTTTATCAGGCTCCTTCGGGGCCGGATTGCCGGGGTTTACTATCGCCATGCAGCGGATCTGCCGTCGCGGTCGGTCGCCAATCCTTCTTGACCTGCGCCGCCGTCGCCCCGTTGTCGTTTGGGGAAACTTATGCCTTGGCGGCCTTGCGGGCGCTGCTCAGGATGTCTCTCAGGCGCTTGCCGATGATGAGGTCGTCGCCGGAGCGCAGGGTCATCGAGACGATGTGCATTTCGTCGGGGCGAGAGGGAAGCTTGGGGTCCTTCTTGCGGACGGCAGGCACCATCGGCGGGTTGTTGCTGACGGTGAGAACTTCGATGCGGGGGTTGCCGACACGCAGTTGCCGGTCGCAGTCGGCGATGGTGAAGTTCCAGGCCTTCTCGTCCCAATTGAGACTCAAGCGGGGCGGGCGGTAGGGGTCGGTTTGCTCCGAGATCTCGGCGCTGACGCCGGGGACGCTTTCCACGAGTTTCTTGATCCGCGAAAGGCGGTCGAGCCACTCCTTCTCGAGCTTCTCGAAATCGGCTTGGAGCCACCACTCCACAGCGGCGAGGCAGCCCATGATCTCTTCCTTGCCGACCTTCATGGGACGGCAGACGGAGCCCTCCCAGGGGTTGTAGTTGGCGATGGCGGCGTCGATCAGGTCCTTGCGGCCGAAGAGCAGGCCGCTGCATTGCGGTCCGCGAAGGCCCTTGCCGCCGGAAAAGGTGTAGAGGTCGACGCCCATCTTGGCGTAGACGCGGATGGAGTCGATGGGCGGAATGCCGGCGGCTTGGTCGAGAAGCAGCGGGACCTTGACTTCCTTCGCGATGGCGACGAGTTTTTCGAGTTGCTCGCCGCTGCGGGTGGTGTAGATCATCGCGGTATTGGGATTGACGGAACGGCGGACGTCATCGAGGGTAGGAGCGATCACGAGTTTGCCGCCGGCGAGGCGGATGGCGCTGTCGAAGGCATTGCGTCCGGGAAACATGATGACTTCGTGCTTGAGACCCGTGGTGTCGGGGAGTTGCCAGATGAGGGCCGGGTCGGCGCCGGCGATGCAGGCGGCGGTGGCGGCGGCCATGGCGCCCGCGGCGCCAGAGGTCACCATGCCGAATTCGGCGCCGGAGAGCTCGGCGAGTCGTTTGCCGACGGCCTGCTGCAGATCGAAGATGTCGACGTAGTGCAGGGCGGCTTCCTGCTTGGCTTTGCGCACGGCGGGCAGCTCGAGAGTGCCGCTGAGGTAGGTCCACACACCGCGTCCGTTAATGAGGGGCTTGACGCCGAGACGGGTGTAGATGTTATCGGAATCGGATCGGCCGGCTGCGGCGAAGGCTTTGCGCTTGAGGTCGTCGAAGGCGATGAGGCCGAGGAGCGGGAGAGATCCCAAGAGTTTGAGGAAGTTGCGGCGGTGGCTTGGAATGAGCATGGGTTCCTCCAGGAGTAGCGGGCTGGGTTCAATGATACCGGTTGAGGTGTGCTGCCGTGGCGGATGGCAATGCGGACGGGGCCGACATAGCCGGCGTGATTGGCGATGGACTGCAGGGCCCCACTTTATCGGCAGCGCTTCGCGGGGAAGGTCACACCGCGGACCGGAACGACATCTTGAACCACGCCGGGGTTGTGGCGTTGGAAGAAACTTGACAGCAGTCACGTTTCCGCCCAGCGGACCGCCGCGGCCGGTGAGGGGGGATACCTGCCGCTGGTCGGGGCACTCCGGGTTCTGGTATGCTTGCGAACCTTGACGGAACGGAGTGAGCGAGACAGAGAAGCGGCGGCGGCTCGGTATTTGCCGCAGTGGGATCGGGGCGAGTTGCCGGAGGCGCCGCGCTTCCGGCTGTATCAGATGGGGGCGCTGATCGGTCCTGGCTTGCTGATGGTAGGGTCGACCATCGGCGGCGGGGAGTGGATGTTCGGTCCGATCGTGACGGCGCGCTACGGCGGCATCGTGATGTGGATTGCCGCGGTGAGCGTGGCCCTTCAGGCAGTGTTCAATCTGTCGGTGATGCGCTACGCGCTGTACACCGGCGAGCCGATCTTCGTGGGGCTGCTGCGGACGTTCCCCGGTCCGAAGTTCTGGATCGTTTTCTATCTGATTGCCGACTCGGGATATATCTGGCCGTACGTGGCCTCGAACGCGGCAGTGCCGGTGGCGGCGGCGTGGTTGGGGAGACTGCCCGGGCCGCAGGACGACTTCCTGGTGCGGGTGTTGGGATATGCGATTTTCTTGAGTTGTTTCATCCCGTTGATCTTCGGGGGGAAGGTGTACACGGCGGTCGAACGGTTCATGACGGCGAAGGTGATCTTCGTGCTCGGCTTCCTGCTCGCGGTGGATCTTTTTCTGGTGAGCGGCGAGACGTGGTGGGCGGTGTTCAGCGGCTTCTTCAAGGTGGGCATGCTGCCGGAGGGAGAAGTGGATTGGGCAACGCTGGCGGCATTCGCGGCGGTGGCTGGTGTGGGCGGACTGTCGAACACCCTGTTCTCGAACTACGCGCGGGACAAAGGTTGGGGCATGGGAGCGCTTGTCGGGGCGATTCCGAGCTTGATTGGCGGGAAGAAGATTGCACTGTCGCCGGTGGGAAAGGTATTCGCCGTGACGCCCGAGAACCTGAAGCGCTGGAAGGCGTGGCTGGGATACATCCGGCGGGATCAGATCTGGATTTGGGCCGCGGGATCCATGATCGGCATGGCGCTGCCGTCGATGCTGTCGCTGGAGTTCCTGCCGGGCGCGGAAGTGGAGGGGCATGCGGCGGCGGCGATGACGGCGCGAGGTATTGCGGATCGGCACGGCGAAGTGTTCTGGTTTCTGACATTGCTGTGCGGTTTCGTGGTCTTGGGCATCGGTTTCATCCAGACCCTTGACGGAATCGTGCGGCGATGGACGGACGTTCTGTGGAGCGCCTCAGGACGGCTGCGCTCGAAAGGCGGTCAAGTCAAGAACATCTACTACGTCGTGCTGCTGGCGTATTGTCTTTGGGGATTGCTGGCGTTGCGGCTGACGCCGAATCCGTTGGTGCTGGCGATTGTCAGCAGCGTTTGCGGGAACGTGGGCCTCGGATCGTCGGCGCTGCATACCCTGTTCGTGAACCGCAGGCTGATGCCGCCGGAGCTGCGGCTTCCCTGGTACATGCAACTGGGGTTGGTCGGGGCCTTCGTCTTCTTCCTGGGGATCTCGGGTGTGGCTTTGCATCAGCACTTGACAGCGGTGAGCAGGTAGTTCAGCCGCCTGCGGTGCGCTCGAACCCCTCTGTCCCAGCCTGCATTTCTCACCACGAAGCGAGGTGAAGTGCGTGAGCGGGCCGTCAGGACGAGACGCGCTCAGCTTGGTGCGCGCAGGTGTACTTGACCAGTAGATCGAGCACGGCAAGCGAGCGCAACGAAGTCATGGCGGTCTTATCGCGTGCTTCGGTCGTCAGGTGGTGAGACATGCAGGCTGGCCTCCACCGGCGGCGGTTTTCTTTCGTCCGATACCACCCTCGGACGCGCCACCAGGAGGGTGACTCCCAGCGCGATCAGGCTCACACCGACGCCCGCGACCGAATCCACGGCGAAGTGGTATCGGCCGTAGATCGTCGCCCAGAAAATACCCAGCGTCACCGCCGCGGCCGCATAAGGCGCCCAGCGGCCGCGCTTCATGATCAGAAATGCGCCGAAGACAACCGAGCAACTCGCTGATACGTGAGCGCTCGGGAAGACGCTGGTGTGAATCCCCGCGTCCTTCAGAATCCACCAGTTGAGCTGCCGGAACACCGTATCGATCCGCGGCATGTCATCGAGCGGAAATACGGTTCGCGGCGGCTCCGAGGGAAAGTAGGGGAACAGCGCGTAGGAAAGCAGAGTCCCCAAGAGATAGATGAACAGGAACCGATCCGAAGCCTCGCGCCGGTAAAGATACGCATAGAGCATCAACATCACGAACGGCGCCAGCAGGTATACGAGCGTGTAGCAGATTTCCAGATACGCGGGCAACACCGGCCCCAGCGCTTCGATCGCATCCCGCAAGCCCCAATCGTGAAGCAGCCATCGGTCCCATACGATCCACGCGCGCTCCAATTCATAGGTGTGTTCGTCGGGAGCGAACCATCCCATCTCGCGGTAGCACAGCGGCACAAGGAAAAACGGGGTCCAATCGCGAAAAATATTCAGCACCCGGCTCGCGCGGCCGCTGAAGCAGAACCCCAAGGTCAGATAGGCTGCGATGACAGCCGCGTTGACGACCAGGACCCGCGTTCTGACGTGAGGCGGAATATCGATGAACAGCGACACTCCAACCACGTACAAGAAATAACCCACGAGAATCCATTCGGACTTTCGCAGGAACCGAACCGCGGGTTCGGGGGGTTTGGAATCCCTTCTCTCGAGCCAAGTAGAACGCATCACGCCCACCGCCAAGACATGCCTTTGGGACGACCCCGATCTGCGCTACGTTCCGGGCAAACTCATCCGGCGGGTTCCAGCAGCCGGACGGCGGGACTCTCCGGAATACATCGACGTCATTTACCGAACGCACCCCGCCGCGTCGTCATCGCTTGCCCAGATGTATCAATCGAGCCGCAGGACTTTTCCGGCCCCGAGGGTCTCGAAGTTCGACCCATATGCTTCCGCAAAGAGCGCCTTGGCAAGATCTCCGGTGCAATGCCCCGGCATCAGGCGCTTCACTTGCAGTTCACGCAGCCGCCGGATTTGTGTTTGGATCTGACGCTCGTTCTGCCGAAACATGTGAAAACCGCCCAGCAGGAGCCGAACCGAGTCTGCGCCGCGCTGCCGCTGCACTTTCTCGACGATCGTCACGATGCCCGGGTGGCTGCATCCGACGATAAGCACGATCCCTTGGGATGTCTCGATCGCCAGCGATTGCTCCGGCGGATCGCCTGCAATCATTCCGGTCGAATACGCCCTCGGGATCAACTCGTACGGCCGCGCCTCCCGTTGCACCTTCATGCCGATCGCCGCCGCCTCATCGAATGCCTTCTCGTAGAAGGCTTCCAGAAAATGAACGCTCATCCGCCTGTTCAGGGGATACAGCTCATACACGCCATTGCGATGATCCGGATGCTGATGAGAAATCATGGCCGTCTCGATGGATGACGGCTCGATCCCCATCCGTTCGAGGTTCGCGAGAAACAGCTCCGGTTTCGTCCCCGAATCGAACAGCGCCCGCCGGCCGCGGAACGTCACGACGGAAGAGAAGCCCCAGTCGGCAGGGACGTCTTCTCGGACCGAGGTATTGTCGTAGATGACGCGGATCTCCAGCTCGGGTTCCGCGGCCGGCAGGGCGAGTACGCCCCACGCCAACACGAAAGCCGCCGCAAGACAGGGCGGTTTCATACGCCAAGTCCGTTCGCTCGAAGAAAAAACTCTTCGAGAGCGGTCGGCGGATCGTGACGCCGGCGGACCGCTCGATCGCGAATGTCCGCCACGCGTCCCGCAACCGGCCGGTTCAGGACAAGTTCCTCGTGCGCCGATCAGCATCTCCACTTCGGACACTTTACTTCAATCGCGAACGACGCGCGCTATCGGGCCCATCACGAAGTACAGGGATGCCAGCGAAAGCAACGGCAGAATGCCTGTGAGTACGAACACCCGTGTGAATGAATAGGCGCCCGCGATGGAGCCCACCGGTTTGGCGAACAGCACGCTGCCCGGTCCGGCTCCCATGCCCGAGAATCCCGACATCGACGTAGAGGGGTTCGCCCGCATCCTTCTGCTTGAGGCCCTTGGCGCTTGGCGGCACGATCCAGGCTCGTTCGATGTCGCGCTACAAGGTCGCAACGGCCCGTGGCCTACGTTCAAACTCCCGTTTCTCCTCCGGGTGCAGTTCGAGGATGGCGGCCGGCCGTGTACTGGTGTTCCCCCCTGGCGCTCAGTATGACACGGGAAATATATTTTGATTTGACTCGCTTGAGATTCGGCGCCCCAGCAGTCCGTGGTGAAATCCCGCGTAGCACCGTGAACAGTGCTGCGCACGGCTGACAAGGCGCAACGAGGAAGCATATTGGACCTGTTCGACCGAGGAGCAACGCAGTTCAGCCGGGATGCATCGCCGCTTGAACGCAGCGGGGCTTTTGCCGCGGGCTGCTAGAACAGCAGGCGGAAGCCGACTTGCATCTGGAAGGGTGCTCCGGGGATGTTGCCCGTCAGATACTCGCCGTCCACGCCGCGGGTCTGGGCGAAGTTGGGGTTCGTCGGCAGTCCGCTCAGCCCGCACGCCAAGTCGCGCGAGCTGGCGCAGTAGTTGGCGACGGAGGAATCCCCCCGGTTCAGCGTGACATTGTCGAGGTTGAGGAGGTTGAAGAACTCCAGCGAGACGAGCGCTTGCCGGGTCTCGCCGAGCGGGAAGCGCTTTTGGACGCGCAGGTTGATGTCGGCAATCGGCTTGTCGCGGAATGCGTTTCTCGTGAACGGTACGCCGGGGGCGCTGTATGGGCGGTCGGCCCCGCCCCGGTCCTCGTTCGAATCCGTGCCCATGCGCGCGTCGAACGGGGCGCCCGACAGGATGTGCATCCCGGTCGAGACGTCGACGCCGCCGCGCAGCATGACCACGCTGTTCAGGTGGAACTGGTGCCTGCGGTCGAGCACGTTCGGGCCGTACTCCGCAATCAGGTCGTACGCGTTCTCATAGGCAACCCCGCCCGCCGACCGCTCGTTATCGTCGTTCGATTCGTTCTTCGATAGCACATAGTAGGCGTTTAATTGCCCCCAGGAGCGTCGGACCTCCGAGCTGATCGTCAGCGCGCGGTAAAGCGCCGACGCGGTCGACTCGCGCACGGTGATGCTGTCGAGGGTCGAGACCGGACGCGCCGTTCCACTCCGCAGGCCGAAGAACGGGCGTTGCGCCGGATCGTCGGAGCGCACGGTCGGCAGCGGCACGTTGAGGTCGCGGTTACGTTCCAGGCGGACCGTGTCGACGACGAGCACGTCCGCGCCCAGCAACCAGTCGGGACGGATCTCGCGCTGCACCCCGCCACCGGCCTGTCTCGCCATCGGATTCCGGAAGTCCTCGTCCATCATGGTTACTCCGGCACCGGCGAACGGGTTGTTCTCGATCCCGAGCGCGGTCGCGATGGCCGACATCTGGTCCGGGGTCAATGTCGGCAGGTTGTCGAGCGTCCGCTCGTTGAGGTCGATCCCGATAAGCCGCATCTGCTCGTACAGGGTGTCGTGCGGATTCTCCGGCGGAACACGGAACGGCAGGGCCATCGTGACGTCACCGGGCGGCAGCCGGAAGTTATTTACCGGGGCGGCCATCAGCAGCAGAGGGGTTCGTGCGTAGTAAATGCCCGTGAACCCGCGCACCACGGTTTTGGCGTCGCCAGTCGGATCCCACGCGAAGCCGGCCCGCGGCCCGAACTGAGCGCCGCTGCTCGGAATGACCGTAGGGGCCACGGTACGGCCGATGGGGAAGGTGACGCCGCGCAGTTGGTCGAGCAGGATGTCGTTGCCGACGTCCGGGGTCGGGTTGAACTGTCCGTCCCAGCGCAGGCCGTAGTTGATCGTCAGGGTCGGGGCCACCCGCCACTCGTCCTGTACGAACAGGCCGGCCTCGTCGGTTGCGAACGACGCTTTCAGATTGCCGATCTGCTGCCGGTAGATCAGCGACCGCGAGTCGAAGCGGTTCGGTATGGCACCGCCGACGCCGATGATGTCCAACGTCCGCTCGACGTCCGACCCAAAAACGAGATAGCCGCCGTTCTGGAAGAAGCCGAACATCTGGTCGATGAAGACGTGGTTGTAGTCGAATCCCGCCTTGAGGCTGTGGCCGCCGGCGAGCCACGTCACGTTGCCGCCCGCCTGCGCGCGCCAGTCATACTGCGTCGTAGGGCGGAAGCTGCGGGTCCCGAACTCGCCGAGCGACAGGTCGACGAGCGGCTTGAGAGCGTTCGCCAAACGCGGCCGGTCCTCGCGCGAATACTGCGCCCGCAGCTCGAATACCAAGTCGGAGGACGGCGCGCGCATGAACTGGCCGACCGTGGTCTGCGTGGAGTCCTCCTCAGTGCCGTTTGTCTCGAGCGAGCGGTGGGTGGTCGGGGTGATGGTGCCGCCGACGCCGTCGGAGTTGAGCGCCTTGTTGGTGCTGCCGTTGTAGCGGACGTTGAAGCGGTTCGCGTTCGACAGATTGAAATCGGCGCGCGCGAGCCACGCCCGGGAGTCGTTAGTCACTTCGAACGGCGTCTCGAAGCGCCGGAAGTGGTCGTATCCTTCGCGGCTGGCCGCCGTCGGTGTGAAGCCGTCGAGCCGCACGAAGCGCACCTCGCGCGGCGCCTTGAACTCTTGCTGTTCGTAAGCGGCGAAGAAGAATGCGCGGTCGCGCACGAGTGCGCCGCCCAGCGAGCCGCCGAACTGATGCTGGGTGGGGGCCGCGTTTTGCTGGAACGCGTTCTTGGCCGCGAGCTTCTCCGGCCGTAGCAGGTAGAAGACCGACCCGCTCGTGTCGTTCGCCCCCGACTTGGTTATGGCGTTGACGAGCCCGCCGGTCGAACGCCCGAACTCGGGCGAGTAGCCTGCCTTGACCACTCGAAACTCGCGGATCGCCTCCTGCGGGATCGTGAACGTGAACTGCGAGCGCTCCCCGCCGCGGATGCCGCCGAAGAACGGCTGGTTGTAGTCGACCCCGTCGATGCTGATGTTGCCGTTGATGCCGCGCTGTCCCGCTAGCGATATCTGGCCGCGCTGCGGTTCGACCTGCGCCGTGGGCGTCAGGGAGACGAAATCGTGGAACCGCCGGCCGTTGATCGGCAGGTTCGATATCGCTTGGCTGTCGAGCGTCACGTCGGACGTATCTGTGGTCGTTTCGACTACGGACGTTTGGGCGGTCACGGTGATCTCTTCGCTCACGCCTGCCGCCGCGAGCCTGAAGTTGATAGTCCTGCTGGCTCCCACGGTGAGCGTCACCTCGCCGAGCTCGACCGTGTCGAAGCCGGCAAGCCCGGCGCGCACGTCGTAGCGGCCGGGCGGCAAGAGCAGGATGTGGTAGCGGCCGGCGCCGTCGGAGACGCCGGATCGCACAAGGCCGTCGTCGAGGTTCACGATGGTCACGGTTGCGCCCGGAAGGACGCCGCCGGTCGTGTCTTCCAGCAGGCCGATGATCTCGGCGGTGGTCGCCCGGTTCTGGGCGAGCGCCGGAAGCGGGATCAACATGATGGAAATCAGGGTCAAGCACGCGCCCAAGTGAACCATCAGAATGATCCTGACTGTGATCTTGCAACAGGTTTTCCACTTGGCCCTGAACGAGAAACTGAGGCGGTCAAGAACACCGTTTCACGCAGGGAAGACCGAGTGAACATCCATCAGAATACAATTTGACCTCGCTAAGCCGACCCGATCTTCTCCGGCGGGTCCTCGACGAGCGCCGCCTGAGAGGATCAACAACTCCTTGTCGGGCGCCTTGCATTCAATCGCGCACGACTCGCGCTATCGGGCCCATCACGAAGAACAGGGATGCCAGCGAAAGCAGCGGCAGAATGCCGATGAGAATGAACACCGGCGTGAATGAATAGGTGTCCGCGATGGAGCCCACCATTTTGGTGAACAGCACGCTGCCCAGTCCGGCTCCCATGCCCGAGAATCCCGATACCGACGCAACGAGCCGGGGGCTCACCAGGTCCGCCGGGAGAGTCAGCGTGTTGGTCGAATAGGCATAGAACGAAAGCAGCGCGATGCTCGACAGCAGCAGCGCCGTCACGTCCGACTCGACGAGCCCCACGCCAATGCTCGACATCATCATCAGGCCGGAAACGAGCATCACGGTTTTCCGAGCGCGGTTCACGCTCCAGCCGCGTTCGATCAGCCGCCCCGAGATCCCGCCGCCGAGGAAACTGGCGAAGATGGCCGGCAGAAAGACAATCCACAGATGGTCGCGGATGCCTTCCATCTGATAGCCCCGTTCATCCACGAAATACTTCGGCAGCCAGGCCAGATAGAACCAGAGAATCGTGTCGGAAAAGAAGCGCACGAACGCGACGCCCCAGACTTGCCGGTAACGCAACACGCTTCGCCAGCCGGCCAGGACCCCTTGTTTCTGAGGGCTTTCCGGCTTCCGCGACTGCTCTTGACGGAGTTCGTCAAGCTCATCCCTCCGCATGAGCCAGTGTTTCTCCGGAGAGCGATAGAACCACAGCCAGAGCGGCGCCCACAGAAAACCGGTGGCGCCGACGATCACGAACATCCAACGCCAGTCCGTCCAGAGGATCAACTGAGCGATGACGACCGGCGCGATCATGGCGCCGAGTCCCGATCCGCCCCCGGAGAAGTACGCGACGCCCAACCCTCGCTGGCGGGTCGGGAACCACTCCGAAATCGCTTTCACCGACGCGGGCCAGTTCCCGGCCTCACCCCAGCCCAACAGGAAGCGGAAGATGCTGAGGCTGACAATCCCGCGAGCCGTCGAGCAAAGAATGCCCGACACCGACCAGAACAGCATGATGATCAGGAAACCCGCGCGTGTGCCCAGGACGTCCATGAAGCGGCCCGTCACGAGCTGGCCGATCATGTAGGCTGCGGTGAAAGCGATGTTGATGTTCGCTACGTCATCGTTCGACAGGCTGAATTCTTCAACGATCGCCGGCGTGGCGACCGCGAACGTCTGCCGATCGAGGTAGTTGATCAGGGTCGCCAGGAAAAGCAGCGTGCAGATCCACCAGCGAAGGTTCTTCACGCCGCTCGATGACTGCTTGTCGGCCGGCACAGCGTCAGGCATTGTAACGCATGGGCCGGCTCCCGGCGGCGGCCGACGCTACCGTGTGCTCAGAGAGGGACCGTGGTTGCGCAAGAACGCCCGCATCGATGACCGGCAGGGAGAACCTGCCCTTTGCGGCCGCTCCTGGGCCTGCATTTCTCACCACGAGGCGAGGCGAAGTGCGTGAGAGGGCCGTCAGGACGAGCCGCTAGCCACTTGGCCCCAGCAACATGGCCTTTACCGGTTCTCCACACGAATCACGGCCTTTTTCTCGCGTGCTTCGGCTGTCAGGCGGTGAGCAACGAAGGCCATCAGGAAGGCTCGGTTTCTCCGGTGAAGTCCCTGCTGAAACCTCTGTGTTACAGTGGGAACTCATGGCGATCCCGAACGCAAAACGATATCGGATCAAGAACCCGAACGGGACCGACTACGCCACCGTCGTCGCCGTGCTCCCCAAGAACGCCGATGTCAAGGCCTATCTGAAAGACGCCGCCAACCGCTTCGATTGGAAGGCGTTGCAAGAGACGAGAACCGCACAGAGCAAGATCCGCATCGGTCAGCAAAAGCAGCGCAAGCGCTAGCCGCTCCACCCCCGAACAGCGGCTTCAGAACCGCGCCTGCAGGTTCTTGAGTGCGAGCATGGCTTCTTGCGCCACGCCGTCATCCGGATCATGGATAAGCTTCTCGAGGTGCGGCATGCTCTCCTTGTTTCCGTTGATGGCGACAATGTAGGCGATGTGTTTCTTCTGATCGTTGGAGCCCGTGGTGAGCGGTTTGTAGAGCTGCTGCAGGATCTCCGCGTCGCGTGACAACTCGATCAGGAAGGGCCTCGCTTCAAGTCGGTGAAAACTCGAGTTCAGCCCGTCGAAGAGATACGTCAGGAAACTCATATCGCCCAGGTCTACCGCGGCGAAGGCCATCGACAAACGCGCCGACTCGCTCTTTTCCCTGGCGAAGGCATCGAGTATCATCGGCAGGTCGTCCCGATTACCCAGCCTTCCGAGGCCTTCAGCGGCGGCCGCGCGGAGCTGCCGATCCTTGTCCCGCAGGTAGGTGTGAAACAGCGTACGTTGTTGCGGGTCTCTTATCTTCGCAATGGCGATCAGGGCCTCTCTGCGGATTCTCTTCCTGGGACTTCTGTTGAGCAGGTTGACCAGCTCCGGCGTCGCTTCCTGCACCCGCAGTTGACCCACCGTGCGCGCCGTTTCGTACTGCACGTCCTCGTCGGGGTCACGGACCAGAAAGACCAGTTCGGGACCCACCTGCGTATCGCCGATCTTACGGATCGATCGAATGCACTCGACAATGATGATCTGGTCCTTGGCCCGCAAGCCTTCGACGAGTTGAGACATGCCCTGCTTGCCTCGCAGCACGCCAAGGGCCCGCGCCGCGTTTGCTCGCGACTCGATGCTTGTGCCGCCGGAAATCAGCCGGCCGATGGCTCGAACGACATCCGCCGACACCTGGCTCTGAACATAGGCTTCGACGACCTTCGGCTCCGGCTCCGTGAAGCGCCCCTTGATATCGGATCCGAACGACTTCAGCGAGGCGCTCCAGCCGCTCTTCACGTACCCCGGATAGTAGAAGTTGACCAGCCCGTCCACCGCCATCGCCTGGATCGCGGGCATGGCGTCTCGGGTCGCCCGCATCAGGGGTTCGAGACTATCTTGGGTGTCGAGACGCAAGATCGCCCCGACCGCCTCGGCCCGCACTTCCGTGACCGGGTCGTCGAGCAACTCGGCAAGGGCGGGGATGTCCTGCGATGTCCCTTCCTTGCCTGCCTTTTTCGCAGCCTCCGCGCGTCGTTTCGGATCGGAGTCGTTCAACAACGCAACCTGTGCGGAAAGGGCGAGCGTAACGAATGGGATCAGGACGAGGGGGGCGCGGCGGTGGAACAACCCGGGTCGCATCATGAGCCGGAATCCTCCTGCTTCGCGGGATCTGGTGAATCAGACCCCGCTGTCGAATTCACTCGTCTCTTTATTGTACGTACTCGAGTTCCACCTTCTTCGACACCAAGCCGGCTTCGTAACCCATCGCAAGCAGTTTCCGCGCCGCTTCCAGGACTTCGGGCTCCATATCGGTCGTGTGGTGGTTTACGTACATTCCCACGAAAGAGTCCGCTGTGGCTCCGTCGAGCCCCCGGGAGAACTCCATGGCGTAGTTCAAGGCCTCTTCGCGGTGCTCCAAGGCGTAATGAATACTCGCGCGCAGGCAGGCGACGCATTCCGTCTGGATTTCCGGAGACAGACTGCGGAGGATGGCGTTGGCGCCAAGCGGCAACGGCAGACCGTGTTGTTCCTTCCACCACGCGCCCAAATCCACAACCCGTTGGAGCCCGCTCCGGACGTACATCAACTGCCCCTCGTGGATGATGAGCCCCGCGTCTACGTCTCCCTCATGAACACGGTCGAGGATTTGATCGAAGGGGACGACGACGGGCTCGAAATGCGGCTCCAGGAGCCGCAGGGTCAGGTAGGCGGTGGTCTGAAGTCCGGGAACAGCGATGGTCTTACCCTTGATCTCCGCGATGGACAGCGCTCGCTTGGCGACGACGAGAGGCCCGTAGCCGTCCCCCACGCTCGACCCGGGGGACGTCAGGACGTACTTGTCCGCGACGTACGGATAGGCGTGATAGGAGATGGCGGTCATTTCGTAGCGGCCTTGCTTCGCCGCGTCGTTCAGTGTCTGGATGTCGCTGAGTTGATGCTCGAATCGAACCGACGGGGACCGGACTTTTCCGGTTACCATCCCGTAGAACATGAAGGCGTCATCCGCATCGGGGCTGTGCGCCACCGTAACTGTCGTCAGGGGGGAGTGCATGTCGTTGTCCGGAAAGCCGAGGCTGCCAAGCGGCTTCCACCATCGCTAGAATCAATGAAGAGGAGAGGTCTGCGGTTGCGGACCCGGCGGCCCGCGGAAATCGGGCGCTTCTGCTACTGTAGCAGACCCATCACGAACATCCCTAAGCCCGCTCGCGGATTCTTCAGAGACGCTTGATCCATGCCCGAAAACACGGCCCCCCAGGTGATCGCAGGCGTATCCGACCTTCTATTCACCTCAAAGATTTCCGAAACAGCCCGTCTCCTCCGTATTTCGGTCGGCTTCGCCGGCTCGCAGGAGGCGCTTTTTCGGAAAGCTTCACAGGTGCCCCGGCTGATCATTCTGGACTTGAATCTCAAGCCCCTCGACCCGCTGGCGCTCATCCGCGATCTGAAGGGGAACCCTGACCTGGCGGAGGTCCCGATCACCGCCTTCGTGAACCACGAATGCGCCGACCTGATCGAAGCAGCCCGGCAGGCCGGCTGCGACGCGGTCCTCACCCGCGGCGCTTTCTCGAGCGGCCTTCCGAAAATTCTCGGCGGCGTTGCCGGCCAGCCCCAAGGCAAGCCGCACCCGCCAGGCTCGAAGTCGGACCGGCCCTCACGGTGAAATCGGATTGAGCACCGGCAGCCCTTCGAGGGCCGCCTCTTCGCACAATCGTGCGTCCGCTCAGACCAAGGTCAAGGTCCCCGGCAGGCCCTGGCGCACCACCAGACAGCCGGCGAACTGAAGCGCGTCATAGGTCTTGAGCAGGTACTCGTCGATCAAACGGGCGGCCTCTTCGATCACGGCGGAGGTCGCAGGCTGCACCAGGAAGGACAACGACGCGTCTTCTTCGATCTGCTCGAGAATCCGATCAGCGTCCGCTGCCGCTCTGTCCCCTCTTCCTCGACATAGAGTTTGACAAGCGCGCTCGTATCCAAATAGACGTTTGCCATAGGCAGGTCAGCGCCTGTCGCCGAGAACGGTATCGGAAATGGCTCCGCCGCGTATGCGGACCGGCGTGAACCCGGCGCGGCCCTTCGGAGTTGCCGACTGGAATCGAGGATGCCTTCGATTGACCCGTATGGCGGTAACCGGGTGGTGCGGCTGATAGGGGTTGGGAGCTCGGCTGGTCAGGATGAGGCGCTGCTCCGTTGCATGGCGCAGCAGAGCGCCGCTCGTTCTCGGGTCACCGGCCCAAGCATGGCCGCACGCGGGAAGAAACTGGTCGCGGAACCATTTCAGCCCAACGAACGGACGCTTGCTTTCCACTTGCTGGAGCGCATCGAGGAGTTGGCCTGTCGTCGTCTCGAAATCGAACACGTCGGCTTTTCCGTCCCGGCCGAGAGTGCTCGATTCGCGCCAGTCCTGCTGCTCGTGAGCATCCTCGACCGCAACGAATCGGATCACTACTTCTCAACGATCCGGATCGAAGTAGCTGGCGTCTGCGTCCTCCCGGACCTCCCTGCCCTTATCCAGGTTGCGAATGCTGACTTGGGGATTGCGGTCGTACACCGGCAGATGCCTCAATCCCTCCAAAGTGGGTGGCAAGGTCGAAGTCGACAGGCCCGTGAGGCTCTCTTCGAGATCCCGCTGAATGTCCAATATCTTCATATCGATCTCGAATTTGTATAGGAATTTTTAATATATTTCTAATAAAAGTAGTCCATCTTCCGCTCCCGAGGTTTGTCAAGCCCTCTGCGATGCCTGCGCCGCAATCGAGACGGCCAGGAAAAAGTCGATCACAGGATCAAGGGCGTGGTTATGGCGGGACGTTGATGGAGTCAGTGTCGTGGGTGGCTCCGGCAGTGCCACACACAATCGGCTTTCAGGTGGTTTCCCAGCCGGGGTCAGCCGAGGGACTCTACAATCAGTATTGACCCGTAGCCAGGAATTTGGGGAGGCTTCCGCAATGAGAAACGAGTTCACGGCGATGATCGAGCAGGACGGCGAATGGCATATCGCCTACTGCCCCGAAATTCCCGGAGCCAACGGCCAAGGCAAGACCAGGGATGAAGCCCGCGAAAATTTGGCTGAGGCCATAGCGCTTATTCTCGAGGACCGTCGTGAAGAGGGGTTGCGCGGTGTGCCCCCCAAGGCCATCCGGGAAACCGTCAGCGTCTCATGAAACGGAGCACTCTGCTGCGACACCTCCGGAGGCTCGGCTGCTATCTCGAACGCGAAGGGCGTTCTCACTCTGTGGTCCAATCCGAACACCGGCGAGGTCGAGACGATTCCGCGCCATACTGAAATATCCAACCGTTTGACGATCAAGATCTGTCGAAACCTTTCGGTTCCGGATATCGGGGAAAGCTACCCTTCGGAGCGCTGATTTACGTGGCGGCGGCGTTCTCGTGCTGGAGCCGGTTGCCGGGATGGGTGCAAGACAGGCGCCACCCGGCGCACTCTTCCCGCCGCGGCGGCCGTCCGCCGCGAACCGGCTACTGATTCGTGAAGCGGATCAGATCCTCCAGCTTCTCCCGAGCCTTGCCGCTGTCGATCGACTCGGACGCCAGGCGGGCGCCCTCGACGAAACCGGCGGCCCTCCCGGCGGCTGCCAGAGCCGCCGCGGCGTTCGCCACAACGATGTCCCGCTTTGGCCCGCTGTCGCCGGAAAGAATCGCCTTGAGGATCGCGGCGTTCTCGTCCCGGTCCCCGCCGGTCAGATCCTGACTCGACGCCCATGGCAGAGAGAACTCCTCGGGGCCGACTTCACGCTCGTTGACCTCTCCATCGCGCACCTCGGCCAGACGCGTGCTGCCCGTGGTCGTAATCTCGTCCAGCCCGTCGCTGCCGTGAACGACGAACGCTCGGGAGACCCCCAGCCGGGCGAGCGCTTCGGCGATCTGCGGAACGCGCGAGCCATCGAACACCCCCACCACCTGCGACGCGGCGCCGGCAGGATTCGTCAAAGGCCCGAGCAGATTGAATACCGTCCGCATCTTGAGTTCCGCGCGGACCGGGCCCGCATGTTTCATCGCCGTGTGGATCGTCGGAGCGAACAGGAATCCGATGCCCGCCTCGTCGATCGAGCGCGCCATCCTCTCCGGCGTCAGAGCCACGTTGACGCCGGCGGCCTCGAGCACATCCGCGCTGCCGCAGCGGCTCGAGATGGAGCGGTTGCCGTGCTTCGCGACGGATGCCCCGGCGCCGGCCACGACGAAGGCGCTCACCGTCGAGATGTTGAACGTCTGCGCCCCGTCGCCGCCCGTTCCGCAGGTGTCCACGAGCGACGACCTCGGCGTCTTGCACGGGATCGCCAGGGCGGCCGAACGCATGGCCCGTGCGAACCCGACGATCTCGTCCGTCGTTTCGCCCTTGATTACCAACGCCGTCAGCAATGATCCGATCAATGCCGGCGACGACTTCCCGGCCAGGATCTCGCCCATCACCGCGGCCGCCTCGGTCTCCGTCAGGTCCTCTCGCCGCACCGCTTTGTGCAGCGCTTCACGCACGCCGACGCTCACATTTGCGCTCCTTCGAATCGATCTTTTATGATGGGAAAACTTCGGCCTTCCTGTCGTTTCCCAGATCCTATCACGCGTCGATCCGCTGCATGAAAATCCACGAGTATCAGGCAAAGGGCGTCCTGCGCCGGTACAACGTCCCCGTACCGCGAGGCGAAGTTGCCTTCTCTCCCGACGAGGCTCGGCGGGTTGCCGAGAAACTCGGCGGTCGTGTCGTCGTCAAGGCGCAGATCCACGCCGGCGGCCGCGGCAAGGGCGGCGGCGTCAAGTTGGCCGACAACCCCGAACAGGCCGCCCGGCTTGCCGAAAAAATCATCGGGATGACTCTCGTCACTCACCAGACCGGCCCGGAAGGACGACTCGTCAAGCGCGTGCTTGTCGAAGAAACGCTCCCGATCGACCGCGAGCTATACCTCGGCATCGTCCTTGACCGCAAGCTCGAGCGGCCCGTGCTCATGGCTTCGTCTGAGGGCGGCATGGATATCGAGGAAGTCGCCGCCAAGACACCCGAACTCATCCTCAAAGAAACCATCGAGCCCGGTATCGGCCTGATGCCCCACCAGGCGCGGCGCTTGGCGTTCGGCATGGGTCTGGAAGGCGAAGCCGTAAAGGGCATTGTCAACGCCATGCTCGCGCTCGCCAAGGCATACGAAGCGACCGATGCCAATCTTTTGGAGATCAACCCCTTCGTCATCACCACGGACGAGCGGGCCGTGGCGCTCGACGCCAAGATGGATTTCGACGACAACGGGCTGTTTCGCCACCCCGACTTGATCGAATTGCGCGACCTCGATGAAGAAGATCCCCTCGAGACCGATGCTTCGAACTTCAACCTCAACTACATCAAGCTCGACGGCAATGTCGGCTGCATGGTCAACGGCGCGGGCCTGGCGATGGCCACGATGGACATCATCCAACACGCCGGCGGCCGTCCCGCCAATTTCCTCGACGTCGGCGGCGGAGCCAACGCCGAGCAGATCAAGAACGGCTTCCGCATCATCCTGTCGGACGCGAACGTCAAGGCGATCCTCATCAACATCTTCGGCGGTATCCTGCGCGTTGACGTCCTCGCCGCGGGCGTGGTCGCCGCGGCCAGGGAACTTGACATTCAGGTCCCGATCGTCCTGCGCCTCGAAGGCACGAAAGTCGACGAGGGCAAGAGCATCCTCCAGGATTCCGGCATGAACTTCACCGTCGCCGCGAACATGAAAGAAGCCGCCGAGAAAGTCGTCGCCCTCGCGAGTTGAACCAGGCATGAGCATCCTTCTGGACGAAAACACCCGGATCGTTGTGCAGGGCTTTGGGCGTGCGGGCGCTTTCCACGCGCAACAGTGCAAGGACTACGGCGCAAAGATCGTCGGCGCGGTGCACCCCGGCAAGGGCGGCGGAGAGAAGGACGGTACGCCGATCTTCAACACCATGCGCGAGGCCGTGGACGCGGTTCAACCGGCGGCCTCGATCGTCTTCGTCCCGGCCGCCGGCGCGGCGGACGCCATCATCGAGGCGGCGGACGGAGGTCTGGAACTCGTTGTCTGCATCACCGAGGGCATTCCCGCGCAAGACCTCGTCAAGGTCAGTTTCGCTCTGCGGGGAAGCAGGACCCGCCTGATCGGACCCAACTGCCCCGGACTCATTTCCCCCGGCAAGTCGAAGCTGGGCATCATGCCGGGCTACATCCACAAACAAGGGAATGTCGGTGTGGTTTCGCGCTCCGGGACATTGACCTATGAGGCCGTCGGACAGCTATCCGTGCTCGGGATCGGCCAGTCCACCTGCGTGGGTATCGGCGGTGACCCGATCATCGGAACCAATTTCATCGACGTGCTCGATCTTTTCAACGAAGACCCCGCCACGCACGCCGTCATCATGATCGGCGAAATCGGTGGAACCGCCGAAGAAGAAGCCGCCGCCTTCATCAAGGAGCGCTTCAGCAAGCCCGTGGCCGCCTTCATCGCCGGCCGTACGGCGCCTCCGGGTCGCCGCATGGGCCACGCGGGCGCCATCATCTCCGGCGGCAAGGGAACCGCGAGCGAGAAAGTCGCCGCCCTCGAGGATGCCGGCATCGCCGTCGCTCCGACCCCCGCGGACATGGGCGCGACCCTGGCCGGCCTGCTCTGACCTGAAACATCCCCCGGATCAAGCGGCGTTGACGACGACCCAAATGTTCCCCGCTTGTATGATCCGCACGCGGGCGGAGAACACTAAAAACTGAAAACCGCCCTTATGCTCCGCCCGCGGGGGAGGAAAAAACAGTCTGCCCTGGGCACCGCAAGCCCGCCGCGACAATAGAATCGAATCATGGCTATCGAACGCACTCTCACCATCATCAAACCCGATGCCGCCGGCGCTTCTCACATCGGAGAAATCATCACCGAGTTGGAACGCGCCGGCTTCCACATCCTGGCGATGCGAAAGATGCATCTGAGCCATGCTCAGGCGGAAGGTTTCTATGCCGTCCACCGCGAAAGACCGTTCTTCGAGTCGCTGGTGACGTTCATGACCGAAGGCGAGATCGTACCCATGGCGTTGGAGCGCGAGAATGCCATCAGCGCCCTGCGCGAGCTGATGGGCCCCACGAACGCTTCCGAAGCCCCGGCGGAAACCATCCGCGGCAAGTTCGGAACCAACATCGAACGCAACGCCATCCATGGCTCCGACGCCCCCGAACCCGCCGCCGTCGAGCTGGCCTTCTTCTTCAGCCGCCTCGAACTCGACCGCTAGCGGAAGTCCTCGAAACTCACAGGCAGGCCGAGAACATCCTGCCCACCGCCGAGCGGGAAGCCCCTGACGGGGGCTCCGTGGATACCTCCGCTCGTCGTCTTCTCGGCTGGCCTGCATGTCTCACCACGAGGCGAGTTGAAGTGCGTGAGAGGGCCGTCAGGACGAGGCGCGTGCCGCTTGGCGTCGGCAACACGGCTTTTGAGGTTTCTCACGAATCACGAGACACGAATCACGCCCTTTTTCGCGTGCTTCGGCCGTCGGGTGGTGAGATATGCAGGCAAGCTCCACGCTATTGCGAGCCGCCTTGACGCTCGCCTCTCCGGAGGGGTCTACTTGAGGGCATGCCCATCCCGCAGGACCAGCAGATTCCTCTTGTCGACCGCTTGACGGAACTCTCCGGCGGCAGCTACCCGCCGGAAACCCGCCGCAAGTATTTCATCAGCGCACCGCAATGGGCCTATGCCTACGAGGGTCAGGCGCTCTTCCACGCCCCCACCCGAAACGCCGTCCCCTTCGAGGAAGTGATCCGCGCCCTCGGCGAGATCGGCGTGTCTTATTGGACGACCCACGACACCGACGTCATCCCGACCGACCATCTGATGACCGGCCGCCAGGCGGAAATCGTCGACCGCATCCGGTCCGCTCTCGAGCGGCACGGCGTGCGCTGTTCGATGGTCACCTGCGAGACCTTCCATCACCCTGTTTTCGCGGCGAGCGCCGCCGCTGAGGCGCCGGAAGTCCGCGCCTACGCCGCGCGGCGCCTGTCGAACGTCGTCGATATCGGCCACGATCTTGGCGCGGGCTTCGCCGTCTACTGGCCCGGAACCCTGGGCTACATGATCCAGGGCGCCATCGACGAGACACAAACGCTGCGCTGGTTCGCCGACGGCATCAACTCCGCCTGCGCGCGAGACATCGCGCTGGCCGGGGAGCGCGGCCGCGGCACGCTGAAGCATTGCCTCGAAGCGAAACCGTTCGAACCGGTCAGTCAGATCATCCTGCCCTCATCCGACGCCATGCTGGCCTTCATCGGCAGCGGCCTGCTCACCCACCCCGAGATGGTCGGCCTCAACCCCGAATATCTGCACGAGCTGATGTGGGGCGCCGCCTGCCGCGCCGCGCTGGCCCGCGCCCTGGTATGCGGAAAACTCTGGCACTTCGACATCAACGACGGCTATCCGTTGAAGCATGACGTCGACCTGGGAGTCGGGCTGGTGAATCCGCTCGATTGGCTCAACGTGTTGATCCTGCTGCGGTCGCACGGCTACGAAGGCCCGTTCAATCTCGACTTCAAGCCGCCCCGCACGACGAGCAACCACGGTGTCTTCAAGATCAGCTTTCCCACCGCCGTCGACCGCTTCATCACGCTGTGGGAGATTGCGGGTGAAGCCGTCGAGGACCCGGTCATCCAGGAAGCCGGAGCGGCCTTGAAAGCCGGCGGCGGGGCTCCCGCCACAGCCGGCGCCGCCGAGATTGTGGCGGCGAATCGCGAACTGCTGAGCCTCCACGAACTGATTGCCCACCAGCTGTTTCAGATCCTGATCGGGCAACACCGCGGCCGCGTCTTCGGATAGTTGGAGGCGTCGGAGGAGTCGGAGAAAAAATGCTGAAGCGCAGGGTCGGCGGCGAACTCTGGTGCGTCTCGCAGCCCGATCACGCCGCCGCTGCCGGCTACCTGGCCGCTCACTGGGGCAACGGCGAATTCACCCGCCCCGGCTGGTACGCTCCCTGTCCCGACCCCGAAAGGCTGCGAGCCGAAACCGTCCTCGCCGTCTCCGAGCACGACAACGGTTGGTGGGAATGGGAGGCCGACCCCCGGATCGATCCCGCCGACGGCCTTCCCTTGGACCTGACGAGCATCGAGCAGTCCGACGGCCTCCAACGCTGGCGCCTGGGCGTACCCCGCTTCCGGGAGAGCCATCCTTACGTCGCGCTGCTTATCAGCCTGCATGCCTACTGGCTGCACGCTCCCCGCGTCCAGGCCGAGGATGCGCCCGCGTTCCTCCACCCGCTCTTCGGAAGCCCTGCTGATTGGCCCTCACCGCAAGGCCGGGAACTCGAAGAAGCCAGGCGGTTCGTTGCCGAACAACACGTCCTGCAGGAGCTGCTCATCGATCGTATCAGCAGCGATCCCGAATGGGCCGCCGCCATCGAGCCGTGGAGCCTGCGTCCCCACACCCGCCTCCTGCAAGCCTGCGACGCCCTCTCGCTCCACCTCTGTTTTGGCGGAGACAAGGAGCGAATCATGCACGGCATTCCGCGCGCGAGCTGGAACGATCGAGTCTCGCTCAGCGTCCGGCTGGCAGGCGAATCCCGAGTAGCCATCGACCCCTACCCCTTCGATCAGGACCCGCTCGCGGTCACCCTCCGAGCCCGCATCCTCAACCTGTATTTCTCACCACGTGGCGAGGCGAAGTGCGTGAGAGGGCCGTCAGGACGAGGCGCGAGCCGCTTGGCGCGCACAGGCGTACTTGACAGTACGTCGAGCACGGCAAGCAAGCGCAACGAAGTCCTGGCGGTCGTATCGCCTGCTTCGACCGTCGGGTGGGGAGATATGCAGGTTAACCCGGAGATTCGCGTCCCCGACGACTTCCATGCCTGGTGGCACGCGCTCCCCCGCCGGGAAATTCGGTTCATATTCACTCGTTGAACGGACAGCGCCGGCCCGACGGCGGCTATCGCTGACCTGCATTCCTCGCCACATGGCGAGGCGAAGTGCGTGAGAGGGCCGTCAGGACGAGGTGCGAGCCGCTTGGCGCGCACAACATGGCCTTTAAAGTTTTTCACGAGTCACGAAACACGAATCACGGCCTTTTCTCGCGTGCTTCGGCCGTCAGATGGTGAGAAATGCAGGTCAGGCCTGCAGGGCCGTGATCGCTGCGATGTAGTAGATGTCGTCGGCGGTGCAGCCGCGAGAGAGGTCGTTGGCGGGCTTCGTCAGCCCCTGGAGAAACGGCCCCAGTGATTTGGCTCCACCGAGCCGTTCGGCGAGCTTGTAGCCGATATTGGCGGAATTGAGATCGGGGAAGATCAGCACGTTGGCCCGTCCGGCGACGGGCGAGCCGGGCGCTTTGCGCGCGGCGACACTTTCGACCAGGGCGGCGTCGGCCTGCAGCTCGCCGTCGATGGTGAGATCAGGGGCCCGCTCGCGGATGATGCGGCAAGCCTCCGCAACCTTCTCGGCCAGCGGATGCCGCGCGCTGCCCTTGGTCGAGAACGACAGCAACGCCAGGCGGGGCTCGTCGACGAGGAACCGGCGGCTGTTCTCGGCGGTGGCCATGGCGATGTCCGCCAGTTGGGCGGCGTTGGGCTCGGGCACTACGGCGGCGTCGGCGAAGACCAGCACGCCGCGGCTGCCGTGATGCTGCTCGGGGTGGACCAGAAGCATGAAGCTCGACACGAGGCGGATGTCCGGCTTCAGCCCCAGGCACCGGATCGCGGCCCGCAGGGTCTCGGCGGTGGTGTTGTTCGCCCCGCCCACCATGCCGTCCACGTCGCCGTTGGCCAGCATGAGCGATGCGAAATAGAGCGGCCTTCCTGCCGCCTCGTGCGCCTCGGCGCGCCTGACCCCCTTCGCCTTCCTGAGATCGTGGTAAAGCCCGGCGTAGGCCTCGCGTTTGGGGCTGCGCTCCGAATCCACCCATTCGACCCCGCGCGGCGGGTCCCCGGGGCGGCCCACGACCACGGGCTTGACCACGGCGTCTCGCGCCAGCCGCTCGGCAGCACGGATCACTCGCTCGTCGTTCCCTTCCGGGAAGACGATGCGCTTGTTGGCAAGCCGTGCTCGAGCGGCCAGATCGTTGAGGAAGGCTCCCATGACTGATTTCGGCCCGGACGGAAACAGCCGCCGGACAAGTCCGGCGCGCTTACTGCGCGATCCAGCCGCCGTCGATGACGATGTCGGTCCCGGTGATGAACCCGGCTTCCTCCGAGCACAGGTACACGGCCAGTGAACCGACCTCCTCGACCTTGCCCCAACGCCCCGCCGGAATCCGCGAAAGGAACTGAGCATTGCGCTCGGGGTCGTCGAGGATGGGCTGGTTCATCTCGGTGGCGAACGGCCCGGGACTGATGCCGTTGGCGGTTATGTTGTAGGGCGCCAGTTCCAGGGCAAGCGCCTTCGTCATGCCGAGCAGGCCGGCCTTCGTCGCGCTGTAGCCGGTGCGCAACGGTATCGACACGTGCGACATGATCGACGTCAGGTTGATGATGCGGCCCCAGCGTTTCTCCTTCATCCCGGGTACGAGCTCGCGGCACATCAGGAACGGCGCGGTCAGGTTGATGCCGACAATCTCGTTCCACTCCTCCGTCGTGAACTCATCCACGGCCTTGCGGTTGTTGATGCCGGCGTTGTTGATCAGGATGTCGCAAGTCCCCAGCCGTTGCGAGACGTGCTCCGCGGCATCGGCGACAGCGGCAACGTCGCTGACATCCGCCACGATCGCTTCGGCCTTGCCGCCGCCCGTACTGATGCCCGCCGCGACTTCATCCAGGAGACTCTTGCTGCGTGCGACGAGGGCGACGGACGCCCCGGCGGACGCCAGCGACTCCGCGATCTGTCGGCCCAGGCCCTTGCTGGCGCCGGTGACCACGGCGACATGCCCTTCGAGAGACGCTGCCCTCACACGACCTCCTTCCAGCCGCTTCGAACGATGACTGTACCACAGCCCGTCAGGGGAAACAGCAGCTCTTGGCGGCCAGGACAGCCATTCCCAGCAGGTACCCGGCTAGCGCCTGGTATTCGCGATTGCGGACGTAGAGCCGGAATTGAAACGCCTCTTTCGGCGGGTATTGCGGACGCCATTTCGGCCACAAGCGAGGGACCCGCTCCCGATACTCGCTGTAGCCGGGAAACTTCCCCAGCAGGTAGCCCTCTTCTTCCTCGATCGCCGGTAGATAAAAGAACACGAAGAACGCGGCGAGCAGGATTCCGATGCCGGCGTGCGCCCCAGCCACGGAAAATCCGATCCCGGCCAGCAGCGTTCCCAGAAAGAGCGGGTTCCGGGTGTGCGCGTAGGGCCCCGTTACCGCCAGGCTTTCGTATTTCGCCAAATGTCCGGCGGCCCAGGCCCGGAGCCCTATGCCGGCGGCGCCCACGGCGAAGCCCACGGCCAGGGACATCTCCGTCGGGCGGGCCAGCAGCAGGAACGCCGCGGCCACCGCGAAACCCGCCGCGACACGCCAACGCGCCGCCCAGCCCGCGTATTTTTTGGGAAACGCCATCGTCCGATCAGTCTAACCTGCATTTCTTTGTCACCACTCGGTGAGGAATACAGGCCGGCCGCACTCGTCGGCGTGGGTTTCCTTCCGAATACCCTCTCAGAAAACGACCGCCACCAACTCGCCGCGCACGCTGCGGTCATCCCGGGTCGGCCTGTAGGCGACGTTCACCTCCCATCCCGCGGCATCGCAGGGCAGCGATCGCCAACCCTTCGGAGCGTAGTGCAACGCAGCCGGCGCGTCCGCACGTTCCCGGAGCCGCATGTTCCAGCGCGGCGTTCGCACCGTCACCAGTTTCTCTCCGGCGCCGCACTCGACTTTGACGATGTGGCCGTACAGCAGCACGGTGCCCGGCGGCGGCCAGGTCTCTTTCCTGACGACCGGAAGCGGTCGGGCAAGGGGGGTCGGCTCCGTTTTCAGAAACCCCGACTCCAGGCTCGGTTCGGCAGGGTCGATGCGAGGTTGCGGGACACTCATCGCGTGCTGTCGTCGCCGAAGCATCAGCACTTCGAATTCCTTGTCGGCGCGTTCTCGCCACTCGGGATGCAAGGCAAGGTCCGCCAACCCGTCCGCCGCCGCCGGCCATTCACCGAGCAGGCCCAAAGCCTGCGCGCGCGTCAGCAGATAGGAAGGCTCATCCGGTTGCCGGGTGAGTGTTTTCTCCGCGTGCTGAAGAGCCAGCGCCGCTCTGCGCCGCTGAGCGTCCTGTATTCCTTCGATCGGCCTCAACAACAGCAGGGCGTAGCGGTGATGGGTGCGCGGGTTGCTCGACCCGTTGGCGACGGCCCGGGCGAGGGTCCGCTCCGCGGCGGCATAGTCGTAGCGGTCCATTTGGAGCGCACCGAGGATCTCACTGGGCTCGGGTCGCTCCGGGTAGGCATCTTCAAGACGCCGCAGTTCGGCTTCCGCCATTTCCCAGGCCCGCGGTTCTGATGTCAAATCCTCCTGGTCAAGCGGTGTTGACACCGATCCGGATGTTTCCCGCTTGGTTGATCCGCTCGGGGGCGGAGAAAAAACTCGCCAGACATCGGCGACATGCACAGGCCATTCCCACTCAGCGAGCGGACGCACTGCGAAAGATGCGCGATCCAACGGCTCGAAGCCCACCGTGGTCGGCGGCGGCGGTTGCGAGAGCAAGTCTTCGAAGTGCGCCCTCAGCCGCGCCTCCCAGTCCGCCAAGTCTTCGCTCGAAAGCTGCCGCTCGAGGTTCTCGTAGCGCCACGCCTCGCCGGCGCCCACGATCGTCGCGTGACGGTGCACGATCAACCAGCACTGCGCATAAAACGCCGGATGCGCAACCATCTTGGCCTGCTGGCCCACAGCAAGGAGCCTCGGAAGCGGAATCCACTCTTCGTTCTGCAGTTCCTGCAGGAAGACGGGTACGGGCGCGCCGAAGGATGCGCCGTCGTTCAGCGGGATCGAGCGGGAGAGGAACTCCGCCAGGCCTTCGCGGTGCCACAGCGGCCTGCTCTGATCGCGGAAGAGCCAATGCACGTACTCGTGCGCCAAAGCCGCGCGAGCCGTTTCGGGCGGGTCCCAGGCAAGGACGATGTAGTCGCGGTCGCCTCCCGTCAGAAAGAACCCGCGAGCGGAACCGTGAATGGCAATGGAGGCGGGAAACAGCGTTTCCAGGCGCTCTCGATCGGGCGCCAGCAAGACCGGGATGGGTTCGTGGCCGAACACCGCTGGGCGCACGCCCAGGGCTTGCAGAGAAGCGTGCGCCCTCTCGAGATGGTCAGCCGCCTGAAGCGCCGTTTCGGCCGGCATCCGCGTAACGACCCGGAAGCGCGGTGTCAACACTTCCACGGCCGTGTCGCCCAAGACCGCTAGCGGCGACAGCAGCAGCAATGAGCAAAGGCGCAACATGGCGCAACCTGCTACCCCGCACCATAACACCGCTCCGTCGGGAGCCGGTTGCCTGGTCTGCTTTTCTCGCCAAGCGGCGAGGCGAAGTACGTGAGAGGGCCGTCAGGACGAGGCGCGAGCGCCCGTGCCGGCGACACGGCTTTTCCCGTTCACCCCCGTCCGACATTCCTTCTGGAGCGAACAAAGCCCCCGCCAATGGTTTTCACGAATCACGAGTCACGAATCACGGCTTTTACGCTTTTCACGAATCACGGCCTTAGTCCGCACAAGGCTCCTGAAACACCGTGATGTCGGGCAGGCGTACCGCCGTCAGCGTTCCTCCCCAGACGCATCCGGTGTCGATCCCGATGATGCCGGGGCGAATGTAGAGGCCCAAAGCCGCCCAGTGCCCGAAGACGATGGTGCGCAATCCCCGGTCCGCAGCCGGCAAAGCGAACCAGGGCACTTCCCCGGGAGCCTCTTCCGGCGGCCCGTTGTGCCGGTAAGACGGTCGGCCGTCCCGGGTGCACATCCGCATGCGGGTGAAGATATCCGTCAAGCCGCGCCAGCGTGCCGCCCCCGTGAGATCGTTCCGCCAAACGACTCTGCGGGCAATTGCCTCCCGCAGCAGCTTCGCGTAGCCGGGACCCTGCAAAGCCGCCTCGGCCTCGCGGGCGTAGCCGCGAGCCTGCTCAAGCAGCCAGGAGGGAAGCAGGCCGGCATGCACCAGGACGAGCGGACCCTCCTCGAGCAACAACGGCTGACGGCGCAGCCAATCCAACAGCTCCGTTCGGTCCGGAGCCGCGAGCAGCTCGTCCAGCGTGTCCTGCGGACTCGGCGATGATGCTCCGGCGGCAACGGCGAGCAGCTTCAGATCGTGGTTGCCGAGCACGGTCCGGACCGAATCGCGGTTCCGGTAAGCCCAGCGCAACGTTTCGAGCGACCGAGGCCCGCGGTTGACAAGGTCGCCCGCAAGCCAAAGTCGGTCTTCGACGGGGTCGAACTGGATTTGTTCGAGGAGCTTGCGGAACGTGAGATAGCAGCCTTGTATGTCACCGATTGCGTAGGTCGCCATATGATCACGGCCGGCGAACAGGCCGTGTTCCCGTTAGGGTACTATCGTCTTTCGCGGTCGCGGCCTCTTTGCAGCCGACCGTTAAGCCAGAAGGCCGATTTCCGGCTGATCAAGGAGAGTGAAAGAGCTATGGCAGACGCTCTTCGCATGGCCGCCATTGGGCTGGGCCGCATTGGCCGTATTCACGCGCAGCATGTCCACGAATTCGCTTCCGCCAAGCCGGGCATGTGCGAACTGACAGCGCTCGTCGACAGCGACCGCGAGCGAGCCGAGGCTCTCGCCGCGGAATTCAGCGCGGATGGCGGCGCGGATGTCCGGATCTTCGGGACCGTAGAGGATCTGATCGCCGCCGATTGCAGCGACGCCGGCTTCGTCTGCACGCCCACGGAAACCCACCGCGATACCGCCGGGGCTCTTGTCGGAGCCGGACAGCGCGTGCTGCTGGAAAAGCCCTTGACCGACTCGCTGCGGCAAGACCGCGAGTTCGTCGCCTGGCTGAACGCCAACCATCCCCAGTCGATCATGCTGGCGTTTCAGCGGCGCTTCGACGCCCCGCTTCAGTACGCCAAGCAGCTTCTGGAAGCCGCAACGATCGGACGCGCCTTCAAGATCGTCTCCGCCTTGGAGGACTCCGGCCCTCCGCACGCGGAGTATCGCAGCGGCGGCCTGCTCGTCGACATGTCCGTCCACAACGTGGATGAAATCCTGTGGTTGACCGGCAAACGCCCCATTGCGGCGGGCAGCATGGGGTCGCTGATCTACAGCCAGGGCTTCTCTCCGGTCAAGGAGGACTTCGACGACGGCTACATCCGCCTCTGGTTCGACGATCGCATGATCGCGCAGATCGAGGTCAGCCGGAATCACGTCTCCGGCTACCGCGTCGAGACCTGGATCTTCGGAGAGAAGGGCCACATCCACGTCGGCCGCTTCGAGCAAAAACCGCTGGAAGTCGTCGTCGAGGCCTACGGGCGCGACCAACCGATCGACCGCAAGACGTTCGCCATGCGGGACTACGGGCACCCGGTCCCCGAGTTCGTCGACCGCTTCGGCCCGGCCTACCGCGCCGAGCTCGCCCATTTCATCGAGCAGTGCCGGAAGGGAGAGCCCTTCTCGGTGAATCACAACGACGGCTTGAGAACGATGGAAGTCATCGACGCCGCGCTGCGGTCGCGATGGGAACCCGTCCCGATCCATCCGACCCCTTGACCCGAACCATCCACCTGACCAGGCGGTGTTGACGCCAACCCGGATGTTTCCCGCTTGTATGATCCGCTCTTCTGGAGCGAACAAGCCCCCGCCAATGGTTTTCACGAATCACGAAACACGAGACACGAATCACGGCCTTTCCCCACCCCAGGGAGTTTCCCTATAATCACTGGCGGGCAGCGGGACGGCCATCCCCGGCCTGCCCGCATAGGAGTCGTCGTTGGCTCGACACAAGCCCGTCTCTCTGACAGCCATTGTCCTTCTGGGGTGGCTAGCCGTTTCGCCTTTCGCCTTTCGCCCTGTCGCCGCGCAAAACGTTCCTCAAATGAAGCCTGCCGCCGGCCGCTTTCTGGTCGCGAATCGTCGGATGCGGGACTCCCGCTTCGTCAAGTCGGTCATCCTTCTCGTTAGCTACGGAGAGAAGGGCGCTATGGGTTTGATCGTCAACCAGCCTTCCGGCGTCAAGCTGGCGGAGCTGCTTCCCGACGCCGATCAACTCAAGGACCGCGGCGATACCGTATATTTCGGCGGTCCCGTGGCGCAAGACGGGATCATGCTGCTGCTGCGTGCGGAGACCGGGCCGGAAGGGGCCGAGCACGTCTTCGCGGATGTATACGTCAGTCCGAACCGCGACGTCCTGGATCGGCTGGTCGCCAGGGACTCCGACAGCTTCCGCAGTTACCTCGGCTACTCGGGCTGGGCGCCGGGGCAGCTCGACCACGAACTGGAGCGCCGGGACTGGCATGTGACGGCGGGGGACGCCGATCTGGTCTTCTCCCCGCTTCCGGCATCCGTCTGGGACAAGCTGATCAAACAGACGGACCTGCTCTTCGCCGCAGGGGCCGGACCGCGTTTCACGCCGCATGGCGATGCCGGGGAGCGGAATCACTCTGGATTCTGATGTGAAACATCCTCCGGATCAGGTGTCATTGACGCCGGTCCACATGTTTCTTGCTGGAATGATTCGCACGCGGGCGGAGAAAACCAAGAACTGAAAGCTGCCGGTCTGATCCTCATAACCGGCATGCGAATCATGCCTCGAACGGTTGTCCTGACAGCTCCGGCGACGGACCCGCATGCAATTCTTCACCCGGTTGGCGAAGCTGGCGAGCTGGCGAGGACGGCCTTGACCTGCATCCACGAGTACGGACTCAACCCGGCCGGCAAGGCAACCGACACCATGTATCCGCAACGGTGCAGAAGTGCGCCAACTCACATTTGCCTCTTTACGAAGAGTTGACAGCCAGGCAGCCGTAGGGCTAATGTGGAATGAGCGGTGGAGAAAGTGTTCTGCCGTGAGGGGTCTATGTAGCTCTGCCGTTGCTCCTTGGGGGGGCAGCGGGGGAATATCACGCCTGTCTCTGGAGTTATCACGCACATTTTTTACGCGTGAGCTCCTTTTTGTTCAACTCGTTCAAACAAAAAACGCTTTGAAAGGGCGCCGCGAGTGTGAGTGGTGTCCTCTCAGCCACAGTGAAGGAATAACAAAGCCATATGGAAGGAAAAGCACTAAGGAAACTGCCGCTGTTGTTGGCGGCGGTTCTTCTCGTAGCGGGATTGCTGGCCCCGAATCTCAGCGGCCAGGCGATCACGCAGACCATTCAGGGTCTGGTGACGGACGCCACCGGCGCCGTGATTCCGGGCGCATCGGTTACTCTTACGAACCGCGATACGGGTGTAACCAGCACCATCCAGACGAACGAAACGGGAAACTATTCGTTCCCGCAAGTACCGGTCGGCAACTACGACCTTTCCTGTCAGCTGGAAGGTTTCAAGACCGACAGCGTCACGAACCAGCGCGTGGAAACGGGCGCCCAGGTTCGTATCGACTTATCTCTCGAAATCGGTGACGTGACGGAGACGGTGGAAGTGTCCGCCGCCGCCATCACCCTGAACACCGAGAATGCCGTCGTTGGCGGCGTGGTCGAGAACAAGCGCGTGACCGAGTTGCCGCTCAACGGCCGCAACATCGTGCAGCTCGCCGTCATGGTGCCGGGCGTGCAGTACGGCCAGCGCACCGGCATGAACGACGGTCAGGGCGGGTTCCCGATTCCGGGCGCCGGCTACTCCGTCAGCGCCAACGGGCAGCGTGAGATTCACCAGGTGGTCTCGCTTGACGGCGTGGACGCCAAGGATCCCCGCATCCACATCACGAACTTCGTGCCTTCGATCGAGGCGATCGAGGAGTTCAAGATCCAGACCAACGCCTATTCGGCCGAAGTCGGGTTCGGCGGCGGAGCCGTGACGTCGATCACCATGAAGAGCGGCACCAACGAGTTTCACGGTACGTTGTTCGAGTTCCTTCGCAACGAAGCTCTCGACGCCGAGCACTACTTCTTGAACTTCGAGTTGGCGGCGGGCGAAGCGCGCCGTCCCAAGCAGCAGCTCCGGCGCAACCAGTACGGCGCGGTCTTGAGCGGCCCGATCGTCAAGAACAAGACCTTCTGGGCGTTCAACTGGGAGGGCCGCCGCGAGCGGACTTCCTCCGTGCAGAGCGCCTGGTTCCCGGACTCCACCTTCAAGAGCGGCGACTACTCGCGTTTCGCGATGCCGACGCCCCGTTCCGCCGGTGGTTTTCGGGACCCCATCATCCTCTACGACGTCTACACCGGCGAGCCGTTCATGAACAACGTGATTCCGGCTTCCAGGCTCCATCCGGGCTCGCAAACCACGATGAGCGAGCTTCTTCCCGCCCCCTGCTTCCAGCAGCAGGACCCGCTCGATTTCACCTGCCGCGACAACATCGTGCAGCCGATCAACCTCGACCAGTACTACGGCCGAGTCGATCACCATTTCAGCGACAAGGACCGCATCTTCGGCCGTTACCAGCTTGCTTCGGGTGAGCGGGCGCTGAACAACATCAACCCCAAGAGGGCGCGGATCGACTCGAACGACGTCTATAACCTGGCGTCGCAGTGGATCCATACCTTCAACCAGAATGCGATCAACGAGTTCCGGTTCGGGTTCAACCTCGCCGGTACCAATCCCTTCCACTACTTCACCAACACGGATTTCGACTCCGATAGCCTCGGCATCGGCCTGATCCGGGTGGCGGGCGACAACAACCGCAAGCTGACTCCCCTCGAGACGGGGCCGCCGCATATCAGCGGCGCGCGCTTTCCGTGGTCGGTCAACGGCAACCTCAACCAGTTGGATACCTACCAGTTCAGCGACCACCTGTCCATCATTCGAGGCAGTCACAACCTGAAGGTCGGCGGTGAGTACTACTACATAACCATGGACCGCGCCGCGGCCAACTTGCCGACGGGCCGTTACACGTTCAACGCGGCTCAAAGCGGTGACGGGTTTGCCTCGTTCCTGCTGGGGCTGCCTTCCCGGACGGAAACAGCGGAAGGCTGGCCGCGCACCGTGCCGCGGGCCGGCCGCCAGGCCTACTACGTCAACGACGACTGGAAAGCCACGTCGAAGTTGACCTTGAACCTGGGCTTGCGGCTCGAGTACGTCGGCAACTCCCAGGATGCTCTCGGCCTGCAGCGGGTCGTCGCCTTCCCGGGTGAGCCGTACAACCGCGGTCCGTACTTCACGGATCCGGAAACCGGACAGCAGATCCCGACCTTCTTCCCCGAGCCGGTCAACGTACCGGAAGGCAAGGTCAACCTGTGGCAGCAGCAGGGCGTGTTCTACCAGCCGCGTCTTGGCGTCGCCTACCGTCCGGCGGAAGGTTGGGTGGTCCGCGTCGGCGGAGGCTACTTCAGCAACATCGACCACATGAATACCTGGACGATCCTGAACCTGAATCCGCCGCTGTCGGGCTCGAACAACTTCGAGGCCGTCACCGACGCTTCCGGCTCCATTACCGTCGATGGCGCAAGCGGGCCGGTCAACCGGACGTTGCGCATGTTCCGTCCCGGCAACCCGATCATCACGTTGAACGACCCCTTCCTTCAGGAAGTGGGAGCCGCCGCATCGCCGCGCAACATCAACACCTTGACGACGCCCTCCGATCAGAAGACGGGCAACGTGGTGAAGTGGAGCTTCGACATCCAGAGGGAACTGCCCTTCGAGACGTCCTTGACGGTCGGCTATGTCGGCAGCAAGGGGTCCCACGCGGGCAACAGCGTCAGAAACTACAACAGTCCTCTGCCTTCTCCGGATAACAACATTCAGAGAAACCGGCCCTGGCGGCGCGTGTACGATCCGGCGACGCCGGAGTTGGGCGTGCAGAGCCTGGCGGTGATCCGCTATCTGGACAGCTTCGCGAACACCTTCCATCACGGTCTGCAGATGAAGCTGGACAAGCGCTACTCCAATGGGCTGGCGTTCGGTGTGGCTTACACCTTCAGCAAGTCGCACGGCGACGGAGAGAACGGCGGCCAGCAGGGCGCCCAGTTCCAGAACCCGCGCAACTGCCTGACCTGCGACCGCGGTCGCTTCCGGTTCGACCAGCGGCACAACCTCGTCAGCCACTTCGTGTGGGAAATGCCGGGACAGAACCTCTCGGGGCCGTTGAAGCACATCATCGGCGGCTGGCAGTCGAACGGCATCCTGTCGCTGCGTTCGGGCTTCCCGTTCACCGTCGTGAACCCCAGGGGCGACCTGAATGTTTCCGACTCCAATATCCGCCCGGACCGGCTTGCCGACGGAGCGCTCTCCAATGCCACGAGAAAGCTGTGGTATGACCCGACGGCGTTCCAGAGGGTGACCTGCGATGTCCCGGAACTGGTGGCCGACCGCTGCCACTTCGGCGACGCCGGTTACAACATCCTCGATTCGCCGGGGCAGGTGAACCTGGACTTCGGACTCTTCAAGAACTTCCCGATCACCGAGAACGTGAGGCTCCAGTTCCGCTGGGAGCTGTTCAACGCCACGAACACCCCGTACTTCGGCGCTCCGGGGGGCATCTCGTTCTCCAACACCAATCAGCTCGTGCCCGACGGCTCGCGCAACGGTGAGATCCGGAGTATCCGGACGCCCATGAGGATTCAGCAATTCGCGCTGAAGCTCTTCTTCTAGACGTTTCCAACCCTTAACCAGCGGGCCGGCCCTCGGGCCGGCCCGTTTTGTTTTTTAGGCTCGGTTCAAGACGCGCGCTTTGTCCGGGCACGGCCTGCCCAGGAGCCGCAGGCCCGATATGCAGGGCCAAGGCTTTTCACGAATCACGAGACACGAATCACGGCTTTTATCTTTTTCGCGAATCACGTTTTTTTGTAGCCTGAAGGTACTGAAGCCCTTCAGTCTTGTTTTGCCTCCCCGGCCGGCCTAGCATGAGGTCAGCGAGGCGAAAATCCTGCCGCGTGGCAAGGCAAAGTGCATGAGAGGGCCGGCAGGACGAGGCGCAAGCCGCCCGCGCCGGCGACACCGCCTGTAAGCCTTTTTACGAATCACGGCCTTTACCGCCGTTCGGTTCGTCGCGTGTGCGAATGGTTCACAAGACAAAACCCACCGCCCGGAACGCCGTACCCGCCGACAAGTCACTGCTTCCCTGCCCACCATTTCCCACTATTTCCCGGCATTTCCCGGTAAATAAATTGCCCTTGAGCCAGTGTCCGAGCACCGTCAGCCGTTCTCGGTCTGCTTCACGACGAGCGCCGTTCGCCTGTATATCTCACCAAGTGGCAAGGCGAAGTCTATCCGGGTCACGAGACACGAACCACGAAATGCTGCCTTCCCCCATTGATCACGGCAAGCCAGCGCAACGAAGTCATGGCGGTCTGATCGTGTGCTGCGGCTATCGCGACATGATTCCAAGCCGGGAAAGGAGCAGGTTCTGAATCGCGATGACAATCTTGCATATCCGCTTGACATCAATTGTTGAATCGTGATAGGGTCGCCGTGGGGTGGTTAGAGGTTTGAGTGCCGCCGGAGTTCGGAACTCGAAGCTGTCTAGGCCGATGTTCCATCGTCGCGCGGGTGCCTCACTGTTCATGCTCGACTCGTGGTTGCGCTCTTGACTACGGGTAGAGTGTGGCTGCCCGGCTTGTTCCATCGAAACAGACCAAACCTTTCTCATTAACGGAGGAGACGAAATTCTGTGACCATAAAAAAACCTTGGGGATGGCTGTTCTTTTTACTGGCGCTTTCCCTGTTGATCCACACGCCTGCGCTGAAAGCGCAGTCGACTACCCAGACCGTCCAGGGTCTGGTAAGCGATGCGACCGGCGCTGTGATCCCCGGTGCGACGATCAGCTACATGAACCTCGACACCGGTGTCTCGCAGTCGGTGCAATCCAATGCGACCGGGAACTACACGTTTACGCTGGTTCCCGTCGGCAACTATGAAATCACGTGTCAGTTGGAAGGCTTCAAGACCAACACCACGCCCAACCAGCGCGTAGAGACCGGCGCTCAGGTGCGCGTTGACTTTACGCTCGAGATCGGTGACGTTACCGAGACCGTCGAAGTGTCGGCCGCCGCCGTCACCCTGCAGACGGAGAATGCGACCGTCGGCGCGGTGGTGGAGAACCGGCGCATTATCGAGCTGCCGCTGAACGGCCGCAACATCGTGCAGTTGGCGGTGTTGGTGCCGGGCGTGCAGTATGGACAACGCTCGGGCATGGCCACCGGTGAAGGCGGCTTCCCGGTCCCCGGCGCGAGCTACTCGGTAAGCGCCAACGGTGTCCGCGAGATCCACCAGGTCGTCAGTCTGGACGGTGTGGACGCCAAGGACCCGCGCATTCACATCACGCCCTTCGTGCCGTCGATCGAGGCCATCGAGGAGTTCAAGATCACGACCAGCGCCTACAACGCCGAAGTCGGCTTCGGGGGCGGAGCCGTGACCAACATCACGATGAAGAGCGGGACGAACGAGCTGCACGGCACGCTGTTCGAGTTCCTCCGTAACGACAAGCTCGACGCCGACCCGTACTTCTTGAACTTCGAGCGGCCGGCCGACCAGCAGCGGGAGAAAAACAAGCGCATCCGCAACCAGTTCGGCTTCGTCGTCAGCGGCCCCATCAAGAAGAACAAGACGTTCTTCATGGCCGACATCGAAAGCCGTCAGGACCGCAATACGGGTGTTTCGGAGGCCTGGTTCCCGCTGAATGAGATGCGCGGCGGAGACTTCAGCGAGCTGTTGACCGGAACGATCAACCCGGAAACGGGCAACCTGTTCCGTCGTCCCCTCGTCATCTACGATGCCTTTACGGGCGATCCTTTCCCGAACAACGTCATCCCGCAGGACCGGCTGCATCCGGGCGTAGTCAACAACTTCTTGCCGCAGCTCGTTCCGCAGGCGGACTTCCGGGATACGCTGGGCGATCCGCTGGCGCCGACCGTGCGCAAGGGGATCGTGAACCTGGTGGATTCGACGCAGTACTACGGCCGGATCGATCACCACTTCAGCGACGCCGATCGTGTTTTCGGGCGGCTGGCGTGGGACGACTCCTTCCGTCCGGGCCCGACCATCAATCCCAACTTCTCCAACGACTGGGTCATCGATGCCCAGAACCTGGCTACGCAGTGGATCCACACGTTTAACCAGAACATGATCAACGAGCTGCGCTTCGGGTTCAGCTTCTCGAACAACGATCTGGTGCACCCGCGGACGAACGACGAGAGCTTCAACATGGATGATTTCGGTATCGGCAGGTACCGCGTCTTTGGCGATGGCAACCGTACGCTGACGCCCTTCGAGCAGGGCGTCGTCCAGACTTACGGCGCTGGGATTCCCGCTATGCGTGACAACAGCATCACGAACAAGATGGACAGCCTGCAGGCCGGTGACCATGTCTCGCTCATCAAGGGAAGTCACAACCTCAAGTTCGGCGGCGAGATGTACCGGGTTTCGATCGAGCGCGCCGCGGCGAACTTCGCGACCGGCCGCATTACGATGGGCGCCCGTGAGAGCGGACACAACTTCGCTTCGTTCCTGCTGGGACTACCGACGTCGACGCTGTCCGCGGAGGGCGTGCCGTTCACGTTCGTGCGGGCGATTCGACAGGGCTACTATGTCCACGACGACTGGAAAGTGAATTCCAGGCTCACCTTGAACATGGGCCTGCGCTTCGAGTATCTCGGTAACCCGCGCGATATCGCGGGTCTGTGGCGAACCATCAACTTCCCGGGCGAAGATCACCCCGCAGGCAGGGATGGATTCAACGGCCAGGGCTACACCGATCCGGAAACGGGGGAGAGGGTCGTGACGGCTGGCCCCACCTACGTCGATGAGCGCGGTGGAGTGAAGCTCTGGAAGCAGGACATCAAGTTCTTCATGCCGCGGCTGGGCGTAGCCTATCGGCCGGCGAACGGCTGGGTGCTTCGCGCCGGTGCCGGTTGGTACGCCAACTTGATGCACCAGAACAACTTCACGATCCTCAACCTGATGCCGCCCAAGTCGGGCTCTCTCGAGTTCCAGCAGGTGACCGACTTCAGCCGGTCGTTGATGGTCACGGGGGTTGACGGTGAAACGTATCGATCCGATACGAGGATGCTCCGAGCGGGAGCGCCCCTCATCACGCTCAACGATCCCTTCGCTGAGCAGGGTGGAGGCGTGGCGGTTGAGAAGCCGGTCCGTACTTATCACGTCAAACCCGATTACAAGGACGGCGACACCTGGCGGTGGAGCATGGACGTCCAACGGGACCTGGGTTGGAACACGGCCCTGACGGTTGGCTATGTGGGCAGCAAGAGCACCCACGTCGCGAACAGCTTCTGGAACTGGAACAACCCGCTGCCCTCCCCGGATACCAATGTCCAGGCGAACCGGCCGTTCCCGCGGTTCTTCGACGAGTCGACCCCGTCGCTGGGGGTGCAGGGAGTCGCCAATATCCGCTATCTCGACAGCTACGGTGACACCAACCACCACGGCTTCCAGGCCAAACTCGAAAAGCGGTATTCGTCGGGTGTGACCTTCGGCATGTCCTACACCTGGAGCAAGACGCTGGGGAACGGCGAAGCCGGAGGCAACCAGCACGCCTACCATCAGAACTCCCGCCTCGACCGCTCTTCGACGAGGGGACGCCTGCGTTTCGACCAGCAGCACATGTTGGTCTCGCACTGGGTCTGGGATATGCCGGGACGGAACCTCTCGGGACCGTTGAAGTACATCCTGGGCGGTTGGCAGAACAACGGTATCCTGTCGTTCCGTTCGGGATTCCCGATGAACATCACCAACAACTTCAGGGATCTGAACCTTGCGGACAGTACCTCCATCCGGCCGGATCTGACTGGGGACTGGAAGATCTCGAACCCGAACAGGAAGCTGTGGTACAACACGCAGGCTTTCCAACGGGTGACGTGCAACATTCCGGAACTGGTGTCGACTCACTGCCACTTTGGCGACTTGGGTTACGCCGTGCTCACGACGCCGGCACAGGGGCAACTGGATTTCGGGTTCTTCAAGAACATCCCGATCGGCGAGCGTTTCCGGATCCAGTTCCGCTCGGAGTTCTTCAACGCGACCAATTCGCCGTGGTTCGGCGCCCCGGGTAATATTTCGTTCTCAAGCGTGAGTCTCGTTCCTGACGGGGCTCGCAACGGCGAGATCCGCAGCACGCGTTCGAATATGCGGATTATCCAGTTCGGGCTGAAGCTCCACTTCTAGTCCGTATCAAAACATCCAACCGGAGCCTTCACGGCTCCGCGAAGGGCCGGCCCGCAACGGGCCGGCCCTTTCTTCATCTTCATGTGCAGCCTTGCAGCGCCCGTGGCTCCACGGTCCGCTTCCCGCCCGCTCTCCTTCCCTCCAGCCCTTCTATAATCGGGTTCTTATCCGGCCTGCCGGCATATGCCCAGCACCTCGCGAAGGAAAAACAACTGGCGACTGCGCAGGGAAGAAGCGCTCCAACGTCTCGGACCCGGCGCGGGAGCGATCATCGCCTTCCTGGCGATCGCCATCGTCGGGAGCCTGCTCTCGCCCACCTTCCTGACGCAGCGCAACGTCACCAACGTGATGCGGCAAACCGCGATGCTCGGCGTGGTCACGGTGGGAATGACCTTCGTCATTCTGACCGCCGGCATCGACCTTTCCGTGGGCATGGTGCTGAGCTTCACGAGCGTGGCCGCCGCCATGTTGTTCGACAACGGACAGGGTTTGCCTCTGCCCGTCGTCTTCCTGGCGACGCTCGCTCTCGGCTCGGTGATCGGCGCATTCAACGGTTTCATGATCATCTGGCGCGGCGCCGCGCCCTTCGTGGTCACCCTGGCGATGATGGCCATCGCCGGCGGCGCAGCACTCACCGTATCCGGCGGCAAACCTATTGGCGGCATCCAGGGGACCTATGCCTGGCTGGGGGCCGGTTCTGTCGGTCCGGTCCCCGTGCTGGTCTTGATCATGCTCGCCGTGTTCCTGTTGGGAGCACTCGTCCTGCGCTACACGCCCTACGGACGGCACGTCTACGCCGTTGGCGGAAACGAGGAAGCCTCGCGCCTTTCCGGCATCGCGGTCGATCGCGTCAAGGTAATTACCTACACGATCAGCGGCCTCCTGTCCGCGCTCGGAGGCATCATCTTCAGCGCCCGCGTGACGGTCGGCGATCCCTGGGCCGGCCGCGGTCTGGAACTCGATGCGATCGCCGCCGTGGTCATCGGCGGCACCAGCCTGTTCGGCGGCGTGGGGACGATGTGGGGCAGCCTGCTCGGGGCATTGATCATCACGATGATCAACAACGTTCTCAACCTGCTCAACGTTTCCCCGTACATGCAAGGTCTCGCCAAGGGCATCATCATCCTCGCCGCCATCACTCTCTACAAGAACAAAGAGGCGTAGAACCCGGACGCCTGCAAAGCAGAGCAAATGGACCCGGGCTATGGGACAGGGAAAACACCTGTCCGCGGGAATGGCGACAATAGGGGCAAGGCGGATCAGGGAAAATGGATCGACTCTCCGGACGTAGGGCGTTTCTTGTATCCATAGCATCCGCGTTCCTCGTCAGCGCCTGTTCTCCTTCTGATCGCGGCCGCCTGGAGGGCAGCCCGGAAGGCTTCGACGCCCGCCGTTGGACCATCGGCTTCAGCAACGCGTCGGAAACCAACACCTGGCGCACGGCGCTCCGTGAGTCCATCGAAGAGACCGTCGCCGCTTACGACAACATCGACCTGCTCGTCACCGACGCCAATGACTCCCCCGCCAAGCAGGTCGCCGACCTGGAAGACCTGCTCGCGAAGGGAGTCGATGGCCTGATCATCGGAGCGGCGAACACCCATGTGAGCAATCCGGCCATCGAGGAATGCGCCCGCTACGGCATCCCGACGGTGATTGTCGACCGCAAGGTCTCGACGGACAAATACACGACCTTCGTCTCGACCGATCACGCCTGGATGGCCGCCACTGCCCTCGAAAAGCTGATCGAGTTCATCGGCGGACGCGGCAAGATCGCCATCATCGAAGGCCTGCCGGGAGCCGGACCGGCGGTGGAACGAAACGCCGGCTATGACCAGGTCCTTTCGAGGCACCCGGAAGTCGAGGCAATCCGCCAGGCCGGCGACTGGTCCCGCGCGAGCGGCCAACGAGTCATGGAGAACATCGTGACCGCCAATCCGGACCTGGACGGCATCCACTTCGACGGCGGCGAGATGGCCGTCGGCGGGGTGCAGGCCCTGCGCGCCGCCGGCATCAATGACGGCGACATCAGGGCCGGCAAGCCGTTCCTGACCTGGAACGACGGTTACAACGGCGGCTTGAAACTCATCAGGGCGGGCATCGGCAAGTTTTCGGTCCAACATCCGCCCCGGCTGCACGGCAGGCTCTGCGTTGAATCGCTGGTGAGAATCTTCCGGGGAGAACAGGTCCCCAAGGAGCAACCGATGAAGCTCGACTTCATCACGCCGCAAAACGTCGACCAATACGTCGAGCTTGACAAACCGGACGATTATTGGGCGCTGTAAGAGTCCACAGGACACCTTTTCGATGGCGGCAGTGCGCGTTAGGCCGTCCGCGCGAATTTCACTGCGGACCCTCTCTAACAGTCCGTGGTGAAACCCCGCGTAGCGCCGAGAGCGGTGAGGCGCCCGGCTGACAAGGCGCGACGAAGGAGCATATTGGACATATTCGACCGAGGAGCAACGCAGTTCAGGCCGGATGCATCGTCGCTTGAATCCAGCGGGGGTTTTGCCACGGGCTGTTAAGGTATGACCGGCAGCAAGACGTGCGACGGCTGGGCGCTGTTGTGATGCACGGTCTGGCGCGCCACCTTCACCTTTTTGCTCTTCCCAAATGGCTCTCCGGTGTTGGGATGACGGTCGAACTGCGGGAAGTGACTGCTCGTAATGTCGACTCGGATGCGATGCCCGGGAAGGAAGGCATTGCTGGTGCCAAGCAGGTCGATTTCGAAACGGTAGACGGTGCCCGGCTCCATCAGCTTCGGCTTGTCCTGTCCTTCGCGGTGGCGCGCTCGTAGGATTCCTTCCGCGACGTTGTACGCTTTTCCGTCGGGATAGACGTCAACGAGTTTCGCCACCCAGTCCGTGTCGACGGCATCCGAGGAGGCGTACAGCACGATCTTGACGGGGCCGGTGACATCCACTCCCTCTTTCAGGAAATCGCTGCTGTAAACGAGGACATCGTTGCGCCGCTCGACGCGGCGTTGGTCCACCGGCCCGATCGGCGTGGGGGTCCCGCAGCAATTCGCGCCGCCGTGACTCGGGACGGGATGGTTCGGGTCGTAGCGGTAGTGATCGCTGGGCTCCTGTTCAGGTCGGTCCCACGAAAGCGAGCCGTCTCCGCGGTAGCTGTTGGCTTGCCCGCCGCTATGAAAATAGAGTTCGCGGTATCGGGTTTCGGGAAGCGGATAGTCATCATGAAAGCGCCAGCGATTGCGTCCCATTTGAAACAGGGCCACCGGCGGCTCGGACTCCATGCCATTGTCGATGCCCTTCAGAGTGTAGTCGTACCAGCGAAGCTGGACGGCGAGTTCATCCACGAAGTTGGTGGGGCCGAAGTCGAGGTCGCCGTGCTTGCGGGAAGGGCCATGACCCCAGGCGCCGACCTGTAGGCGCGCGCCTTGGCGGGCGGCCTCGGTTGCGCCGTGGTTGCGAAGGCCGGTGTAGCCGTTGAGCGTCCCCTGGAGCAGTATGTCGAACCAACCGCCGAAGTTGTAGGCGGGCGCTTGCATCTTGTCGAAGTGCTCCTCGACGCTGACGGCCTTCCAATAGTCGTCATAGTCGGGGTGCTCGATCCAGTCTTCGTAGAACTTGGCGTCGCGTCCGACGAGCCGGGGCATGTCGATGAGCGGCAGATGCCAGATGACCTTGTCGTAGCTGATGTTTTCAGGTCCGCCTTCCAGGGTATGAGCCCCGGTGTTCTGCATGATGTGCGATTCCTGGCGGACCGGCCCCCAGCCAAAGGCGAGTGAGAGCCGGAAGCCGCCATTGAGCGTGAAAGCATGGTGATACCAGCTCGTGGCGGCGACATCCGGGAACAGCGATGTGAGATGCGGCGGCTGGAGTTTGGCGGCCTGCCATTGGTCGGACCCAAGGTAGGACCCGCCCTGCATGCCTACTTTGCCGTTCGACCAGGGCTGCGTCGCGGCCCATTCGACGGTGTCGTAGCCGTCTTTGAATTCGTAGCGGGCGGGGTCCCAAACTCCTTCGGATTCGTGACGGCCGCGAACATCCTGGAAGACATAGACGTAGCCGCGCCGGGCGAAAAACACGGCCGCAGCATAGGCCGTCGCGAAACGCTCGGTGCTGTAGGGAGTTCGCGAGACAAGCACCGGGTGCTTGCCGTCACCGACCGGGCGATAGATATCGGCGTAGAGAATGACTCCGTCGCGCATCGGGATCGGAACCCGGTTTTCGACAACGATGTCGTTGCGGGGCGGCATCCGCGGCGGGAAGACAGGCGTGCGGTCGGCAGCGATCGCGGAGGGGAAAAGCACCGGTGCCGTAAAGGTGAGGAGAAGGAGGGTAAGCCGAATTGTCGAACTCATGAGCAATGTGAACAGGAAAAGCCGTTTCGGGCGCACCACCAGTTTCGCGCAAAGATGTGAATAACGCAAAGCCTCACGATCGGCCTCGGCGTGTCCGCGCCCCCCGACGAGCCGAAGCTCATCTTCGACTCCTGCTGTTCCAACAACAACCCGTGATCCTCAAAGGCAAGGTCCTCGCCACGGAAAGGAGTGGGACGACGTAAGGACGTGTTCACGGTGTTGTCCATGCCCCACAAGAGCTGAGACGCCTCGGCTCTCGGACGGCTGCTCGACAGCGGTATCGAGAACCAAAGACTCGCTTCTCCGCGAGAAGAAAACCCCAGCCCGTCAAGCCATCGAGAACCCTTGGCCTGCAACTCGAGGTTGCACTTCTCTGGCCGTCCGTGGTGAAATCCCGCGTAGCACCGAGAACGGCGAGGAGCGATGAAAGACTACCAACTCTTCTGGGGCGATCTTCATAATCACAACGCGGTCGGATATGCGCGCGGGTCGATTGAGCGGACGTACGACATAGCGCAAGAGCATCTGGACGTCCTCGCTTTCACGCCGCACTCCCAATGGCATGACATGCCGACGATGCCGAATGACGCGCACATGAAATGGGTCGACGGCTTCAAGGTTCTCCATGAAAACTGGCCGAAAGTACAGCGGCTCGCTGCAGAATCGAATCGCAAGGGCAAGTTTGTCTCGATCCTCGCGTATGAATGGCATTCGAGCTTTTTCGGTGACTATTGCCTCTACTACCCGGCAGATCACTCTCCGTTGAAGTATCACGACCATGTCCGTGACTTGCAGAACTATGTCAAGGGCACCGGGGCGATGATCGTCCCGCATCACTTGGCGTACAAGCAGGGTTGGCGCGGCGCGAATTGGGACTATCTGGAACCCTCGGTGAGTCCGGTGATGGAGGTCATGTCCGAACACGGGCTGTCGGAGCACGACCGCGCGGGGTTTCGATACATCCGCCACAGCATGGGCGGACGCTGGACCCGCAACACGCTGCAGGCTGCCTTGCAGCGAGGATTCCGTCCCGGCGTCATCGCCAGTTCGGACGACCACCTCGGTTACCCCGGAGCTTACGGAGAAGGACTGGCGGGCATCTGGGCCAAGGAGCTTTCGCGCGCAGCGATCCTGGACGCGCTCTGGAACCGCCGCACCATCGCCGTCAGCGGCGACCGCATCCGCTTGTTCGCCACGCTCAACGATCAACTGATGGGATCGGAGATCCCTTTCACGCGTGAGCGCGAGTTCGAAATCTCTTGCCAGGGAAAGGACGAAATCGAGAAAATCGAGATTCTCAAGCACAATCGTGTCGTCTACCGCTATTTCCCTGAAGACTACGTTCGCGACGATGGACCTTGGCCCGGCCGGGTTCTCTCGAGGATCGAATTCGGGTGGGGGCCTTGGGGCGACCTCAACATGACGCGCATTGCCGATTGGGACGCGACGATCACGGTCACTAATGGAAAGATCGCATCCTTGACTCCTTGTTTTCAGTCAGGACCATTCGATGAAGACCGCCGGGACCACGTTGTGGAACGCAAGGAGTCATCCTGCCGCGTGCGGCTCTTTACATCACGCAAGCAGGCTTACGAAGAGAAGCCAACCAAATCCGTGCTGCTTGAGATCATCGGTGGCCGTGACGCCGTGATCCGCCTTGCTGTCAGCAAGCCTGCGCCGCTTCAGTTCCAGCGCACCCTCGGTGAACTTGCCGAGAACAGCGAAGTCGAGTTCACGGGTCCGTTTACGGCCGAGTCCGTGCTGATTCACCGGCTTGTCACGCCTGAACTCTACAACGCCCGCTTCCGCCACTCCGACTACGGCCGCGCGGGGAGAGCTGACTACTACTACGTACGCGCCACGCAGGCTAATGGCCACCAAGCTTGGTCAAGCCCGTTTTGGGTGGAGGCCTGAGGGTGAAAGGACTGTCGCATCAAGCAGCGGCTTGAATCTGGTCTGTTAGCCTGCATTTCTCACAACGCGGCGAGGCGAAGTGCGTGAGAGGGCCGTCAGGACGAGGCGCGAGCCGGGCGGAGGAAAAAGGCGCGCGCAGGCGTACTTGAACCGTACGTTGAGCACGGCAAGCAAGCGTTGCGAAGGAAAAGCGAAGTCATGGCGGTCGTATCGCGTGCTTCGACCGTCGGGTGGTGAGAGATGCAGGTCAACGGGGTTGGACCTTGACGCCGTCGTCGATGGCGTCATCGGGATGGGTGATCAGCGTGTCGCCCTCTCCCAAGCCGGACAATACTTCAGTGATCAAACCATTGCGATGTCCCAGCTCGACGGGCTGCCGCCCCGCCATGCCTTCTTCAACAGCGAACACCGCCCACCCCTCGCCATGGCGAAAAAGCGTGCTGCTCGGAATCTGGAGAACGTCTTCTCCCTCCCACAGGATGAATCGAGCCTCGACTCGATAGCCGTCACCCAGACGCGCCCATTGCTCAGGCGGCGATGTGATATCGGCGATGACCAGCACTCTCTGCTCCTCTACACCCAGCGCCGAGATCTTCGTGAAGCCGACCGGTTCGACGATGCGGACGAGACCTCGCAAAGGATGCTCACCGCCCCAGCGCTCGAAGAGGACGCGGGTTCCGGGGCCGACCTTCACGGCATCGGCCGACAGAAGTTCAACCTCGACCTCGAGTCCACGTGGATTCGCGATTTCAAGGAGTGGCTCGCCGGCGTCGACGACGCCCTCGCTCTCGTGCACGATCTTCAAGATCCGGCCGCCGACAGGGGCGCAAACCGCTACGGTCTCGGCCGGATTCTGCGACTGCTGCGCGGCGGAATGACGCAGCGCGGTTCTTGCCGCCTCGAGCTCATGGCGAGCCACTTCGACGGCGTATTCTGCGGATCGCTCTTGCGCCTGGCTGCGTTCGGCCGATGCCGAAATTTCGTCGAGGACATCGTCGGCGATCGTGCCCGCGGCATGCAGTTCTCGTGTTCGTTTGAGTTGCGTCTCCCAGCGGCGGGCCTCGGCGGCGGCGGCTTCCACTTCTTTCTGCGCGCGCTTGAGGGCGGCCTCCGCCGCTGCGACCCGAGCTTGCGCCTCAGCGCGGCTCCGGGGGTCGAGCACCGTGGATCGCAGCGGGTCGAGAAGAAGCAATGTTTCTCCCCGCTTGACGATGTCGCCCACGTCGGCGTTGAGCCGCCGCGCGAAACCGTCTACAGGAGCTGAAACCACGAAGCGATCGATCACACGGGTCTTCCCTTCCTCTTCCACGGATACTTGCAGCGGACCGCGCTTGACGACCGCTGTTTCAACGAGGATCGGCCGGGGCATGAAGCCCCAAACAATCGCGGTCACTACTCCGCCGATAAACAGCAGCCAGAATAGAATGCGCCTGAATCTCATCGGTTTCTATTCATTCGTCTTCAAGACCGCCACGAGATCGAGCGTATCCAGCTTGCGCCGCACCGCCAAGGCCGAAATCAGTGAAGAGGTCAGCACGACTGTCGCAGCAAAGGAATATGTACTCGGCTGAATGACAAAGGGGAAGCGGAATAGATCCGTCTCGAGCGCTGTCGTGATGTACCTGCAGAATACCCCACCGATCAAGTATCCCATCGGAATCGCTGCGAAAGTGAGAACCGCAAGCTCTCCTAGAAGGATGAACGAGATCTCACCCCGCGTGAAACCCAAAACACGCAGGCTGGCCAGTTCGCGGCTGCGTTCCGAGAGCGCGATCCGCGCGCTGTTGTACACCACGCCGAAAGCAATCGTGCCCGCGAAGAGCGTGATGAAGAAAGCAAACGTCAACAACTGCTCGGCCATCGTTTCGTGGAAGTTCCGCAGCACCTTTTCACGGACGCTGACCGCAGCGACCCGGGGTGCTTTTTTGAGGGCTGAATAGATTGCTGGTTCAAGCAGCGAGTCGGAAGCGAGATACGCTCCCGAGACAGCCCGCCCCTCACGCATCAATCGATTGAGGACTTCGATATCCATGTACGCCGACAGGCCGATGAACTGCTGAACGAGCCCGGCGACGGTAACTTCACGAATGGGCCGTTGGCCTTCGAGGACTTCGACCGTGATCGTGTCCCCGGGCTTCACTTTCAGAAGGCCAGCCAGGAAATCAGTGAGCAGGATGCCTGCCGGTGGCATCTCGATCGGCTGTAGATCGACATCGAGCACGCGATTGAGATCACCTCCCTGTTGAACCCCCTGAATCACCGTGCGGTAGTCGTGGTGCTCTGACCGCAAACGAACCGGCACAGAGCGAAAAGCCTCACCGTGCACAACCCCGGGCAGGCTCTCCAACTCGTGAAGAACGCGGTACGAGGTCGGTTCGACGAACGTGACGGTCATATCGTCTCGTTGAACGAGCCCGAACTGGATGCGCATCATCAGCATCACCATGTCGCTGAAGAAGAAACCTAACATCAGAATCGCACAGGCCATGGCGATTCCCAGAGAGGCAAGCAGCGACTTGACAGGTTGCCGCTCGATGTTGCGAATGATCATGCAAGTCGGCTGGGCGAGCCATCTCCGCAGCCCGAACCGTTCGACGATGCTCACACTGTATTTGGCTGGCGGCTCGGGACGCATTGCCTCCGCTGGAGGCTGCAAAGCGGCTTGGCGAACCGCATGAATCGTCCCTGCGAGCGCCGCCGCGGCGCTGACGAGTGCTGCCGTAACCACGACGTACGGCTGAAGGATGTAGTCGAGATATGGAAAGCGGTAGAAATCCATGTACATGGCGCTCATGCCCTGCCCGAAGCGTGTGCCGGCCACAACGCCGCCCAGTACGCCGAAACCGACAATCGCAAGCACGAACTTCACGTAGTGCAAACCGATCGAAGCATTGCTGTAGCCGAATGCCTTGAGGGTCGCGACCTGTTCTCGCTCAGTGCGGACGAGACGTGTGACGACGACGTTCAACAGAAAGGCAGCCACGCCAAGAAAGATGACAGGGTAGATGGTGGCCATCTGTTCGAGTTGACGGAACTCTTCGGACAAATAGCGGTGAGAGACTTGATCTTTGCGGCCGTAGGCTCCCAGACCTCCGTAGCGCTCGATGATGCCGTCAATGCGGTTCAGCACTTCCTCCAACTGGGCGTCCGGTCTGAGAGCGAAAGCGATGTCGTTGAAGGCCTCTTCCATGTCATAGGCAGCCTCCAATGGAGTGCGAGCCGTCCAGAGAATGCCGAAAGTCTGAAAGTCGGGAATGATGGAGCCCGGCGCGATAGGAAAAACATATTCCGGCGACAACGCAATCCCGACGATCTTCAGTTCCTTGCGTCGGCCGTTGACGATGGCCGTGACTTGGTGTCCCGGTTCGAGTCCGTGCGCTTTGGCGAACGACTCGTGGACCACGACCTCATCGTCCCGGCCGGCTTCGATGAGCCGTCCTCTCCGCAGATAGAGCTGATTGAGGACCGGCTGGCCGTGGTCGGGGATCGAGACGAGCCGTCCGGTGATGGGGTCGTCGAATCCTTCCACTTCCAGGTTGGCGGGCGCCAGGACACGGGTCTGAGCGTGATCGACCCCCGGGATCTCTTCGAATCTCCCCCTTATGCTTTCAGGCGCCCGCTTCAATGAGGCGAAGGCTTCTGCGAAATGGTAATCGCCGTAGTAGGAAGCCTGCGTGCCGCGGAGTGAATCGAGCGTGCTCAGCGACATGACAAATACCGCGATACCACTCGTAATGACGAGCGCAATCGCCAGAGCCTGACCTTTCATCGCCCACAAGTCGCGGCGCAGCTTGCGATTGAGCATTCTCGTCGAGTCACCAATACAGTTCGCGCGCGGGTTTCTTCCGTTCGTTCGTGTCGACTTGAGTTATGAAGCCGTTGCTGAGCTGGATCACTCGGTCGGCCATATCCGCGATGTCGGCGTTGTGCGTGATGACGGCGGTCGTCGTTCCTAGCTCGCGATTGGCGCGCTCCAACGCTTCCAGCACGACGATGCCGGTTTTGGAATCGAGCGCTCCGGTGGGTTCGTCGCACAGCAATACGGCTGGGTTCTTGGCGACCGCTCGGGCGATCGCGACGCGCTGCTGTTCCCCGCCCGAAAGCTGCGCAGGGAAATGATTCATGCGGTCCGTCAAGCCTACCACTGCCAGTGCGTCTTCCGGTTTCATCGGATCGCGCGAGATTTCGGTGACGGCAGCGACGTTCTCAAACGCCGTGAGGCTCGGAATCAAGTTGTAGAACTGAAAGACGAAACCGACGTAATAACGCCGATACTCCGTCAGCTCGCGGTCGGAAGCGCGCGTCAGATCCTTGTCGTGATAGCTGACCCGCCCGCTCGTGGCGGTATCGAGACCGCCCAGAATGTTCAGTAGCGTGGATTTTCCGCTGCCGGATGGCCCCAGCAAGACAACCAGTTCACCGGAGTACAGCTCCAAGTCCACTCCGCGCAAAGCCTGGACCTTGACCTCGCCCATGTCGTACACCTTGGCGAGATCACGCGCTTTGAAAACGATGTCTCGTGGAGACTGCTTGACTTGGTCGTTCGAGGACGACATTGCCGACCGGGAGGCCGATGGCCGTCCCTTACTCTATGATCCCACTCGCTTGATGTTCGTAAAGGGACAAGATGCGGCCAACCTCCAACAGCCCGCGCCGCGGTTGCAACCGCAAGCGCACCGGGGTCACTTCTTCATTCCCGGATAGAGCGACCGTACCGCCAAAACCCGAGCCTTCTTGTCGCCGAGTTGGGGGTCCGCATAGAAGCCGACAGTACAGTTCAGGCGGAAGAAGTAGGCATCTCCCGGCGTAGCGGCGTGCCGGCCTTCAACCCCGCTCTTGCCCCCGCCGGCGACCATGTCCCCATAGCCTTCGAGAAGCAGATAAATCTCTTCTTCCTTGATGTGGTGATGCGGGTGGTTCGTTCCGCCCGCATCGAACTCCATCAGGAAAAGACTTGTCAGGACTTGGCCGGCCGCGATCAGATCCCGCTTGCTGTCTTTGCCTCCCATCAGGAGCAGATACTTCGTCGAAGCGGGGTGCCCCGGCAAGACTTGTTTCCTGGCTAGTGAGGCGTTGGAGATCTGCAGCTTGCCGGATAGGTCGGTCCCGGATGCTTCCGAAACGTGGTATCCCATAAGCACGACACGTAGGGGATTAGCGGAGTTGTTCTTGAGGGCATGGTTGGAACCGGGAGCCAGGTACATGAAATCATCCGGCTTGACAGGAACAGTCTCATCACCGTATTGCAGAACTCCCTTACCCTCGAGGATGAAGTAGATCTGCTCTTCCTTCGTGTACTGCACCGCAGTGCAGCTTCCGTTCGCAGCAACCTCGATCACGCCATAGCGCGCAACTCCCTTCACCACCGACGTTTGATCGTCTCCGGCCCCGAAGAGCGGGCGATATCGGCACGTTGAAGTGCTGAGGTCTGACGCCATGGGCGCAACGTCCGGAACGCGGCGATAGAGGAAAGTGGGGTCTACGGGGCGATCCGCCTTGGCGGCCGTGCTGCACGCAAGGAACGCTGCCACAAGTGCACTTTTCACGATCTCCTGTTTAGGCCTCAAGTTTCTCTCCCCCGGACGGTCATCGTAGCAGGGATTGAAGGACGGACCGGGATCCGTAGGTAGAGGGATGCCTTCTTCGGGCATCGCAGAGACTGAAAGGCGCCGGCAGGTTCTACAAAACTCGCTTCGGGCCGCAGGTCGTCACCCGATTGACGACGGTGAAAAGGGTGAGTCCGGCTGTACTCGCTCGTTCCAAGGGATAGAGCGTCAAGGTCTTGATGCCCGGCGTAGCAGGGCAGGGCTTCCATAACCGGCCCCTTTCCGGGGTCGCGGTAACACCATCGGCTCAGTTACATCTTTCCAATGGAACCGAGCATCGCGGGGATCGGTATTACTGGACCATGACTTTCTGACATTCGTATTTGACCACACACGCTTGTTTGTGCCCTTCACGGGCCGATGATATACTCAGAATGGATCAGATTGGAGACTTGTCGCGATTCCAGCGATGTCTCTGGAAGATGGCCTAACTCAGGGAGAAGGGCGTGGTGGACCTTTGGATTTGTCGAGGTGTACTCCTCATCGTCTTCTGCGTTCTCTCCTATCACGTTCAGCCTTTTGAACTCGAGCCGATTCCAGCTATCGCATTCGGATTGCTGATCGGCTCCGTGATCATTCTCGCTGAGGTTCGTCTCCGCCGCATCAGTTTGAAGCGGCTGATCGGCTCCGCGATCGGTTCGGTTATTGGCATCCTCGGCGCGTTCTTGATGAGCCAGGTCATGGCAGACGGACTGCGGACCGAGAACTTGGCTTTCCTGCAGGTCAGTGTGCTTCTGGTGATGTGGTTCCTGGGATGGGTCGTCGGCGGCGCTAAGGGAGATATGCTGAATCTTGGCGCGCTGGGAGGCCTGTTTGGTGGAGACCAGAGCAGCAAGAAGTCTTACAAGATCCTCGACACAAGCGTGATTATCGATGGTCGCATTGCAGATGTGGCCGAAACGGGATTCGCCGAAGGGGTGATCGTCGTGCCGCAGTTCGTGCTTTGGGAACTGCAGCTTGTGGCTGACTCGTCGGACCCACTCAAAAGGAATCGGGGGCGGCGGGGCTTGGAGATTCTTCAGCGTGTCCAGAAGATGTCAAATCTGGAGGTCAAGATTGTCGAAACCGACTACCCCAAAATCAATGAGGTGGATCTCAAGCTCATCGAACTCGCCAAAGATCTCAGAGGGAAAATCGTGACCAACGATTTCAACCTCAACAAGCTGGCGCAATTGCAGGGTGTAGAAGTCCTCAACCTCAACGAGCTTGCGAACTCGCTCAAACCTGTCGTATTGCCCGGCGAGACGATGCGCGTGTTCATCCTCAAAGAGGGCAAGGAACATAGTCAGGGTGTCGCTTACCTGGATGACGGCACGATGGTCGTCGTTGACAATGCTCGCCGTCAAATCTCGAAGACGGTCGAGATAGTGGTGACAAGCGTCTTGCAGACGACGGCCGGCAAGATGATTTTCGGGCGCTACGACGAGAAATCTCCGTCACATTACGCTAGCGCCGAGAACGAACGTCCTCTCCCAATCGGCAAGGGGAGCTGTTCCCCTCACAAGTTCGAGCAAACCGTGGGCCGCTGATCCATGAAGGTAGTAGCGATTCTCCCGGCCGCGGGGTTGGGAACCCGGATGGGAAAGTATTCGGGGGCGGAATCGGCAGGGACGAGCCGAAAGCAGTTCATGCTGTTGGAGGGCGCACCGATTCTGATTCACACGACTCGCAAGTTCGTTGCGGCAAAGAGTGTCTCGGAGATCATCGTCGCGGTTCGCCGCGAAGATATTGTTCCTCTGGAAAGGCAACTCGCAGAAGAGCGTTATTCAAAGCCCGTTCGGCTCGTGGAAGGAGGCCGCAACCGCCAGGAGTCGGTTGGCAACGCGCTGACTCAGGCGTCGGCGCAGACGGAACTCGTCGCCGTGCACGACGCGGTGAGACCGTTCGTGACCGTGGCTCAGATCGAGGAAACGATCCGGAAGGCCTCCGAGGTCGGGGCCGCCATCCTGGGTATTCCTCCGGTGGACACGATCAAGCTAGCCGACAAGGCTATGATTCAGTCAACCCTACCGCGGGAACGAACCGTACTTGCGCAGACGCCGCAAGTGTTTCGGGCGGCGTTGTTACGGGACGCCTTTGCTTGCGCTGCGCGGGACAGCTTTATTGGCACTGATGAGGCCAGCCTCGTGGAGCATCTGGGCGAATCGGTGCACGTCGTTCTCGGCAGTGATCGAAACATCAAGATCACTCGGCCCAGCGACATGGCGCTGGCAAGACTGTTCTATCAGGAAGAAGCCGGACAACTCTCCGAAGCCAGAACGGCATCTGGATGAGCTTGGACTTGCGGGTCGGCATCGGATACGACTCCCACCGGCTCGTTGACGGTCGCAGGTTGATTCTGGGTGGAGTAGAGATTCCGTTCGAGAAAGGGCTTTCCGGACACTCCGACGGGGATATTCTCTTTCACGCGTTGACCGATGCCTTGCTGGGCGCAATGGGTCTTGGTGACATCGGTCAGTATTTTCCACCCTCTGACCCGCAATGGAAGGACGCCGATAGTGCGATATTCCTTGCGCGCACAAGGCGATTGCTCGAAGACAACGGATACCGCATCGTCAATGTGGATACCGTGATCGGCTTGGAGCGCCCGAAAATCGGACCCTATTACAACGTCATTCGAAAAAGAATCGCCGACGTGTTGGGAATCGAGATGGGACGAGTGGGCCTTAAGGGGAAGACGGCCGAAGGCCTGGGTCCGGTAGGTGAAGGTTTGTCGGCCGAAGCCCATGTCGTGGCTCTCGTCGAGCGGATTGAAGAACAGGCAATCTTACGAGAAAAACACGGACGAAGCCATGTCCAATACCGCCGCGTTTGATGGATCGCGGTTGCGAGCGGAGTCAAGGTAGGCGCGGAAGGCGCTGGCGACGAGCAGCCGGGCGTCCGGTCCGTAGCCGCGAAGCTCCGAATCAATCCAGCGATTCAGTTCTTCTCTGTCGCATTCCCCTATAGACAGTTTCTGCGCTCGGAATTCCAGTTGGGGAATGAATGTTGCTCCGAAGTGTCGCTTGCTGTCGAGCGGCACAAGATCCGAAATGCGGTAGCTGTAGTCAGGCATTTCGATGTCGATGATGTCCAGCATAACCTTCATAAAGGCGTCTGAAAACTGCTGCACCTCCTCGTCCACCTGGCGCCTCTTGTCCATGAACTGTTCGTCGGAAACGTCTGCGCCGAGGGGCTCCGTACCCATTTCGATATAGACCTTGTTCTTCGGCTCCGTGCCGGAGGGACGGATGCTCACCTTGAGGCTGCCCTCGAATTGGAAGGTGAGAAAGTTGCGAGCACCGCGATCCGTTTCGGACTTGAAGTCGCCCCACTTCGCCGTATCCCAATAATCGTTCACGGACTCGACTTTGAGCCCAGCCACCTGTTGCGGCGGATCTGTTCGTAGGCGTTGCTGGATCTCCTTCATGGCTGCTGTGCCGGCAGCACCTTGCATGACTGTGGAGCGGAGCATGCTACGAAAGTATCCGTAGCGCTTGTACGTGTCGATCAGGTACTCGTAGATCGTTCTCCCGGATTCCTTCAGCTCAGCCGCCAACTCAGAGAGGATGACCGCGGCGCCGGCGGCATCCTTGTCGCGAATCTCGGGCGTGACCAGCAGGCCGTGGCTTTCTTCGGCTGCGATGATGAAGTCCGACGGCCTTGCCTCTACGTTACCGAAGCTCCCTTCTCTTTCGAGGTGATCAATGACATCACCCACATATTTGAAGCCAACAAGCAGATCACCGATCACCGATGCGCCAAACGTTTTGGCGATGCGGGCCATCAGCTCGGTCGTGACCTGCGTCTTCAAGACGAAGGGGCGGGAGGGCAGTTTGTTGAACCGCTGGAGGGATTCCAATCGATAACGAGTGAGAATCGCGGCAATCTCGTTGCCGTTGACAAAAACGTAGTCTCCCAGCCAGGGAACCGCGCCTCCAATGCGGTCGGCATCGGGGTCGGTGGCCATGATCAGGTCAGCACTAACCTTCTTCGCCACTTCAATCGCCGATTCCAGCGACTCAGGTACTTCCGGATTGGGTGTGCGGAACTTGACGTTAGCGAAGTCTCCACGATACTCCTTCTGCGAGTCAACCGTGAAAAACTGTTTCCCTTCCGCGAAACCCATGGCCTTCAGGCAGGCTCCGACGGTGTTGCGTCCCGTGCCGTGCAGCGGCGTGTACACGATCTTTGCGCCGCCGGTTCCCGAACCGAGGCGCAATCCCAGGTTGAGGTCGACATAGGCCTTGCGGTCCTCAGGTGTGATCGATCGCACGAGTCCGGACCGCAGGGCGTCGTTGTAGGGCATGATATCCACGGCTTTGATGCCCTCTACGATCCTGACCATTTGCTCGTCGTAGGGCGGTATCTCCTGTCCGCCACGATCGTTGTAGAACTTACCGCCGTTGTCGTCGGGATGATTGTGGGACGCGCTTACATTCAAGCCGCCATGGGCGTTGAAGCGGCGAATCAGGAAAGACAGCTCCGGTGTAGAGAGGTAGCCGTTTTTTTTGTCCGGCAGAAGGTAAACTTCGACTCCACCGGTGCAGTAGACCCCGGTCGAAATGCGAGCGAAATCTTTCGAAGAAAGGCCCTTCATCGGATTGCACTCACCGGAGGGATACACTTGCCGGAGATCGGCATATCGACGAACGTCATAGGCGACGACGACCTTGAGAGCGGCGCCTGTCCCAAATCGCTCGCGGAGATACACCAAATGGCCCTGAACCGAAGTAGCAATCGTGAAGGGGTTGATACGGTTGGGTCCGATTCCGACCGGACCGCGGCGGCCGCCCGTGCCGAACGGCATGACCCGATAGAAACTGTCGAGCAGGAGGTCGAACTTGCCGGCTTTGACGATCCAGGCAAGCAGCGGTTTGTAATCGGCGCGCCCGGCCGGAACCAAGCCCTCGAACTTGTCGCGTCCCAGCCAATCCGCCAGGTTCGCTAAAGCGGTTGCCCGGATTTCCTCGCTAACGTTGAGTGAGGCGAAGCCGTCGCGGGCACGATCCAATACTTCTTGTCGATTCAATCGGATGTCCTTCAAAAAGTGGTCGATGGAGAAGAGCCGCCGCGCATTGCGGGACCCGCTTCGGGGAGCCCGATCTTATCGCACCGCGATCGGTTCGACCGGCTCGCCGCTGGGAACCGGCGCGGGGCCTTGCCAGTACCCTGGGCGGGCACGCACCTTGGCCCTGTCGTAGAATACTTCCACTTCGATACGGTGGAAGATGCCGCTATCGTTGAGATTGTTCGGCCGGTAGCTCAGCAGATACTGGCTGCGCAGATCTTCGCCGATGCCCATGATCGCTTTTTGGATGCCGTCCTCTGTCATCGGGGAATAGACTCTGCCACCTGTTCCCACAGCGAGAAGCTCGAGGGGATTGTTGAAGAGCAGGTTCTTCACGCCGCGAACGAGATCAATCACGATGGGAATCACGTTAGGCGTTGCTCGTACCCGATGCTGCATCTGCGTCGTTGGAGTTTCGGCTGCTCCGGGAATGGATGCCCTGGCCTGCACACCCGGCGGGATGGAGGGAGGAATCGGCTTGTCGTCGCGCTTGAACCAGCCTTTGATCGTCGAGAGCCTCACCGGGTAGATCATGATGTCTTGGATCTGCGCCGTGCGCATGGTCTCACCTAAGCCCACTTCGCTGGCAGTTTCCTGCGACTCCGAGATGACCACAATCACCTTGCGATGCGTACTCGGCCGTTTCACGAGCATTCGGATGCCTTCATATACGGCATCGCTCAGCCGAACGGCGTCGCTGCCCAACGTGATGTCTTTGAGGGCTTTTTCAATCTTCTTCTCGTCGTTCGTAAAGTCCTGCATCAGGCGGACTCGCTGATCGAAAGCGATCAAGGCTGCTTGGCCGAACTCGCCCAATACCATGTCGGTGAAGAGGATGGCTGTCTTGGTGACCTCGGGCAGGATACCTTCGACTCGATCGCTCGATTGGACACAGATCACCATGGAGATCGGCAGGAAGGCAACCTCGAAGCTGTCGATCACTTGGGGTTTTCGGTTGTCGTAGATCCGGAAGTCGAACGCCTCCAAACCGTTGACATAGATGCCTTTGCGATCGGTGACCGTGACCGGTACCGTGACGACATTGACTTCTGAACCAAAAACCAGGTCGTCTCCTAGAGAAAGTACCGCGTCGTTTTCGTCCTGCTGAGCATCGAGGGGCAACGTACCGAAGGCGGCGATGAGCGTCACCATGAGGGCTGCACGCACAGTCACATTCACATTCACATTGGTGGGGCGGCGGGAACGAGCGTGGGGTTTCATGACAATCGTCTTGTCGGCATCCCTTGTTCGCTATACGTTTCGCTCGACAATCCGGTTTCGGCGCAAGCCGTCCTCTCGCTGATAGAGCCCGCTCTTGCCCCCTTCTTTCTCGAGGAGATAGATGTCGCCGATTTCGATCGATTTGTCGAGAGCTTTCGTCATGTCGTAGACGGTGAGCGCGGCGATCGAGACAGCAGTGAGAGCTTCCATTTCAACTCCGGTCGGCGCCGTTGTCGTTACGCTGGATTCGATCTCGGCGCCACCGGGAACGAGTCGGATCTCAATGTCGGCGTGAGTGATCGGCAGAGGATGACAGAGGGGAATCAAATCGCTGGTGCGCTTCGCTGCGTTGATCCCGGCGACGCGCGCGACTTCCAGCGGGTCGCCCTTGGGATTGTCCGGGAGTTGCCGAGTCACGGCGGCAGGCATTTTCACGAAAGCGTGGGCGCGAGCGGTCCGGCGAGTGGGCGTCTTGTCACTGACATCCACCATGCGCGCCGCGCCGCGCTCGTCGTAGTGAGAGAGTTTGCTCACCTGGGTAGGATCGAGATCCACTCCCCGGCTTTCCAGAAATCACGGTCCGGCGTGGCCACCAGGAAGCAGTCCGCACGGGCCAAGGCGACCAAATCGCCCGACCCCTGCCATTGTACCGGATCGACCCTTACGTCACCGTAATCGCCGCTCAGAACGGCTGGCAGGAAGCGAGTCAAGACGGGTTTGTGCTTGAAATCGTTGATCAACCGGGCACTCGTGAACCTCAGCGGGGAATCCTTGTGGCCCGCGAGCAAGTCGATCGCCAGACGCGCAAACAGCTCGAAGGTTACCATCGTCGAAATCGGATTCCCCGGCAGACCGAAAACGGGCTTGCCGCCGACTTTCGCGAACACAAGCGGCTTGCCGGGCTGAATGGCAACGCTGGTGATGAAGAACTCCGCTCCCAGATCACGCAGCGCGCTCTCGACGAAGTCATACTTGCCAACCGAAACCCCGCCGGAGAGAAGCAGGAGGTCGGATCGCAGGCCATCCTCGATCAAGTTCCGTGTGCGGTCCTGAACGTCGGGCGCAATGGGTAGGATTCGGGGCTCGCCCCCCGCCCGCAGCACCTGCGCCGCAAGCGAATAGGCGTTCGAGTTGCGAATCTGATAGGGTTCCGGCGTCGCCTCGATGGGAAGAACTTCATCGCCGGTGGAAAGAATGGCGACTTCGGGACGGCGATGGACTGTCACTCGATCACAGCCGACCGAACCTAGTAACGCAATCTCCGGATACCCCAAGAGCGTACCCCCCTCCAGCACGACAGCGCCTTCACGGCTTTCGCTGCCCTGAAAGATAAGATTTTTACCGCTGGGCACCCCGCGGTCCAACCTGACTTGCCGGCCGTCACGCTGCGAGTACTCCTGCATGACCACGGCATCTGCGCCTTCCGGCCCCGGGGCGCCAGTCATGATCTGCACCGTCTGGCCGTGCTCGATGCGGAATTGTGATGCCTCGCCCGCTCGGGTCTCTCCGATGACTTCCAACACCACCGGCGGATCGACGACATCGGAGGCGATGACCGCGTAACCGTCTCTGGTCGAGCGATTGAAAGGCGGATAGTCTCGATCGGCGACCGTGTCGTTGGCGAGTACGCGTCCCAGCGCCTGATCAAGCGTTGTCGTTTCGGGCGGCGGGAGAGCCGGCCCTTCCTCCATGTGCGCGGTGATCAAAGCTCGGGCTTCGTTGCAAGGAAGGAGAGGCATGCCCTCTATTATCGTGACAATGCGTCATTACCGTCTTGAAGGGCATGCCGGGAGTTCATGTAAACAACGACAGGCGTAACAACCGTAGAAGAGTGGGAACGTTGGTGACGAAGATGCGCCGGCTTCGCAGGCCCGCCGGCCCTCCCGACTCGATCCAAAGCGTATTCGGGATCAGATTTGACAGCGTTGACCGCCGCTGGGCTGTGCTTTTCTGAGGGGGCGAATCCAGCTAGAGCAGTTTCTCCAGCCTGGAGCCGCGCACGAGTATCGTCTGGTCTCTCTCAGGACCCGTTGAAACCGCCCCAAACTCAACTTCCACTTGATCGGACAGAAAACGCAGGTAGTCCTTCGCTCCCTGCGGAAGGGCGTCATGGTCGGTAAGGCCGCTGGTCGTACCTACCCAGCCGGGGCGCTCCTCGTAGATCGGCTCGACGGACTCCAGCACGTGCTGAAGGGCCGGCATGTCTCTGAGAACCTCGCCCTTGTAACGGTACGCCGTGCACACTGGGATCTTCTCCAGCCCGTCAAGAACGTCGAGCTTGGTAACAATAAGCGACGCGAAGCTGTTGATCGTATTCGAGTAGCGCAGCAGCGGAACATCGAACCAGCCGCAGCGCCGGGGACGACCGGTCACCGAGCCGTATTCCCCGCCTTGGTCACGCAGGTGCCGGGCAACGGAGCCATCCGCCTCTGTCTGGAACGGCCCGCCGCCTACCCGCGTGACGTAGGCCTTGACGATACCGACAACCGCATCGATGTGAACCGGTGAAACGCCCAGCCCTGTGCAGACGCCGCCCGCAGTGGCGTTAGAAGACGTCACGAAAGGATACGTGCCATGGTCGATATCGAGCATCGTTCCTTGTGCGCCTTCAAAAAGCACTCTTTTCCCCTGACCTATCGCCCTCTGAAGGTAGCCTGCCGTATCACATACGAAGGGGCCGATGCGCTCAGCATAGGCACGATACTCGTCGTAGATCGCGTCGAAGTCCCAAGCCTCTTCGATGCAAAGGGCCCTGGCCAGGAGGTCCTTCTCTTGAGCGTTTGCCCGGAAATGGTCCCGGAAATGGTCACCGTTCACAAGTTCCGCGACCCGAATGCCGCGGCGGCCGATCTTGTCTTCGTAACTGGGGCCAATGCCCCGCGATGTCGTACCGATTTTGATCTTCCCCGGCGTTTGCTCGGTCGCTTTTTCCATCATCCGGTGGTAAGGAAAGATCACGTGGGCGCGGTTGCTGATGAACAGGTTGCCTCTTACTTCGACGCCCGCCTGTTCAAGAGCGTCGATCTCTTGCAGCAGGGCGGCGGGATCGATGACAACGCCATTGCCGATAACGACCTTTTTGCCGGGCCGCAGAATCCCGCTCGGCACTAGTTTGAGAATGAACTTCCGGTCGCCGATGTGCACCGTATGGCCGGCGTTGTGCCCCCCTTGCGCCCGTGCCACGACGTCAAAACGGTCGGCAATCAGGTCGACGATCTTGCCCTTGCCCTCGTCGCCCCACTGCGTCCCGAGAATCACTACATTCGTCATGGTTGTATTCTGAAGTCCCCGAAGGCGCCGAGGAAAGGTTAGCGATCCGGCTCAGCGGAATAGCGAGAAGAATCTGCCGGGGGGGAAGAACCGATGCAAATCCAATTCTAGCCGTTCATCCCGTAAGGTGTAAAATCCACTGTCTCGCGGTGCCCCGGAATGTCCCGCTCACGAGTAGATCGGTCGGAATTCGATACCGTTCAGAGCTCGAGGCTACGAGGCTGCATTGTGCAAGAATCTCCATCGGATGTGAAACCGCCAAGTGTGATCTCTCTTGGTCTGCTTCCGGACACCGCCGGCGGTACAATAACCCCGGCCGGAAGAGATAACAATGTCTCCGGTAGTGTCCAGTAGGAACACTCGGTGAACTCTCTTCAAACCGCGGCAGCCGTGACCGCACTCTCTCTCGCCATCCATTGCGTTCCCGTCGACCGGCCTGCACCCGAAGAACTGATGGTGGCCATGCGGGACGGGGTTAAGCTGCGCACGAGCATCCGCCGGCCGGGTTTCGGCCGATACCCTGTCGTGCTCATCCGCGGCTACGACACCGACTTCTGGGGCGGCATCTCCAGCCGCTTCCTCGATGCAGATTACGTCTTCGTCGGTCAAGCGACCCGTGGACACCTCGGCTCGGAAGGTTCCCAGGGCATGGACAACCGTTTCTTCGACGACGCGCGGGACGGCTACGACTGCATCGACTGGATCAGCCGGCAACCTTGGTGCGACGGCAAGGTCGCCATGTACGGCAGTTCCTACTATGGCGCGACCCAGTGGCTCACCGCACCCGAAGCGCATCCCAATCTGAAGGCAATTGTTCCTCAGAACGTCAATCCCGATCCCTGGCAACGCATGTATCGCGACCACGGCGCCATCCAGCTCGCCCACACCGCCCGCCGCATTTATGACTATTCTGCGCAAGCCAAGCAACAGGTTGAGGAATTTGGATGGTGGAATTGGTATCGTCACTTGCCACTCATCACACTCGACACCGTTGCGGGTACGCGCCCTAACAAGCTCTACACCGACTATGTCTCCCACTCGACCTATGACGACTTTTGGAAGGCCATCGGCACCCGCCACAAGCTCAACAAGATCCGCATCCCCGTGTATCTGATGAGCGGCTGGTACGACAACTATCCCGGCGCGACGCTCGAGTATTTCGAGAAGCTGACAAAGCTCGGTGCGTCAGACGAGATCCGGGTCGCTATCAGTCCGACCACGCACTCGCGAAACCGTGTTGTGGGAGACCGAGACTTCGGGGGAAACCCCGAAAAAGACGAGATCGGACTGGCGATTCGCTGGCTTGATTATGTCGTAAAGGGAACCGAAAACGGTATTCGCGACGAACCCAAGATCCGCCTCTTCGTCATGGGAATCAACGAATGGCGACTCGAAAACGAATGGCCCCTCGCTCGCACCCGGTTCACGAAATACTACTTCCATGCCAACGGCGAAAAGGACGGCACGCTCGGCGCCGCTCCGACGCAAGACGAGCCGCCTACGCGCTATATCTACGATCCTGACGACCCGGTCCCTACGCTCGGCGGCAACCATTCCGCGACGGAGATACCGGGTATCATTCGGGCCGGTCCCGTCGATCAGCGCCCCAACGAGAACCGTCAGGATGTCCTGGTCTTCACGAGTGAGCCGCTGGACCGGGATCTCGAAGTCACGGGCCCGGTCGCCGTGAAGCTCCACGCCGCATCTTCTGCGCGCGACACAGACTTCATTGCACGTCTCATCGACGTCTACCCGGACGGCCGAGCCTTCAACCTCACCGAAGGCATCCTCCGCGCTCGGTTTCGCGAGTCCATCTGGGAACCGCCACTCCTGCTCGAGCCGGACAGACCCTACGAGTACACGATCGATCTGCTTCCGACCGCCAATGTCTTTCGGAAGGGTCATCGCATCCGAGTGCATATCACGAGCAGCAACTTCCCCATGTGGGACCGCAATCCGAACACCGGCAACGAACAGGGAATGGACGCGGAACTCAAGATCGCCCAACAAACCATCTATCACGACAGGGCTCGTCCGTCGCACATCCTGTTGCCCGTGATTCCCGAATGATTTGCCTCTGAGTCCCTTGACCGTTTGTCGCCTCGTCATATACTGAAACTTCGAATGCGGTTCGAGCGGCATCACCGGCATCATCACTACGCCCATGCAAGGCGCAGCGGCCGGCGGCTGCGCGGAAAACGGTAAACGTCCAACTTTTCCGAGACCCGAAGCCCGCCGGCATCGTGCCGAGCGGGTTTTTTGTTTATTAATGAAAGGTGCAACATGGAAGTGAACTTTTTGAAAACAAACGGGCTGGTGCCGGCAGTGATTCAAGACGCGGCTGACAGCACGGTCCTGATGGTCGGTTTCATGAACCAGAAAGCCCTGGATCTGACGCGCGAAACCGGCCGAGTGACGTTCTACAGCCGATCGCGAGACAAGCTTTGGACGAAGGGCGAGACCTCAGGCCACTACCTGTTGGCGAAAGAAATCCTGGTCGATTGCGACGAAGATACGCTGGTCATCAAGGTCGAGGCGCTAGGTCCGGGCGTTTGCCATAATGGCTTTAGGAGTTGCTTCTATCGCCGTTGGGAAGGCGGTGAGTGGAAGCAGGTCGACCAGCCGGCTTACGATCCCGCCTCGGTTTACAAGTCGTAGTTTCTTCCGGGCATCCCATGCTGAAGATCATCGGGAGCACTGACGAGCCTGCTCTGGAGCGGTTGTTGAAGCGGCGTCAGACGCGTTGGGACCGCGCCGAGGCGACTGTGACACCGATTCTGGAGGCTGTCCGCAAGCGTGGCGACCGGGCTCTTCTGGAGTACGCTCGCAAGTTCGATCGGCTCGAAAGAGCGTCACTTCGCATCCCCGCTGCTGAGCTGACCTCTGCAGAAAAGGAACTTCCCAAAGACTTGCGGCGAGCCATCCAGACGGCCTCGCGTCAAATCCGGCGGTTTGCCGAACTACAGAAGCCGCGCAGTTGGACGAAGTCCATAGGCGGAGCAAAGCTTGGCCAGATCGTTCGTCCTTTGTCTTCCGTGGCCGCCTACGTTCCCGGCGGACGCTACCCTCTGCCCTCGACGCTGATGATGACGGTCATCCCGGCCCAGGTGGCGGATGTGCCCATCGTGTCCGTCGCGTCTCCTGGACCCTCGCCCGCGACGTTGGGCGCCGCCGGCTACCTTGGCGTGTCGAACTTCTTCCACATGGGCGGTGCGCAGGCCATCGCTGCATTCGCCTTCGGGACGGAATCCGTGCCTCGCGCCGAACGCATCGTCGGACCCGGCAACATCTACGTCGCGGCGGCGAAGAAGCTGCTCGCCGGGAGTGTCGGAATCGACTTTTTTGCGGGCCCAACGGAGATTCTTTTAATCGCCCCCAAGGAGGCCACAACGAAGGACGCCCGGGGCCTCGCCGCCGACATGCTTGCACAAGCCGAGCACGATGTAGACGCGAGTGCCGTGTTGCTTACGAGTTCGAAGCGTCTTGCCCGATGGGTTGCGGCGGAGGTCTCTCGGCAACTCGAAACGCTGACTACTCGTGACGTCGCATCCAAATCCATCGCACGTAACAGCGCCATCATAGTGGTTTCGTCCTCCGACGAGGCGATGGAACTCGCAAATCGCTTCGCCCCGGAGCATCTTTCCGTTCCCGATGCCTCATGGCTGGACAGCATCAAGAACGCTGGCAGCATCTTCGTCGGGAGTTGGAGTCCTGAGGCGGCCGGTGACTACGCATCCGGCCCGAATCACGTTCTGCCGACCGGAGGAGGCGCCACCCTGCGCGGCGGTCTGTCGGTGTTGGACTACGTAAAGATCATCTCCGTTCAGGAGTTGAACGAGAAGAGCCTGCGCGCCCTTGCACCGGCTATCACGACACTGGCGCGCGCCGAGGGCCTGGAAGCCCATGCTCGATCGATTGAGGCGCGTCTCGATGGCTGACACAACCCTGACGGTGCGGCCGCAACCACGCGAAGCCATCGTGCGGATGGCTCCCTACCACCCTCCCACAAGCGGACGGCGCGGTAAGTTGCGTCTCGACTTCAACGAAAACACCGTCGGCTGCTCGCCGCGTGTGGCGGCGTTGCTGAAGCGGATTGCCGAACCTGACTTTTTTGCAATCTATCCCGAATACACCGAAGCGTCTCCAAAAATCGCGGAGTGGCTGGGACTCGGCCACGATCAACTGCTTCTCACGAACGGCACCGACGAGGCGATCCAATGCCTCATCAACACCTACGTCGATGCAGGCGACGAGGTCCTCTTCACGTGGCCGACATATGCGATGTATCAGTTCTATGCTGAACTCGCCGGAGCGACTCCCCGGCGGGCGCCGTACCTGCTTCCAGAATTGGCATTCCCTCTCAAGGAGCTTCTGGACAGTATCTCTGAACGCACGAGTGCGATCCTTCTCGCCAATCCGAACAACCCTACCGGAAGCGCGATCGGAATAACCGAAATCGAGCAGATCCTCGATCGGGCCGGAGAAGCGGTGGTGCTGATCGATGAAGCGTATTTCGAGTTCTACAATGTCACGGCGCTCGACCTGCTTGAGGCCCATCCGAACCTTTTCGTGAGCCGTACCTTCTCCAAAGTCTATGGCATGGCCGGATTCCGCCTCGGCTGTCTGCTATCACAGGCTGAAAACGTCGCTGCGATCGCCAAAGGGCAGTCACCCTACAGCGTGAATTCGTTGGCCGCGGCTTGCTCTCTGGAGGCGATTGACGACCAGGAGTACATCAACAACTACGTCACCGAGGCGCTCGTCGCGCGGCAAGTTCTCGCAGCCGGCCTCTCCGATCTCGGAATAAAGCACTTTCCCAGCGAAGCGAATTTTGTCCTGGCGCGGTTCGGGGATCGGTCGAAGGCTGTCTGCGACCGGTTGCGCGAGCGGGGCATCCTGATACGCGACCGCAGCCACGAGATTCCCGGAACCGCTCGGATCACAGCCGGAAGGCGCGACCAAGCCGAAAAACTACTCGAAGAGCTAAAGCAGATCCTGACCGACATCAAAGGTTGAGCGCATCATGAAAATAGCTTCCATCGTCAGGAATACCAATGAAACGCAGCTCCGCGGCCAACTGCGCATCGCGGGGAAAGGCAAGTACAACGTCTCGACGGGAATCCATTTCTTCGACCACATGCTCGAGCTGTTCGCTAAGCATGGTGGCTTTGATCTCGATCTCAAGGCTAGCGGCGACCTCAATGTTGACCAACACCACACCGTCGAAGACGTCGGGATCGTGCTCGGCCAATGCTTCTCAAAAGCTCTCGGAGATCGAGTCGGTATCAACCGTGCCGGCTACTTCGTGATGCCGATGGACGAGTCCCTCGCCGTCGTTGCGGTCGATCTCAGCGGGCGTCCGGCGCTGGTCTATCACGCTCCTACGAGCTTCCGTCTCGTCGGGGATCTGCAAGCCGAGCTTTTGCACGACTTCTTCGACGGTTTCGTAAACCACTGCGGCTGCAACCTGCACGCTCGCGTGCTGTACGGACGATCGAATCACCACAAGATCGAAGGACTGTTCAAATGTTTCGCGCGGGCCATGCGCTTTGCCTGCTCGACGGACGAACGGCTGAAAGACCAGCTCCCGAGCACCAAGGGATTGCTGGAGGTGAAAGCGTAGCTCCATGATCGCCATCTTTGACTACGGCGCCGGCAACCTTCGGTCCGTCGAGAATGCCCTCGACGCGATCGAAGCGAAGTATGAGATCGTCAATGACGCCGAAGGTCTGAGCCGGGTCGACAAGATCATTCTGCCTGGCGTCGGCCACTTCGGACAGTTGATTCGGTCGCTAGACTCGCTTGGTGTTCGCGAAGCCTTCAAGGAACGCATCTCCGCTGGCGTGCCCTTTCTCGGCATCTGCTTGGGATTGCACGCCCTCTTCGAGAGCAGCGAAGAAGCACCGGAACTCCACGGCCTTGGCGTCTATCCCGGTGAAGTCAAGCGGTTCCCCAAGGACGCACGCGTGCCTCACATGGGTTGGAACGAACTGGTATCGCAAGGCAGTCCACGGTTACTCGCCAACCTCCCGTACCGGCCTTACGTCTATTTCGCACACAGTTACTACGTGCCCGAAGACATCGGCAGTGACAAGTCAGCCGCTTTCTGCGAATACGGAGTTCGCTACACGGCTGCACTGGAAGCCGGAAACGTGTTCGGCGTACAGTTCCACCCCGAAAAGTCCGGCTCGGTTGGCCAGCAGATTGTCCGTAACTTCCTGGCATGCTAGCGAAGCGCATCATTCCCTGCCTGGATGTCAAAGCAGGGCGTGTTGTCAAAGGCGTCAACTTCGTCGGGTTGCGCGATGCGGGCGATCCGGTCGAGTTGGCCAAAGTCTATAACCGCGACGGAGCGGATGAGCTGGTCTTCCTTGATATCACTGCCTCCAGCGACCGCCGTGAAATCATGAAAGACGTCGTCGAGCGGACCGCCCGGCAAGTCTTCATTCCGCTCACGGTGGGTGGCGGCATCCGCTCCGTCTCAGACGCTCGGGACATTCTCGTTGTCGGCGCGGACAAGGTATCGGTCAACACCGCCGCTGTCGAGCGCCCCGAGTTGATCACCGAACTCTCCGAGGAGTTCGGTGCGCAGGCGGTCGTTCTCGCCATAGACGCTCGCCGCAACGGTCCCAGCCACTGGAATGTCTACACCTATGGAGGCCGCAAAGACACGGGTATCGACGCCGTTGAGTGGGCCGCTCGCGGCGAAGGGCTCGGCGCCGGTGAAATACTGCTCACCTCGATGGACCGTGACGGCACTCAAGTCGGCTTTGACTGTGAGCTTACCCGCGCTATCTCCCGCAACACGCACATCCCAGTCATTGCGAGCGGCGGAGGCGGGCGGCCCCAGGATTTCATTAACGTACTCGACCAAGGAGAGGCCGACGCCGCATTGGCTGCGTCGATCTTCCATTACGGGACGCACACCGTCATCGGTCTCAAGCAGACGCTCAAGGAATATGGCGTCGCGGTGCGCACGACGGGCTAGATCGACCGTGCCACACTGCAACTACTCTCTTGACAGGGCTGTCCGCTGGTTCACGATCGAAGAACTTGACTCCAGAATCTGGAATATTCCGGAATCATTCCAATTCCACGGCCGGCAAGCAAAGAGGCGTCTCACAACACCATGATCATTCCCTGCATTGATCTGATGGGCGGCAAAGTTGTCCAATTGATCCAAGGACGCAAGAAGGCGCTGGAGGGCGAGTCGCCCGAAGTGATGCTCAAAAAGTTCGCGGCCTTCCCCGAGATTCAGGTGATTGACCTCGATGCGGCGATGGGCAGGGGGTCGAACAACGACATCGTGCTGAAGTTGGCATGCAGCGCCATCGTGCGGGTGGGCGGCGGTGTCCGGTCGGTCGAGCGGGCCCGCGAACTCGTCGAAGCCGGTGCCTCCAAGGTCATTATCGGCACCTCCGCTTTTGATGCAAACGGCGTCCGACATGACTTCCTGAGGGAAGTCAGCCGGGCGATCGGGAAGGATCGGCTCCTATCCGCGCTTGATTCAAAACGCGGGCATATCGTCGTCAAGGGCTGGCAAGAGGCCACTTCATGGCGGGCGGAAGAGGTCATTGGCCAACTCGAACCCTATAGTGGGGGATTCCTCTGTACCTACGTCGACAAAGAGGGGATGATGCAGGGGACCGACCTCGATTGGTATCGCCGTCTCCGCCTAGCCACACGGCTGGAGCTGACCGCTGCCGGAGGCATTACCACCATCGAAGAGATCAAAGCGCTCGACGAACTCTCGATCCACGCAGCACTGGGAATGGCGATCTACACCGGACGTCTGAATCTCGACGAATTGACGGACCTGCAAAATAAAGGCTCCCGTGGATGCACGGGAGCCTGATATCATCCTTCGGCGTCGCGACCACTCGTGTAACGAGTGTTCTAGTAAGAGTAAGAGCGTTCCCGGCGCCGGCGCTCCTGCGGCTCTTCCGACAGTTCTTCTTGGCACGTCACACAATAAAGCGCCCACGGAACCGCCTGGAGCCGCTTGATAGAGATCGGATCGTTGCACTCGGGGCAAATCCCGTATCCACCGGCATCGACCCGGACCAGCGCCTCCTCGATCTCGCGAAGCAACATCACATCAATGTTGTTGCGGTTGAGAAAAATCCATTCCTCATGGCTCTGCACGGGAAGATCCTCCAAGGCGGGAGGGTCCTCACCGCGGTCGAGAGCCTTAGCCGCTTTCGACGAGCCCAAGCTGGTTTGTATTTCCTCCGCTTTGGCTTCCAACACGGTACGAAACTGCTTGATCTGAGCCTTTGTCACTCCGTTCGTCGTTCCCTTAGTCATTTTTCACTCCCCCGTTCTCAGTTAATCCGGTCCGACGGGCTTATCAGTCCATGGTCGGTTCGATTCAGGTCTTGTTAGACCCCACACGAACCCGTTGGGTTTCAGTTTCCTCCACACGAATGACAAAGTCGCTTGCGAGGCCGCACCCGCGCGGGAAACAACTGAGCCCACAACAGGGCCAGTCGTCGGATGACTACCGCCTAACTACGTCGACACCGGAAAACCTGATTCAAAAACCTACTGAAGCCGCGGGATCACCCGTCTGACCCGGCGACAGTGCGGGAATTTCCTCCGATTATACGTACGAGGTCACTCTTTGGCAAGGAAAAAATGCACACCCGTTACTACGCGGCCCCGCGGTCAGCAGCACTGACAGACTGCGACAACCACCTCCACCAATACCCAGCAAGGTTCTATCACATGCTGTCAAGTATCTTGTGGCTCAGAATTGTCAAATACAACATGACCCCGAAGGCGGGAATGTTTCCAACACAAGATGATCCTGAGAATACAGCGGTTGGCACATGTCAACCCGGAGTGAAACGGCCGATCCCAAACAGCCCGAGAAGGTGAACACGCAGCCAGAAACGTCACAATTACGGGGGGGCCGATATCCTTTCGATGAACGACCGGTCCCGCACGGATTTTGAGCCGCCGCCGGTCGCCCTGTCCTGCATCATCTGCATTCTAGGGACGGCTACTGGGCGTCATGACAGAGGTTGCACTCATTTGATGCTTTGCGGCGGTCGTGGCAGGCCATGCAAGCCATCATGTTGGTGGGCTTTTCCTGGAAGATGACTTCGCGCTCGGCGACAGGTCCATGACATTCCTGGCAGGAAATCTTGGCCTCCTTGTGATGCCACTCATGTGAAAAGTAGACGTAGTCGGGCACTTTGTAGACTTTGACCCAAGGGATTTCTTTGCCTTGCTCTTCAAAGCCGGAAAGTCTTTGGATATGTAGGCTGTCGGTCCTGACGGCTGCATGGCAGGCCATACAGGTAGTGGTGGACGGATAGCCCGCAAGGAAGCCGGGGTCTTCGATCTTGTGACAGTCGAGGCATTCCAAGCCAAGCCCGACATGGACTCTGTGGCTAAAGGGCAGCGGCTGTTCGGGAGGCGGGAGAGGTTCGAAAGGCTTGGGTTTGCCAACAGGAGCGCTGGTTTGGGCGGCCAGGAACGAGAGCGTAACGAGGGCGGCAGCAACGAGGATGGCGCAGAGGCGCATACGGTGGGGCAGGCGCACTTCATCGCGCCACTACGTCTAGAGTAATGCGAAAACATCGAATCTGTCATCGCAGGGGGTGAGGTGCTTGTCGCTACCGCCGGCGGAGCCCTGGGAAAAAATGACCGCAGCAAAGTCGGGAAGGCACAGCAGCGATGAGACCGATATAGGACTGGGCCAGCATCGGGGTAACGCAGCGATCTTGGTTCGAACGGAAAGGGATGATTTGCAGGAAAGAAGTCAGAGGCCGTCTACGAGAGTTGACGATGACTCCCGGTCCACTGTTGTCGCTCGCGGCGGGTCACGCTTGCGGTGATGCTTCCAACGCCGCGAACGAAACCTTCAACACGGTCGCCCGGCAGGACCCGCGCTCCCTTCGGACAGCCGGTGGAAAGAATGGCGCCGGCCTCGAACGTAATCACCTCAGTGTGTAGAGCGACGAGCGCGTCCGGCCGATGGGCCATGTTTCGAACGTAGTCACGAGAGAACTGACGCCCATTGTGGATCGTTACGACCTCCAGCGCGTTCACATCGGGCACTTCATCCTTGGTGACGATCACGGGGCCGAAGCTGAAGAATGTGTCAAAGCTCTTCGATCGCTGCAGGTAGCGAGCGTTGCGTCGGAGCACGTCGAGCGCCGTCATATCGAGCGTCACGGTGTAGCCGAGCAGGACGTCCTCGAACGCCTCGATTGGTACCTCTCGGCAGTTTTTCCCGAACACGAGACCCAACTCCCCCTCGGCATCGACGTCGTCAGAAAGATCGGCCGGAGGCAACTCGATCGCACCACCAGGTTCGAAGAGCGAAGAGGTCGGCTTCATGAAGCTGCCCGGCTCCTCGGGCTGCATTTCGTTCAAGTCCTCGGCGTGCGATTTGTAGTTCAGGCCGATGCACCAGATCTTCGGCGGTGACGGATATGGCAGGCGCAGCCGTACTTCACTCAGCCGCAACACCGACACGACGCCGGCCGAAGCCTCGCGCAGTTCCTCGATCACATCGGCTTCGATCAGCGAGAGAAGTTCGGTCGGCAGCCGCGTTCCTGAACGGGCGTTGACTTCCTCCACCGGTAGTACCTTGTCACCCTGCAGGATCCCAGCCTGCAAGCGGTTTTCGTATTCGAATGTGCAGAGTTTCATCTTGGATCAGGAGCGGTCCCACAAGCCGCTTGAGGGCATCATGCCGTACCCGCTTCAGCCGCTCGAAAGTCCTCCAGTTTCAGCCGCAAACCGCCACGAAACTCGTCGCGCTCAATCGAGAAAGCCACATCGACTCTCGAACCGGCGCGCAGTCCCTTCACCTGCTCGGCCATGCGCCACCCGATCGCAGACAGCACAGCATCCCTCGTCCGCAGCCGCATCTTGACGTGCTTCATCTTCAGGATTTCCGGCGCGTCCAGCAGAGCCACCGGGCCAGCAGAGAACTTCGGTGTGGGGTTCCCCAGCCCATGTGGGGCAAAGCGGCTCAACTCTGCAAGGGTGTCTTCGTTAACATCGCTGAAGGTGATCTCGGAGTCCAATGAAAGGATAGGAGTGAAGTCTTCGGTCTTGAGCACCCCCCGAGCATGCTCGTTCAGGCGTCGCCGCAGTTCGGGAATGCGATCGATCGGCAGCGTGCATCCCGCCGCTTGCTTGTGGCCACCGAATCGTGTGAACAAGTCTGCGGTCGACTCCAACCCCCCGAGCAGGTGATAACGCGGAATACTGCGTCCCGATCCCGTCGCGAGCCCTGTCGCCGTATCGCAGCTCATCACCAATGACGGACGGTGGTAACGTTCCACAATCCGGTTCGCCACGATGCCAATCACCCCCACGTGCCATCCATCGCCTGAGGCCACGATGAAAGGAGTGTCCTCGGGGTCCGGTAGATCTTCAAGCTTCTCGATGATCTCGTTGAAGATCGAAACTTCGGTCCTCTGCCGCTGACGGTTCAACTGATCGAGGTGCCCGGCGATACGCGACACCTCAGCTTCGCTGCGGGCATCGAACAGATCGATGACGGCCCGAGCGTCGTCCAGCCGTCCCGCGGCGTTGAGTCGCGGACCGATCCGAAAGCCCACGTCGCCCGCGCTGAGTCTCTTGTTGAGATCGAGCCCCGAGACGCCGATGAGCGCACGCAGTCCCAGGTTTTTGGGATTCCTCAGACCTTCGAGTCCCAGCTTCGTAAAGACACGGTTTTCGCCAATGAGCGGCACCATATCGGCCACCGTCGCGATGGCGACCATCTTGAGAAGCGAAGTCAGCACGCGATCAAGCTTCTCAGCAGGCCATCCCAGATCGCTCAGTAGTGCCTGCGCCAACTTGAAAACGACGCCCGCCCCGCACAGGTTCTTGTCAGGGTAGGTGCACCCTGGCTGATTGGGATTCAGCACCGCGAACGCGGGCGGCATGGAGGCGGTGGGAAGGTGATGGTCCGTGATAATGACATCGACGCCGAGTTCGTTGGCGCACTGTACCACTTCTGTTTCTCGGATGCCGTTGTCTGCCGTGATGATCAGGCGAACGCCCATACTCGCAGAGCGTTCGATGACCTCGGCGCGCATGCCGTAGCCTTCGCGAATGCGGTGAGGCACATGAAATTCCGCCGAGCCGCCCACCAGTTCGATCACCGCCCGCAGCAGGACAACCGATGTGGCGCCGTCGACGTCGTAATCGCCGTAGATGAGGATTTTTTCCTGTTGCGCAATCGCCCGACGGATTCGGCTGACGCCCTCTCGCATCCCAGCCATGCGATAGGGGTCGTGAAGTTGGGATAGCTCGGGCCGCAAGAAGCTCAGCGCCCTGGCGGGGTCGGTGATGCCTCGTTGCGCCAGAAGCATACTCGTCAACGCAGACACCTGCGCCTCTCTCCGAAGCCGCTCGGCTTCGGCCGAGTCGTAACTCCGATAGATCCAACGCTTCATGTTTCCCGGAGTCTCGTAGGGGTTGCCCTGTAAGTGACTGTGCCGATGACCGGGCTACTCCGTGCGTACCATCACCTGCCCGTCGTAGTCGAGATCCCTCGCGGCCGGGGTAACGATGGTCTTTCTGTTGATATAGATCTTTGTCTGCAGGACCTTCGCCCGCCGCACGTCGTCTTCGCTAACGAACGGTACGATGTCCACCTCCGACGCGATCGGTTTCGGTACAGGACGGTTAACGGGTTTGGGTTGCGCCGCGGTCGGGACCGGACTCGGAGTTGTGGCTCTCGGACCGTTCAGGAAGCGGTCGACGACCTGCGCAGCGGGTCCCGTATTGACACTCGCTGTCGCTGTGACAGCTCCGGACGCGGCTGCGACACCACGCTGCTGCAAGTACTGGTCTACCGCCGCCGCGACTTTCGGGCGGTCCGGCGAAGTGGCGGCACTTGCGACAGTCTTGCCGGCAAAGAAACTTTTGGCCTCATCACTCTCGAATGCTGCCTCCACCTCCCGCACCTTGTAAGCAACGCGCTTGATGTTGATCAAATGCATGGGGCCTATGTTGTCGCCCGTGATGTTTCCAGCGATCGCGCCACATCCGAGCGTCATCGATGGCAGAACGTTCGTAGTGATGCCCGTCGAGCCTTGCGGCGCCGCCGTGTTCACGAGGATACGAAAGGCCGGCATCGCCAAACCAAACTCACGAATCCGCTCGTCGCTCTTCGAGTAGATCACGCAGGTGTGCCCGCGCCCGCCGAAGTTCACGATCTCCGCCGAGGCCTTCAGCGCTCCGGCGAAGTTCTCCGCGAAGTGTACGCTCAAGACGGGCGAGAGCTTCTCGGCGGAAAGCGGATGCTCGCGGCCGACGCCCCTCAGCTCCACGACTAGCGCCCGGATATCCTCCCCGACCCTGAAGCCGGCCATCTCGGCAATGCGCTGCGGTGACTGCCCCACGCATTCGGGGTTCACACGAAAGTCCTTGGTGATCAGCAATGCAGCCAATTCGGACGTCTGCCGCTCATCGCAGACATGGGCGCCGTGCTTCCTCAGCGCCGACCAGACAGCATCACGGTTCTTCTCCTCGCTGATGACGCACTGCTCGCTGGAGCAGACCGTCCCGTAGTCAAACGACTTGCCGTCGATGACGGAGCCGATCGCTTCATCGACATCGGCCGTGTCATCGAGCAGCACGGCCACATTGCCCGGACCAACGCCGAGTGCGGGTTTGCCGCTTGAATACGCCGCGCGCACAATCCCCGGACCGCCGGTGGAGAGGATCAGGCTCGTGAGGCGGTGCTTGAGTAGCTCGTTCGTACCTTGGATCGTCGCTTTCGTAAGGCACTGGACGACGCCCTTGGGGGCGCCCGCGGCTTCAGCGGCTTCGGCGAGCAGCCTCGCGGATTCGCACGTACAGTTGACCGCCCGTGGATGCGGGCTCACGACAATGGCGTTCTTGCTCTTGAGCGCGATGAGAATCTTGAAGAAAGCCGTGGATGTCGGATTCGTCGTCGGCAGAATGGCGGCCACGACTCCCGCAGGCTCGGCGATTTCGAGAATCCCCTTGTCGGGGTCCTCGTCAATCACGCCAACGGTTTTCATCGGACGGATAGCCCGATGCAGGAGATCCGAGTTCAGCAGGTTCTTGATGGTCTTATCACGGACATTGCCGTAGCCGGTTTCTTCAACCGCGAGCTTGGCCAGCGACTCGGCGTTGGCACGCGCAACGGCCGCTGCCTGATCGAGGATGCGGTCGACCTCCTCCTGCGTGTGCTTCCGAAACTGAAGGAAGGCTTCGTGCGCCGCCGCGACCTTAGTGCGGACTTCTTGAATCGACTGCAGATCCTTATCCGCCACCATCGCGGATCGTTATCCCTTGCCGCCTTGCGCGGCCCTGTTCTTCGGCACGATCTTGGTGTCGGCCTCTTCGTGAGGGTTGGGGATGACGTGAACGCTGACCAATTCGCCCACTCGCCGGGCTGCGGCCGCACCCGCGTCCGTCGCCGCTTTGACCGCGCCGACATCGCCACGGCACGTCACGGTGACAAACCCGGCGCCGATGTACTCCTTGCCTTCGAGCACCACCTTCGCGGCCTTGACCATCGCGTCAGCGGCCTCGACAGCTCCCACAAGGCCCTTCGTCTCAATCATTCCCAGAGCTTCCACAGGTTGGCTCCCTGCCTCTCAGCGTAACCGTGAAAGTACCACAACCACTCGAATACCCACAAGCCGAAAAAATTGACGTCTCTCCGCCGTGTGATTCAAGCGTGAATTCTCTGTTCGGCACCCAAGGTGCGATATACGAACACATCTTTGAAGCATCGAGCACTCGCGGTATCTTTCCGATTGGAGCACGGCCATTTCAAATTGCGGTGTCACTCGTTATAGGCACGGCTGTTGGTATGCTTTGGCTTGGTAACGACTGCGACAGGCGAAGAGAGATGATACCCATGAACTCGATGAAGGTTTCCGGACACGATCACGTGCTCGTCGTGGCATCTGCCCTGGCGCTGTATCTCGCTCTTCCTCATCCAGCCTCCGCCAACGAAGACATCCGCCTCGAACCGCGCGTTCAGGCCATGCTGCAGATCAAAGCCGCGCCTTACACAAAGCTGGCTAACGGTAGCGCCCTTACCGTCGAACACAAGTTCACGTACATCACGCCCGACAACGGCCAAACCTGGCTCGATCGCATTCCCCTGTTTGCGGACGGAGCTGATCTCAAAGTCAGCAATGAGCGCGTGCTTACTCGCACCCGGGACGGAGCGATCATTCTGGCCTTTATGAACCTCAACTCGCGGGACTGGGGTTGGGACGACCAGAAGAACGCACCCGACCGCGAAGTACGACTCGACGTATGGACCATCCGCAGCCTGGACGAAGGCCGCACTTGGCAGGATGCGCAGCGCATTCAAGGCGGTTGGTGCGGCGCCGTACGAGACATCATTCAGACCGCTTCCGGCCGCGTGGTTCTCACTGCGCAGGTCTTGACGGACAACCCGCCTCGACACGTCACACGAACCTATTCCTCCGACGACGACGGCAAGACCTGGAAGCCGAGCAACATCCTCGACCTCGGCGGACACGGCCACCACGACGGCGCGATAGAAGCCACAATCGTCGAGCGCCGCGATCACAGGATCTGGATGCTACTCCGTACGAATCTCGATTACTTCTGGGAAGCATTCTCAGACAACCAGGGTCGCTACTGGAGAGAGATGCGGCCCACCAAGATCGACGCCAGCAGCTCTCCGGCTTACCTGACACGGCTCCAAAGCGGCCGACTCGTGATGACCTGGAACCGGCTTTATCTCGAAGGCAAGAATACCACCGTACGCCGCGGCGGTTCCCGCTCGGAAACGCTTGCCAGTTGGGAACGATCGGAACTCTCCATCGCTTTTTCCGACGACGATGGGCAGAACTGGACAGACTCGGTCGTGATCGCCCGCCACAAAGACAAGTCCAAGCGAGTGTCCTATCCCTGGGTCTTCGAGCGTCGGCCCGGTGAGATGTGGATCACTACGATGCAAGGCGGCCTCAAGTGCCGGCTCTTCGAAAAGGACTTCGTGAAGTAGAGACCTACTTTCTCTTCCTTCGCTGAGGCGGTTGTGGCTCTTGCACAGGAGGAGGGCTCTGTTTGAAGTTGATCACGATGTAGGTGATCACTTCGACCGGCAATCCGTTCAGGTATGTAGGCCGGTAGCGCCACTGAAGGACCGCCGCCGTAGCTGACTCCACCAACAGCGGATGTCCCTCCAGCACCTTCAATCCCCGAATGGTTCCCTCTTTGGTGACGGTTGCCTCAAGGCGCACAGTGCCGCTGATGTCTTCCTCCACCGCCTCGACGGGATACACGGGGAGCACGCGGTTGACCAGCTTCGCTGATTGCACGTTGCCGCCGACTCGGATGGGGGCGGGCGGCGGGACGTTCTTTGTATCCGCGCGCGAAAGATCCAGGATTCCCCCGATCACCCCATCCGGGATTCCCGTTGAGATGCCTCTCAAGGTCGGTCCGGGGACCGCCTCGCCTCCATACACGATCGCATTTTCTATGGGGACCTCACTTGGCGCCTGCACAATTGCCTCGAACCGGCGCGGCAGCCTGGGAGTTGGTTTCAGGGAGCGTTGCTCCAGTGAGGGCGCCGGGGGTGGTGGAGCCACCAGCAGAATGGAGCTCGTCAATTCATACACCGGGATCTCGTAGGTGTAAATCAGCGGCAGCAGGAGTGCAGCGCCAATCAGGAACGATTGTCCAAGCAGAGAAACCAACAGCGTCCACGGCTTGACGCCACTGCCCTCTCGATGCACGAAGGTTTGATCAAACACGGCAGGAACAACCGAAGGTTACTCCCTGTAGTCGCTCCCTGGAGCTTCTTTGTTACGAAGAGGGCTCAGAAAATCGTTCGGAGATGTCGGTTTGCACGGCTGCAAGGCTCGATCTAGACGACCGATCCTTCCTGGATCTCCTCGGAATTCGTGCCCCGCTCGGTTTCTTTCGGAACACGATTCTGATCGGCTGCGGCCGCCGTATGTTCCTCTTCATCAAGCTGACGCGTTTCGCGCCAAGTGTGGGCGATGCGGTGTGCCACTGTGATGTTCGACAGTACGGCGATCACCCATAGGACAGGCGCCATGCGGTCAAAAAGCGCGCCGATGATGATCAGCACAATGCGCTCCGGCCTCTCGAGAAACCCCACCTTGCAACTCTGGATACAATTCTCGGCACGGGCGCGCGCGTAACTCGTGAGTGTCGAGCCCGTCATGACAACGGCTGTCAGAACGACATAGAAATAGCGGTTTACACTCGCGTAATACACCAGCAACCCCATCAGCAGGATCAGATCGGAATATCGATCGAGCACCGAGTCAAGGAATCCACCGAAACGCGTCACCTTGTTGCTCTGGCGCGCGACGGGACCGTCTATCAAGTCGAATACTGCTCCGATCACCACCACGATGCCGGCCGAGAAGAATTCGCCGCGACCGAACAACCAAGCGGCGATGCCGTTGATGCCAAGTCCCATGCAGGTCAGCAGATTGGGGTGGACTCGGGCCCCGATCAACAGCTTGACGATCAGTCCCACGAGGTAACCTGCCGCGCTTCCGATTTTTTGGGTAACACCCATTGTGGTTTCCAGTTCAGACCGGCGCGGTCAGTGCATCAGCCATCCTGCTCGTGGATTGTCTTCAGCCTCAAAATCTCCATCTCCCGCACCCCGCCCGGAGTGCGGACCTCGGTCACATAGCCCGGTTCCTTGCCCATCAGGGCGCGGCCAATTGGTGACGTCGTTGAGATTTTTCCGTTCGGAGCATCGACGTCCTCAGACGTCACAAGGTAATATTGCATTTCCTTGTCATTGTCAATGTCGTAAACGACAACCGTCGATCCGAGTCCGACCACACCCTGACGAATCTTGGTGAGATCGACCATCCTCATGTCCGCCAAGCGCTTTTTTTTCTTTGCCAGCAGAGCACCGACATAGTCCTGGCGCTCTTTCGCCGCGGCGTATTCGGCGTTCTCACTCAAGTCACCCAGTTCGCGCGCTTGCTGGATTTCTTTCGGTAGCTCGTTCTTCAACTCGTACTCGAGCTTCCTGATCTCGTCTTCGAGCTTCTGAATAAAGTCAAAGGCCATACTGTCTTTCACTCACGATGGTTCGCATGCGGCGGAACGAAAAATACCGGTTCCGCAGGCCGCGAACCGGTATCGAAGAGCATTCAATGAGAAACTCCCCACCCCACTTTTCCAGGCACTCGCGGGCGCTTCCCTGTTATCCGGCTCCATTATAGGATACGCTCCTGGACGTTCGGGTTGAGCGTTGGGGGTGCGACACAGAAGCAGGCATGATGAAGGGGGAACCTTTTCCAACCCAAGGATGATCCTGAAACAGGGTGGGAGGGCTGGTGCACTGCGGATCAGCTACAATAGCGCCAGTTACCGATTCGTTCCCACAGACTTCATGTTGACTCGCCGAGCCATACTCGCCGTGATCGCCACGGCCGCCTACGCCAAGCCCCACAACTACCCCATCCGCAAGCGCAAGAAGGTCGAGCGGCTGTTCAAGTCGCCCGACGGCAATCCCAACGGCCTGGAAGCAACCGCCGCGGGCCTGTGGTGCGGCGAGCAGGTGACGGACCGGGCGCATCTGCTCGACTGGGAAACCGGCCAGCCTCTCGCCTCCTACGAAACGCAGTCGTCGAACACGAGCGGCATTGCGGCCGGCGGCGGGGTTGTGTGGATGGCCGCGAACGGGCCGGCGGGGGGGCGTCCTGCGCGGCCTCATGATGTGAAGAAGGGGGGCCGGATCGTCAAGCTGGAGATCGAGACGGGCCGCCATGTGAAAAACTATCGGACCCCCAACGGGGGAGGCGTGCACGGCGTGCTGTGGGCGCAGGATTCACTGTGGATCACGCAATTCGGTCCGAACAAGAACGTCACGCAGACCGACGCCGATCTGCGGGTTCAGCATTCATTCCCGGTGCCGCTGGGGCGAGCCCACGGGCTGGGCTGGGACGGAGCGCATATCTGGTGCATGTTCTCGAACGATTTCCGCATATTGAAGTTCGACATCGAGAGCGGGCAGGTGCTGGAAGCGATTCAACTCAACCGGGATGATCCGGACCCGCATGGCATGACCTGGTGGCACGGCAGCCTGTACTACTGCGACGCGGGCATTGCCCCGGGGCATCGACAGAATACCAGCCCCTACGCCGGCTACATCTGTAAGATCCATGCCTGATGGACTGACCACCGATTACTCCTCCACATTGTTGTCGTGCAACTCATCGTTTCTCGTGCCGCTTAGACTGGGCACTGTGCTGTAATTACTGTGATGTTTGCGCCACATGGCAACTTCGGAGAGTGCTTGAGGGACGAGCGAGAGTCCCGTGGGATCACGCTCCAGGAGATTTCGGCCCGCACCCGCATTAGCGTACGATTTCTGACGGCGATCGAGGAAGAAGAATTCGGCATCCTCCCGGGCGGCATCTTTAGCTTAGGCTTCGTCCGACAGTATGCTCATCATGTCGGTCTCGACTCGGATGCAGTCGCTGAGTGTTTCAAGACACTCACGCACCCCGCTACGCCCGATACGTTTTCTTGGGAGGAGAACCGAGACGATCATGGCTCGACGTGGGTCGAGTGCATCGTGGACCGTGCACGGGAGTATCAGATCACCGGCCCGATCATCGTGACGATGCTTCTCTCATTCATCGTAGGCGCGGTCATGTGGATGCAGTGGGATTCGGATTCCAGCTTGGCCACTATCGACCAGAGTCTTTTCGAGGAAGGGCGGCCGTCGCCGGAGTTGCCTTCGACACCGGCAGGTGCGGCTTCTCCGACGACGGTCGATGTTCGTCCTTACGTTGAAAACAAACCGGTGAAAGCGGTCAATGTGCGGCTTTCCATTTCGGAGACGGTTTGGATCCGTGCTTTGGCGGATGGCGAGCGGGTCTTCCAGCGAACATTCCACCCCGGTGAATCGCGTCAAGTCGAAGCTGACGAACACGTTAGTTTGTTGGTGGGGAATGCCGGCGGCGTCTCGCTTTCCCTCAATGGCAAACCGATACCCCCCATCGGCTCCTCCGGACAGGTACGTAGGGTTCTTCTGACTGTTGGTGGAATGAAGATCCTTGCGCCCCCGCCCCCCGCAACTGAGAACAAAGACGAAAGGGATTCGCCGAGGGCCCAGCGGCTACAGGCATCCAATCAATCTGTAGACAACCAGCCAACTCGGGCAAGCATTGCGCCGTCTCCCTAGCACGTTGACTTTGCTTCCCGCCTCCGGAGGTTTCACGATGAAGACCACTCGCCGTAGATTCGGCTTGACAATGACCGGCGGAGGGATGGCTTTGACCTCCGGTTTGGAGTCCGCCGCCCACGCCGCGCGAGGCAGGGGGACTCGTATCAAGAAGGTCGATGTCATTCCGGTCGGCATCGAGTTTCGCACGACGTTCAATATCGGTGTCGGCAAGGTCGGTGGAAAAGGAGTCCCTGGGAAGTACGTCTACGTCAAGGCAACCACTGACGACGGCCGTGTTGGTTGGGGCGCTACGACTACAGTTCCCAATTGGAGCTACGAGACCGTGGAAGCCGTCGTGGGAACGCTTGAGCAGCACCTAGCACCTCTGGCGATCGGCCGTACGCCGTTCGAGTTGAACGCCCTCAAGAAGGAGATGGATGCGAAGATCCGCCCCGCCGTCAGTAACGGGGCGCCCTTCGCGAAAAGCGCGCTGGAAATTGCCTTTCTCGATTTGGCCGGACAGATCACGGACCAACCTCTACATGCGCTTCTGGGCGGCAAGGTGTACGACACGATCGATCTTTGCTACGCAGTCAGCATCGACGAGCCCGAGGCGATGGCGGCGGAGGTCAAACGTTGGCCGGCTTGTTGGTGCTTCAAGGTCAAGGTTTCGGGTGACACCGACACGGACCTTGTCCGCCTCCGCGCGATCAGTGATGCCCGCCCCGATGCCGTCATCTGGTTGGATGCGAACCAGTCGTACCAACCGATAGAGCTCGAACGGTTCCTTCAGGCATTGCCCGTGTTTGACAAGATCCGTTGCTTCGAGCAGCCTGTCCGCAGCGAAGACTGGCTTGGGTTACGGCGTGCCAGGGATAAGAGCCCTTACCCCGTAGCGATCGATGAAGGCTGCTTCTCGTCGTTTGATGTAGCCCGCATGTCTCGTTTGGATGCTGCCGACCTGGTAGTGCTCAAAGTCCCGAAAAGTGGCGGTGTCACGAACTGCTACAAGAGCGCCGTCGTCTCCGAGGCGCACGGACTGGGATTGCTCGGCAGCGGACTGACCGATGCAGGCGTGAGCTTCATGGCGGCGATCCATCTCTATTCGACTCTCGATTTGCTGTTACCGCCGGAACTCAACGGCCCGCAGTTCTTGACGTCCATGATGGCCGGCGGCATTGAGCAGAACGGCGTAACGGTCACGGTTCCCGACAAGCCCGGTCTCGGCATCACGGTTCCCGAAGACCAGCTACGAGACAACCAACTCAAACTGGGCTAACCACATTCGAGGGTCATTCCGCGCAAGATAGAATGGAACTGTAACTTCCAGGGAACGTCGTCATGCATCGCTGCGGGCCCGTAGCTCAGCCGGATAGAGCGGCCGCCTCCTAAGCGGCAGGCCGGGGGTTCGAATCCCTCCGGGCTCGCCATGACTTTTTCTTCCTCCGTCGAGCAGTAATTCCCAGGTCTCCTGGATCGACGTTCTTGCAACCTGTGATCTGAAGCATAATTGGGCCACTGGTTTTTCTGCCTGTCTGCCAAGACTCTGGTTCAGACGGCAGCCGAACGATTTACGACCCGCTACTGATGACACGGCTGGTTACGCGTTGCACAAGATTGCATTACCGGATGGCATGGCTTACGCCCGGTGCGGCTCCGGGCGGCTTATCCTGTTGGGGGCAGGAGGACAATGAGACATGCCACTGAACATGCTGGGCGCCTACGGAGACTGGGCGGCGGGGATCGTCGGCGAAGAGCCTCCGCAGCTTTCGTTTCGCAGAGCCGAGCACAATCATCCGGACTCCTGGCGGCGCGAGGCGCGGGCCCGCTACCGCGATTGTCTGTTGCAGACGGATGCCGGTGGGACGCCTCGGCCGACCCTGCAACATCAGCTCGAACACGACGGATTGGAAATCGAACATCTCAGCTGGCAATTGCCCTACGGCCCTCCGACCGAAGCATTGTTCCTCAAGCCTGCCGGCGCCAAGGGCCGGCTGCCCGGCGTTGTGGGGCTACATGATCATGGCGGCAACAAGTACTTCGGAACTCGCAAAATTACTCGTATGGGCGACGACCTGCACCCGGTCATGCGACGCCACCAGGACGACTATTACGGTGGTAAGGCCTGGGCCAACGAATTGGCGAAGCGCGGCTACGCCGTTCTCGTGCATGATACCTTCACATTTGCCAGCCGCCGTATGCGGGCGGCCGATCTGCCCGAGGTCATCAAGGACGGCCTCACGGAAGTCAACCCCGAATCCGAAGAAGAAATCAAGCGGTACAACGAATTCGCCAGAGAGCATGAACACCTGATCGCGAAGAGTCTTTTTTGCGCCGGGACAACTTGGCCCGGAATCTTTTGCGCCGAGGATCAGCGGGCGCTCGACTATCTCTGCTCGCGTCCCGAGGTGGATGCCGATCGGGTCGGATGCTGCGGCCTTTCCGGAGGCGGGTTACGCACCGTCTATCTGACCGGCATCGACGAGCGCATTCGCTGTGCCTGCACGGTCGGCATGATGACCACTTGGCGCGATTATCTGCTCAACAAGTGCTACACCCACACCTGGATGATCTACATTCCTGGTCTTGCGCCTTTCCTCGATTACCCGGAGATCCTCGGACTTACTGTGCCCAATCCGGTCCTAGTGCTCAATAACCGCGAGGACCCACTCTTCACCATGTCCGAGATGGAACGGGCCGACCGAATTCTAAAGGATGTCTATCGCAAGGCCGACGCCGCCGACCACTACCGTGGCAGCTTTTACTCCGGTCCTCACAAGTTCGACCTTGAGATGCAGCAAGAGGCCTTCGAGTGGTTTGACCGTTGGCTGAAAACGTAGCGGTCAGCCTGGTTCTGGGAAGCAGTCAATCGAGATTATTGATCCGGACGACTGCTCGATTACTCGAGATCGAGGTTGTAGCGTTTGCCGGTTTCGACGATCGCCGTCCAGGTTGCGTCGTGGATGGGGATGCCGTCCTTCTCGCGCTTTGCCTGCGTCCGCTGCTCGGGCTCACCGGCGACGAGGATTTCGGACACGCCATCCGCCTTGCGGCTGCTCTTGATCCAATCGATCAGGTCCCCGACATCACGGTCGAAATCACTCCTGCAGCGAATCCGGTGAATGTCGATGATCGTTGCCCAGAACGAATTACCGACTCGCTTGATGCCTTGCCGCGTGCAGCCGGCACCCGACAGCGCACCGGCAAGGATGTCCGAAGCGAGACCCAGCGCGAAACCTTTGTGACCCGCGATGGGAAGAATCGCCCCTTCGGGAGGACCATAGAACTCGCTGGCATCCGTGGTCGGCCGACCCTCAGCGTCGATGATTGATCTCTCTGGCGCGGGCTGACCGGCCGTGCGAAAGTTGCGGAGCTTCCCCTCCGCGACGACGCAGGTCGAGATGTCGACGATGATGTGGTCTCCTCCGGGGCGGGGAATGCCGATTGCAATCGGGTTTGCTGAAAGCCGCCGGTCGATCCCACCGAACGGAGCCACCAAGCTCCCCGCGCCGTGTGTGTTCAGAAACAGGATGGATGCGAGGCCAGCTTCCGCCACCATGATCGGATAGTCTCCGGCGCGTCCGATGTGAGAGCATCGACGAGCCGAGATGCTCGCAACTCCGGACTTGGCCGCTTTCTCGATTCCTACCTCCATCGCCTTGCGCGCCATTACTTGGCCGAAGCCCCAATCGCCGTCAATCACTGCAAACGCGTCGGCTTCCATGACGACTCGGAATTCGGCCTTGACGTTGACATCACCCTTCTCCATCCAGCGCACATAGCTCGGGATGCGCATGACGCCATGCGAATCGTGACCGGCCAGATTCGCGTTGACCAGCGCGTCGGCTACGATCCGAGCATCTTCCGAACGGGCGCCGGCGGCCACGAAAATATCCCGTGAAGTGGACTTGAGCCGGTCTGCGGTGAACGTAGGCATTGCGCGGTAATTCCTTGGTCGGTGACCAGTGTCGGAAACGGTTTGCGAGACGACCGCCGCCCCCGGTGAGTCCGCGGACGGCTCGTCTACGCCTTCACTGCAGGTTGACGGCGTGCCGCTTATACAACTCGTCCAATGCGGCTCGAAGCGATCGGCACATCGTCTCGCAAGCTTCGGCCGCTATGCGCTGTTCGCCTGGCGACAGCGCTGCGATCCGGTCCAACAGCAGTCGCGGCTCTCCATCATCGTTCTGATGCACTTCGAAGTAGGTTTCCGCCTTGGCCGATACATCGTAGTGGTCCCGAAGACCCTTCAGTTTGGAGCGGGATGTAGCCGGCTGCTGAGCTTCAAAGGCGTAGAGCGCACCCAACGAAGAAGCTCCGTTATCGAACAACCGATCCGCTGTCTCCCGCAGCCTTATGACGGCATCCGTCCGTGGTGAACCAACCTCTGTTCCGAAAGCAGCAGCGAAGTCACTCCAAAGTCCGGCATGCTCCCGTTCCATCGCCGCAGTGGCAGAGTCTCCATGGCCATTCCAACCCTTGGCAATCAGCGCAATAAAGGCCCCGTACTCTCGGGCGTAGTCACGCAAAGCTTCGATCGGCAGTGTTCCGGCGCTCCATGCCTGGTAGAACTCGCTGTCGAGTAGATTCCAGTGGCGAATCGATTCATTCAAACGGGTTTCCATCAACGGTCCGACCTCCTCAGGCTCAAGAGGTAGACACTCAGCTTACTACGTATGCCGGCATGGAGAGAGGCGTTGCCAAGTGAAGCGTGCGCCGCATGGCAAAATGGTCCTGGAAAGCCCTGGCAGGGTGCGGACCATGCCACTGCTCACTTCGACGACGGACTCCTGGGCGTTTACGGCCACAGGCAGGTCTGCGAAACTCTCCTATCATGCTTGCTCCAACAAGATCCGTTCTCGGCTGCCTGACACTCGTTCTTATGCTGTGCGGTTGTTCCCCAGGACCAGCCTCACGTCCCAACATTGTTTTCATATTTACCGACGATCAGGCCCCGTGGGCGCTCGGCGCTTCCGGCTACCCACATGCACTAACCCCGAATATCGACCGCCTTTTCAACGAAGGCGCCTACCTGGTGAATGCATTCACCACGACACCTGTCTGCAGCCCGTCTCGCGCCGGCCTCATGGCGAGTCGCTACGGCTCAGAACTTGGCATCACAGAATGGATTCATCCTCGACGAGAGCCTGAGCTGGGGCTCGATCCCGCTGTTGTTACCTGGCCCGAAGTCCTTCAGCGAAATGGCTACCGCACGGGTCTCGTTGGCAAGTGGCACCTCGGTGTCCCTGATCGATACCACCCAACGCGAACTGGCTTCGAATACTTCATGGGATTTCGGACCGGAGGAACGACTCCCTCCAATCCCGTGCTCGAGAAAGACGGCAAGACCAGAGAGTTCGAAGGGCTCACACCCGACATCCTCACTGACCACGCCATCGAGTTTATCGGCGACACGGCGAACGGAAACGAACAGAAGCCCTTCCTCCTTGCTCTCCACCATCGAGCGCCGCATGCTCGTTGGCTCCCGGTCGCCGACGAGGACTGGGCCCCTTTCGAGTCTTTGGATCCCACGCTCCCACACCCGGACTACCCCAACCTTGACATCGAGCGCGTCAAGCGCATGACCCGAGAGTACCTGGCCAGTGTCAAGAGCGTTGACCGCAACGTGGGACGTTTGCTGACGGCGCTCGAGAAGCGCGGACATGCGGACAACACCGTCATCGTCTTCACGAGCGACCACGGCTACAACATGGGCCACAACGGCATCTGGCACAAAGGTAATGGACACTGGGTGCTGACAGAGCCGCTGGCCGCAACCGACAACATTCCCGAGGGCCAACGCCCCAACATGTATGACCACTCGATCCGCATCCCCACCGCTGTTCATTGGCCCGGAACCATCCAACCCGGCACACGCATTGCGCAGACCATCAGCAATCTCGATTGGTATCCGACCCTGCTTGCCCTGGCTGGTGTCGATCTACCTGCCGGAGAACTCATCCGCGGCCGCAATTTCCTTCCCATCCTTCTTGGTGAGTCACCTGCATGGGACAATGATTTCTACGCCGAATACAGCACCCATCATCAGTCGCGTACTCATATGCGCATGTATCGCACGCCCGAGTGGAAACTTATCCGCGACTTCCTCAACGAAGGCCGCGATGAGCTCTACCATCTGGCCGAGGATCCTGGTGAGACCAGCAACCTTATCGAGTCTGAAGACCCCGCCGTGAAGGCAGTGAGCGTCCGCCTGGATGCAAAGATCCTCCAATACATGCGTGAAACGAAAGATCCCGTGCTGCAACAAGCTTCGGCCCGAATAACGGATGAGACTACTCGCCCATGACGATCATCTCGATTGGTGAGATTCTCTGGGACGTGATTGGCGAAGAAGAACATCTTGGAGGTGCTCCCTTCAACTTTGCCGTCCATGCCGCTCGGCTTGGTCACGAGTTGCTTTTTATCAGCGGCGTCGGCGATGACGCAAGAGGCCGACGGACGATCGAGAGAGCAGGTCATCTCGGCATTGCAACAAGCTACATCAAGACCGTTCCCGGCTTTCCCACCGGAATCGCCGAGGTCGAGATCGACGCTGCAGGGCAACCGGATTTCCATGTGCTTCGCCCCGCCGCTTACGACCGTGTCGAGCTGGCCGAAGTGGAGATGGCCGCCATCAGCCGGCGACAACCAGACTGGATCTACTTCGGCACGCTACACCAGGTCAGCAAGCCGGCCCGGCAACTGACGGAGCGGCTCATCGACGGAAACCTGGGCACGCGCCGCTTCTACGACATCAACCTTCGGCCCAACGGTCATACCCCAGATCTTGTGGAGGCGCTCTCCGGCCAGGCCACGGTTGCGAAGCTCAACGAACAGGAAGTGATCGTAATGGCGCGCTGGTTTGATCTTCCCGATTGTGCCACGGAGCACTTCTGCCGCCGAGCCGCTAGCCGCTTTGGCTGGAAAGCCGTCGCTATCACCCGAGGAGCCGAAGGTTGCGTCGTGCTCGTCGGTGACGACTACTGCGAATCTCCTGGCATTCCGGTTGAAATCGCCGACACGGTGGGAGCCGGCGACGCCTTCGCGGCCGCCTTCCTGCACGGCCTCGACGCCGGATGGCGTGTCCGGCGCATCGCCGCCTTCGCCAACCAGATTGGCGCTTTCGTAACAAGTCGTCCAGGCGCCACACCCGACGGGACTCTCGACAAGATCCAACCCGACGGTGTGGAATGATAGGATCGTGATCCGCGCAACGGACGAGACGACCCGGCGTCGCTCGCACGATAAGCGCTATCGAGAGAAGGTATGTCCACACCTATCCTTCTGATCGGCGGCGGTATGATCGCACACGATCAGATCCTGCCCACGCTCTATCAGATGCAACGCGAAGGACGCATCGGAGACGTCACTGTCTGCGCCCAGCATGGCCGCACCGTCAAAGCGCTTGCCCAAGCCGCCACCCTGACAAAGGCCTTCCCCGACCGCAGCTTCCGTCCGCTTCCCGACTACACTACCTGTGATATCGACGCATGCCATCCTGAACTCTACAAACAGGCCCTTGCCGAACTGCCCCCTCGCAGCGTTGCCATCGTTGCCACCCCCGACCAAACCCACTACCCGATTGTCATGGACGCGCTTCGCTCCGAGCAGCACGTCTGCTGTGTCAAACCGCTCGTTCTGGATGTATCGCAGTCCATCAAAATCGAACGAGAGGCTCAGAAACGCGGTCTGCTTGTCAGCGTCGAGTACCATAAGCGCTTCGATCCGCGCAGCCAAATGGCTCGCACCCGAGCCCGCCAGGGGCTCTTCGGAGACTTCAAGCTCGGCACAGCGGTCTTGATGGAAAAGTGGCACTACCGCTCCTCGAACTTTCAGAACTGGTTCAGCTGCGAAGAGACGGATTCCTTTGTCTACATTGGTTGCCATTATGTGGACTTGGTTCACTTCATCACCGGTCTCAATCCTACGGCCGTCAGCGTCTACGGCGTTAAAGACCGCTTCCCAAATGGCAATGAGGGCTACCTCTGGACCGACGCTCGTGTCCTCTGGGAGAACGGCGCCGCGCTCAATGTCCAGAACTCTCTCAGTTTCCCCGACGCCGCGCCCGGTCCGAACATGCAGGGCATGACGCTCTATTTCTCGGGCAGAGGCAATGGTGCATGGCTTGACCACTCCGACCAATATCGCGGCCTCAAATATTCATTCACCGAAAAGCTCGATGCACCCGGAGGCACGCAACACATAGAGCCCAGCCCCGATTACTTCATGTACCAGGATCTCGGCGGCCCCGGCCTCGTCCCCTCGGGATATGGTGTGCGTTCCGTCGACTTTCTCGTCAGTGAAGCTCTCCGCATCGAACGGGAAACAGCCGGCCTGCCCGTGGATGAAGCGCTTGCGGCCCGCCGGAGACTGATCGGAGAGATCGAGCAACAAAGCATCGTGGCAACTCCCGGCAACAGCCGCTACAACGAACTCGTCTGCCAAGCCGGACGCCTGTCGATTCTAAACGAAGGCCGACAAGCCGACATCAGTTATGATCCGCCCGGCGTTAGTTTCTGAGAATGATGGCGATTCCTTGGGACCGTTCCGAGGACAAATGGACAAGCGATTGACGAAGCCGATGGCAACGAGACGTTCCGAGAAGATGAGCAGGAAGCTTCACTTTCTCCTGCTTATCGGATTGACCCTATGCTTCGCACGAATGCCGGCATTTGGCTCGGACGAGTCCCCGGAAGGATTGCTTCGCAAGGTGAGCGAGGCCTACGCGTCTCTTGACTCTTTTCACTTTGATGCCAGCGAGATTACGATTACCCGTTCCGGCGATATCGAGCGCAGGAACGAGAGCCGAATTGTGACGGCATCTGGTCACTCGGGACGATTTCGGGTTGCATCGGATCATCCCGTGGACGGCGGTATTGTCGCTTTCGATGGCGCGACGACCTGGATTCATCTTGCCGTTCGGAACCAGTTCACCAAGGTCAACGGCGCAATGATCGAAGGGCCCGAGTCACCGGGCCTGCTGCGGCTCAAGAACCGCTTCGTGTCCCGCTATGCAAACATTGCGGAACGATTGCGGAACGCGGAGTTCGGGCTTCCGGAAGCGCTGGAAATCGATGGTTGCGACGTAGAGTGCCGTGTCGTCAAGGCTTTGTACGATCCGCCTCGAGGCCTTGCAGCCGAACAGATCATCCGGAAATATTGGATTGCCAACGACCGGCCGCTCATCTATCAGGAGAGTTCTTCGTTCGAGTTAAGGAATCCCACGAAGGGGAAGAGCATCAGCGTCTCTCAAGAGATCGTGTTCCACCGTGCCACGGTAGGCAAGGCTGTCATGGAAGATGTATTCATGCCAAGGATCCCCGAAGACGCCGGACTTGTTGTGGAGCTCGAGGACACCGTGTCAAGTCCGCTCGGACGACCAGCGGTTCCCTTCGAAGCAGTCGATCTGGACGGCGCACCACATCGATCAGACGATCTCAAGGGCCAAGTCGTCTTGTTGGACTTCTGGGCAAGCTGGTGCATCCCATGCCGTTTGGACCTGCTGCGCGTCGAAGCTCTCCATCAAGAGTTGTCTGATCAGGGATTGGTTGTTCTGGGAGTGACCGACGAGCCACGGGAAAAAGCGCGCCGTTTTGTCACAGAGCGGGGATTTACTTTTCCCACGCTCAGCGATGAGGAAGGCGTGTTGTTCCGAGGCTACGAGGTGCGAACGGTCCCCACGGCAGTGATCGTCGGGAGAGACGGGCGAGTGTCTTCCTATCTGGTCGGCTCGCATTCCGGCGACGATTTGCGAGAAGCCGTCCTGGGAGCGGGCCTCGAATGAGCAACGATATCATTACCGTCGCCACGTTCGACTCACTGCAAGAGGCCTACTTCGCTAAGAGCCTTTTGGAGTCGCACGGCCTGGATGTGTTCCTCACGAACGAGAACGCGATGCGTGTGTTGATGCACCCACACCTGTCAGGCGGCATCGGTATATTGATTGCTGAGGATGACCTGGAGGTGGCGCGGGAAGTGCTCGCGACGATCGACGACGGATGAGGGGTAGTGAGCAACCTGGCGGGTCCCGAGGTTTCAAGTGAATCTCGGATGATGGGCTCGCAATTCGGCGGAATTCGGCTGGAGAACGTGGTGAGCAGAGCATCCGGCTTGCTCAGCGTTATCACCACGATTCCTCCAGCAGCTTCGCTCTCTCAAGCCTCATCACTTGCCGCTCGAAAGAACAGATCAGGTAGGCGCCTGAGCAGCCTGATCCCCGCAGGGCTTGTGGTTCGCACTCGGGCGAGGATGGCCGACGTGAGGATCCACGACATCCGTCATTCCTTCGCTTTGCGCTGAAAGCGCATGGTGCGTGCGCGTGCTTGAGGGTCTTGTTGCCGGCGCAGCCCCCGAGCGACAGATCCTGACGGCTGGGCTTGATTATCTGTGCTTGGGGCTGTCCTCATTATCCTCAAGCTCGATCGTCCGGACGCGAGGATAGGCGCCGCCATCGCCTTCTATTTCGGAGTGCCGGAAATCAGGAATCGGCAAGGGGTACGACGGAATTTGTCCCCTGGGCTGGACGCCTGTGGACTTGCCATGAGCTGAGCCAATTCGTAGTGCCGACCGGACATCGAATCAAGTACGAGGCTCGCCGCCGGAGTACATTCTATCCATGACCTCGACGATGTCTGGGACGCACGCCAAGTAATCTTTCTTGGCTGTCGTGATGAGATCTTCAGGTACCCCGTGCATGGCCTCGGCAATCGGCCCTGCAATTGCGGCGAGGGTATCGGAATCCCCTCCTAGTGATATTGCGTTGCGGACCGCATCCTCGAAGCTCGTTGACTCAAGGGCACAGGTAATGGCTTCCGGGACAGTTGCCTGACAGGTCTCATTGAAGCTGTAATTCGGTCGAATCTCGTCCACGGTTCGCGAGAGTCCGTATTCGTACCTCTCGACGATCGTCCGACGGATCTCGCTCGCTGGTAGGCCGCGGAAGGCGAGCCAGATCGCGTGGGTGGTGGCCCGCGCACCCTTCATCCCCTCCGGGTGATCGTGGGTAACGCGGGTTACTCGATCAGAGGCCTGAAGCGCATCTTCGAGAATTCGGTTGCGGTTGACATACGCGGCCGGCGAGACGCGCATGGCAGAGCCGTTCCCGAAGCTCTCGTACGGATCCAGGTTCGTGCTCTGGATCCACTTCGCGAAGAAGCCTCCGTAGCCGCGATGCGGATAGCGTCTACACCAGTGCTGCAAGGTAGCGGCGGAGGGCCGATCATCAAGAAGAATCTGAGCGACGGCGACAGTACACACTGAGTCGTCCGTAAAGTCGCACTCCGATCCGAAAAAATCGAAGTCCTTAGTCTTGATGCGGTTCCATTCGTACATGGAGCCCGAGATGTCACCGATGATCGCTCCCCACATCGTTTTTCCTTCTTCTCCCAATCAGTGAGTTCGTAGGGACATCACCGGATCTGGCGGGTCCGTAAAGTCTCGCTCGCACCAGGGTCTGACCGCTTGATCGCCCGATCCAATTCATCCGGTGCAAAAGCGCACTTCTGACGCCCGCCATCAAGTCTTTTTGTTTCTTTGTTATTTACACGCCAACATCAAGAATTACCACAGAATTCCAGGCCGTCACGACCCGGCGGTTGGCTCCACACGAACCGTCACCACGTCTGTGTCGTGATACTGTTGATGACGCACTGACGAGGCGAAGTGCCTGAGCAGCCGGAGGGACACCTCCTGGTCGAGAGTCGTGCCGGCGGTACGTTCCCCGAGCAATGCCATTCGATCTTCGATATTCGTCTCGTCGGTAGCGGCAACAAATTCCAGCTCGGCAGCTCGCCCGTCGCTGCGCGCGACGACCAACAGGCTCCGCTCTTCCTGTGGTGTTTCTTCTTCGTCCCGTTGGATGAGGGTGAGCAGCGTTTCCTCACCGACCGCGCGTAGCCGGCGAGTCATCGCGGTGTTCCAGCCACGTCTATTACTGAACTCGGTCAGGAACTCATCGATTGTCGGGTAGGCATCGACGTTCAATCTGGTTCGCATGCGGTGACGCCGCGGTCGGGAAACTTCCAGGAAAAGGGTCATCAGGATTGCCGCGAGTCCGCCAGAAGTCATGCCGTTCCCGAGTAGTTGGCCCCACCAAGAACTGAAAGCATCGGGGAAGATCAGTTGATACTGGAACCCGGTTCCGATCCAGAAAGCAACCCCAGCCACCGCGCTCTTTCGGTAGTCGGCCCCATCCTCCACGACCACCTTCATGCCGAGCACGAAGAGTATTGCCATCAACACGAGGGTGTACGCCCCGACCACAGGGCCTGGAATCGCCAGGATGAGGGCCATGAATTTCGGCAGGAACGACAGCACGACAAAGACAATCCCGATATACATCCCGATGGTCCGGGCAGCGGCCCCGGTAATCTCGGTGACCGAGGCGCTCGACGAGTAGGTCGTGTTGGGCACTGTCGCCGCGAGTCCGGAGAGCAGGTTCCCTACGCCGTCAGCAGCGACCGCGCCCTGCACCGCGCGAAAGTCGACCGCCCGCGGCTTCCGCCACGAGACCCGCTGGATGGCAACGCTATCGCCGATGGTCTCGATGGCGCCAATCAGAGTCACAAAGATGAACGCCGGCAACAGGGACCAAAACGCCGCGCCGAACTGGAGATTGATCCCAGGCCAGGCGCCCGCCGGGAGCCCGATCCAGCCCGCTTTCACAACGCTCTGGGCGTCGTAGATGCCGAACACACCGGCGGACACGCAGCCGGCCGCGATTCCGATAACCGGCGCCCAAAGACGCCAGACACCGGAGGCGCGGAGAGTGACAGCAACCGTGACGACCAGGGTCGCGAGCGCGCTGGCAGGCGCGGCCGCTGGCGCAGCCTCTTCCGGAACATCTGTCAGCATGTCGAAGATGATCGGCATGATCGTCACGGGAATCAGCATGATCACCGTTCCTGCGACGGTGGGTGTGAGGATCCGGCGGAATAGTGACAGCCGTGCCGAGAGAGCAAACTGAAACAGTGCCGAAACGGCGACCAGCGTTGCGAGCAGCCCCGGCCCACCCTCCGCGATCGCTGTAACGCAGACGGCGATGAAGGCGGCCGACGTGCCCATGAGCAGAATGTAGCCGGAGCCAATGCGTCTGATCCGCACCGCCTGAAGAATGGTAGTGACGCCGCTGATCGCGAGCGCAGCGAATGGGGCCCATGACAGGTAGGAGTCGCTGCCGCCTGCCGCCCGGACCACAATGATGGGTGTGAGCACAATCCCGGCTATGGAGAGCATGGCGTGCTGGAACCCGAGTCCGAAGGCGACGGCGCGCGGCGGCCTCTCATCGGGCTCGTAGCGAATGTCCTGGATGCCTTCAGATGGTGTCGATGTCATTCTTGTCGTTCGCTCCAGAGCCGGTACGTCGTCAGATCGAAGCAGATCAATAGCAAATTACCTGTCTCCACTTTCCGGGAGCGCTTGAACCTGTCCTGCTCAGTGAGTGGAGATTTTTCTTCCAGGCTCCGTCACTTTTTCCACGAACGCTTCGGGTGGCCCACAGCTTTGCCTGGGGCCGTGGCTCTAGTGCGGCGGCCGAATGATCTGGTCGACTCCTTTTCGAAAGCCGTATTCCGGACCCAACTTCTCGTAGTCCACGCCGGTGAGGGAGTTCCAGTCCCACACCACCTGCCCTTCCCGCAAGGTCAGTTCGCAGAACAGCCGTTGACTTCCATCGATAGCCCCGTTTCCCGCATCTCTGAAACGGAACTTGCCTTGCAGCATCCGGAACCCTGCTATGTCGGCTACGGCTCCCGAGGTGAGATGCCCGAGGTCGTCCCGTTGGATTTGCTGCGCCGGGTTCCACGTGGACGCCTTGATTACTTCACCCAAAGGCATCCCCATCGCGAGAAACTTCGACATTGTCGTCTGCATATCCATCATCGCGCCGTTCACCGATCCTTGATGGATGTCAGTCGAAATGGAGTCCGGATAGAAGCCCTGCTCGATAGCCGGCACCGCATTGCGAAACACAAAGCTGCCGCCGCCATGACCGACGTCGAATTTCACTCCGCGTTTGCGGGCCTGATACAGGTAGTCGTAAAGTTTACCGTTCTCATCCACCCAAGGCACCGGGCCGCGGAACGCATGTGTCGGCATATCGCCCGGTCGCAGCCGCTCCAGCACGAGTTCATAGAAAGGCCGCTCCGGCAAGAAATAACCGAAATCCACCATCACCGGAATTCCCGCCAGAGTGCCCGCCTTGACCGCTTGATCGACCGACTCCCAATCCGGCTGACGGTAATGCGCGCTTTTAACACCTACAATCACGTCTTTGTGCTTCTCCGCCATCCGTGCCACTTCTTCAGGGTTGAAGTCCTTCTGCTCAGTGATGTCGGTGATCATTCCGAATCCGGCGATGTTGATATGAGCCAGCATCCGCGTTTTCAGTCGTTCCTTGTCAATGACGGTGTGACGAAAGAACTCGAAGTTCCTCCACCCGGAACTACCCGCGTCCACGGCCGTCGTGACACCTGTCGGTAGCGTGTTCGAGTCCGGCTGTACGCTGTTGTCGCCCGCCCAAGCCCCCGGGATGTTTGTCGTCGAGAACATATGAACGTGCAGATCGACCAAGCCGGGGGTGATGTAGAGGTCAGTGACGTCAAGGGTCTTTTCCGCCTTCGATGCGTCAATGGATTCCGAAACTGCAGCGATGACGCCGCCCGAAATGGCTACGTCGCGATGACCCGCGATCCCGTTCTTCGGGTCGATTACGTAGCCGCCCTGCAGCAGCAGATCATATTCCCCTTGCTGAAAGGAGAGTGCGAAGGCGAGACAGAAAACGAGTAACGTGGGCACTCGAATCCATGCCGCCCAACGTGTGGAGAGTTTTTTGGGGTTCATCCCGGATCCCTCGTTTTATCGATAAACGCCTCGGAAGAAACCACGGCCGCTTCCCGAAAGGATACTCGTGAGAGAGTGATTGTCAGACATTAGGCAGTACCCAAGGCGACCGATACGTCCGCCCGAGATACTTGTTGGCTTCGGCCTCCTCGAATTGCTCCGTTTTTGGGTCGAAGTGAAGTTTTTGATCGAGCCGCCATGCGATGTTGCCCAAGTGGACGATGCCTGAAGCCACGTGGCCGATCTGTATATCGCAAGAGGGGGTATCGCCCTCGCGGATACACCTGAAAAAATCACGCTTGTGCTTGATGTCGTCTTCCGACTTGATTCCTGACCCTTCTTTCACCAGTTCGCCCTTGGCGCCGTGCGCGCGCCAACCGCCGTTGCCGATGATGACGTAGCCGTTTTCGCCGTATATCGCCGCCCCTTCAGCGAAACCTTCGAGCGGCGGACGAGACCAAAGCCGCATTTCGTACATGAGAGTTGCGCCGGGGTAGTCCCAGTTCACGATGAGCGTGTCGGGCCACTGCTGCGCGTCGTCGAAGAAGAACTTACCACCACTGGTCGAGACGGCCGTCGGCCAGTCGGGCAGCTTCTTGCCCTGCGCTTCAAAGCCGGCCTCGAGCCCGCGGCGGGCGTAGTCGATGCGATGGACGCCGTCGTTGCCGAGGTCGCCGCATCCGTAGTCGAAGAACCAGCGCCAGTTACTATGGAACCGCACCGGGTTGTAGGGCCGCTTCGGCGCCGGCCCGAGCCACATGTTGTAGTCGACACCCTTCGGAACGGCTTCGTCGGGCGGATGGCCGAGGCTGCGTTGACGGGCGCTTTCCCAACCCTTGGCGTACATCACCTTGCCCAGGACGCCGGTGCGGATGTAGTCGCACGCCTCCTCATAGGTACTGCCGCTACGTGATTGGATCCCGACCTGTATGACCTTGTTGTACTTCCGTGCGGCCTGCAACATGGCTTGGCCCTCGCGCATATTGTGCGAAGCGGGTTTCTCGACATAGACATGTTTGCCGGCCTGGCAGGCAAGGATGGTCGGGATGGCGTGCCAATGCGTCGGCGTGCCCATCACAATGGCGTCGATCGATGGATCGTCGAGCAATCGCCGGAAATCGGTCTCGATCGCCGGACGCTTGCCCTGCAGGTCCTCGACCCGTTTCGCACGCTCTTCGAAGAGTCGGGTATCCACGTCACAGATCGTGGCAACCTCTACTTCAGGTAACTCGGCGAAGCCGTACAGCAGTCCTCGGCCGCGGCCTCGTATGCCCATACACGCAATCCGGAAACGCTCATTCGGACCGGCCTTTGCTTGACGTGTTCCGGGAACAGCCAAGCCGGCGCCAGCCAGCGCTGATGTATGGAAGAAAGTGCGACGGTTCATGTTCATGGGCATGATGGATGACCTCTTTCGTCCGGCGAAATGAGGAGCCGGTCTGGGGGTATTCTACCAGTGCCCCCGAATTCGTGGGCGGTTTAGCCTGACGTGATCGTGGCCGGGGCTCAAGTCCGGAACTCTCCCTGCCACTGTAGATTCGGTGCCCCCCAATCGGACGGTTGGAAACGGTGTCTTGCACTTCTCGCCACAAGATCCGAGTGCCTGCCTTGCGATCGCCCGTCAAGTCGTGCGAGTAATCTCGGGATGATACGATGACCTACGAAATGGCGCTGATGCAAAGACCCAAGCCCTCCCTGAAGCATGAGCCCCTTTAGTTGTTCCGCAGGACCTTTCGCCCTCCTCGCCTTCCTGATCGTCGTGGAGTCAGGCTCTGCCCAGCGGGTCGCCAAAGACGCGGATTTCTTTGTCAACCAGCTTCTGCCGGTCTTCACTAAGGCCCAGTGTCGACTGTGCCACAACGACAACGGCGTCGCGTCTCGAAGCCGCCTGCAATTCCCCGATGCTGCCGCGGACCGCAGTCGCCTCAAGGCTTTCAGTCTCTCTTTGCGCACGTTTGTTGATACCGAGCAGCCCGCGCGGTCCCTGCTGGTGCTCAAGCCAACGCAGCGCATCGAACATACCGGCGGTCAACGGATTGCTCCCGGCAGTCCCGAGGAAGGAACATTACTCACCTGGGTTCGCTATCTGGCCGAACTCCCGGATGTCGAAGGCCGACCCTCCACACCCAGATCAAAACCGCACGGCAGGGTCCGGCGGCTCACTCATAGCCAATACAACAACACCGTCCACGATTTGCTGGGCGACCAAACAAATCCAGCCGACCAGTTTCCCCAGGAAGACTATATCCACGGCTACCGGAACCAGATCGAAGGTCAGGGCATCTCGCCGCTCCTGGCCGGGGGTTACAGTCAAGCAGCCGAGAAGCTTGCCCGAAACGCTTTTCGCGGCGGAGATCATCAACGCCACATTCCGTGTGAACCGACCTCATCAACTGACGAGTCCTGCCGGAACGCCTTTATCCGCTCGTTCGGACGCAAAGCGTTCCGCCGCCCGCTCACGAACGAGGAAGCACAAACCTATGGCGAACTCTTCCGCCTCGGCGCCAACAGCCGGAATCAGTTCATCGAAGGAGCCCGAATGGTAGTCGAGGCCATGCTCCAGTCGCCCAGCTTCCTGTTCTATGCCGAGCCGCAGCCTCCGCCTGAGCTTCGTCCTTATCAAGCCGCCGCTTTGCTTTCATATTTCCTGTGGGACACGATGCCTGACGACGCTCTGCTGCAAGCGGCAGAAGACGGACATCTCGACACCAAAGACGATATTCGCTCCCAGGCGTCCCGCATGCTCGACGATCCTCGATCCCGGCGGGCGTTCGGTCAGTTTCTCGCCCAGTGGCTCCGTTTCGACCGCGTGGAGACCGCGGTCCGCGACCGCCGCATCTATCCCGAATTCAGCGCGGAGTTGGTCGACTCGATGCTCGAAGAGACACGCCGGCTTTTCAATCATCTCGTTTGGGAGAGCGGCGACTTCACGGAGTTCTTCAGTGGGGACTACGGTTTCCTGAATACCACGATGGCGAGGCTCTACGGCTTCGGCGCTCCGAAGGAGGAGTTTCAACGCATCTCTTTCCCAGTCGATTCAGGAAGGGCGGGCATCCTCGGACAAGCGACTTTTCTGACAGTCACCAGCAAGCCCGCAGACACTTCACCCACCGAGCGGGGACTCTTCGTGCGAGAGCACTTTCTTTGCCAGACGGTGCCTCCACCACCGCCTGGTACCGATACCACATTGCCTGCCCTGAGCGACGACAGCCCCATGACGACCCGCGAGCGACTGCGAGTCCACTTGTCGAATCCCGCGTGCGCAGGCTGTCATCGCCTCGTGGACAACGTAGGTTTCGGTTTCGAACGTTATGACGCGATCGGCCGTTTCCGCGAGCATCAGACAGTGACGATCTTCCCGACACAAGACGAACTGCGCCGCAAGGTCAGGACCAAGCCGACGGAATACGCCCTGCCGATAGACCCTGCGGGATTCATCCATGGACTTGCCGGCTCGGCGTTCTCCTCGCCCGCCGAACTCGGGCGCTACCTTGCAAACGACCAAGGCTGCCAGAAGTGTGTCGTCAAGCAACTCTTCCGCTACGCTCTGGGGCGGCCCGAGACGGATGCGGACCAGCCATCCATTGCGTTCGCTTTCGAGCGCTTCCGGAACTCGCGTTTTCAGTTCCGAGAGCTTATACTGGCGATAGTAACGACTGAGTCTTTCCTGGGGACGCTCCAATCGTGACGGCACTTTCCAGGCGCTCTTTTTTGCGCGGCATCGGATTGGCAGGCGCTGCGGTTCGCGTCGGCCTTCCTGCGCTCGAAGCGATGTTCAACTCGAGCGGCACCGCCTATGCCGCCGGACGTTTGGCGGGACAGGGCATCGAGCCGCGCTTTGTCTTCTGGTTCAACGGCAACGGCATCCCGGAGAAATACTGGATACCCCAAGAGACGGGAGCTGATTTCGCGTTCACTCCCTGTCTGCAACCGCTCGCAGCCTTTCGAAGGGACATCCACATCATCACCGGTCTGGACAGTCCCGCGGCGAGATTGCCCGGACCCGGCAACAGCCACTACCCTTCGATGAGCGCTCTTCTCTCGGGCCGTGTCTTCACGGGACGAGGCGCTGGCGGACCCTCGATCGACCAGGCGGTCGCCCAGAGGATCGGGAACGAAACTCGTTTCCGATCGCTTCAGATCGGGGTATCGCAGGAATCCTTCGGAGAAAGCATCCAGCGGAACATGAGTTGGGCCGACCGCGACCGGCCGCTGCCTCCCGAGATGATCCCCCATCGACTCTTCGACCGCGTCTTCGGCTTGAAGGAAGAGCACTGGATCCAGCGCCAGAAGAGCATTCTCGACGCCGTGCGGGAGGATGCGCGATCGCTCCATAACCGTCTGGGCTCCGGAGACAAGACCCGCTTGGACGAGTATCTGACTTCCATCAGAGACCTGGAAAGATCCATCGCCAGCCTGCCACCCGAGTACCAGCGGGTTGTCGAGCGCCCGGCTGAGGGAGGCGACCTGCGCGATTGGCCCCGCATTGCCAAGCTCCAAAGCGACCTGCTGGTTCACGCGCTGGCATCGGGCCAGACGCGTGTCGCTTCGTACATGCTGACCAAGTGCCAGGGCCTTTCACGCTTCCCCTGGCTCGGCTACACCGCACAACGGCATCACGAGTATACGCACGGCCAAGTGGAGACGCCGCGCGGCATGCGAATCCTGAGGGATATCTGCCGCTGGCATGTCGAGGAGTTCGCTTACCTGGTGGCCCGGCTCAAGGCGACGCCCGAGGGTGACGGCAACCTGCTCGATAACACCTTGCTTCTCTTCGTGCACGAGCATGCCGAGGCGAACGCACACAAGAACAATGGGTTGGCGATGATCGTCGCCGGGCACGCCGGCGGTGTGAAAACGGGCCTCCACACCCGCACTGCGGGGACGAACGGCGACCTGTATCTCACCATCGCGGGAGAAGTCTTGCGGATTCCGGTCAAAGAGTTCCCGACAGCCAGCCAGAAGCTCTCGTGGCTGGTGTGAGTTTGCCGCCGCCTTCCTGCCTGGCAATAGCGAATTCATCACCGCGACAGGCCTGCCGGTATTTCTCCCGACAGAAGTGCTTCAGGACGATTCCCTGATCGCGGTTTCTGCCGCGCATGAGAGGGAGAAGTAGAGTTGCGCCCGGCTTGCTTTGCGGCTGAGCGCTCTTGAGAGATCCAAACAGCAGAAACCCCAGTCAAAGCCAGTTCCGATCGTCAGCCGGCAGTCTCACCCCATCAAGCGCTACGGATGACAGACAGCCTCCCGCATCAAACCTCTTGTTTCGCTGCTTGAGCCGCTCCCGTCGTGGGTTTCAATGCAAATTGAAAGTTCTCCTTTCTCATCATGAATTCATTGCGCGTTCGCCTCAGCGGTAGTATCCGGGAGGGCGACGGTCGCTGCTAACGGCGCTTGCCGTGAAACCCACCGAGAACGGCTGACGGGGCTCGGACACTGGCTCAGAGCAATTTTTTTGCCGAGCAATGCCGGGCAATGCCGGGCAATTCTGGGCAGGGAAGCAGTGGCTGGGCGGCGGTCGCGGCAGTCCGGACGGCGGTTATTGAGTGTGTGACCCTTCCGCATCCACGGCGAACCGATAAGAAGGCCGTGATTCGTGTCTCGTGTTTCGTAAAAAACCTTAATGGCATTGTTGCCAGCTCGGGCGGCTCAACCCTGACATTTTCAGTGCCCACTTCCCCGCAGTTTCCATGCCCGGTAACAGCCAACGTCGCTCGCCGTGAGGACGACCGAGAACGGCAGACGGGGCGCGGACACTGGCTCAGGAACAATATTTTTTCTGAACAATGCCGAACAATGGTGAACAATCGTGAACAGGGAAACAGTGACTTGCCGGCAGGCGCAGTGGTTTAGGCGGCGGTAAAGTCCGTGATTCGTGAAAAGCATAAAAGCCGTGTTTCGTACCTCCTGTCTCGTGATTCGTGAAAAACCCTTAAAGGCCACGTTGCGCGCGCCAAACGGCTCGTGCCTTGTGCTGACGGCCCTCTCACGCACTTCACCTCGCCATGTGGTGAGCAATGCCGGCCAGGATTTCCACCTCACTATCCCCATGCTAAGCAGGCCGGGGCAGCAAAAAAAGACTGAAGGGCTTCAGTACCCAATGGCAACAGATCTACCTCGTGTTTCGTGTCTCGTGAAAAACCTTAAAGCAGTGGCTCGTGACTAGTGACCAGTGGCTGGTGAAAGCCTTGCAAGCCCTGATTCGTGATGCACACGGACTTCGCCTCGTCGCCTGGGGGAGAAATGCAGCCTTGATCGGAGACGAAAGGGCGTGATATCACCCCCGTAATGCGGGCAAGGATTTTTCCTTCGCACGCGCTCCCAAGTTCGCGGTGACGGGAAGTCGAACTCCTGGATTTCCTCCTCGTTGTCCTCATGCTAAGCAGGCCGGAGCGGGGAAAACAAGACTGAAGGGCTTCAGTACCTTGAGGTATCAATGGCAACGTTCCGCTTGGCTCATCAGGGGAACTTCCCAGATTGCTCCGACACCAATGCCGTAACGGATTGACAATCCCTTGACGCTTCTCTAGCATCAAGAAAAACCCGCCATGCCGCACCGATCGCAGTGCTGTTGTAACGAGCCGGCCTCGCGTCGGCTTCCCTGATTCGATCCAGGACTTCCGCATCCCGCGAACCGTTTCCGGAGACCCGACCCGGTGACGCGTTCTCAGTTGACTCCATCCGTGAAGGCTACTTGCCAGTAGGGGAGGGTCTGATGTTTCAGACGATCCAAGAGCAGTTCGAGACAGTATTTCGACAAGACCCGGCGGCCCGCAGCCGGCTGGAGATCCTGCTCTGTTACCCCGGTGTTCACGCCATCCTGATCCACCGTGCGGCTCATTGGCTTTACCGGCGGGGCCTTTTCGTCATAGCTCGGCTGCTTTCTCACCTTTCTCGTTCACTGACCGGGATCGAGATCCACCCCGGGGCGACGATTGGCGGACGGTTCTTCATCGATCACGGCATGGGGATCGTGATCGGAGAAACGACCGTGATCGGCGATGACGTGCTGCTCTACCAGGGTGTCACTCTCGGGGGCACGGGGCATGAGAAAGCCAAGCGTCATCCAACGCTCGGCAACCACGTGGTCATCGGCGCGGGCGCCAAAGTGCTGGGCGATATTTCGATCGGAGATTGGGTGCGAGTCGGGGCCGGGTCGGTCGTGGTCAAACCGGTCGAGGCCCATTCGACGGTTGTCGGTATCCCGGGGCGTGTCGTCGCGATCCGCGGGATCGCAGTTCAAGACGAGGAACAGGAACTGCTGGAGCACGGGCATCTGCCGGATCCTGTCGGCCAGATGATTGCGGCACTCAACGAGCGCGTGATCCAACTCGAGTCCGAACTGAGGGATACCGAGAACAAGCCCGCCGACCCATTGGCCCGCTTGTCGAGCGGCTGACACAGAACCGGTGATTCCAGTGCTTCGCGAAAGCCGCTGAGCCGTGAATTGCAGGCGAGCGGCGCCATGGTGTCCGTCGTCCTACCCTCCTGCCGCATTCTCCCGGGTCGTCCTTGCTTTGCTCTGATCTCCGGAAATCTCCGAGACGGGGCGATTTTCCCCGGGCTTGATGTCCGTGGAGGGCGGCGGTGAAGTCGAAACGGCCAACTCGCTCGGACCCCTGCGCCAGTACGTCCATCCCAGCACGGCTTTTCGCGCCCGAAAAGAGCTACGCGCGCCAACTCTTTCGGGATGATGCGGCAGGAATCGAGAATGCCAGAGACTGTTGCTTCACCCCCACCAGCTCTCTCCCTCGGCCAAATGGGCCTTGACAACGTCGGGGTCGAGGTCGATACCCAGGCCGGGTTTATCGGGCACCGTGACGAAGCCGTCTTGACAGAGGGGCTGGTCGTGGACGATGACGTCGTCCATCCAGGTACGATCGAAGAAGACGGTTTCGCAGGCGAAGTAGTCACGGATGGTGGAGGCCCAGTGGATGGACGCCATGCCGTTCACGATGCTGCCCGTATTGTGGTTGGCGACGGGCAGGAAATAGAGGTCGGCGAGATCGGCCATGCGCTTGTTTTCGAGAAAGCCTCCCGAGTTGCGCAGGTCGGGGTGGATAATGTCGACCGCAGCGTTGACGATGAATGGCAGCGCCTCGGCGCGGCGCATCCAATTCTCGCCGGTGCAGATGGGGACCGGCGACATGTTAGCCAGCCGCTTCCAGCTCTCGGAGTAGGCGACCGGCAGGGGATCTTCGAGAAACTTCGGCTTCACATCGGCGAGGGCTTCGGCGAACTCGATGGCGCTGCGCAGATCGAATTCCCAATGGCAGCCGATCAGGATGTCGTGCTCGAAACCGAGCGCTTCCCGGCAATTCTCGTAGCCTTGGCGAATGCGGAGAACCTCGTCTGTCGAAAGCATGCGGTTCGACGGGTCGCGGCCCGGGTCGTCGCCCGGCCTGTTCCGCAACGGTCCGAACTTGTGCATGGTGATGCCGTTGGGAGCCTCCTTCACCTGCTGCGCCCAGTCGCGCAATACGGCTTTGTCGAAGAAGCTGCGCGGGGTGGAGTGGTCGTACAGGCGGACCTTGCCGCGGAACTTGCCACCGAGCAGTACGTGCGTCGGAACATCGAGCAGCTTGCCGGCCAAGTCCCACAGCGCCATCTCGATGCCGCTCATTGCCCGCTGCTGGGCATGAGCGCTGCCGTCGGTGTAGCGGTAGCCGGTGTAAAGCCGGTCGATTTGAAGCGGGTCTTTCCCGATGAAGGTCTCCTTCAGGCCGTGGATCTCCTCGCGAACGCCGAGGCCGGGCGAGCCGTACGCTTCGGCCACTCCGGAGACACCGGCATCGGTGTCGATCCTGACCAGCGTGTAGCTACGCGGGCCTTGGAGCATCATCGTCTTGATGTCAGTGATTTTGACCTTGTTGTAATGGGCTGCGCCAAGTTGGTGAAAGTTGGCGAGCCATGCGGGGACGGCCGCGCCGGCAACCGCAGAAAGGAAGGAACGTCGAGAAAATTGTTTCATGGTCAGCATACTCGGCCCGCAGCCCTCCGGGCGCGGCTCAGGCGACATTATAGTTGAGCGCGAGTCCGTTCAAGAGCTTAACCTGCCATACTCAGCACCTGACTGCCGAAGCTCACGATAAGCCCATCGAGCAATCCTCGGAACTCTCACCAGGGACTGCTAAGCTCAGATGTTCGAACGGGCCTCTCGGCACGCGACGCCAGCCTGGTGACTCCCGCAACAGAAATCAAGAATCCCCGGCTCGATCACATCGGCATCGCCGTCGAATCGATTGAAGCGGCGCTACCGCTTTATCGCGACGAATTGGAATGCGAGGCGAGCGAGCCGATCGAGGCGCCGGCGGAGCAGGTGCGCCTGGTGATGGTGTCGACAGGTGAGTCTCGCATTGAACTTTTGGAGGCAACGAGCACGGATTCACCGATTGCGCGCTTCATCAGAAAGCGGGGGCAGGGGATTCATCACGTGGCGATGAAGGTCAGCGATTTGGATGGAGTGGTGGAGAGGCTGAAGAAGTCCGGAAGAAGGCTCGTCACCCAAGCCGTTCAACGCGGCGGCGCCGGCGATTACCGTTACGTTTTTGTTCACCCCAAGTCAGCGGGCGGCGTGTTGCTGGAGTTGATCGAAGACTAGCCTATATTTCACACCACTTGACGGCCGAAGCACGCAATACGACCGCCATGACTTCGCTTTTCCTTCGCAACGCTTGCTGGCCGTGCTCGATGTACTGTCAAAGTACACCTGCGCGCGCCTTTTTCCTCCGCCCGGCTCGCACCTCGTCCGGACGGCCCTCTCACGCACTTCATCTCGCCTCGTGGTGAGAAATGCAGGCTGGAAGCGCGGCGTCTCAGGCTTCGGATTTCCGACCGAGATTGCGGACTGCCTGCTCAAGGCGCTGTGCCGCCTGCTCGATGGATTCGTCTTCTCGATACGCGAGGGGCGAGCCGAATCGAACGGTGACTCTGCCTGGCTTCGGCCACTTGTCGTGAACGGATAGCACCTCAAAGGTTCCTGTTATCCGGATGGGCAGTATCGGCGCCTTCATCTGCCGCGCTATCAACCCGATACCGGGTTTGAAGGGGGCCATCTTGCCGTCGGGCGAGCGCCATCCCTCGGGGAACACCAGAGGGCAGTATCCCTGGCCAAGCAGTTCGCCGGTGTAGCGCAGCGCCCGCCGCGTGCCACCCATTTTGTGCGGAAGTGGATAGGCGTTGAAGAGACCGACGGCCAGATACAACTGCAGAGCCAGCTTCCATCGCTCCTGCCATGATTCTCCTTGCGGGTCGAGGTAGGCGCGAAACCAGTCCTGGGACATCGCCGGGGCGAGGAGTTTTTTCCAACGGTATGGCAGCGAGGCGACGATACAGGCAGTATCGAAGTGGCTGAGGTGGTTGGCGATGAAGATAAGCGGCGGTTTCGCTTTGTCAAGGTTCGTCCGGCCTTCGACGTTCAGGCGAATCATCTGCCTCATCAGCGGCATCAGCAGGCCGTCGACGGTGGCCCGCCGGCCCCACCGTACTGGAAATGACCGTGACCAGCGGGGAGTGAAGACGCGCGGCTCGACGGTCTCATGGTTCGCCTGTGTCCGTTGAGCAGCCGGCGGCGCATCAGCTCCGATGACTGAAGGCTGCACGGGCCGTGCTGCTCGCGTTTCGCCAATGGCCGCTTCAAGCTCGGCAACGGTGCGCAGCACGGCGAACTCGTTCTCGCCCAATGTCATCCCCAACTCCGACTCCAGCCGGGCCAGCAACTCCATGCGCTGCAAGGAGGTGAGCGCAAGGTCCTCCTCAAGGCGGACCTGAGGCTGGAGATCCGAAGGTTCGCGGCCGGTCAGATCCGCCAGGGCGCCGCGGACCCCGGAGGTTCGGGTCGAAGGCGTGCCGGATGTGGTTTTCGCGATGCGCTGCACAACTTCATGCCGCTTGACCTTCTGCGTGGAGGGCGTTCGAGGAAAGTCGTCCTCCGGCCAAGCCGACCAGCCTTGCATGCGCTGATGCGGTTCCAGACGCTGGTTGGCCCTCGCAACTACCGCGGCGAGGTCTGCATTTCGATCAGCGATGAGCACGGCGTGAATCCGCTCCTCACCGTTCCGGGCCAATCCGATGACGATGCTTTCACGCACTTGCGGGTCGGCGTTCAAAACATCCTCGACATCACTCGGAAAGACGTTCAGCCCTTCGGGTGTGACGATCATGTCTTTCTTGCGGCCACGATAGTAAAGCCGGCCCTCATCATCCACCGCACCGATATCTCCGGTGTGAAGCCAACCTCGTTCCACCCGACTGGAGGAAGTCTCGTCCGACCCATAGAAGTCGCTTGCGACGCTGGGGCCGCTGACGAGAATCTCGCCGTCCGGAGCCAGTTTCACGTGCTGCCCTTCGATCGGCTTACCGATCGAGCCTGCCCGTGCTTTGAGCGGATGGTTGATCGCAACAACCGGGCTGCTCTCCGTCAAACCGTAACCCTGAACAACCACCCAGCCCAGGCGTTGCCAGAACTTTTCCAGATCCGCATCCAGGGGCGCACCCCCGCAAACAAAGCACCAGAACTTCAACCCGAATTTACGATGCAGAGCGCGGTACCGCCACCAGGTCTCAGCGGCCCCGGCCCATTTCCGGAAGCGAGACGCCTTGGGATCGATTCCGAATTTCCGCACCAGATGGCTGCGGAGATTCCGGAGCAAGCGCGGAACGGTTATGAGCACGGAAACCCGCTCGCGACGGATGGTCTCGATAATCGACTCCGCCCGGTACTCATCGTTGAGAACAACCGCACCTTGGAAGAGCACAGGAAAAAACAAGCCTGCCGCCTGACCGAACATATGGCTGAGCGGCAGCATGTTCATCAGTCGAATCGGCTGGAAAGGCCGCGCGAAGCTGCGGTATCGCCGGGCTTCGGCAGCGATAGGGGTCAGGTTGGCGCAGATGTTACGGTGACGGTGAACCACTCCTTTCGGTGTGCCTGTCGTCCCCGACGTGTAGACGATCTCGACGACATCGTCCTCAGCAACTTCAGCCGCATCGATGGATTGGATCGGAGGCAATCCCGCCACATCCTGAAACGAAAGCGAAGGTATCGGAAGCCTGGTTTCCGAACCGGCCTGTCGCACACCGCTGACATCGCCGACAACCGCAAGCCGTGCATCCACTTGCCGCTGCACACGGAGAACGAAGTCCGGCGTCGAATGCAAGTCAAGGGGAACTACTTCGACACCGCGGGCCACACAGCCCCAGAACACGGTCATCCACTCCGGCCGGTTCGCTCCCCAAAGCAACAGGCGCTGCCCTTTGCCGATGCCGGCTCTTTTCAGATAGTCGGCGAAGGCCGCAATCCGACCGTGCAACTCGGCGTAGCTGTATCGCCAGGTCCGATAGCCGTTGTGGTACCGGAGGGCTTCCCGCTCCCCGAGTTCGGAGAACTCACCAAGCAGCTCGATCAGAGTCCGCATCCGCCGCCGCGGCGAAGATCCCGCATCGCCTACCCCTATTCAAGCACTCGGAATGTCCGCGCACAGGACTTGCACTGCAGGGGGACTGCCGTCGCGCCCCAAGCAGATATCGCCGAAGCCGGGCCACGTGTCGTGTGCCCTCGTCGTTCAGTGCCTATACGTCACCCAGTGGCGCTCGGAGGACACACCCCTGCCTTACGCGCTCGGGGAAGCGCGCAAGCTGCTAGCGGTCTTTCTTGAAACTGTCAAAGGCTTTGCGAGTACACTGCTGGCAGCTTGAGCCCTATCAACTGTGGCAGCGCAGAGGGCTGTTTGCCCCACTCTCTATATCCAGACCGGGCCCCTCATGGTCGGTCGGCCATAAGAAGGTGGATCCATCCTAGAGATATAGCGAAAACCGGGCTTGTATGGATCAGCTGCTCCAAAACACACTGCCATTCGGGCGACATCCGCTTCCGTGCTCAAGTTGAATCTGGGTCGGTATTTATCCACCATCTGGACGGCTTCGCAGGTCTGTCGACCAAAGTGACGATCCTCAAGGGCTTTGACCACAGCTTGTTCGAGTTGCTCCTTCAGTCCTGGAACTAGCCCTGACCCACCGGTCACGACGACATGTAGCTCCTTGGGAAGAGGCAGCCAGCGCTTGTCAGGAACACCTCGTACATATTGAGCGACATGGTCGCAGATATGACGAATCCACAGGTCAACAAACGGGAGTTTGTGCCAAGCTCTCTGCGAAACCTTTTGCGCCTCGGCCTCGGCCAATGTAATAGGTTCGTTCTTTGCATGATGATGTTTCATGAGCTTATGCGTGAGCGCATTGCCAGCCTCGGCGAACGTCGGCGCGGGATGGAAGTAGTAGAACACTGGATCCGCCGTATTCACATTGCTCGTCTTCAGCATGTACCCTACATCGGTTGAGCCTGCGCCTACATCGACCACCAGGAGTTTGGCCAGACCAGATATCCCCCGGTCGTTTGGCAGCCTCATAGCGCGCAGATATGGGAGCCCAGCGGCGCCAGATTCGACGATGAACTTCCATTCCGGTGTACGTTCGGAGTTTCTAAATGAGGTCGTATTCATGTCCTGGATCGTTAGTGCTCGAGCTGACACGTTCTTAGTAGCGGACCGACCCTTGTCTACCATTGCCTTGAGCGTAGCAATTGAGAATGGCTTTCCAGGTTCCGGCAGTGCTTGGCGGTGGACCCCTGAAGTGAGACAAGCCGGTAAGCAGGTTTTCCCCATTTGCTGAAAAATGGTGGGCTGGGGAACGGCCCTCATAGTAAACTCTTCGTCGGCTGGCGAAGCGGAGGCGGGCTCTGCTGGAGAGCAAC
>JAPOOG010000145.1 GCA_026713545.1 Bryobacterales bacterium
CTCGGAGACTGCCGCCTAAGAGGCGTTAGCCTGCATTTCTCACCACGTGGCGAGACGAAGTGCGTGAGAGGGCCGTCAGGACGAGGCGCGAGCCGCTTGGCGCGCGCAGGTGTACTTGATGGTACATCGAGCACGGCAAGCAAGCGCAACGAAGTCATGGCGGTCATATCGCGTGCTTCGGCCGTCGGGTGGTGAGAAATGCAGGTTAGAGGCGTTTACTCGTGGACCGCGGGATTCGCGCTTCTTGCGACGTTGGCAATCACGTCCAGCTTTTCACCAATCTCGGGGTCAATCTCCTCTACGGGAACATGGTCCGCGAGTTCGTAAAAGTTCCTCTTGTTCATGAGGTTGGGTATGCCAATCTTCTTGAAGTAGGTTTTGAAGAGCGGTGTCAGAAATTCGTCGCTTACCTTGATGTCGTCACCCCAGGGAGATCCCTTGCCTAGTGTTTCGAGGGCTTCACCGACTTCTGAAGCCGCCTCTCGCATAGCAGTCAATCGTTTATCAATTTCAGACGGCGTAAAGAGCGGCATCGGCGTCGCCTCTGTAGCGGATGCCCGCGCAAAGGACTCCAGAGTCCTTTTGGTGCAGAGATAATTCTCGATCTCCCGCTTCTCCCACACCAAGTGTTTGGGCGAAGGGCTGTCGGGTACTGCGCCGTCCAGACGGTCGAACAGAGCCACGCCCTGGAGATCGGGCAGCGCTTCTTTCAGGCCGTGAAAGTGATCCGCAACCTTGGATGGCCGGTTTCCGACATACCGGACGAACGGCCTTTCGAGCGCCCGGACGGCATCCTGCTTGTCAAGGCGCCTGGCAAAGGCCTGCAATATAGCCAGATCGGTCGAGCCTTCGAGATAAAGAACCCATCCGGTCTGCTCGGCCTGGTAATACTGATCGAATCCGATTTCCGCCAGCGCCTTGCGTACCTGACTCCGGCCGGCGCCAATGCGGTGAGGTACGCCGACAAACGCGATGACCAGATCTCTGTCGGCAGCTTCGTTCAGAAGGACTTCCGAATGGCTTGCCGCTATGATCTGATTGCCGTGCTCCGATGCAACATCGGTTGTTAAGCGGTAAATCTGGCGCTGGCGGAGAATCTCGAGATGCGCGTCGGGTTCGTCCAACAGAATGACCGCACCAGGATTGGCGTACATGTAGGCAAGTATCAGGAGGGTCTGCTGCAAGCCGCGGCCGCTCGACGATAGGTCAAGGGCGGTGCCGTGCTCTTGATACCCCATCGTGATCTCTCCGCGCTCCTCCACATAGCGGGGTTCTTCCAGTCTGGCGCCGAAGAGCGACTCGACCCGTTTAACGAGCAAGTCCCAGTGTTTGGGGCTCTGCTCCAGGATACGGAAGCACAAATTGCGCAGGACTTCGGCCGTGCGGCCTTCGCCCACCCTGACGTTCACGGCTCCTTGGTCGAGCCGCGTCTCCGTCGCCGCCAGACCGGACATGGAGGGAAGAAAGGCGATACGTAGGGATGCCGCTTCAGGAATCGGCATCCGCTCAGGGGTTTTGCTTTCGTCAAGCCTCAGTGGCCGACAATAGAACGACTCTTCGTTGGCATAATCGAATTCGAGGCCGCATTCCCAGGTCTTGTCTCTATCGATCCCCTCCACAACAACGTCGATCCGCACATTTCTGGTCAACTGACGGCCGTCGACGCGCTCAACGTTCCGCACATGCAGGTCGCGCCATAAATGGGCGGCGCTCGCATGGGGAATGGCAACCAGGTCTCGGCGATTGACCGTGACCCCCGGCCGCTTTTCCGGCGCGCTTTTCCCGGCGCGCTTCTCGTTCCACCTTTTGACGCCGATGTCCCACAGAGTCAGCGCTTGCATGGCTGATGTTTTCCCCGAATTGTTCGGCCCTATGAAGACGACTGGGTTGCCGAGATCCACCTTGACCTCGCCAAAGCGCTTGAAGTTGCGCATGGTGAGCTTAGTGAGCATCTGTAAGTTTCCGGAACTTCACTGTCGGTTCCTGCAAAACGAGACGTACGTGTGTCATGGTACGGCCTTGCCTATATTCGGAGCAGAGTTCAAGCGGATCGCACTGGGCGCCTGCCTGGTCAGTAGTTTGTCACGCAGGGAGGCCGGGAAGTGGGATTCCCTCAGGTTCTTGAAAACGCGCGCCATGACTGTTTCTACTATCGCTTCGAATGTGCGGGTCAGTCCAACAGATACCCAACCCCCTTCTCGATCAAGGTGAAGGGTTGGCGAGTAATCGTAGCAAAGTTAATACCCTGAGTACGCATCTGCAATGCAACCGCCTTCGTACGAACAGGATCGAATCACCTCGCCGAAACCAGGATGGCCGTTGCTGCGCATGACTGGAACAGACCGCCAGGGGGACGGACTGGAAACGTGGCGGGACGCAAGGTGGCCGCGCGCGTGTGCGCTGGAGCATGGTCGTCGCCATCTTTGCCTCCGTCGGCGGCGTGTGTGGCGTCACGAACTCGCTTCTTCCTGAGCAGCAGGTGGTCGAAGGACGGAGACTCTTACCCGCTGCACCGGCGATGTGCTGGAGAACGTCGACATGGCTCGCGCCCGTGTGGACCGCGCGTCAGCCAGGTCAACCTATCGCAGGCGTCCTGCATGGACTCCGCGGGGAGCCCCCTCAGTAAACGCCGGGAATAATCCGGTGCTTCACCCGCGCCTGGTACTCTGCCCACTTCTCGGCGCCGTATTTCTCAACACAGTACCGGTCGTCGAAACGTTGCCGGAAGGTGAACAGCGTGACGATGAAGACGAAGTAGGTCCAGGCCCAGGGATTCGTGAAGTAGCCGAATACCAGGGCAATGGCCAGGGCAAGGAACCCCTCGCCCAGGTAGTTGAAGTGGCGGGCGGCGCCCCATAGTCCGCTGCACAGGATCTTGCGGTTACCGGCCTCGATGTACTCCGGCTCGATGAGCCCGAGAAACTTGCGGCCGGGCCATCGCTTGAATGTGTATTTCTGCAAGTTGGCGCCGCGCGAGATGCCCCACCCGAACAGGAACAGCGCAGCCGTTCCGATGAGCCGGACATACGTCCCTGCCGGCGAGAATCCGGGGTCCGGGTAAGCGGCCATGCCCCACAACGGCAGGATGAACAGCCACCCGTAGGCCACCAGGCCGCCCCACCACAGCTTGAAGCCGATGTGCTCGTGGATCAGGTC
>JAPOOG010000115.1 GCA_026713545.1 Bryobacterales bacterium
GTGTTTCGTGTCTCGTGATTCGTGAAAAACCTTAAAGGCCGTGTTACCAGCGAAGAAGTCTCGCGCCTCATCCTGACGGCCCTCTCACACACTTCGCCTCCGCACACGGGGAGATGTGCCGGCTAGTTTTTTTCTTCGCTGCCAAGGTTCACATTCGAGTCAAGTTGACGCGACGATCAGTTGTCCTGCTTGTCGGTCTGAGGACTTCCTCGCTAGAACTCCCTGGGACGCGCTTGCGGGGTAATTCCGATCATGTCTCTGCATTCGGGACACCTTCGTGCAGGCAAAAGAAGGGCCACCCGTACGGGTGGCCCTGAAAAAGCGGATGAACGAAGCCAGCTAGAAAATGTATTTTAGGGCGAGCTGAATGCGCCGCTCGCCTTGAGAACCGCGAACCTGGCCGAAGGTTTGGCTTCTGACCGAGCGGTTGACACCCTGGAAGGCCGGGGTGTTGGTGAGGCCGAACGCTTCCGCGCGAAGCTGGACTCGCTGTTTCTCGGTAATCGGAAAGAACTTCTGAAGCGATACCGAGAGGTCGAACAGTCCGGGGCCGCGAAACGTGCCGTTGCCGGCTGTTCCGAACGTGCCCAACGCCGGAATGGCGTAGGCGGATGTGTCTAACCATTCGCCGCCCGGACCCACCGTCCGCGGCCCTTTGGCGCCGTCACCGATACGATCGGCACGGGCGCCTCGAGAGCGTGTGCGCGAGTTGTCGGAGGACCGAACCGTCATCGCAAAACCGCTGCGCATGTAGAGCATACTGCCGAGTTGCCAGTCTCCCAAGACGGCTTTCAGGGGGGAGTTCCAGTTGTCCCCTTCCGGCAGTTCGTAGACCAACGACAGCGTGGCATTGTGCCTGGCATCGAAGAACGCCGGACCCCACTCGGCCTGACGGTCGTTGAGGTTCTGCCAGTAGGCGGAGGGACCGGCCACCTGGCCGACATCGCCAAAGAAGCCGAGCGAGTCGGTCATGGTCTTCGAGAAGGTGTACGAGAACTGATACGTCAATCCGGCGTTCAAACGACGGCGGGCGTTAACCTGCAGCCCGTGGTAGATCATGTTGCCGTTCGACTCGGTTCCCGAAATCTGAGAGATGCCGGCGAGAGCCGGGTTACCGCTCAGATACGGACTGGGTTCCGTCGTGCCATCAGCAAACAATGTGCGCTGGAAATAGGGCATTGGAACGATCAGGTGATGCCCCTTCTGGCCGACATAACCGACGGAGAGCACCGTCTGATGAGGCAACTGGTTCTCGATGATCAGGCTCCATTGCTGGCTGTTGGCAGGACGCACCTTCGGGTCCCAGAGGCGAATGTTGGCATTGGCGAAGGGATCGCTGGGGTTGCTCTGCGCCACGATGGATTCAGAAGTGCCGATCGCCGGTTGCGCAAACGTGCCGTCATCAAACCGGGCTTCAGTCTCCTGCTGGAACGGAGGGTTGATCGGCAGCCTGCGATTGGTGCCGCTGCCCTCCATGTAGGAGGAGATGGTGTAGGCGCCTCGAACAACGATCTTGCGGCCGAGGGCATCGGGAGTCCATGCGAATCCGAAGCGGGGCTGAAAGTCCTTCTTAAATGGATCGTAGAGAGCACGGCTGTTACCGTTCTGACCGGCGATGAGAAGCTCACCAGAGAACGGGGAGAAGTTCGCCTGGCGGTCGTAGACTTCGACCAAGGGGCTGTGGTATTCCCAACGCAAACCAAGATTAAGAGTCAAGGTGTCGGAGACACGCCAGTCATCCTGAAGGTAGAAGCCGAGGATGTGCTTGCGGTGTCCCCACAGGCTGGTGACGCCGCGCCCGACACGCGAGCGAGCTCCGAGGAAGAAATCCGCCTCGGCCGAACCGACCGCGCCCGGGTTCGCGCCGGTAAACCGTCCGTCGAAGCGGATGAAACCGGTGCGGCCGGTGTTGCCGGTATAGAGTGTGTTCATGCGTTGCCGCAGCCACTGCCCTCCGAACTTCATCGTGTGGCGGCCCTGAATCACCGTCATGTTGTCGGCGAGGTGGAAAGTGGTGTTGGCGAACAACGCCTGTGATCCGATGTTCGTGGCTCCGATGCTTGTGGCACGTCCGTTTCTGAACTGAATCTGCGGCAATCCGGGTCCGCGGTCGTTGGCGCCAACGATGCCGAGCTGTTCGGCAACGTCGCCGAGACCGTTGTCCAGGCCACCGTTGTCGATCGTGATGCGGTTCACCCCGTAGCGAGCTTCGTTGACGATGGACGAGCCGAAGGTCTTCGTATGATTCAGAACCGCAGCTTGGAACGGCGACTCGCTGAAGCGGCCGAAGCTCAGAGGAAACGTCGTCGTACCGGGACGGCTCTGACGCCCGATGGAATAGCGGAACGACATGTCATCCGCAACACCGGGCTTGTAATCGATCTTGACGTCGCTCTGGTCAGTCGTGAGCGTACTGCCGCGCCGGTCGTTCTGGTTGAACTCGAGCCCGCCGGTCAGCGGTTGCGGGTAGAGGCTCGTGTCGCTGAACAGGTTGTCAGCAACCGGGTCGATGCGGCTCATCGGGATCTGGTTGTTGGCGAAGGGATCGCGGTTTCCGCCGGCGTCGTTCGTCAGCGGATCGTAAAGCTGAATGCCCGCGACGGCGAGCAACTCGGAGAAATCACCCTGGCGGAATCCGGCCGGGATGACGTTAAAGTTGTTGTCTGCTGCCGGGCGAACGCGGCGGATGCCCTGATAGTTTCCGAAAAAGAACAACTTGTTCTTGCGGACCGGTCCCCCAAACGTGCCGCCAAAGGTGTTGAGACGGACCGGCGGGCGAGGGTTGCCCCGCCAGTTGCGGGCCCAGTTATTGGCGTTGAGCCTGTCGTTCTGGAAGAACTCGAAGAGCGTGCCGTGGAAATCGTTCGCGCCCGACTTCATGACCACGTTCATGATGCCTCCCTGGAAGTTACCGAACTCGGCCGAAGCATTGTTCGTGATCATATTGACTTCCTGAATGGCGTCAACATTCGGCTGATAGGCAGTGTAGTTGTCCGACACCTGGTTGTTATCAATGCCGTCGAGCAGGAAGTTGTTGGCCTGCGCACGATTGCCGTTCACATAGGGCCGCGACTGGCCGTAGCCGCTGCGCTCACTGTCCCGCATGCCGGAAAGACTCGTTGTCGTCGTGCCCGGCGTCATCAGCGTCAGCTCGATGAAGTTGCGGCTGGCCAGCTGCGGTTCGGTCAAGGATGAGGTATCGAGCGTCTGGCCGACGATGGTCGTGTCGGTGTTGAGCAGCGGCGCCTCCCCAATCACTTCGACGGTCTCAGTCAACGCACCCAATTCCAAAGTGATGTCGATGCGGGCGCGCTGGTTGACTTCAAGCAGTATCCGGGACTGCCTGTAGGTACGAAAGCCGTCCAATCGGACGGTCAACGAGTACGTACCACCCGGAATGCGGGGGAAGATATAAACGCCCTCGGCATTGGTTTGCGTGGTGTACTCGCTACCGCGGTTGATTTCCTGAGTGGTCACCCCGGCGGCAACGACAGCGGCCCCGCTGGGATCGGTGACAACACCCGTCAACCCAGCGCTTACTTCCTGAGCCGGAGACGGGGTTGCGATGGACAAACAAAGGACTAGAAGTAGAGTTACAGACAGCAATGGAGCTGCATAAATGTATGCTCTCAGTGACATGTAAAAACCCCTTTTCCTCTTCCCATCCCACCGGAAGAACACGGCGAGATCGGTAAAGAGTCGACACGTACATCTCGTATCCTCAGACTGTCACTGAATTTCAGCGGGGTGAAGTTTGTCACGGTTATGTCACGGTTATGCCCGGTTCGTACGTCGTTAGCCCCATAAAATCAGCAGCTTGTAGCTGGATATTCCCGCTTTCGTGAAGGACGTTACGCGGAGTTACGCATAGTGCTGATGGCCGAAAACCGCCTGTGACAGAGTCAAATCAGTGGAGAGGCTGGAAGAGCTTCACAAAGTCGCGTCGAGCGGCACGATTCAGGGTTCAGACACTCTGAAGAACGTTCTCCTCTACGTCGGGCGGCGATCGCTGCAATCACCCACGGCGGCCATCAAGGAATACGAGATCGCCACGCAAGTCCTGGGCCGAAACGAGGACTTCAACTCACAGGCAGATTCGATCGTGCGCGTAACGATGAATCGCTTGCGGCAGAAACTGGCGGAATACTATCGGACGGAGGGGTCCGAGGACGAATGTATCGTCGACATTCCGAAAGGCCATTACCGAGTTTTTTTTCACGCTCCTAAAACGATGGAATCGGGCCGGCAGGTCAATGGCGGCACATCCGCGGGCAGAGCGGTACGGACGGGGCGCTCGACGCTCAGCATGAGATACTTCCCGGACGCTGTGGTCGCGGCCCTGGTTGTCATCTTGATTGGCGGATGGATCGGATCGGGTACGGGATTCAGTCCCCTGCGGACCGCGCGGCAGAGGCGAAGTCGGAGGACATCGTGAGCTCCTTCTGGAGCGCCTTCGCAAGAGGGACGGAGCGGCCGACGGTCGTTTACAGCAATGCTCCCTTTGTCGGGAATGCCGGGACGACAGGCCTTTTCTATTTCGATGCATCCGTGCACCGGCGCAGTGAGCTTGTCTATACCTATACCGGGGTCGGAGAAGTCATGGCGGTCCAGGCTCTCGGCGAAGTCTTCTGGCGGATGGGCCGCCGGATCGATGTCAAACGGGGCGGCCTACTGGGGTGGGACGATGCGAAGAACGCAAACCTAGTTTTCATCGGAGGACCGGTGGAGAACCTGCCTGTCAACGAGTTGCGGGAATTGCGTGAAGAAGGAGAGTTTTTCTTCCGCCCTCTGGAACCATTCGTGGGCAGCTATGGCGCGGTGATCGTCAACCGGCAGCCACGCTCGGGGGAACCTGCTGTCTTTGACGGGTCGAGGCCCGACCCGGGACGGCGAGACTATGCGCTGATCCGCCTGTTGCCGGGCTTCGCGTCCGACCGGCGCATCCTGCTCGTGGGCGGGGTGACGACGCAGGGCACGCAGGCGGCGGTGGAGTTCCTCTGCCAGCCCAACAAACTTCAGACGCTCGTCACGGAGGCCGACGTGCTTTCGGACGGGAACATTCTCGCCTTTGAATGCGTCCTGGAAGTCGAACTCAAGAGCGGTGTGCCGATCGAGAGCCGAGTGGCGGCTACCCGCAACGGGGCTGGAAAAGAGATGGCGGTAGTAGACAAGGCCGTCCGGTAGAGGCTGTCCCGACGGAAGCGGAAGGGAGAGTAAGGGAGCACCTGCCGCACACCCGAGATACAATCCCTTTCGATGAGCGCCGCCGAAGCCGTCATCGGAGCGTCCGACCATTACGCGCGGGCCGAGTTGGTCACCCTTGCGGTAGTAGACGCCACTCCCGTCTTGCTCGATCGTCGGCGTGTCGAGCTGATCGACAAAGGCCTCCCGAGCGCGCCCTATCACCACGAGGCCTTGGAGCTAGACATCGATGCGGCCATCGATCTCGTGAACCGAGTGAGCCGATCGGTAGCGGAACACGCGAACGCGGCGATCTCTACCATGAAGGCGACCTATCGCGCCCAGGTTCTGATCCTGCCATCGAGTCCATATGACAGCCTGCCCGACTCGCTGCAGGGGATCTTGAACTCACGTCCCTTGACCCTGGCCGCCGACGGCATGCTGTACCGCGAGGCATTGGCCAAAGCTGCGGCCGAACTCGGCATGGAGGTCCGGAGGTATCCTCGCAAGACCGACCCGACGGTACTGGCAGCCGAAGCGATGGGTGTCGACGCAGCGGAGGTTACTTCTCTCATCGCCCAGTTCGGCCGAGAGGCGGGAACGCCGTGGCGCAAGGACCACAAGATGGCCGCAGCCGCAGCCCTCAGCGTCCTTGGGCATCAGAGTCCTCACCAAGCTGCATTTCCCACCACCCCGCGGCCGAAGCACACGAAAAAAAGGCCGTGATTCGTGTCTCGTGATTCGTGATTCGTGAAAACCAGTGGCGGGAGCCTGGTTCACTCCAGAAGAAATGTCTGACTGCCGGTGAACCGTAAAGGCCGTGATTCGCGTTTCGTGACCCGAAGGCCGAAGGAGGCGACGGGGCCACTAGCCTGCTGCGAGTTGGGCGATGCGTCCGAGCATGCGTTCGAACAACAGCCGGTGCAGAGGGTAGAGACCGTACCAGTAGGCAAGCCCTGTGAGCCCCAGGGGTTCGAACTCCGCCGTCTGACAGATGACGCATCCGGAACCGGAAGGCTCGACTTCGAACTGGAGCCAAGCTCGACCCGGCAGGCGCATTTCCGCATACAGGCGCAGCAGCCGATCCGGCTCGCAGGCCTCGACGCGCCAGAAGTCGATCGTATCCCCGACTCCCGGAAGCTCCGGATCCTTGCGGCCGCGCCTCATACCCGGCCCACCGATCATCAAATCCAGAAAACCCCTGAGCCTCCAGAGCCAGTTTCCGGCGTACCATCCGGTGTTTCCTCCGATCCTTCGGATCGGCTCGAACGCAGCGCTTGCACTCACCTCGACCTTCCGAGTACGGGAGTCAACCAACCGCGCGCCATAGCGAACGCCAGCGATTCCCCGGACCTTTCCCGAAGAAGACAGGGCGTCGGACCAACGGGTCGCCGCGAATTGACGATCTTCGTTCACCAGGGCGCGAGCGATCGCTTGATGGAGAGTGCGCGGCCGGACATCGAACGAATCGAGCGCATCCCGGTTCTTCATGACGGTTTCGTTTCTGAGGCTGTCTACGAGTTTGCGGCCCACACGGGCATAGACAGGGGTGACCAGTCCGAGCCACAAACCCGACAGCCGCGGGGACAGGAGCGGGAACGAGAGCATCACACGATGGAGACCGCGCTGTCTCGCATACTCCATCATGATGTCTCCATAGGAGGCCTGATCCGCCCCGCCAATCTCGAAGACGCGGCTTTCGGCGGTGGAAAAGTCGAGCGCAGCGACCAGGTATGCGATCACGTCCTCGATCGAGATCGGCTGGGTCTGCGTTCGGACCCACCGGGGAGTGATCATCACCGGCAGCCTGTCGACCAAGGCGCGTATCATCTCAAACGACAGGCTGCCCGATCCAATGATGATGGACGCACGGAACTCCAGCGTGGGGACGCCGCAGTCCCTGAGGATACGGCCGACCTCCTGGCGGCTGGCCAGGTGGTGCGAAAGATTCCTTTCGCCGCCCAGCCCCCCCAAATAAATAATGCGTTTCACACATGCCCTTCGAGCCGCCGCCGCAAACGCTTCGGCAGCGAGGCGGTCCTGTTGACGAAAGCCGCCCTCCGATGCCATGGAATGAACCAGGTAGTAGGCCGTCGAGACGTCCTGCATCGCTTCCGGCAGTGTCTCCGGCCGCGTAAGATCTCCCCCGACAACCTCGGTGCCGGGGCCGACGCGCGGTCGGAGAAACTCCGGGCGCCGGGCCAGACATCGGACTGACCGGGATTCCTCCTCAAGCCGCGCGAGCAGCCGTCCTCCTATGTACCCGGATGCACCCGTAAGCAGAATCCGCCCTCCAGCTTCGGCCGCTCCCAATCCGTGTTTCCGGCTCATTGTTCGCAACGGGTTCCGTCCGGGAGCCGGGAAACGCTCAGCCAGCCATGTCCATTCATGACGACCACAAGACAATACCCGCCGGAGCTGCACCTAACCTGCATTTCTCACCACCCGACGGGGGCCGCACGCGATAAAAGGCCATGGTTAGTGGATAGTTGTTAGTGGATAGTGGTTAGTGAAAAACCTTGCAGGCCGTGTTTCGCGACCCGAGTGGTGAAGGAGACGATTCAGCTACTACGCCTGCGCGCGCCTTTTTCCTCCGCCCGGCTCGCACCTCGTCCTGACCGCCCTCTCACGCACTTCGCCTCGCCGCGTGGTGAGACATGCAGGCTGACCGCCAGCGGCCCCTCACAAGGTCTTTTTCGCAAGCTACGCCAGTGGGGTCAGCGCTCCTGAGCGAACCATGGGATATTCGGAGGCAGCGAACGGAATTCAGTGAATCACGCCACAACGGCCATCAGCGACTTGTACAACCAACTCCGCACGACGACCACTTTTCAGCGTTTCGGGAACGACCGGCAACGGTTACCTCACGCCCGCGAGTTCCTGCAGCAAATTCCAGTTGTCGAGGCGGTCCTGACGGGCGGCAAGCATCTCCGGAGACGGGTTCCCATCCTTATCGAAGTGCTTGGAGAAGCGGCCCTCCGACCGGGCGAAAGTGATGAAGTCGATCTGCTCTCCCGTCTTCGGGTTCACGTACCAGTCTGCCTTCTGGTTCGGGTTGCCGGTGAGCTTCAGGCGATCCTTGATACGGGGTCCCTTACGCGGGTCGTAGATGAAGACCGGGAACGTCCGCGAATCCGCCGCCAGCTTGGCCTGGTGATAGGCCATGTCATCGGCCACGCCGTGCTCGGGCTGGCAGGTCGTGAACGTGTTCACGATCGCCGGTCCGGGAAACTCATTGGCGTCGAGAATCGCGCGATACAAATGGTTGGTGTGAGCGGCGGTCGTCTGGGCGACATAGACATCCTTGTGCATCATGCAGATGTTCGCCAGCTCCTTGCGGTGCTCCGTCTTGCCATGAATCGTCTTGCCGTGGGTCGACATTTTAGCGTTCTGTCCCATGTAGGACCCAGTCGACGCCTGTCCGCCGGTGTTGGAGTACACCTGCGTATCGAGAACAAGAACCTTGATATCCATCCCGGAGGCCATCATGCGCGACAAGGATTGAAAGCCAATGTCGAGCATCGCACCGTCGCCGCCGATCACCCACAGCCGCTTGTTTTGCCAGCCCATCTGATCCCAGCGCGCCCGCACTCCCATGGCGTCGGCCGGAGCGTTCTCGAAAAGCGAATTGGTCCATGAAACGAGATACGGATTGTAGGGATAGGTAGAGGTGTAAACCGTGTTGCAGCCGGTGGCCGCAACGATGCCAATATTCTCCGGCCCGTAGACGAACCCGGTGGCGGCGAGCATCATGCGCAGCACGGTCGCTTCTCCGCAACCCATGCATGATCCCGCACCACCCACGTAAAGCAGCGAGTCGTCCGACAGCATCATGTCGGCGAGCGCCCTCTCGTTGATGAACTTCTTCGGCGTCGGGGGCGCTTCATTGAAGAAGGAGAACGCGGCTTTGTACCACTCCATATTCCCGTCGTCCTTGCGAATCATCTTCAGCGCGTCGTGATCGCCGCAGGCATCGACGCACTCGGCGCATCCCTTGCACTTCGTCGGGTCGATGAAGATGCCGAACTTGCCACCGCCGAGACCCTTCCGCTCGCGAACCTTCCAATACTTGTTGGTCTCGGTCCACTGCTCGCGCATCTTCCCGCGCTCGCTCTCGTCGCTGATGCCATCGAGCTTCTGATCAAGCGTTTCGGGCTCGATGACCTTGGCGAGAATGGCCGTGTCGGGACACTGCGTCACGCAGTCCATGCAACCCACGCATTGATCGGAAAGGAACTCCGGAATGTCCGGGGCAATGTAGCTGAAATCGCGCAGCGCACCGGTGCCGGCGGGGATCACGCTGCGGGCGACCTGGTCATCCGCTTCGAGCCCGATCTCGGCCGTGCCGTTGTTGTAAGCGCCGACGACACGCTCGTTGAAGTCGGCGACGTCAACAATGTTCTCCTGGAAATCCGCCAGTCTTGCTTGATGTACGGGGTCGACTTGTGTGCTCATTGAATGATCCTCAAACTCCCCTCGGCTTTGTCGAATGCAGCCGTCGCCTGCATGACTTCAGACGGAACTTCGATGACTTCGGTGAAGCCGCGGCGTACGCAAGTCAGGTTGTCTTGAACCACCCGCTCGCCACGCTTGCCAAAATACTTGCGCAGAGACTTCTCGACGCCCCGGAACAGATCTTCGTCGCTGATCTTCGACTCTTCGCAGAACGGCGTCACCTTGAGGAAGACCCCCAGCAGAACGATGCCCTGCATGCGCTGCTGGAGGTCCGCTACCGAAGCGACTTCACGGGCAATCGACACGGTATCGAGCGCGAAGAAGCGCGCCTTCTTGTCACGAATACGGTTCCGCGCCCATGCCGGGACTGATTTCCAAATCGCAGCCGGCGCCGTATCATGGCTTTGCGCAAAGACGATGCCGTTCTCGGCCAACCCCACCAGCGGATCGCCGACATTGAAGGCATTCACGTCGTTGAGCGGAATGAACTCCACGTTCTCCAACTCGGAGTGCGAGCGAATATGCTCCTTGGCGATCGTCAGGTAGTAGGTGGTCGGCAGGCCCTTCTTCTCCGAACCGTACTTCGGATAGGCCTGCACGTCCATGCCGAACACCTCGCCCGCGATGGTCGCAATCACCTTGTTGGTGGTGACCGAACCATAGCCGCCCACCGAATGGCCACGCATCGAGAACGAACCAGGCGAGCGAACGTCCGGATCGATCCTGGGAACCAGCGCGGTCTCATGCTTGATGCCCAGGCTGAAGTAATGGCGTGGGTCATCGCTGAGCATGTTCTCGGTCACGGCGATGAAATCACCAGCACGCACGTCGCGGCTGCCGAGGCCGGCCGAGCCGCCATAGAACTTCGGCAAGCGCTCGACCACGGGATAGCCGGGCGTTCCGCTGAGCGCGTCGGCAAACGAACTCTTCAGTTCGCAAAGCTGCGGATTCGACTGCTGCATCGGGATGTCAAGGCGCTCGATGACCGAAATGCCTCTCATGTGCTTAAGCGCGTCGACGATGTCGTATGAAGGCCAGGGGCGGAAAAGACTGACGTGCAGCAGGCCGACCTTCACTCCCATGTTTTCCCGGATCCAATCGACGGCGGCTTCGGCCGTCTCCATCATGCACCCGGACCCGACGATGGCGTACTCGGCGTCGTCGAGGCGATAGGGCATGACCGGATCGTAGCGGCGGCCCGTCAGTTCGAAGAACTCATCCATCGCATGGCGGACAGCGCCGAAGACCTTGTCGTAGTAGGTCCGCTGGGCGATCTTGCCCTTCATGTAGGAGTCCTGGTTCTGGACGACGCCCGACATGAGGGGGATTTTGGGGTCCATGAGATTGCGCAGACGGCGGTTCGGGTCCCCGACGAAGAGCTTCATCATTTCGGGTTCGGGCAAGCGGACGTTCTCGATCGTGTGGGTCGTGAGGAAGCCGTCCTGCACATTGAGGAACGGCGTGTCGGAATCCTCAGCAACTCGCCGGCAGATAAGCGCCAAATCACCGGACTCCTGCGCGTTTCGCCCATAGATGACACCCCAGCCGCAGTCGGCGACACCGTAGACATCATCATGGCCGGCGTGGACGTTCAACGAATGAGAGGTAACCGCTCGGGAGCCGATGTGAAACACGATCGGCAGGCGTTTGCCGGAGATCGTGTAGAGGACTTCCTTCATCAGGATCAGGCCCTGGCCGGAAGTGAAGTTCGTGACGCGTCCGCCGCTGACGGCAAAACCCTCGCAGGTAGTGGCGGCGCTGTGCTCGGATTCCGGCTCGATGAACACCAACTCCTCGCCCCAGAGATTCTTCTTGCCGTTGGCGACAGCCGCCTCAAACCCTCCACCCATGGTGGTGGATGACGTGATGGGATAGGCGCATGCCCCCTGGCAGATTTGGGTCTCGACCCACACCACCGTTCCGGCGCCGTCGGAGGTCGTTGGAATTCCAGGGAACGGGAACTTGATTTCCTGTGCTTCTTCGAGCCCTACGTATTGCGGCGGTATCTTAGCGACTGTACTCATCAGCAGGCAGCCCTTTCCCTATTTACGCAGTATAACTATACCTCACATCGGGGTGGTGGGGCATCTTTGCGTTGCCCGCAAGGGGTCTCGAGATGCGTACAAACGCTTCAGCCGGCAGACCGACACTCCAAATCAGGCGAACTCATTCAGATCGCTGGAGGAGGAAATCCGACGACCGCGTATCCGGGCGAGAGGATTGCTAACATTGAGTCGAACCATGGGAAGGGCAGCGGCGAGCGGTTCCTAAGTCGTGTCCTGGAAGATCCGCACACGAGTGTCAGAGGCCGCTTCGAAGCCGGACAGCACCGTGGGAAGGCAGCGCGACAACGACCTCGAGGAGAAAGGACGTCAGCGGAAAGTCATGATGAGCAGCCCGACCCGTGAGGCGTCGAAAGAAATCAATAGGCATACAAGACGCGCCTTCAACGAATGCCTTGGTGTAGGAATCGCCACGATCTGCAGCGTCTCGATTCCCGGCTGCCAAGTGACGACGACGGAAGCCCCCGGCGAAGGAGGCTCCCCGTTTCGCAATATCACTGTCTTTCGCGACAAGTACCGTTACGTGCTCGGACCCTCGATCGCCGTCATGCAAAAGGGAGAATGGGTAGTGGCCTTCTCGCTCGGGGTCATGCGTGAAGTGACCGACCGGCTGCCCGACGAGTGGAAGCATCCGCCCAGCGACCCGAGTTTCCAGAACGTCCTCACCCGTTCGGACGATCTGGGGAAAACCTGGGACGTCCCGCGCGTCTATCCGGGCTTCAACTGGACCAGCGCCGAATGTCCCGGCCTGGTCGTTCTCTCCGATGGAACTTTGCTCGCGAGCGTCTACATCCGCCAGTTCTATCCCAAGGAGACCGCGGACAAGATGCCCGACCTGCTGGGGGCCGTCCCGCGGGATCCCTATCCCTGGGTCAGCACGCACCGCGGGACATTCGTGCATCGTTCGAGCGACGGTGGGCGTACGTGGGACGAAACGGTCGAGGTCGATACGGGACCGTTCATCAGCGGCTATAGCCCGAAGGGTGCGGTCGAATTGGAAGACGGCACGGTCCTTTTACCGCTTGCGGCCGGAGACCCCTTCTTTGACGAGTATTTCGAGTCACGAGGCGTTCCGGATCTGGAACCGCTCGGCAACGAGCGGGATGAACGCGGCGAGATCAAGCCGGGTAAAAGCGTAGCCTTCGTGGCGGTATCGAAGGATCGCGGCCACAGTTGGAGCGAGACCCGTGAAATCGCCCGCGATCCCGGCGTCAACTTTTTCGAACCCTGTCTGGCTCGGCTCAAGAGCGGACGGCTGATCTCCCACATGCGGACATCGGAGAAGAGCGGAGGACGATATCTATATCAAGTGGTGTCCGACGACAACGGCCACACCTGGTCACAGCCCAAGAGACTGCCGATCTGGGGTTATCCGGCGCACATCGTCCAACTGCCTGACGAACGCGTCGTCACCGTCTACGGCCATCGCCGCGAGCCGTTCGGCATCCGGGCTTGTGCGAGCTCTGACGAAGGCGAAACCTGGGACATCGAGAACGAGGTCATCCTGCGCGACGATTTGGGAAGCTCGAACCTGGGGTATCCGACGTCAATCGTCCAGGAAGACGGTGGACTCTTCACGGTCTACTGGGGAGAAGATTCCGACGGAGTGACTACGATTCAGGGCACCTGTTGGCAGGTGTGAACGCGGGTCAGAAGCTCCGTCCATGTAGAATAAACAGCTAAGGCCGGGGGTTCCAAAACATCAGGGGTTCATCGAAATGTCACTTTTCAACTCACCAACGCAAAAACAGCGAGACCACCGAGGCCGCCGAGAATTCCTGCGGCATGGTCTTGTGGGCATGGGCGTATTGGCTACCGGGTCCATGCTCTCGCACTGCCGGGAGTCGAACCCGGTCGGCGCAGCACGGGAGCCGTCGAGCCGGACCCTCGGAGACCGCTTGGGCAAGCTGGGACCTTTACAGCCACCGGACGAAAACGGCGTACGATTGCCCGAGGGCTTCGAATCACGCGTGGTGGCGCGCTCGATCCAGGAACCGGTTCCGGGTTGCGGGTACCGCTGGCACCCAGCGCCCGACGGAGCGGCCGTCTTCACCACCGACGACGGTTGGATCTACGTTTCCAATAGCGAAGTCGGCGGCAACCAAGGCGGAGTGGGCGCCTTGCGGTTCGACCTGCAGGGCCGGGTGATCGATTCCTATTCCATCCTCGACGGCACAAGCACCAACTGCGCCGGCGGCCCTACGCCTTGGGGCACCTGGCTGTCTTGCGAAGAATTCGATCAGGGGCGTGTGTGGGAGTGCGATCCGCTCGGCAAGAAGCAGGCTATCGTTCGACCCGCCCTGGGCGTGTTCAAACACGAAGCCGCAGCGGTCGATCCCGTTCGGAACGATATCTACCTTACCGAAGACACTGGTGACGGCCTGTTCTACCGATTTCGCCCAGGAAGCAGGGCGCCCGACCTGACGGACGGGCGGCTCGAAGCGGCGGAAGTCATGGACGGCGGCAAAGTGGCATGGCATCGAGTGAAAGACCCCAGCGGAGTCGTACAGCCCACGCGCATGCAGGTTCCACAGGCGAGTGTCTTCAGAGGAGGAGAGGGCGCCTGGCACCACGACCAAGTCATCTACTTCACAACAACGCAAGACGGGCGCGTCTGGGCATATGACATCTCCGAGAGCACCATCACCGTGATTTATGACGATGACGACCACACTGAGCCCGAGCTGACCGGCGTCGACAACATCACCGTATCCGCCGGCGGGGATGTCATCGTTGCGGAAGACGGAGGAGACAACCAGATCGTCGCCGTTCTGCCCAACCGGGAAACGGCGCCCCTGCTTCGAGTCGCCGGCCACGACAAGTCCGAGATCACCGGACCCGTCTTTGATCCATCCGGGACTCGGCTGTACTTCAGTTCACAGCGCGGCGCAACGGGTGAATCGGAAGATGGCATGACTTTCGAGGTGACGGGCCCGTTCCTGGCCTAACTTGACATCGATTAAAACCCCGGTAAAGCAGTTGCCCAAGGCGCGGCTCCTAGCCAGCGCACTTACTGCCGATGACCTGCTTGGGCTTGTCTCGTTCAAACCGTAAAGATCTCTACCGAAACAAGGAAAATTACGGCCCCGCCTTGCCAGCGGGGCCGCACTTGCGTTCGACTTAGCGTGACGCCATCGCGGCAATGCGGTTGGCGTGCAGTTTCGGCCTGCTCAGGTAACCATTCACCTGGTCTTTCTGGACCGCTGTGATCACAATGTCATACGGCTGCCCCGTGCCCGGCAGATAGAAGCGCATCGCCTCGTGGACATGCTTTTTCCTCTGCTCGATCTTCTTGTCGTCGGCCATCACTTCGAGCGTGAAGCGGTTGTTCTTGGGGCTGGTGTTCTTCAGGCGCAGATAGATCCCACCGACCCGCTGCAGGCGGTCCGTCCTCTTTAGGGCGAAGGCGATCCGCTCACGCTCGTCCAGTTGGCGCAGCCTCTCGATGCCTGCGGCGTTGCCGCTCACCTGTCCATCGAGATCCATAACATGATTGTGTGTAGAGCGGAGCATAGCTCCTGTCTCGTTGAGTTGCGTGCGCGTTTCTTCGGCATCAGAGCGCATCGCCTGGACGTCGGTGCGCACTTCGTCAACACCACTTTGGGCCTTCCCGGCCTTACCGGAGACCACCCGGATTTCGCCCAGCAACATTTCCTGTTGCTCGCGCTGTTTCTTGGCAACGTTGCCGGCAAGGCGCCGGGTGCGCGCCCGCGTGTTCGCGTCGGTCTCCTTGCTGATCTGCGATCGGGTCTTTTTGACCTCCTCGCGCAAGTCTTCAAACTCGCGCCGCGCCTGAACACTGCGATAGGCGGAAGACTCGTTGAACTTGGCGATCTCAGTTTCCATCTGCGTGCGCAATGTGTGCGCTTCGACTTCCATGCTCTTCACGCGCGAAAAAAGATAGACATTCGTCGCAGCGGCAAAAACAATCACAAGCGCCAATGCGATCATCTGCCCGGAAGGGGACTTCTTCAGGGGTTGAGGTTGGGGCGTCGTAATGCTCATCAGGCTCTCCTTTGGGTAACGGTATCGGGTCGATTGGCGCTGATAGCGGCTACGCTCAATCGCATCTCTCCCCTAGCTTGTGCAACAAGGGTTCCAAACCTCGCACGTGTCGTGAAGAAACTCGCAAGCCTTTGGGATTCAGCACTTTCAGCTCTTTCGTGAGGATGCACCTCGAGCGTGACCATAGGTGCAACCGGTATGAACCAGATGCACACCCATGAAAGAATTTCGCACCGTACAGAGCCTCAAGCCTTCCGCATCGACACTGGGCGACTTCACCCCGACGCCGACGATGGGCTTGCTACAATCCCTTTCATGCAACAGCCCCCGTGGCTGCTTGGGCTCTTCCTTTTCGCTGTATCCACGACCCCGCTCTCCGGCGCCGATTCCGAAACAACAGTTGGAATTGCCCTGTTCCCCCCTAACGTGATGGAGGGTGGCGCCGGGCAGGACTCCTACATCGGTTTCGACATCGAGCTCTGGGAAGAAGTTCGCCGGGCCGCTGAAATCGAGAGCAGATACAAGCTTCTTCCCTTCGAGCAATTACTGAAAGCCGTGAAGGAAGGAGAAGTGGACGCTGCAGTCGCAGGCATCACCATCAACGGAAGGCGAGAACGCGAGATGGATTTCAGCCATCCCTACATGCGTTCGGGATTGCGAATTCTGGCGGGCGTCAATAACGAAGAGTCGAGCCTTTTCCGCCTGCTGCGGGGAGTGACCGAGTCCGGCATCGTGAAGCCCCTCGGCTACCTGCTTGGCTTCATACTCATCTGTTCCCACATTCTGTTCTTTGCCGAGAGAGGCAGCAAATCGATCAGCCGAGGTTACTTCCCCGGAATCTTCGAGGCCGCTTGGTGCATCCTTGCTACGGTGACGACCGTCGGCTATGGCGACATTACGCCTCAGCGCTGGATCGGACGATTCATCGCACTCCTAGTCATGGTGACCGGCATCTCCCTTTTCGGGATCATCATTGCAGAACTGTCAGCGGGCCTCACGCTCGCGCAACTCAGTATTGACATCAGCGGGCCCGAAGACCTGCGCCGGCGTCGAGTGGCGACGGTGGCCGGTTCCACCAGCACGGATGTGATTCGCGGTTTCGGGGCCCACCTCGTCGAAGTTCAAGAAATCGAGGATGCCTATGACCTTCTCGAGGCCGGGGAAGTAGCCGCCATCGTCTTCGATGCACCGCCGCTCTTTCAATACGTGAAAGAAAACAGTGAAAGCCACGTTGTTTTGGCCGGGCCGCTTCTCAATACCGAGTCGTACGGAATGGCGTTCCCGAACGGAAGCCCTCTTCGCGAGAAGGTCAACCGCGCCCTCCTTGATCTGCAAGAGGATGGAACCCACCGCAGACTTTACGAAAAGTGGTTTGGCGAGACACCCTAGCAGTGTCCAAGATTCCCGATCCAGCCGGCTTGCCGTGTCCGCGCAACCCTTCAGCACTCCGGATAAGGAGACCATAGAATGACCATCCTTCTCGTGGTGGCGGCGCTGACCGTCATTATCTCGGGCATGTGTTCCCTGTTCGAGTCGACGCTCTATTCGACGCGCATGGCCGCGCTCGAGTCGGCACGAACAGTCGGGAAGCACCGCCGACTTGCGACGCGATTCATCGACATGAAGAAGGACATCGCGAGGCCGACTTCCGCCATCCTCATCCTCAACACGGTCGCCAACACCGCGGGGGCCACAATCGCGGGCATGTATGCCACTACCGTACTCGGGACCGCATGGGTTCCTGCCTTCTCGGCGTTGCTGACAGTCGCGATCCTGTTTCTCGGCGAGATCCTGCCCAAGACCTACGGCGCCGTACATTGGAAAAGCGTTTGGCACCTTGTCGTGTGGCCGGTGACGCTGATGCAGCAGGGGCTTTACCCCTTCATCAAGGTGACACAAGGTTTCGCGAAACTCTTCACCGTGAGGACATCGCCCCCCTCCGTGACCGAGGCCGAAATCCAGGCCATGATCCAGGTAGGCGGCAGGTCCGGCGAGATCACACCTGCTGAACTGCAACTTCTGAGCGCCGTGTTCCATTTCGACGAGCTCGTCGTGCGGCAAATCATGGTGCCGCGCCGCGAGGTAGTCATCTTCGACCGCACATGGCAACTATCTCGTTGCATCGAAACAGCCCAGCGGACGAAACACACGCGTTATCCGTTGTGCGAGGGCAACCTCGACGACGCTCTCGGCCTAGTGCACATCAAGGATCTACTAGGAGTTCCCCAGGACCAACCGTTCCAAGTCGAAAGCGTCGTGCGGCCACTGCGAACCGTCCCGGAATCCATGCCCATCAGCCGCCTGCTGCGGCAGATGCAGAGCACCCACCAGCACATGGCCACCGTGATTGATGAGTTCGGAACCGCAGTAGGGATCGTCACTCTAGAAAACGTGCTGGAACAGATCGTCGGCGCCGTGCAGGATGAGTTCGACACTGAAATGCCCGAGATTGTCCCTGAGGGCGAAGGGCGCTATCTCGTTGCGGGTCAATTGCCCATCGAGCGCATCAACCGCGAGCTCAAGCTCGAATTTGACGACTCCGAGGCCGATACGGTATCGGGGCTGCTCGTCAGTAAATTGGGACGCCTACTCAAGGTCGGAGATGCTGTCAAATTGGAGGGGGCCGATGCGGAAGTCGTCGAAGTGCAAGCAGGCCGTGCAACCCATGTCCGCCTTCAACCACGCACTGCATCGGAAAGCGATCCGGAAGACGAGTTGGACGACATGCGATAAGGCAAACCGCAACCTGCGCGCAAGATCAGCAGCCGTGTTCGGACAGCCTTTCCCGCGACGGCATCATGACCTCCCTTCGGTAGCTGTCACTTTTTTGCAAGGCGACATCAGCCACCCACCAAGAGGCCCTGCATAAAAGAATGATGCTGACCAGGACGCATACGGGCTCGTGAGGTTTACGTTGCGGTCGTGACGGGCGTCCGAATCGCCTCATACGCCGCCTCTTCGAGGCCATCGAGATTGTCACTGAAAAAATGATCTCTTGACTCGATCCAGTTGATCCGCTTGGGTTCCGACGCAACGGCAAAGACACTCTCCATCGCATCTCTTGGTCCATACTCGTCGTTCGTGCTGTGCAAGAAGATCTGCGCGCAGCCGCATCGAGCCAGATGGGTCCAATCGTGTTTGAAGACCGGCGTGCCCACGGCCACGATCCGCTCGATCCGAGAATCGCGGCATGCCAGCCGCAACGCCACCCTCGCTCCAAAAGAGAATCCGGCGACTAGCAACGGCAACCCGGGGTATTGGTCATTCATGTAAGCCAATGCCGCACGCAGGTCGTCCTGTTCTCCTTCGCCTTCGTCGTAGGAGCCAGTGCTTTGTCCGACGCCCCGAAAGTTGAATCGCAGCACCGCCGAATGAGCCCGCCGGCCTGCCCGCGCCAATCGGAAGACCACTTTGTTGTGGAGCGTACCGCCGTACAGCGGATGGGGATGGCACACGACGACCGCCCGATCAAGGCGTGCGCCTTCGTCCGGCTCCTCGTGGAGCGACTCCAGACGACCCGCGGGTCCCTGGATGAACCTGGATTTCACCACTCGCGCCATACGGATTCCTTCCAGAAGAATTCTAGTTGCTGCGGTAATTCGTGAACTGCATGTCGATGCCGAGGTCTTTCTCCTTCAGCATCGCCATGACAGCTTGCAAGTCGTCCCGCTTCTTGCCGCTCACCCGCACCTGATCTGCCTGAATCGAGGACTGCACTTTGCGCTTCTGCTGCTTGATCAGCTTGACAATCTCTCGCGCCTTCTCGATCGGGATGCCCTGCTGCATGGCGATTTCCTGCAGCACCGTCGAGCCGGCCGCTTCCCGGACCGGCCCGTACTTCAGAGCCTTGAGAGGAACATCCCGGCGAACGAGCTTCTGTTCCAACACGTCGAGAACCTGCTTGAGCGAAAAATCATCTTCACTACGGACGACGATCCTACTGGCCGCCCGATCTACTGCAATCGTGCTCCTGATCTTCTTCAAATCGTAACGATTCCGTACTTCCTTCATGGCCTGATTGACGGCGTTGCTGACCTCCTCGACATCGATACGGCAAACAATATCGAAGCTGTTCATTGCCATCGCTCTGGCCTGAAACATCCTCTTTCTTGATCAAGCGGCGTTGACACCCATCCGGATGTTTCTTGCTTGAATGATCCGCACGCGGGCGGAGGAAAAACTAGCCTGCGAATGTCATCCCTTTCGTATTGTTCGGAGGACCCGCTCGGTGATCCGATCGACCAAAGCCGGCATGGCGACCTCCATCACTTCCGCCACTGCGGAATGAACGCGGTCACGCAGCTCACGCTCAGAGCGAGGTTCCGACAGCACTTGCTCGACGACCTCAGCAAACGGATCGGCAGTCTGGTGATCAGAAGACCGGGCTTCCAAATCTCCTGACGCAGGCTCAGTGATTCCGGCTGTGCCCAAGCTCTCCGATCCGGGTTTCTGCTTTAGGGGCTGAGCAGCACCGTTGTTCTCAAGCAACGAGGAAACGGTTTCGATGAGGGCCTTCGCGTCCAAGGGCTTTTGCAACATGCCATCCGTGCCAACTTCCGCAGCGAGACGTTCATCGAATCGTTCCAGGGGAGGATGCAACAACACTACTTTCACGTTCCCGAACTCGGGTTGCGACCGCACGAATCCGCAAAGTTCGTAGCCGCTCGCGCCGGGCATTTCCGTGTCCGCCAACACAAGGTCCGGCCGGTGAGAGTTGAGCCAGGCAACCGCCTCGCCGCCGCTCTCGACCGTAACGACCTGATGACCTTCTTCCACCAAGATCTCACTTCCCATACGGCGCGCATGGGGATTGTCGTCAGCCAACAGGATCGTGCTCACGAAACACACTCACAGCGACCGGCCTGCATTTCTCACCAACTTACGTCCGGAGCACGCAACAAGACCACCGTGACTTCGTTGCGCTTGCTTACCGTGCCCGATGTACAGTCCAAATACACCTGCGAGCCAAGCGAGCGGCGTGCGCGCCTCGCCCTGACGGCCACTCGAGCACTTCGACTCGCCACTCGGTAAAAAAAGCAGGTCAGCAGATGAAACCCCAAACCCGCAGCGCAAATCTCGGAGTCGATATCCAGAACCTTGTCCGCAGCCCATTCCATCGGCGACACCGGCTCGCCAAGGCGGCCCGGATGACGCTCACTGTTCCTGCTGATCGGACTCCTGTTCGTCTTCCGACTCGTTCTGTTGAACCCCCCGGCGAGCGTCGGGCTCGGTGTCCAGCTTGCTTTCTCCCGAGATGGTCTCGACGGTGACGCCCGCGGTTGCATCCGCCTCGACGCGGGTTTCGCCCACTCCCATCGGCGTCGTCGGCATCAGAGCCGTCATCACCGGGTCACCTACCTTGGCGGCATTACGGACGTTCGGGCCGGTTCCAAAAAATCCAAACATCTTGCCGTAGAAGCTCCGCTTCGTGCGGTGATCCAAGTTGTACTTCATCAACTCGAAGCGCGCAGGGTCCGCCTCGGGCACCGGCCGATTCATCGCCACCAACTCCTGTTTCGCGCGATCGAGGAATTCGCTCAGGGGGTAGTCCCGCACCAGCCGGGACAGAGCGTCAGCCCTTTGCTCCTCGTACTCGTCGCCCATCTTCAGGTACGTATCGGAGAGCGTCCATAGCGCTTCGTCGCTGCGGCTAAACAACGGATAGTGGTCAGCCACAGCCTGCAGGCGATTCGCGCCGGCGCGGTAGCTGCCCTTGAAGGAATAGAACGCGCCGACCCGAAACTCGCCGTCCGCCAACACTTCCTGAACCTCACGCAACATCTGCCGCGTCGCATCGGCATGGCGGCTGTCGGGGTATTGCATCAGCATCTGCCGGCATTCCTGCTCCGCTTTGACCACATGCGTCTGGTCGCGGTCGGCGCTGTGCATTTGGTCGTAGTGGATCTTGCAGATCTTCATCTGCGACTCCGCCGACTCTTCCATGGTCGGGAAGAACGTCATGAAGTCTTTGTATTCCGCTTCCGCTTGGGCCAAGGCGTGGCGAGTCCCCTCGCGATACCAACTGTCGGCAATGGCCAGCTTGGCTTTGGCGATGTACTCGCTGTCGGGATAAGTATTGATCAATGTATTGAGCGTCAGACGCGTCAACTCGTAGCGCCGCCTCTCGAGATCGTTGACGGCTTTATCGAAAAGGATCTTGTCCGGCTGCTGGGAGTTCGTGGCGATCGGATTCTCGTAGGCTTTGCGGCCGCACCCTACCAGAAGGCTCACAGCCATCCCGCAAACAGCAATGATCAGCAAGTTTCGCTTCATGTCTTCACCTATCCAACCCTATGTGTTCCAAGCTCGGAGAAGCGCCTGCTCCTCTACCTTACGGCGCAATCCGAAGACAGCCTCAGCCGGATCGTCCCGACCGAAAATACTCGATCCAGCCACGATGATATCGCATCCGGCGCTTGCAATCTCGCCGACATTGTCTTCAGAGACACCGCCGTCAATCTCAATCCGATAAGAAAGCCGCCGCTCACGCCTCAGCCGATCCAATTCCCGGATCTTGTCAAGCGCATAGTCGATGAACTTCTGGCCGCCAAACCCGGGATTGACGCTCATGACCAACACGAAGTCCACCGCCGCTAGTATTGTCGATAGCGTGTGCACCGGCGTCGCCGGATTCAGCACGACGCCCGCAGCCGCGCCATTATCCTTGATGAGCTGAATCGTTCGGTCCAGGTGAGGGCACGCTTCCTGATGAACCGAAATCATCTGCGCGCCCGACACCGCGAACTCCGATATATACAAATCCGGATTCTCGACCATCAAATGGCAGTCCAGCAAGAGATCGGTCGCCTTTCGCAGCGAGCGAACGACCGGTGGGCCGATGGTGATGTTGGGCACAAAATGCCCGTCCATCACATCCACGTGGATCATCGAAACGCCGGCCCGCTCGACCGCTTTCACATCGCGGCCCAAGTGGGCAAAATCCGCAGCCAGAATCGAAGGAGCGATCTCAACCATGGTGTGCCGAGGCTAGCCTGCCTTTCTCACCGCTTGACGGCCGCAGCACGCGATAAAGACCGCCATGACTTCGTTGCACTCGCTTACCGCACTCAATGCACTTTCGAGCACACCTGCGCGCGACAAGCGGCGTGCGCCTCGTCCTGACGGCCCTCTCACGCCCTTCGCCTCCCCACGCGGGGAAAAACGCAGGCCAAGGTGAGGCGACCAGGAGGATAACTGATTCTCATTTTATCGCGAAGCTGTGCGTTCCTGCGGCTCACAAATCACGCCGCCGCACGAACCGACAGGCGAAGAATCCGTCTCCCGGGTGGCGACCGGGCACTCTTTCCAGATACGCATCGACCAGAAATTCGGTTCTCTCATGAAGCACCGCTTGGACGACTCCCTGATTCTCCTCCGGCTCCAGAGAGCAAGAGGAGTAGACCAAGACTCCCGAGAATTCCAATGAGTCAAGCGCGCAGTTCAGAATGCTCTTCTGCTTCACCGCGAGGTCCTTCAGGTCCTGCGGTATCAAACGCCACTTGATTTCAGGGTTACGGGCCAGGGTTCCGGTTCCGGAACACGGCACATCCACGAGAATACGATCAAACTTCGTTCGGAAAGGAAGTGGGGCGGTGGCATCAAGAGCTACCTTCTTTACGGGAGTGGCCGCCAGTTGCCCGAGAATGCGAAGGCGGTGAAGGTGGCGGTCGGCCGCGACAGCTCTCGAACTCGTGCCGATTGTCTCCAACGCTTGCGCAGTTTTGCCCCCAGGCGCCGCGCAAAGGTCGAGAAACCGGTGCTCCCGAGACAGATTGAGCAGGGGAACGATCATTTGCGAACTCAGATCCTGGATGCGGACTCGCCCGTCGCGCCAGCACGCCGTCAACATCGGTTTGCCTCTTACGAGCAGGCGCGCGTGAACCAGTTCCGTCGCTTCCGTCTCAACGCCTTCCTCACCCAGTTGCTCCAGCGTCTCCTCCAGCGGATATTGCGTGTTCAACCGAAGATACGTGCGTGGCGGCGTCTGGTTCGCCTTGAGGATGCCCACAACCGTCTCTCTATCGAAACATTCAGTCCATCGATCCAGGAGCCATTGCGGATGAGCCCGTTCCAGCTCGACCTTCTCCTCAGCGCGCTGAGGCAAGGCTCGCAGAACGGCGTTCACAAACCCGGCAGCGGACCGCTTCCCGGATCTCTTGACCAGATCCACGCTCTCCGAAACGGCTGCCCGATCCGGGATCCGGTCCAGATAGCGCATCTGATAGCAACCCATGCGCAGAGCGATTCGAACCTCTCGATCCAGTCCTCCGACCGGCCTCCGAGCCACATCCGCCAGCATTGCGTCGATTGTGCCCTGCCATCGCAGACACCCCAGGGTGATCTCTTGAGCAAGCGCCCGGTCGCGTTCCGACATCGCAGCAAACAGGGATCCGGCGTGGATCGTATCGGACGCAAAGGCATCCTCCGCCTCTACGCGGAGGAGAGTTTGGAAGGCGCCGCAGCGCGCCGGTGACACCCGGTCCGGCACCGACTCACGATAGCAATTCCGCCGCTTTCTCCAATGAACTCAAGGATGACGACGGTTCCGGAGATCCAAGGGCCGCATGTTATAATTTCGCCTAACACGCGCATCCCTGGCGTCCCCGCTAGCTCCCGACGAACTGAATGGCCGCCGAGGTCGAGATCACAGTCGCCAGCCATCCGCGCTGGCTTAGCCTGATCCGACGCGTCGTTACGGAATACGCCGAGCTGAAGGGTCTGGATGCACAATCGGCGCGCGAAGTAGTTTTGGCGGTCGACGAAGCGACCGCCAACGTCATCAAGCACACTTACCAAGGGGAGTGCAAGCAACGCCTCACCGTTTCCGCCCTGTACAACGAAGATACTATCGAGGTGGAAATCCACGACAACGGCGAACCGTTCATCCCCATGAGCCAGCCGCTCCCTCCCCCCGACGAGTTGCGTGCGGGCGGACGCGGCATGTTTCTGATGCAGACGGTTATGGACGAAATCGAATATGAACGCCGGGACGGCAAGAACTGCATGCGTATGAGGAAACGAATCAAGGCGCATGCCAAGTGAACTTGAGCCATGGACTTGAACATAAAGCGTATCGGAACACGGTCAGTTGTGTACGTGGAAGGAGACATCGACCTCTACTCTTCTCCTGAGCTGCGCGAGACGGTTTTGGATCTCTTCCGCAAGCGCCAACAGGAGCAGATCATCGTCAACCTAGCCGAAGTGTTCTATATCGACAGTTCCGGAATCGCCAGTCTGGTCGAGGGCTTGCAGGAGGCCAGAAAGCAGAACCGCCGTTTCGTCCTTGTCGGCTTGCGCGAGGGACCGCGTCACGTGCTCGAGTTGACTCGCCTGCTGAACGTCTTCGAGATCGCCGAAACGGAGGAAGCCGTAACCTGAACGACCTTGCGGCGTACAGACACCGCCAATCAACGGACACCCCACCGGTTCGGTCACATTCATGTCGCTCTTTGCATCCGTCGGCAGAGGCACTATCCAGCGGGCCGAGTATATCGGTGGGCTGACCATTCAGTTCTACCGCGGCGTCGCTGCTGCTTGGCGCGCCAACCCACTCACCGGCAGTCGACTCCGCTGGGCCAGCACGATTCAGAACATGGCGGTCGTCGGCGTCAATGCTCTTCCCGTCGTCTGCTTGATTGCCGCCTGCACAGGATTGATCATGGCCCTGCAGGGCGGCGCCGAACTGCGGCAGCTCGGCGCCGTACAGCTTGTGATCAATCTCGTTGCCGTAAGCATGACGCGGGAACTCGGTCCGCTGATCACTGCGATTGTCGTCGTAGGACGCTCCGGGTCGGCCTTCTCGGCCGAGATCGGAACCATGGTCGTCACCGAAGAAGTCGACGCGCTCCGCTCGATGGCGCTCGACCCCATCGAGTTCCTGCTGGTGCCCAAATACATCGCGATGCTCCTCATGCTGCCGTGCCTGACCATCGCCGCCAATACGGCGGGTATCCTCGCCGGGGGAATCTACATCTATTTCACGCTCGATATGGGATTTGCCCTTTACATTCGAGCCATGTTGGAAGCGCTTTTGCTTCGTGATATCGTATCCGGACTCATCAAGAGCATTGCTTTCGGAACGATCATCGTACATGTCGGTTGCTACGAAGGCTTTCACGTCACGGGAGGACCCGTCGGCGTCGGCCGTTCGACCACAGCGGCCGTTGTGAAGTCGATCTTTCTGATCATCCTGGCCGACCTTTTGTTTACGGCGTTCTTCTACTTCTTCTGGCAATGAGTGAACCGAAACTTCCTAGCAGCCGTGCGCATTGGGCCTCCGATGCACCGATCATCTCGGTGCGCGATTTGGTGGTCCGCTATGGCGCCAAGACGGTTCTCGACGGCGTCAACCTTGACATCTTCAGCGGCGAAACGATGGTAATCATGGGCGGTTCCGGGTCTGGCAAGAGCACTCTGCTCCGCCGGATCATGGGGATCGACAGGCCCACCTCCGGTCATGTTTTTATCAAGAACGTTGATATCACCTGTGCTACCGAGGAAGAAGTCAATGACATCCGCCGCATCATGGGCATTTCGTTCCAAAGCGCGGCACTGTTCAACTCGATGACATTGGCCGACAACGTCGCGTTACCGCTGCGCGAGCACACCAATCTGGCCGAGTCGACCATTCGGCTCATGACCCGGATGAAACTCTCCCAGGTCGGTCTTGGAGACGCCGAGAATCTCTACCCGGCACAACTGTCGGGCGGAATGCGCAAACGCGCATCGGTTGCCCGCGCCATCGCGATGGATCCCGAGATCCTGCTCTTCGATGAGCCCTCAGCGGGCCTGGACCCCATCATCGCCGCTGAAATCGACAGCCTCATTCTGAAACTCAAGAGCGCTTTCAAGATGACCATCGTCGTCGTGACGCACGAGCTCGCCAGCGCTTTTCTGATTGCCGATCGCATGTGCATGCTACGGCATGGGAAGATTCTTGCTGTAGGCACCACCGAGGAGATTCGGCAAAGCACCCACCCTCGCATCCGCCAGTTCCTCGATCGCGTTCCTGACCAAGCTGCGGGCGGTCAAGACGACTATCTCCAGACGCTTATAAAAATCCAGGATTCCTCATGAGCAATGAAGCCAAAGTCGGCGCCTTCGTCATCTTCGCCCTGATCATCTTCGTGGCGACCTTCATCTACGTGGCAAACATAGAGTTAGCGGGGGAGAAGATTCCCTACAGGACTTACTTCGACTATGCAGGTGGGTTGGAGTCCGGACACACGGTACGTTTCGGCGGGCTCAAGGCCGGCGTCGTTACCGACATTCGGCCTTGGACAGAAGATCCGACACGCATCGAGGTCATGCTGGAGATGCGCGGAGATGTGCCCGTCAACGCCAAGTCCCTTGCCAGGATCGCTTCTCTCAGCGCGTTGGGCAATAACTACCTGGAGGTGACGCCGGGCGAAATGAACGCCCCGCGCATCGAGCCCGGCGGCACCATTGATTCGATGGAAACCGTAACCCTTGACGACCTCACCAAGAAAATCGCTGACGTTACCGACACGGCAGAGGATGTGATGAAAGTTGTTCAGCGCGACTTTCGTATGGTCGCCGAAGACGCCCACGTGCTCCTGACAAACCTCCAAGAGCTGACCGGCAGGAAAAACCAGCGCAACGTCGAGAAGATGCTCGAAAACACGAACCTGCTTGTCGAAGAACTCCGCCCCAAGATTGATCAAGTTACCAACGACATCAGTGAGACTCTCGAAAAAGCGCAGGGAATGACCGACGAATTCACCAAGCTGGCCAAGAATACCGATGTAACGGTCACCAACTTCAACGGAATGATCCAGGATACCCGTGAGCCGCTCAAGCACGACCTCGAAGAGTTGGGATTGACTCTACGCGAAGCCCGCGAACTACTCGACCAGATTCAGGCCCTGGTCGCAATGAACGAGGAAAACGTCAACGAATCGATCGAGAACTTCCGCGTCGCATCCCGGAATGTCGAGGAACTAACGGATGAATTGCGGCAGAGGCCCTGGCGTCTGATCCGTGCCAAGCCCAAACCCGACCGCCAAGTCCCACTGGGACCGGGGCGATAACGCCGGACAGCACCTTGTAGAACGATCCGACAGTCCCATCAGCTTTGGGGCACCGATGGATTCACCGCGTTCCGGCCCATTACGCCCGGCGCGGATTCGGCCCCTTCTGAATCTCGAATCACCCGTATCCTACAATTCAGGATTCAGCGAGTGCCAACCCATCACATCCAGGTCGGCGTCGACACCGGCGGCACGTTCACCGACTTCCTAATCAGGGACGGCGAACGCTACTTCGCACGTAAAACCCGCTCCACGCCCGATGACCCCTCACGCGCCATCATCAAGGTACTCGCCGACATCGCAGCCGACGAGATCGTCCACGGCTCGACCGTCGCGACCAACGCCCTGCTCGAACGCAACGGCGCACGCACCGCCTTCGTGACCACCGAAGGCTTTGAAGACATCCTCGAAATCGGACGCCAGAACCGCCCAGAACTCTATAACTTTTTCGCCGCCTCCCGGCCTCGGCTCGTCCCTCGGAACCTCACCTTCGGCGCTCCCGAACGCATCCTCCATAACGGCTCCGTCGAGCGCGAGTTGACAGACGAAGCCATCGAGGCTCTCGCCCGCCGGATTCGCGAGGCCGGGGCCGAGTCGGTCGCCGTCTGCCTGCTGCACTCGTACGCGAACCCCGCCCACGAACGGCTGCTGGGTAATAAGTTGGAGCGCCTCTTCGTATCCCTCTCACACAAAATCCTTCCGGAATACCGTGAATACGAGCGCGCGTCTACGACCGTCGTGAATGCCTACGTCTCACCGCTGATGGACCGCTACCTCCGCCGCCTCGATCAGCAACTGACCGCCAGCCGCCTCCGCGTCTTTCAATCGAACGGAGGCTCCATTTCCACTCGGGCAGCCGGTCACAACGCCATCCACACCGTCCTCTCCGGTCCCGCCGGAGGCGTGCTCGGGGCTGCCGCCGTGGCACGATCGGCGGGTTTCAACAAGATCATCAGCTTCGACATGGGAGGCACTTCTACCGATGTCTCTCTCTACGACAACGGCTTCACATACACCACCGAATCAAAGATCGGAGATTTCCCCATTCGCGTGCCGATGCTCGACATCCACAGCGTCGGCGCCGGGGGCGGCTCGATCACCTATCTCGATTCCGCCGGCGCCCTCCGCGTCGGACCGCGCAGCGCCGGCGCCCACCCCGGCCCGGTCTGCTATGGCGAAGGCGACGAAATCACTGTCACCGACGCCAACCTCATGCTTGGCCGTCTTGACCCGGAACAGTTTCTCGGCGGCCGCATGCCGTTGGACATCGAACGCACCCGCAGTCACATGACGAGCTTCGCCGAATTCGTCGGCACGTCTCCTGACTCACTCGCAAAGGCCATCATTCAGGTCGCCAACTCCAACATGGAGCGCGCCATCCGCGCCATCTCGGTCGAGCGCGGTTACGACCCCCGTGACTTCGCCCTGCTCAGCTTCGGCGGGGCCGGACCGCAGCATGCTTGCGAGCTTGCCGCCCGCCTCGAAATGAATACAGTTATCGTGCCTCAGCATGCCGGTGTGCTGTCCGCCTTGGGCATGCTCTCCGCCGATTGCGTGCGCGACTTCTCGCAATCCACCCTCGGCCGCAATGTCAACGAGGTTTTCACCGAACTCGAAGCCCGCGCCTCCCGCGATTTCGCCGCTGAAGGTCTCCCTCAAGTGCACTTCGAACGCCAGATCGACCTGCGCTACGAAGGTCAGTCCTTCGAAATCACCGTCCCCGCCGCCGATCGCGACCGCTTCCACGACGCCCATCGCAAACGTTACGGCTACGACCATTCCGGCCTCGCTGTCGAAGCCGTCACCGCCCGCATCCGAGCCGTCGCGCCGCTTGACAAGATCGATCTGGATGCACCCACTCAGGCCGAGACCTTCTCGAGCGTCTACATCCCACCCGGGTGGGCCTCTTGTGGCGATGCCGCCGGCAACCTGATCCTGACCAAACCCTGACCCACACCCCATGAGCGGACTCAACCTTGAACTCGAAGTTTTTCGGAACATCTTTCTCTCCATCGCCGACGAAATGGGCATCGTCCTTCGGCGCACCGCCTTTTCGGCCAACATCAAGGAGCGGCTGGACTTCTCCTGCGCCGTCTACGACCGGTACGCCGAAACCATCGCCATGGGCGATCACATGCCGGTCCATCTCGGCGCCATGCCCTTCTCGGTCGCCGAAGCTCTACGTTCCCATACGATCGACCCCGGCGACATCGTGATTCTCAACGACCCCTTCCGCGGCGGCACGCACCTACCCGACATCACTTCCGTCTCTGCTGTCTTCACCGCTGACGACCCTGAACCCGCCTACTATCTCGCCACCCGCGCCCACCATGCCGACGTCGGCGGGATGTCTCCCGGCTCGATGCCCCTTGCCCGCGAGATCTACCAGGAAGGCCTTCGGATACCGCCGGTCAAGCTTTTCCGTCGTGGGGAGATCCAAAACGAAACCCTCGACCTGATCCTCGCCAACGTCCGCACACCGGAGGAACGCCGAGGCGACCTCGCCGCCCAGGTCGCCTCCCACCGCATCGGCGAACGCCGCCTGCTTGCCGTAACGGAAAAATACGGCCGAGGCCGCATCTCCCGACAGATGGACGCCCTCAAGGACTACACCGAACGAATGATGCGCGTCCGCCTCCAAGGAATCTTCGACGGCGAATACGACTTCGAAGACTTTCTGGACGACGACGGCTTCGGCTCTCCGCCCGTCCGTATCCACTGCCGCCTTACCATCCACGGCGACCAGGCAGTCGTCGACTACAGCGGCTCTGCCCGGCAACAGCGCGGCGGCGTCAACGCCAATCTCTCCATCACGGTCGCAGCCACGATGTACTGCTTCCGGTGCCTCATCGACGACGACGCACCGTTCAACGCCGGCCTGCTGCGGCCCATCAAAGTGCTCACCAAACCCGGCAGCGTCCTCGACGCCCAACCGCCCGCCAGCGTCGCCGCAGGCAATGTCGAGACATCCCAGCGCATCACCGACACCTTGCTCGGCGCTCTACAGAAGGCTCTCCCGGAGCAGATCCCCGCCGCCAGCGCCGGGACGATGAACAATCTCTCCCTGGGCGGCATCGACCCCGCGACCGGACTTCCCTTCGCTTACTACGAAACCATCGCCGGAGGAATGGGCGCACGCCCGACAGCCGACGGCATGGATGCCGTACAGAACCACATGACCAACAGCCTCAACACTCCCGTCGAGGCCTTGGAGCATCTCTACCCGCTCCTCATGAGGCGCTATGCCGTCCGCCGCGGCTCAGGAGGCGAGGGCATGCACCGAGGCGGCGACGGAGTCATCCGCGAGTTCGAGTTCCTCACCGACACCGACTTCGCACTCCTTTCCGACCGCCGCCAAACTCGTCCCTACGGCGTCCAAGGAGGTCAACCCGGTCAGCCCGGCCAGAACCTCCTTAACGGAAACCCCCTGCCCTCCAAAGGCCACTTCACCGCCGGAGCAGGAGACCGACTGACCATAAAGACCCCCGGCGGTGGAGGGTTCGGTCGCGAGGGGGAGATGGAACCGTAGGAGAATCTTCGCGACGTACTCCCCGTGTCCACGATGAGGCAGTGCTAGAATCATGCGGCCAGAAGAGCAGGAGGAAGTATGAACTGGAAAAGAATCGTCCTGGGCGGCCTTGTCGCAGGACTAATCATCAACATGTCACAGGGGGCCCTTCATGAAGGAGTGTTGAAGGACACTTGGTCGACTGCCATGCAGGCTCTCGGCAAGACCGGTGAGTTCAGCGGCGGCCAGATCGCGATGTTTAACATCATGGGGTTTATGACCGGCATAGCATTGGTCTGCCTCTACGCGTCGATCCGTCCGCGCTACGGCGCCGGCCCGAAGACGGCATTGTGTGCCGCATCGACCGTGTGGCTTCTTACCTACATGCTGCCGACCATCGGCCAGATCGCGATGGACCTGTGGCCGCTCGGCGCGTTGATCACCACGGTTCTTTGGGGCTTGGTAGAAATGATCGTAGCCGGGCTCGCGGGCAGTTGGCTCTATCGGGAACAGGACCAGGCGACCTGATCCCCGAGCACGCAAGAAACTGGCAGCCAACATTCCCGGACGGTCGGCGTAGTACTCACCCGGCGTATCGGTGGGTGAGGACGGCATTTGATTTTCTAGCGCCCGTGGTCTTGTCTAAGGAGCATGTGAGAATGGCGAAAAAGCCGGTCGTTCGCATCGGTCCGTTATGCAAAGACACTGAGGCATGAAATGACCCAGGGAACGCGACGGGCCGGATGTGTATATCTTCGGGAAGAGGCTGCGAATATTCGACGCTTCGACGGGGAGCGGCCCAGCGACGTACGCTATCGGGCGACTATCGCTATAGGGTCCCTGAAAGTTGCCGAGAGCCGAACCATTGCGGACCTGTTGTTGCGGGGTGTTAACGCCGCTGAGTGGCGCGCTGAGGTGGTGAAGAAAAATGTCCTTCAGATTCGAAGTTTGGAAACATCCGAGCGGTTGGCCCAACTACTCCGTGCACGCCTCCAGTTAATGCAGCCGGAGCTTTGGGAAATGGTCCGAGATGGTTCGGCCCTGCTCGCAACGCACGCTTGCCTCGCTGCTGCTGTGAAACACAGCCCGCTTCTCGGTGATTTTTTGGATATAGCGATGAGTGAGCAGTACCGGTTGTTCCACCCGGCCCTCTCCAATTCAATTTGGGAGCATTTCATAGAGGATTGTCGCAGCCGTGACCCAGGCATGTCTGACTGGAGTGAGTCGACAGTGGCGCGCATACGTTCGACGGTCTTCGCGATCCTCGCGCAAGCCGGCTACATTGAAAATCCCCGCACGCTCAGATTGCAAACGGTCCATATTGCCAAGGAAGTGCTGAACTATCTGTACGAGCAGGATGAGAAGTACGTGCTCCGCTGCATCGGGGTTCGCCCATGACAGATCCACTGACCCATCGGCTCAACCAGGTTCTTCCGAAGCTGACTTCGGATGATTTCCTCAATGCCCGTGGCATCGGCAACGAGATTGCCTTTTACATCTTCGATTACGCGCCGCGGGATGAGTTGCGCATCCGCGAGCACATCCGGTTCCTCGTGGATCACCTGCCGATGAACAGGCCTGAGCTTCGAGTGACCCATGTCAACCTCTTTGACTTCTTGATCCATTACCTCAGGGAGCGCAACCTGCTGGAGAAGTCGTTCCTGCTACAGCGTGAGAACGGCGATGACGCGCTACTCAAGGCATTGAAGGGCATCCTGCATGAGGAAAAGATCGCCCAGCGTTTTGCCGCCATCGCAAAGCCTGCTGAGCATGACATGGTTCTGGTTTCCGGAGTGGGTAGTGCGTATCCGCTGCTCCGATCGCATACCTTGCTGAGCAATCTGCACGCCATCATGGGGCAGACTCCCCTGGTTATGTTCTACCCCGGCAGATATGACACTCAGACATTACGACTCTTCGGCAAGACCGGCCTGACCGGCGGTTCCGCCGAGGAACGCAAGAAGAGAACAAACTACTATCGGGCCTTCAGGCTGATCGATTGAAGCGGGAGTATTGATGCGCATCCAGAATCTGTTTCAAAAGGATATTTTTCGGCCCATCAATGGCGTTGTGAAAGCCGATCAGTTGGACGCGTCATCCGTATGGCAGGAGCTGGAGGAGTTCGTCGTCACGAAGGAACTGGACCGGCACCTCCGGCGCTTCTTCTCGGTCTATTGCGAAGCGATGGACAAGACCGGGGATCCGGAAGTTGCAGGAAAGATCGGGGTATGGGTCTCGGGCTTTTTTGGATCCGGCAAATCCCACTTCATCAAAGTGCTGTGCTACCTGCTCAATAACAAGGACCATACACACCATGGCCAGACCCGGCGGGCCGTCGAGTTCTTCGATTCAAAAATCAAGGACGCAATTCTCCTCGGAGACATCAAGCGCGCGGTCGCTTCCCATAGCGAAGTCATTCTGTTCAACATCGACAGCAAGGCGGATAGCCGGTCCGGGCAGGACGCAATCCTGGCAGTGTTCCTCAAAGTGCTGAACGAGTTGGCGGGCTACAGCGGTGATCACCCCCATATCGCCCACATGGAGCGTTATCTCGAAAGCAAGGGCAGGCTCGGGGTCTTTCAGGATGCCTATCAGGCACTGACCGGCACCCGCTGGATCGAGGAACGAGACGCCTACGCTTTCAACCGGGATGAAGTCATCAAGGCTCTGGCCCATACCCTGGGCCAGAGTAGAGCATCCTGCGAAAAATGGATTGACGGCGCCGAGGAGAACTTCGCCCTGACCATCGAGAACTTCTGCAAATGGGTGAAGGACTATCTCGACGGCAAGGGAAAGGACCATCGCATCGTCTTTCTGGTTGACGAGGTCGGACAGTTCATCGGCACCGATACCCGCCTGATGCTGAATCTGCAAACCGTCACCGAAGAACTGGGCACCGTCTGTATGGGCCGGGCTTGGGTCGTCGTCACATCGCAGGAGGACATCGATGCGGTGCTTGGTGAGATGCGGGGAACCCGAGCCAGCGACTTTTCCAAGATCCAGGGCCGGTTCCGCACCCGCCTGTCGCTGTCTAGCGCCAATGTGGATGAGGTCATTCAGGAACGCCTGCTTGCCAAGCGGGAAGAAGTACGGGCCGACCTGGAGGCGGAGTACGCCAGCCAAGGCGACATCCTTAAGAATCAACTGTCCTTCAAGGATGTAGGCACGACCTTCCCACAGTTCAAAGATGCGGATGACTTCGTACGGCAATACCCCTTTGCCCCTTACCAGTTCAAGCTGCTCCAGAAGATTTTCGAGTCGATCCGCAAGGCGGGAGCAACCGGGCTTCATCTGGCCCAAGGCGAACGCTCTTTGCTGGACGCTTTCCAGAATGCAAGCCAGTCCGTGTCCGCCATGGAAGTGGGTATTCTGGTGCCGCTGTACCGCTTCTACTCTTCCATCGAGGGCTTCCTCGACACCACCGTCAAACGCACCATCGATCACGCCGGAGACAACGCGAGTCTGGAGGAGTTCGACACACGGCTCCTCGAAGTTCTTTTCCTCATCCGCTACGTCGATGAAGTAAAGGGCAACGTCGAGAACCTCGTCACTCTTTGCCTTGATCAAATCGACTCCGACCGTTTCGCGTTGCGAAAGAAAATCGAGGCCGGTCTTCAGCGGTTGGAGCGGGAAACGCTTGTCAACCGCAGCGGCGATACGTACTTCTTCCTGACCAGTGAAGAGCGCGACATCAATCGCGAAATCAAGAACATCGAATTGAGCAGTGCGGAGGAGGCCCGGCTTCTGGGCGCACTCGTCTTCGACGATGTGCTGAAAGGTCAGCGCAAGCACCGCTTCAGCGCCAACAGGATGGATTTCAGCTTTAACCGTATCTGCGACGAACACGTGGTCGGCAATCGTGTTGAGGGTGGGCTCAACTTCTCGGTGGTGACGCCGCTGGACGATGACTACGAGCTCTATCAGGATGACGGCAAGTGCGTGCTGAAGAGCAGCCAGGATGACGGGCAGGTTTTTGTCCGGCTGCGGAACAACGAGAGTTTGGGGCGGGAGCTGCGCGCATACATGCGGACGGATAAATACGTTCGGACGAGGGATGACGGCACCTTGCCGCCAACCACGAAACGGATTCACAGTGATCTGTCTGCTGAAAATCGCATTCGTCGCGATCGCCTGACCCGCCTGCTCGCCGAGATGCTGGCGGATGCCGGCTACTTTGTGGCGGGGCAGCGGCTGGAAGTCACCGCCGATGCTCCGCAGAAAGCCCTGAGTGAAGCGATGGAGTACCTCATCCGGAACACCTTCAACAAGATGGGCTATCTCGAGACGCTTAGCGACGATCCGGTCAAGGAGATCCAGGCTGTACTACGCAGCAATGATATTGCACGGCCCAAGCTCGACATGGCTATGCCGGAGAGCAATCCACAGGCCATGGAAGACCTCCGCAGATACATCGAGCTTTGCATGAAGACCAGCCGTCAGATTGTACTTTTTGACATGGTCAACGCGCGCTACGTCAATCGTCCGTATGGATGGCCCGCGCATGAAGTGATTCTTCTTCTGGCCAGGCTCATCATGGCCGGAGAAGTGCAATGTGTCACAGGCGGTGCGGCAATCCCGAAGGACAGGTTATACGAAGCACTCACCACACAGCGCAAATGGCGGAATATCACTGTCGTTCAACGCGCCAGATCGAAACCCGAGGATGTAAAGAAGGCCAGGGAACTCGGCCGGGACGTCTTCTCGGAGATGGGCCCGGAGGGCGAAGAAGCCCTGTTCGAGTTCCTGAAGGGCTGGCTCGAACGTTGGCGTGAGAAGCTGAGCCGGTATCGTGCCCTCGCGGATACCGGAAGTTATCCCGGAGCCGAGGATATCGCAGAAAGCCTCAGCCTGTTGAACATGCTGATGGCTCCTCAGGACAGCTACAGGTTCCTGGAGCAGATCAATGAGCGCGGAAGCGAGCTGCGGGATCTCGCCGAGGTCTTCCATGACCTCGATCACTTCTACGAACATCAGCGTCCCATGTGGGACAAGCTTGGCAAGGCAGCAAGCAGATTCGAACTCAACCGAATGGAGCTGGAACGGGACGATTCCGCCGGGTCGGCTCTACGCCGGATGGGCGAGATCCTGGTTGCGCCGAGTCCCTACGGACTGGTCCAGGAAGCCGAAAGGCTGATCCGGACGGTAAGCGAAGTGAACGAAGAACTGCTCTCTGTGAGACGAGCCAAGGCGCTTGCGGCCATCGCCGAACAAACCGCCCTAGTGAGCGCGGAAGTCTCGACAGCGGGCGGCGACAAAGAGTTGGAGACAACCTGCCTCACGCCAATGGAAAATCTGGCGAAGCAGGTTTCGGCTTACGAGAGTCTGGCCCACATCGACCAGGCCGAGTCTGAATCCGTGCGCCTGAAAGACAAGGCGTTGACCCGTATCGAGCGGTATCTCGCGCGGAAAGCCGAGGAAGGGAAGGCGGAGCAGGACAAGCCGGCGATCAGGCTCCGGCGGGTCGTCTCCCCTGTCAAACTCGTCAAATCGGCCTACCTCGAGTCTCAGGCAGATGTGGATTCTTTCCTTGACGACCTTCGCACGGAACTGAACGCTGCCCTGGCCAGAAACGAGCGCATAGAAATCCGTTAGACCGGCGCCCATACAACGTGCATCGCAAGACACTCGAAGCCTATGCCCAAAAGGCACGGCGCGATTTCATCGCGGCGGTCACCGACCGGGCGGCGTTCTACGGCCTGACCGCCAACAGCGTTGAGCCGGTTGTGGAGAAGGTCGATGTGATTCTGATCGGGGCGCACGCCTTCCCCCTCAATGCGGCGGCACCTCGCAGGCTCCTGGAAGACCGGGTCCGGCGCGACGGCTTCGAGCAGGTCATGGAGGCGATGGCCTATACCTGGTTCAACCGCTTCGCAGCCATACGCTACATGGAGCTGCACGGTTACCTCGACCACGGCTACCGGGTCTTGAGCCACCCCGAAGGTCGGCCCTACCCCGAGATCCTGGAATACGCCGCCGATGTCGATCTGCCGGACCTCGACCGTGAGAAAGTCGTGGAGTTGAAGCTCGACGGCGGCAAAGACGAAGAACTCTACCGGTCGTTGCTGCTCGCTCAATGCAATGCGCTTCATGAAGCAATGCCCTTTCTTTTCGAGCGCATCGGGGACGAGACCGAGTTGCTGCTGCCCGCCAACCTGCTCCACACCGGCTCGCTGATCCGCCAGATGGTCGAATGTATCGACGAGAGCGCCTGGGAGCGGATCGAGATCATCGGCTGGCTCTACCAGTTCTACATCTCGGAGAAGAAGGGTCAGGTCATTGGCAAGGTGGTGGCCGCCGAAGACATTCCGGCGGCGACTCAGCTCTTCACGCCCAACTGGATCGTGAAGTACCTGGTCCAGAACTCGCTGGGGGCGCAGTGGCTGGCGACCTATCCGCACTCCTCGATCAGGGGGCGGATGGACTACTACATCGAGCCCGCCGAGCAGGCCGATGAGGTCAAAGCGCAGATTGCGGCCATCACTCCCGGGACGCTCGACCCCGAGGCGCTGACCCTCATCGACCCGGCCTGCGGCTCCGGGCACATCCTGGTGGAAGCATATGAGTTGTTCAGGGCTATCTACCTGGAGCGCGGCTACCGCCGGCGGGATGCGGCCCGGTTGATCCTGGAGAAAAACCTCTTCGGCCTCGATATTGACGGGCGGGCCGCGCAGCTCACGGGCTTCGCGTTGATGATGAAGGGGCGGGCCGATGACCACCGGTTCTTTGAACGCAGTGTAACGCTCAACGTAATGCCGCTGGTCGATAGCACTGGCTTCGATGCGGAAGACTTGGCCCATAGCGTGAAGCTTTCCGGCTATGGGCTTGCGGCCCGCGACCTCACGGAGCTGAAACGTCTTTTCGAGCACGCCGCGACCTTCGGCTCGCTGATCCAGGTGCCGGAACCCCTGGCCGCGAAGCTGCCGGCGCTCAAGCGGCTGAGCGAGAAGACCAGCCACGACCTGTTTGTCGAGGACACGCTCAAGCATTTGGCATTGCTGGTGCGGCAGGCCGAGATGCTCGCCGGGCGGTACGACTCCGTGGTGGCGAATCCGCCGTATATGGGCAGCAAGTTTCATATTCCGATCCTCAAGAAGTTCCTGAAGGACCATTGCAAGGGCTACGAGAAGGACGTGTTCTCGGCCTTCATCGACCGTGACCTTGCGTTTAGCAAACCCCACGGACGCTTGGGCTTCATGTCGCCGTTCGTCTGGATGTTCATTTCAAGTCACGAGCATCTGCGAAAACGGCTGATCGACAAGGAGACCATCACTTCTCTGGTCCAACTCGAATATTCGGGTTTTGAGGGCGCGACCGTGCCCATCTGTACGTTCACGCTGCAGAAGGGCCATGTGGCCTCGCAGAAGGGATGTTTCATCCGGCTCTCTGACTTCCGAGGTTCGGACAGCCAGGCACCGAGGACGCTTGAGGCCATTCAAAACCGCGACTGCGGCTGGTTCTTCGAGGCCGCCCAGAACGAGTTCAAGAAAATCCCCGGCAGTCCCGTGGCTTATTGGGTGAGTGAACGGCTTCGTGAGGTATTCGAGAAAGGGACGCTGCTCGGAAATCTTGTTGATGTAAGACAAGGTCTGGCGACAGCCGACAACGATCAGTTCTTGCGGCGTTGGCATGAGGTGGACCAACAAAAGTGCTCTTATGACTCCGACAGCAGAGACGCTGCTACCCAATCGGGCAAGAAGTGGTTTCCTCACAACAAGGGGGGGACGTTCAGGAAGTGGTACGGAAATCAGGAATATCTGGTCAACTGGGAACATGATGGGCGCGCGATTCGTGCTTTTGGTACGGAGAATGGGGGGCGCGCAAGATCGCGAGCTCAGAACACCGAGTTCTATTTTCGAGAATCTTTAACCTGGTCAGAGATTACATCCGGCCCCCCCTCGTTTCGTGTAAATGATAGCGGCGGTATCCACAACATAAAAGGGATGTCAGCGTTCAGTTTTCGCGGTGTGGGGCGTTTGCTGCTCGCCGGCTATTGCAATACCCCGATCGTGCTAGCCATCGCGAGGGCGACAAATCCGACGCTGAGCTTCCCGATCGGCTACTTCGTGAACATCCCATTCATAGAGGTCGTTGGGGAAAACCTCAGCCTTGATGTGACGAAGAATGTGAATCGGTTGGTGCGCGCCACACGAACTGACTGGAACGTCTACGAACGCTCCTGGGACTTCGAATCCCTGCCGATCCTGATGGCATCCTCCGACACCATACTCACCATCGAATCCAGCTACTCCACCTGGATCGCCCAGAACCGCGAAACTATCGCCGAGATGAAGCACCTCGAAGAGGAGAACAACCACCTCTTCATCAATGCTTACGGCCTGCAAGACGAACTCGCCCCCGACGTCCCCATCGAGCAGATCACCCTCACGGTGAACCCGGCCTGCCGCTACGGCGGCAATCTCACCGAAGAGGAACAGTGGACCCGCTTCCGGCGGGACACCATGGCCGAGCTGGTCTCCTACGCCATCGGCTGCATGATGGGCCGCTACAGCCTGGATGCGCCGGGCCTCATCTACGCCCGCAGCGGAGGCACGGGCTTTGACCCCGGCCGCTACACCACATTCCCTGCCGACCCGGACGGCATCATTCCGCTTACGGATAGCGAATGGTTCGACGACGACGCCGCCCATCGCCTTGTCGAGTTCGTATCGGTGGCCTGGGATGATGACCGCCTCGAAGACAATCTCTCCTTTCTGGCCGACAATCTGAACTCCAAGAAAAACGAGTCCAGCCGAGATACGCTACGCCGCTACCTCTGCGACAGCTTCTTCAAGGACCATCTCCAGACCTATAAGAAGCCCCATCTACTGGTTGTTCAGCAGTGGCAGGAACAAGGCCTTTCAGTGCCTCGTCTACCTGCACCGCTACAACGAAGGCACGCTGGCCCGGATGCGTACCGAGTACGTGATCCCGCTGCAGGGCATGATGGCTTCTCGTGTCCGCCAGTTGGAGGGGGACCTTGACGCCGCCGATTCGACGGTTCACCGCCGGCGGCTGGAGAAGGAGCGGGCGATGCTGGTCAAGCAACAATCGGAGCTTCGGGAGTTTGATGAGAAGCTCCGCCACTACGCGGACCTGCGCATCAGCCTCGATCTGGACGACGGGGTCAAGGTCAATTACTGCAAGTTCGGCGATCTGCTGGCAGAAGTGAGGGCGGTTACGGGGGTTAAGGCAGGCTGATGGACGTAAGGCAAATCACCGCCGCCCTGAAGCGGGTGTTCAACGAAGAGCACGTTCGTATCGTCTTCTGGAACGATCCCGACCGTGAGTTTGTCGGATCGCTGCCGGACATCGCTGTCGAAGGCGTGGAGATTCTCAAGCTCGATGAAATTGGCTCGCTCGAAGCGAAGGTTCGCATTGAACTGGACGATCCTGACGGTCGATTTCTGTTGTACTCGCCTGCCGAGGAGCCGGACTACGAAAACGACTGGCTGCTGGACATGCGGTTGTACGGTCGCAACTTCCGGGCGGATCGCGCCTCGATCGTTCTGCGGGAACTCGCCCTGACTCAACAGCATCTCAGGCAGCACCTGGAAAAACGCCGGAAGTTTTTTGACAGCAAGGAGCGGCTTCAGAAGCTGAAGAGCCTCGTCTCTCCCGAAGACACGGAAGTCGACCTCGACCGCAAGATGCTCGCGGTCATTGCGAGAGCCGACCAGCCCGAACTCTTTAACATCGTCCGCACCTTGTTCCACGCTATGGCCAGGGATGATGAGCCCGATCTCGAAGCCGATCCTGCGGCCTGGGCCCAGATCGAGAGATTCGAACTCGACGAGCCGTTCTGGGCGATGGTCAAGTCCGACTTCGGGTACGGCGATGACGGCCCGACGTTGAAGAACTTGCTCATCCGGCTCCTGGTGTCCGATTACGCTCACCACCTGGCAAGAGAGTTGCCCGTACCGCTGCGGCACCTTCAATTGCCACGTTCCGGCATAACAAATGCAGTAGTCTGCCTGGACCAATGGAGAGACAGCAGCAGCAAGAGCAGCAGCTACAACGTCTTGGCGGGGGAAGTTGGGGCGCTCCTTGATATGCCGGATCATCTGCCCGGTTGTGAAGTCGAGGAGCTTGTCGAAGTGATGACATTTGTCGATGTGGAGAAAACCATCGTGCAGGGGTTGCTCGACCGTGTGACCTCTGCGCCGGAATCGATTGCCCCGGAGTTCGTCGGCGGCATCGTCGCCCGCCGGCAGGCCGGACACTGGGTATCCTCGGTCTCTTTGCCGGAGGCTCAACGGAACGCCCGCCGCGCCGTATACGAAGCGTTGGCGGTCGCTGCGCAGTTCCTTGATCTGAGCAACAAGCACGAGGCGGGCTTCGACTTCCCCGATATGGCAGCGATGTATAGGGGCTATGAAGCCGGGTTGTTCCGGTTTGACCAGCTATACCGTCGCTTCTGCGAGAACGCCGATGTGGCCGCCGACCAAGGCTGGGATATGTTGAAGCCGCTTCGCGAAGAGATCGAAGCCTGCTACTGCCATGGGTATCTGACCAGGCTTGCTCTCGCCTGGGGCAAGTTCGTGACTGCGGAGCTGCCCGGGCGGTGGGCGATCGATGATGTCCAACATCAATACCGGTTTTTTGATCGATATGTCGGCCAGTGGCTGAACGAAGCCGATAATCGACGGGCCTTCGTTATTGTCAGCGATGCCATGCGTTATGAAGCCGCGGAAGAGTTGACGGGTTATCTGAATGGCATGTACCGCATCCAGGCGGAATTGTCGTCCCAGTTGGGTGTTTTGCCTTCCTATACCGCCCTGGGCATGGCGAGCCTCCTGCCGCACTCGAAACTCGAACATACAGAGATGGGTAATGTCCTGGCCGACGGGCAGCAGACATCATCTCTCGAACAGCGCAACGAGATCCTGAGCACTGTGAACGGCATGGCCGTGAAAGCCGATCAACTCCTCGCGATGAAGAAGGAAGTAGGCCGGGAGTTCATCGCCGGCGAGCGCCTCGTCTACATCTACCATGACGAGATCGACGCGCGCGGCGACAAATTCGCTACCGAGGGGGATACCTTCGAGGCCGTAAGAAAGACGATCCGCGAACTGGCTGATCTTGTCCGCTATGTCGTCAATAATCTCAACGGCAATTATGTGCTGATCACAGCGGACCACGGCTTTCTGTTCACTGAGACGGCGCCGGGCGATCCGGAAAAGAGCAAGCTGGAAGAAAAGCCGGACGGCACGGTCATCGCGAAGAAACGATACCTTCTGGGCCACGATCTGCCCGATCACGAGCACGCATGGCGGGGGGACACGGCCGTAACCGCCGGTGCGGAGGGCGGCATGCAATTCTGGGTTCCCAAAGGCGCTAACCGCTTCCATTTCACGAGCGGAGCGCGCTTCGTTCATGGCGGAGCGATGCTTCAGGAAATTGTGGTGCCCGTCATCGAAGTGAAGCATCTCAAGGACAAGGGCCGCCGCGAAAGAACCCGCTCGAAGCGTGTCGCCGTGCAGGTGCTCGGCACGAAACACAGAATCACGGCGCGCCGGCACCGCTTCACCCTGTTGCAGATGCAGCCGGTCGGCGAGCGGGCCGATGCCGTGACACTCAGGGTAGCCGTGTACGAGGGCGATGAGCCCGTAACCACCATCGAGTCGGTGACGTTTGACAGTATGTCCTCCAACCTTGATGAGCGGCAGAAGTCGGTGATCCTGACCCTGCGAGACAGACCGTACGATAAACGTACGCCATACCGGCTGATTCTCCGGGATGCCGGCACCGGCATTGAGCAGGAGAGCCTCGACGTGATTATCGACAGAGTGATTACGGATGACTTCTGAAACTGCCGCAACCGATTCCAGCCTCGACGATCTGCTCAATTTGCATTTCGCGGGCCGCGTCGTGCGTAAGGACCTGACCCATCTGGTCAAGGAAGGCGCGAACGTTCCCGTCTATGTCCTCGAGTATCTGCTGGGTAACTATTGCGCCTCCAATGACCCGGTCGTGATCGAAGACGGACTGGCTACGGTGAAGCGTATCCTCGCCGAGAACTACGTACGGCCCGACGAAGCCGAGAAGGTGAAATCCACCATCCGTGAGCGAGGCGGACTGAAGGTCATCGATAAAGTGACGGTCAGGCTGAATGAAAAGCGGGATGTCTACGAGGCGCTATTGTCGAACTTGGGAACCAAGGGGGTCGAAATCGGTACGGGGCCGGTCAGGAAATACGAAAAGTTGCTGGCTGGCGGGATCTGGTCGATCATCACGATGCAATATTTTTTCGAGGAAGGGCAAAAGGGATCGCCTTTCGTTATCGATGAACTCCGTCCAATCCAGATGCCGAACATGGATATGGACGAGTTGTTCGCCGGGCGGCGGCATTTCACCGAGGCGCAATGGATTGATGTGTTGTTGCGTTCCTGCGGATACGCGCCGACGCAGTTCGACGAACACACGAAGTGGCACTTGTTGTGCCGTCTCATACCGCTGGTGGAGAACAACTACAACGTCTGCGAATTGGGTCCGAGAGGAACCGGGAAAAGCCATATCTACAAGGAAATCAGTCCGAACAGCATCCTTGTCTCGGGTGGGCAGACCACCGTTGCGAACCTGTTCTACAACTTGGCCAGTCGGACCATTGGACTGGTCGGGCTTTGGGATGTAGTGGCCTTCGACGAGGTCGCCGGCATCAGCTTCAAGGACAATGCGGGTGTCCAGATCATGAAGGACTATATGGCGTCTGGATCATTCGCCCGGGGTCGCGACCAGGTAAACGCCGATGCGTCGATGGTCTTCATCGGCAACATCAACCAGCCTGTCGACACCTTGGTGAAGACGAGCCATCTCCTTGCGCCATTTCCTGATGCGATGATCGACTCCGCATTCTTCGACCGTTTCCACGCCTATATTCCAGGCTGGGAAATCCCGAAAATGCGGCCTGAGTTTTTCACGAATCAATATGGGCTGATCGTCGACTATCTGGCGGCTTTCTTCCGTGAGATGCGCAAGCGGAACTTCGGTGATGCGATCAACAAATACTTCAAGCTTGGCCGGGATTTGAATCAGCGGGACACCATCGCGGTCAAGCACACCGTCTCCGGTCTGCTCAAGCTTCTCTACCCCCAAGAAGAGTATGACAAGGAAGCCGTACGGCGCTGCCTGGAATACGCCCTCACGACTCGGAGAAGGGTCAAAGAGCAGTTGAAGAAAATCGGTGGGATGGAGTTTTACGATGTGCACTTCTCCTACATCGACCAGGAGACGATGGAAGAACGGTTTATCAGTGTTCCTGAGCAGGGTGGCGGTGCTCTGATACCGGACGGACCGCTACGCCCCGGGGTGCTCCACACCGTCGCGACCGGTAGCAGCGGACACCTCGGGGTCTATCGGATCGAGACCCAGGTCACCGCTGGAAACGGCAAGCTTACAATGTCTGGCCTTGGGTCGAACACCACGGCAAAGGAAAGTATCAAGGTCGGCTTCGACTATTTCAAGGCCAATGCCTCTTCGGTCAGTGTCTCGGCGAAACCCGCTGATCACGACTTTCGCCTGCATGTAGTCGAACTTCAGAACACGGGTCCGACTACTGCAATGACGCTTGCAACATTTGTGGCTCTTTGTTCGGGCATCCTTGGTAAGCCGGTTCAGTCACAAATGGTCGTGCTGGGGAGCATGAGCCTCGGCGGCAGCATCATATCGGTTGAAAATCTGGCCGAGTCACTCCAGGTGGCCTTTGACGCCGGCGCGAAGAAAACCCTGCTCCCTATGGCCGGCGTAGGGGACATTCCGACCATTCCCGGAGAGTTGTTCGCGAAGTTTCAGACCAGCTTCTACTCCGATCCCCGGGATGCGGCATTCAAGTGTCTGGGTGTCGAGTAGTGCTCCGATCTCCCCTTTTGACGACCTTCGTAGCGCTCCCTCCATTTGCCTACTTCACACTGCTCACATTCGTCTTTTTCAAACGCCGGCAGTCCGATCCAGCACTTCGCAAGGCCCGCCGGGCCTACCGCGACTTTTCTAGAACCCTTAAGAGGCTTACCGGAACCACCACAGACGCCCAGCAACAAGACGCCGTTCTCCTCGCCGCATTCCGCCAATACCTCGCCGACCGACTCTCCCTCCCGGCAGCCTCATTGACCTTCGCCGACGTGCGCAAACACCTCGATGAGCGCTCCTTGGACAGCGAAGTCATCAGCGACCTCGATAGTGTTTTCACTCGCTACGAAGCCAGCCGCTACGCACCGGGCGGACTAGCGGAAAAAGACCTTCCATCGGCCATCTCCTCCTTGCTCGAAGCCGCCGACAAGCTCGAAACGGAGTTGGCATGAGTACTCCCGTACTCGCCAAGCGCTCGACCCGACTCTATAGACCCATCCGTGCCGTGGCAGGCAAAGGGCGATTACGACCCCATTCCTTTCTCCTGCCACTGACAACAGCTCTGGCTCTTTGCTGGGTTATCCCCACTCTCCATGCCCAGCTCAGCGAACAGCAGATCCTCGAACTCTTCAGCGAGGCCAACCAACTCTTCCGCCAAGCCAACGATGCGGCCAACGTCAATCCGGTCGAGTCGCAAGACCGCTATCGCCGAGCCGTTCTGCGCTTCGACCGTATCGTCCTGGAGGGTGGTGTCCGCAACGGCATGCTGTTCTACAACATCGGCAATGCCTACTTTCGGATGAACGACATCGGACGCGCCATTCTCAACTACCGCCGTGCGGAGCAATACATCCCCGACGACCGCACCCTCGCACGTACCCTGCGCACCGCCCGTGAAGCCCGCCAAGACACTTTCGAGGAGGGCCAGAGCGCCAAGGTGATGCGCACCCTTCTCTTCTGGCACTATGACATCCAGCCGGGGACGCGCTAGATGCTTTTCGGCGGCCTTTCACTGCTGTTCTGGGGACTCGCCGCCCTTCGGCTCTTTCGTCCGAAGTGGTCTCCCGGTTGGGCGCTCGGCCTGTTCGGCGGACTCTCGATTCTCTTCCTGGGCTCGCTCACCGTTGAATCCGCCACGCAGACCTCGCAGCAGGCAGGTGTCCTCATCGCGCCGCAGGTCATCGCCCGCACCGGGGATGGCCAGTCCTACGAACCCTCTTTCAAGAACCCCCTCCACGCCGGCACCGAGTTCGTCCTCCTCGAAGTACGCAACGAGTGGAACCATATCGAACTTCCCGACGGCCGGCAGTGCTGGATTCCCACCGACAGCGCCTCGCTCGTCGCACTTTAGCAGCCCGTGGCGCAAGTCACGCAGGCGGCGTTACGCGCCTTGAGGCCGAGGGAGTAACGCCTGGGCACTCGAGGAATACGGCGCCGTGCTCTCCGCGCAGCCGAGCCGAAATGGCGCGTAACCCTTTGGGCGACGGACATTTTTTTGTTCCAACGGCGGTTCTGAGCTTGCTGCCCAGCGCGACCACGGAGTCGACCGTCTAATGCCGTCGGCTTTATCGTTCGCTTTTCCTTCGCGAGGAGGAGATCGACCCGGATCTCCATGCTCCTCACTCCGCGCCGAATGACCGCAGAAGCCCGCCACGCTTTTTCCTTCGTACCACGGGACTTCCACCACGGGCTGCAAGCGCTCAGGTAATCTGTACACATGCTACGCCTAGCCCTCGCTCTCGTCCTCAGCATCCCCCTGGCCGCCCAGCACAAGGTCTCGACCTATCAAGCCGGGCGCACGCTCGATTCCATCCGGGTCGACGGCAACCTCTCTGAGTTCACCTGGGCCGGGCTCCCTCGCGTCGGCCGCTTCACCAACATTCGCCAAGCCGACCAAATCAACGCCTCACCCACCGAAGCCGCTGTCGCATGGGACGACCGCAACCTGTACGTCGCCTTCGCCTGCATCGACCCGACTCCTTGGAGCACCATGTACAAGCGCGACAGCCGGCTCTGGGAACAGGAGGTCGTAGAGGTCTTCCTCGATCCTGACGGCGATGGCAAGAACTACCCCGAGATCGAGGTCAGTCCTCATAATGTCGTCGTCGACCTGTTGATCCCCCAACGCGGCGTCTCGGCCAACGACGCCATCGAATGGGACATCGAAGGCCTCCGCACGGCCGTCGGCAAGCACGCCGCAGGCTGGACGGTCGAGATCGCCATTCCGTGGACATCGCTGCGAGAAGCGGGCGTGCAGCGCAGGCCCAACGTCGGCGACAAATGGCGCGCCGGACTTTACCGCATCGAGCGGCCGGGAGGCGCTCCCGTCGGCAGGGAGGTCGCCGCCCTCCGGAGGAAACTCACTGCATCCGGAGAGGCAGAGAAGAAGACCATCCAGGCCGAAATCGAAAAGCTCACCGAAGGACGGCAGTGGCTGGCGTGGTCACCCACCCGTGTCGAGTACGGCTTCCATGACCCCGAGCGTTTCGGGAATATCGAGTTCGTCCTCAAGCCCCACACCAAGAACGCCCGCTGACCTACAGTTCTTTCTACCTGAAGAGGCACCGTCCGCAGGGAACGCATCGAGGAGTTCGAAGCTGCTTAGCAAAGAGACGGGAGTGGGTGAGGTTCGAACCGGCCGAGCGCGGGCCAGCCAAGTCACGCCTCTTCGTAGAACCATTTCAAAGGCAGAATGTGCAGCCGCCGGGGGAGCGAACTCAGCAGATGCCCAGTAGACGTTCGTCGGCTTCGGTCTTTCGTAAGATGCTTCCACTTGTCGGGCACCCGATACGTTCCCCACGGATCGACACGATACCAATAGTCATGCTCGATGAACACTTCTTCACCGAAGATCCAGAAGTTCGGATACGAAGCGCGTAGACGTCCTCCGATCGGGTTGTCGGGGATCGGGTCGTAGGGCTTGATCGCCGAACCCGGCCGCACGAACTGCGGTGGTTCCGGATCGGAAACGCGCGGTGACTCGTCCATTCCGGGACTGACGTGAATGTTGCGGAAATTCGTCCAGGTACGGCCGCCGTTCGTCGAAATCGCGGCGGACAACCGGCAGCGTCCCCAAGCCTCGCGGTGTTCCTGGGCTGTCACCTGATTCCACACCACCATCAAATCGCCGGTTGAAGGAATTCGTCTCACGCGGATAGGCGCGTTCGCCGAGTTGAGCTCGCTCAACTCCGGGAGCGTCCAGTGCACACCGCCGTCGTCAGAGAAGGTCTGGACGGCGCGCACCTGCGCGCAGCGGGCCAGGCACAGGATGCGGCCGTCTTTCGTCTCAGCGGCAGTCGGTTCATGCATCGAGTCGAGGTTGCCGTAACCCTGGTCGATCCACAGCATCAGATCGCCGTCGCTCGCCTGCCACGTTTGGCCTTCATCGTCGGAGTAGAAGAACTTGGTCGGTGAAACGTTCTCCGGGCTCCAGAGATGACCGATGCCCCGCTCCTGCCCTTCAACCAGAGGCTTGGGATGCAACTCCGCCACGCGGCTACTTCCGTAAGATGGCCAGAGCAGGCGGCCGCTGCTGAGCTGAATCATCGTGTCATTCAGCGCGTACCAGTTGACGATGCCGGGAGCCGAGACGAGCACTTCGGGCGTCCATGTCTCGCCCTCGTCATACGACTTCCGAAAGAAAAGCCCGCGTTGAGATTGTTGAAGAAGACGGCGGGTTGTTGCCCGGCCCCGGTCCGGCAACTCATCCGCGCGGACAGGGCGGTAACTCGTGACGCCGATCGCGCCCGATTGCAGCCGCAGCACGCCTACCGGATCGGATTCAGCGATGATCTGCTCGCCATTGTCGAGCACGGGCTCCGGCTCACTCCAGGTGATGCCACGGTCCTCGGAATAGAACTTCAGCATCCCCCGGATGATGCCCATCAAGCGGCCATCCTTCAGCTCGACAAGACCACCCTTTTGCGGTGGGTATTCGAGGAAGCGCTCAGTGCGGGGTTCGATCATCCCCATGACGCCTCCGTCAAGAATTCCGGCGCTCCTTCAGACGATCCGATGTTCAAAATAAACCGGTTCAATCGAGTTCCACACGGCTCGGAGACTGGCTTTTTCGTCGGTCGTGCAGCTCGGGCCGCTACGAACAAGAACGCAACCCTCAGCCACAGGGAAGCCCGTTGCAGCAGCGCGCCGCACTTCTCAAGAAGGGTCATGTCGTTCACGAATAGAGCCAGTCCACCGGCAGCACGTGCAGCTTCTGATACACATCCCGCTTCTCGCTCGACCACAAGTTCGGCCGGAACCAATGGTCGTGGTCAATGTAGACCTTATCCCCAAAAAAGTGCACGTTCGGATACGATGCCCGGATGTATCCCTTGATCGGGTTGTTAGGCACCGTGCCGGGCGATGTGTCCGACCCTGTGCGCACGAAACGAGGCGGATCCGTGTCTTCAACGCGGCGGCTGTCATCCATGCCGGGCGAAAGCTCGAGAGTCTTGAAGTACCGCCACGACCGGCCCGAGTCTTGCGAGATCGCGGTCGACAGGCGGCTGCGTCCGTAGCCGTCGCGGTGCTCCTTGGCCGTCACCTGATTCCACACGATCAACAGATCACCCGTCGACGGAATCCGCGCCAAGCGAACGGGTGCATTCGAGTTGTTGAGGTCGGTCATCTCGACCAGCGTCCACCTTGCGCCGCCATCGCTCGAATAACTCCGCAACACGCGCATGTTGGTCGAGCGAGCCAGCATGATCAGACGCCCGTCAGCCGTTTCTGCAACACAAGCCTCACCGCAAGGCGCCGAACCGCCGTGGCCCAAGTCTTTCCAGTGGAAGAGCGCACCCGTCGCATTCCACGTCTCGCCCTCATCGTCGGAATAGAGCATGTGCGTGGCGTAGTACTCCGGCAGCCACGTATGCCCAATTCCCTTTGGCCGCCCTACATAGTTGTGCGAAAAGCTCGTGTACGCAGGTAGGATCAGTCGGCCGTCCGAAAGCTGCGTCAAGCTGCCATGAAAAGCGTAGAGGTCGTCGCCAGGCAGCGGCGTCACGCAGGTCTCGGCCGACCAACTGCGTCCCTCGTCCACTGATGTCCGGAAGAAGATCTCCTGGCGGCGGTCGTTGTTGACCGGCTGCCAGCGTCCGTAGCAGAGCCCCACCCTGCCCGACCGCAAGCGAAGCAAACCGAGCACGTGGGAGTTGCTTTTGACGGGCCGGCCTTTGCCAGGAATTGACGAGTCCAACACCTCGCGGGTCTGTGACCAGCGCTGTGCCCCGTCATCAGAGACCGAATAAACCAAGCCGCGCCCGGCCAGAACGAGCCGGCCGTCGTCACGCTGGAACATGTCCCCTTTGAACGGAATTTTCAGTGGCTTGCTCTCGTTCGCTGCGAGCAGGCCGGACCCGGCCAACACGAGAGTCCCAGTCCGTAGAAAGTCACGCCGGTTCATTGAGATGCCTCTATTCTAATGGGCAACGCGCTAATGCGCATGGAGAGGATCGCACCTATCAACGCTATACAGAAAGTTCCCCTGTTCGTGCAATCCAGAACGTTCTCCTTTCTCAGCATGGGTTCATTTGGCGTTCGCCGCGGCGGAACGAGCCCGGAGGGGGGCGGGAGCGGCGGCGAACGGCGCTCGTCGTGAGGCCGACCGAGAACGGCGGACGGAACGGGAACACCGGCTCAGGAGCAATGTGCCGCCCATTCCGCGCCATAGCCGCAACAAAGCAAGCAGGAAAGCAGTGACTGGGCGGCGGGCGGGCGGTCTGGGCGGGGGATTTCTGGTTGCGCGGCCCCTTCGCATGCACGGCGAACCGAACGACCATAAAGGCCGTGATTCGTGTCTCGTGATTGGTGACCCACACGGACTGCACCTCGTCACTTGGTGATAAAGGCAGGACAGGATTCCCGCCGCGTGTCGAGACAAAATCCGCGTAACGGTGTCTGATACACTCCTGTCGCGCGATGAAAATTCGTAATGTCCGAGTAACAGCACTGCGGTTTGTGTATCCCGAGGACGAGGCATTCCATTTTGCGGGCGGGCGGTGCACGGGACGGCTGACCTGTCTTGTTCGCGTCGAGTGCGATACCGGCGACGTTGGCCTCGGTTCGGTTTACTCTCACCCGGACCTGGTACGGGCCATCATAGAAGACCAACTCAGCGACTTCCTCATCGGAGAAGATCCGCTAGAGGTCGAAAAACTCTGGCAGCGCATGTACGGAGTAACGCGCTGGTATGGCAGAAAAGGGGCAGCGGTCTCGGCGTTGGGCGGAATCGACATGGCCCTCTGGGATCTGCGCGGCAAAGCGGAAGGCAAACCCCTCTATCAAATGCTCGGAGCGCAACGGGATTCGGTTCGCGCTTATGCAAGCGGACTGCTTTGGAAGTACGATCCCAGAGATCTCGGTGACGAAGCCGAGCGACATCTCGCTAACGGTTTTCGTGCCATGAAGACGCGTCTCGGGCGCAACTACGAGTACGACTCAGAAGCATTGCACATCTTCCGCAAAGTACTTTCAGGCAAAGCGCGCTTGCATGTCGATGGCAACGGGCGCTATTCACTCGAGCAGGCGCAACGCATGATCCCCGAGTTCAAAGAAACCGATGTCTTCTGGCTGGAAGAGCCGTTCCCGCCGGATGACGTAGACAACTACCTGGCGCTGAAGCCCGCAATGGGCACTATTCCCTTGGCGGCCGGCGAGAACGAATTCGGACTCCAGGGCTTTCGCGAGCTCATCGATCGCGGCATGGTGCATATCGTTCAGCCGGATTGCTGCCGCGCCGGAGGAATCAGCGAGTCACGACGAATCGGTGAACTGGCCGTCAAGGCGGGATTGCGTGTCGCACCGCACACCTGGAGCGACGCGGTCGCGCTGGTGGGCAACATGCATGTCGTGGCCTCGCTGCCGAACGCGATTTGCGTCGAAGTCGACCAGACGGGAAATCCGTTCATCGACAAACTGCTCGTCAACCAGCTCGTCGTTGTCGACGGCGAGATCGCCATGCCCCAGGGACCCGGGCTCGGGATCGAGCTGGATGAGGATGTTGTCGAACGTTACGCCCTACCGCCGGGCGAGCCGGTTCCCGAAGGCAACTATTCGGATATGGTGTTCGGGAGACGACACCACTCGCCGGCAGGTCCTTACGAGACATAGCAGCCCGTAATGCAAGTCACGCGTGCGGCGTTACGCGCCGGAGGCCGATTGCGTAACGCCTAGCCGTTCCAGGAACGCAGTGCCGCACTCTCCGCGCTTTTTCCTTCGCTTTTTCCTTCGCAAGGAGGAGATCGACCCGGATCGCCATTCTCCTCACTCCGCGCCGAGCGACCACAGAAGCCCGCCGCGCTTTTTCCTTCGTACCACGGGACTTCCACCACGGGCTGCCCGCCGCTACCGGCGGCTTATCGTTGCGCGATGAGGCGCCCGGATGACTCGAGCAGTTCCTTCGCTTCGGGTAACAGATCGAGAGCTTTCTGGACATCCGGATCAAGCGTGTGCTTGACGTACTCGCCTTCGTGGAGGTCGTAGGCCGATACGTAAACCTCGCGCTTGAGCGTGCGTTTGATATAGTCGGCGTTCTCAGAAAAGTCCGCTTCGGAGAACTCGACCTTCTCGCGGTAGAGAAATTGCCGGAACTCTTCGAGAACCGCGTCCGTAGGTTCCCAGTTCGGTTCGAGTTTGGGACGCTGGAGCGTGTATTCCTGCGCGAATGTCTGCAGTGAGTACGAACGCCAGAGCGTGACCTGAAACTCGTTGAGTTTGGTTTCCGCGATCCGCACGTCGGGAGCAATCCCGCCGCCGCCGTAGACGCGGCGGCCCTGTTCGGTCAACTTGACCTCGTCCGTCCTGGGCTCATACTTGTCGCTGCACGGATCGGAATAGTACTTCCACAGCGACACGTCATCATAGCTACGTTGAATCAACCGGCCGCTCGGGGTGTAGTATCGCGCGGTCGTAAGAGCGAGTCCGGCTGTTTTCCCCATCGGATATACCGTTTGGACGAGGCCCTTGCCAAATGTCGGCGTCCCTACGATCAGAGCCCGGTCATGGTCCTGCAGAGCACCTGCGACGATCTCCGACGCGGAGGCGGAATCACAATCAACCATCACCACCATGGGGAACACCTCGCCCCCATTGCCGCGCTTGGCTTTGTATTTCCGCTCGGGGGAGGATCGTCCGTAGTGGGAGACAATCGTTTTACCCCGCTCCAAGAACTTATCGGAAACGTAGACGCCCTCGCTCAGCAAGCCGCCGCGATTTTTTCGAAGGTCGAGAACCAACCCGTTCAAGCCTTTCTCTCGGAAATCAGCAAGGGCTTTATCGAGTTCCTTGCCAGTGGTTTCATTGAAGCGGTCGATCCGGATAAAACCGATTCCCGGCTTGATGAAAAACGATGAGGAGATGCTGGGGTAGGGGATCGATGCACGCGTAACCTCGAAGTTCAACATGTCGTCGACACCCCGCCGAACGACGCCGATCTTCACTTGCGTTCCCGCTGGACCGCGCAACCGCCTTGCCACTTCGCCGACGTTCAGGCCGTCCATCGCCTCCCCGTCGACCTCGGCGATCACGTCTCCTGGCCGCAGACCCGCCTTGTAAGCCGGTGTCTTCGGAAACGGAGCGACAACAACCGTATTTCCGTTTCGGGGCGCGATCTGCATCCCAACACCCGCGTACTGTCCCTTTTGCTCGTCGCGCAACTGCCGGAATGAATCCGGATCGAAGAACTGCGAGTGCGGGTCCAGAGTGTGGAGCAGATTGGGAATCGCCCCGCTGAAAATCGCCCTCTCCGAATCGATCTGGTCGGCGTAGTTCCGTTCGACGACGGCGAGCACGTCCGTAAAACGTTTGATCGAATCAGCGACCGCACCCTCGGAAGCGGCAGAAGCCACTACCACATGCGAGCCGAAGACACCTCCCAGCAGCGAACAGCACAGAATGGCGGCCGGCAAAGTCAGCAGCAGCCTACGCTTCTCAGGATTCATACGGATAATGCTCGACAAGAGGAGCACGAACGGGCAACCACAAGTATATCAAGCCCTGCTCCGTGTCGAATCGGCGCCGCGCCTGCCGGCGCCTCTCGATGCCGCCATGGAAGCAAATGTTGTGCACAGAGGGACAGTGGATCGAGTCAATATCAAGCTGGCCTTAAGAACTTCGGGGGCTTTTCCGGCCTTGCCGAACTCATGGTCAACCGCTTTGTCCCCACCCTGTTGGACTAGCTTGAGACGGTCTGCATGGAGTCACGGCTCACAAGCTGTTTCTTCAGTTCTTCCGGATCCGTTGCCGGTTGCCGGCAAACGTAGTTGCGGCAGACGTAGGCAGTCGGCCTCGCGTCGATCTGGGCGCGGGCAGCCAACAGCGGGACGCGTTCGGATGTCTCGGCATCGGCGGGGTCAAGCCGGGCGACAATCTTGTTCGGCAGGTAAGCGCCATAGACAGCGTTCAGCAGTGCTCGTGTCCGCGGGTCGCCGGGAGCACCGACCACAGCGATCTCCTGAAAACCATCGTGCCACGCCGCGATGCCGGTCAAGAGGCGCTCGTGCTGGAAGGGTTGGCGATCCGGACCAGCGCCGAACACCTCGAGCATCGCCGCCGCTCTCTCGCGGTAGTCCTTCCGATCGTGCAGGATGGCGAGTTTCTGGAGATTCAGAAGCATCACTGAATTCCCCGAGGGGATCGCGCCGTCATGGGCTGTCTTGCTGCGGACCAAGAGGTCCTCATGATCCGAGGCAGTGAAGAAAAAACCCCCGGCCTGCTTGTCCCAGTAGAACTCGATCAGGAAATCGGTCAACGACTCGGCTTCATCCAGCCAACGAACTTCGCCACTCCACTCGTACAGGCCCAGCAGCCCTTCGACAAGAAACGCATAGTCCGTGCTGTACGCCTTGAGGCGAGCCTTGCCCTTACCGTATGCGGCGAACAGACGTCCGCCGTCGCGCATTTCATGCAGTACGAACTCGGCCGCCGCCGCCGCCGCTTCGCCGTAGCGCGCCTCTTCGAGCACGGCCGCTCCTTTGGCGAGCGCGGTGATCATCAGTCCGTTCCAACCGGCCAGAATCTTATCGTCGAGGCCGGGTCGGACGCGCTGTTCCCTCACTGCGAGCAGCTTTGACCGGCCTACATCAATGACACGAGCGACCTCCTCGATGCTGAGATTCTCGGCCTTGGCGATGACTTCGATCGGGCGGCTCACGTGCAAGATATTCTTCGGGCCGTACGGAACATGCTGGTCGCCGGGATGATTCCAATTGCCGACCGTGGTAGCCCCGTAGTGCGAAGCGAAGATGTGGCCGTGCCGCTCGCCGAGAATTTCCTCGATCTGCTCCAAGGTCCAGATGAAAAACTTGCCTTCGAGACCTTCGCTGTCGGCGTCCTCACTCGAGTAGAACGCGCCTTCCGGGCTACGCAGGTCGCGCAGCACGTACTCGAAGATGCCGCGCGCTTTCCGCTCGCACAGCTTCCGCAACTCAGGATGACCGGTCGCCTGCAGCCCATCCAGATAGATCGAGCTCACCAGCCCCTGGTCATAGAGCATCTTCTCGAAGTGCGGGACAAGCCATTTCGGGTCCGTCGAGTAGCGATGGATGCCGCCGCCGAGCTGATCGTAGATGCCGCCGTTCCCCATCTGCTGCAGTGTCAGTTCCACCTCTCTCAGGTAGGCGTGATGACCCGTGTGAGCGTATTGGCGAAGCAGCAGGTCCATCGACTGGCTTGGCGGAAACTTGTTTGTGCCGCTGGCAACGCCCCCGAGTTGGTGGTCATAGGCTTGCAGGATGCGGTCCGCGGCCGTGCTGACTTGCTCACGGTTCGGGATGCCGCTTGCTCCACCGCTCGCATGCAACTGCCGCACGGCCTGAACAACTCGTTCGCTATCCCTCGAAAGTTCCTCTCCCTTGTCTCTCCAGGACTGAGCGATATAGGCCACGATCGTCTTGAAGCCCGGACGTCCATAGGCGTTGTTCCTGGGGAAATAGGTTCCGGCGTAAACCGGCTTGAGGTCAGGCGTGAGGAAGACACTCATCGGCCAGCCACCGTGACCGCCGGTGTAAAGCATCGTGGCGCTCATATAGATTTCGTCGAGGTCCGGGCGCTCTTCGCGATCCACCTTGATCGATATGTAGTCACGGTTGAGGATCGCCGCCACCTCCTCGTCCTCGAAACTCTCGTGCTCCATGACGTGGCACCAGTGGCACGCGGCGTACCCGATGCTGAGGAAGATCAGACGGTTCTCTTGGCGCGCCCTGGCGAGTGCTTCCCCTCCCCACGGATACCAGTTCACGGGGTTGTGAGCATGCTGCAGCAGATACGGGCTGGCTTCGTTAACGAGCGCGTTGGTGTGTTGTGAGGGCATGGCCTAAAGGGGATCTTAGCAGCGCGTGCAAAAAATCACTTGGGCGTCGTTACGCGCCTCGGGGCCGATTGCGTGACGCATGGCCGTTCCAGCAATGCGGCGCTGCCCTTTCCGCGCAGCCGAGCGGAAGCGGCGCGCAACCCTTTGAGCGACGGACTTTTTTGTTCCAACGGCGGTTCCGAGCATGCCGCCCAGCGTGACCATGGAGCCGACCGCCTAAGGTCGTCGGCTTTGCCGTTCGCTTTTTCCTTCGCAAGGAGGAGATCACCCGGATCGAAGGTCCTCCTCACTTCGGCCTGCGGGTCTTGACGGCGGCGCTACCAGTCAACGACCGAGCCGTCATCCGGGTCGAACCGCGGCCGGTACTCTCTGGGCTCGCCCACCTGCGCCATCAGCTTTTCTTCGTCGATCGTGATCCCGAGGCCCGGATCAGTCAGCAGAGGCCGGTGGCCGTTGCGAACCGGAGGCATCGGCTTGGCGAGCAGATCCATGTACTCGTTGTCGCCGCGTTCCTGAATGAGGAAATTCGGAATGGATGCCGCCACCTGAAAACTCGCCGCCAGCGAACACGGCCCTTGCGGGTTGTGAGGCGCCAGAGGCGAGTAGTATGCCTCGGCCATACCCGCTATGATCTTCAGCTCCGTGATGCCGCCCGCGTAGCAGACATCCGGTTGAAGAAAGGTCGCCGCCCGCTTTTCAAGGATCTCCTTGAAACCCCATTTCGTGAAGATCCTCTCACCGGTGGCGATCGGGATGTGCGTCTTGCGCGCCAGCTCCGCCATGATGTCGACGTTGAGAGCTTGGATGATCTCTTCGTAGAACCACGGGTTGCAGGGCTCGAGCGCCTTCATCAGAAGGAGCGCCGTCGGCGGCTGGACGGCGCCGTGGAAGTCCAGACCGATATCCACCTCGTCACCGTACTTGTCACGGAGAGCCTTGAAGCGTTCAACCACCTCGTCGACGAACTTCTGACCCTCGATGTACTTGATGGCCTGCCGTTCTTCGCCTCGCGGACCGGTCTTCATGGCAGTGACGCCGGTTTCTTCGCTGACGCGGCCGTACACTCGGACCCGGTCACGCGTCGGCCCGCCGAGAAGCTTGTAGACCGGGACACCGTAAACCTTCCCCTTGATATCCCACAGCGCCTGATCGATCCCGCTCGTGATCGCTGTCTTGATCGGACCTCCGCGGTAGAACGCTCCACGGTGAATTGCCTGCCAGTGGTGAACGACACGGCAAGGGTCCTGCCCGATGAGATAGTCGCCCACTTCCAACGCTCCGGCGGCGCAGGCCTTGGCGTCGTCCTTGAGCATTTCCCCCCATCCGACAATTCCGGCGTCTGTCGAGATCTTCACGAAGACCCACGAGTTCTTCAAGACGAAGGCGTCAATCCTGGTGACCTTGATACTGTCGTTCGGGCCCACCGCAGCCGCATCGGTTCGCTCGGCGGTGAACAGGGCGTCGAGACCGACCAGCGCTCCTGCGCCCGCCAGACAGCGAAGCCAGGAACGACGGTTCATGCGAAAACGTGACATCGGACATACCCTCCTGAATGCGTTATCCCCCGCCGGGGTCATCCCAGCTTACGGCACTTCGGCCGGCCGCCACCACATCCCTGCCCTATCAGCCCGTGGTAAAAGTCACGCAGGCGGCGTTACGCGCCCCTGGACCGATTGCGTACTGCCCAGCCGCTTCAGGAAGGCGGCGCCTCGCTCTGCGCGTTTTTTCTTCGAAGCCGAGCGGAAGCGGCGCGTAACTCTTTGGGCGACGGACATTTGCGGTCGTCGGCTTTGTCGTTCGCTTTTCCTTCGCGAGGAGGAGATCACCCGGATCGCCATCCTCCTCACTCCGCGCCGAGCGACCACAGGAGCCCGCCGCGCCTTCCACGGGACCTTTACCACGGACTGCTATGCTGCCAACCCGGCCCGAATGGGGGAGCCTGCGCCGACACCTAGTTTTTTTCTTCGCTGCCAAGGTTCACATTCGAGTCAAGTTGACGCGGCGATCCGTTGACCTGCTTGTCGGTCTGAGGACTTCCTCGCTAGCTATGAAATCAAAAGCTTCCGTACAGCGGTCGTCAGCAGCTCGTCGACCTTCGGGTCACACCAGGCGACGCTCACTTCGTAGCCGCCTTGGGGATAGGATTCTTTCGTGGGGATGTACCAAGGGCCGTCATCACCATAAGCCGCGGTCGCGACAAACCGCTCGGGTCGCATCTCTTGCGCCCGCAACTGGTATTCGACGAAACATTCCCCAGGCAGGTGCAGCATGGAAACGTCGTTGACTTGAAGGCCGCTGACGACGATGGGGTCCCCGCGGGCGAACCGGCGCAGGTAAGCCAGGGTGTACGAGGGACGATTGCGCTCTACGACGCTGCGGGACGGGTCGGCAATCCGCGCGGCAAGCTCACCGGCATCGAAACGGGGATGCGGTTCCGGCAGGAACGGCACCGTGCGCCAGTCGACCGACTCGATAGGCTCCGGCCGGAGGTTCGCTTCCGAGAGGGTGATCGCCTGGTACATGCGTTCGGTCAAGACGCGGCGCATGGGCTTCGAACCGTCGTTATACTTGCCTGCCCCGACATTGCCCCCACAGCCATTGAAATAGAGGTGCAGACATTCCGGCTCTTCGCGCTGCCGCTGCCGGCGCGCCAAGCCACAGAAGTCGGCGCTGACGCGGCCGTCGCCGTAGTAACTCATCGGATGGCAGGCATAGTAGTGGCATGCGGCAACCTTCTTGCCGTTGTCGTAGAACGCCACGGTCTTCAGCCAAGGATCGATCACTCCCTCCGGCAAGCGATGATGCTCAGGGTTGCGTGAACTGCTGCCCCGCTGCGAGCCGACCTTGCCGTCCGCACCCACAATCCGACGATTGGACGCGACCTTCCCGACACGGGCTTGCCCGTGGGCGACGGCGGTGACCTGCCGCGGTTGCGTCAAGGCCTTGCTGACCGCGTCCCGGGTCCTCTCCAGGCAGCTTTGGAAGAATGCGAGGTCGAGCGTCGGCGGCAGCTCCGGGTACTGTGCGACGATCTGCTGAGCGTCCAGGCATGCAAAAGGAGCATTGTGCGGGTGCACGCTGTGAAGAGCGACCCGCTCGGGCGTCGTACCCGCCGCCTCGGCCAGCGCTTGACGCCAAGCGATGTGAGCGGCGTTCAGAATACCGGTCCAATCGACGACGCAGATCACGATGGGCTTGTCGAGACCCAACAACACGAACCCTATCGCCTCCAGAGGATCGTCCACTCCGACAACGGGCTGAATCCATCCGCCACACAGGGAATGGCCAAGCGGCGGCGTGACGTCGAATCGGAATGGACATAGGCGCAGTGTTTTCATAGCCGTGTCCGAGCAACGAGAGGCCACCAGGCCCGTTCCGGCCAACGTTGTCTGGAGGAATGTTCGCCGATCGACGGCGGTCGATGCAATTTCTTTTACGTAGTTGTCTCTGACTGGCTCCATGATGACGGATACTCCAACTGATCGAACTCCGGGACGCGCACTTAGCCTGCGGGTGCGCGGAGGTCGGATCGACTTCGCTTGACAGTTTTACGTGTCGTTCCACATGTCACTTTACACGGCCGGCTTCCACATGCTGCATCCATTGGTTCAGAAACTCCCCAGGTGCTCTTCAAGTCAACGCAATATCGAACGTCCTCCTTTCTCAGCATGGGTTCATTTTGCGTTCGCCACAGAAGAACGAGCCCTGAGGGCGACGTGATCTGCGGCGAACGGCGCTTGTCTTGAGGCCGAATGAGAACGGCTGACGATGTGCTGACCCTGGTTGATGGGCAAATTGTTTGCCGGGAAATGGCGGGAATTGATGGGAAGGGAAGCCGTGACTTGTCGGCCGGCACGGCTGTCGGGACGGCGGGTTCTGGTTGAGCAACCCTTACGCACTCTAGGCGACCGAACGGCCGCAAAAGCCGTGACTCGTGTCTCATGATTCGTGACCCACTCGGACTTCGCTTCGCCACTTGATGAGCAATGCAGGCTGGGATTCCCGCCTGCCTGTCATCATGCTAGACAGGCCGGGGAGTCTAAAACAAGACTGAAGGGCTTCAGTACCAAAAGGCATTAAAAAGCCGTGTTTCGTGTTTCGTGTCTCGTGTCTCGTGTTTCGTGAAAACCGTTGGTCGAAACCTCGTTCGCTCCAGAAAGAAATGTCTGCCGGCCGTTGAACCGTAAAGGCCGTGTCTCGTGTCTCGTGTTTCGTGAAAACCGTTGGTCGAGGCCTCGTTCACTCCAGAAGAAATGTCTGACGGCCGTTGAACCGTAAAGGCTGTTTCTCGTGTCTCGTGTCTCGTGAAAAACATAAAAGCCGTGTTGCTGACGCGGGCGGCTCGCCTCTCGCCCTGCCGGCCCTTTCACGCACTTCGCCTCGCCAAGTGGGAAAAAATGCAGGGCAGGATTCCCGCTTTGCTGTCGTCATGCCAAGCAGGCCGGGGCAGAAAAAAAGACTGAAGGGCTTCAGTACCTTTTTCGCCGAGGGGGATTTTTTCCTTCGACATCTGCTTGGCGCACCGGGTGAACTTCTCGCATTGCTTCGACACTCAGTCACTCTTCACTGACAGTCCCAACAGCGAGCGGTTAGAATCGGAGGTCCTTTTCGGGTTTGCCTGCTTGCACGTTCAGGAAGCCCCTGCACCGGGGATCGAAGACGTTTGCCGCGAGAGAGAATCAGATGCCGATTTCAGTTGCTTTCGTGGCCGCTCGCTCCCATGGAGGACTTTCGCAAGCCGATGCAGGCTTTGCCGCTGCGAGAAGGCGCCAAGCGGACAAGATACCCTTTCCGCCTGTTGCGCTACTGGTGGGTGTATCAGGGGATCCTCGATGAGGCCCGCCGCCTGGGCCGCGGTCCGACCATTGTGGACGTCGGCTCCGAAGCCGGATTACTGAGGAGCCTTGCGCCGAACGTAGCCGGCGCTCACTGGATCGGACTGGACCGCAACGTCGCCAATCAGCACGTCGTGGTCGCCGGGTATGACGCACTTCACGAGTGCAATCTCGAGCAGTCCATACCGCTCGCCGACGATTCGGCTGACATCATCGTTTGCTCACACATCCTCGAGCACCTCAGGAACCCGGAAAACGCACTCGGCGAAGCCATCCGTGTTCTGAAGCCCGGCGGAGTCCTGCTGGTGGGCTCTCCCGTGCTGTGGAGGCCGGTGGCGGCGTACTATCAGCGTCGATACAACCGTGAACTGCAAACGGGGAAACGGCAGCTTGGGCAACACGTCACCGCCTTCCATCCGAAAATGTGGAAGCGGCTGGCCGTCCGGCTCGGGCTCGAAGTGGAGATTTTCGCCGGCTCGCACATCCTTCGCTGGACCGGCAGCCGCCTGGAAAACCACCAGGCCTGGGTCCGCCTCAATCAGTTTCTGGCGGCCATCTTCCCGGCATTCGGCAACGAAGTCTGCATTCAGCTTCGCGCGCCGTCCGGCGAGGAGACACGTTAGCTCGCAGCGCTCTGTTTGAACAGGCCGCGGTCGGTCCCGTTTTTCTTCTTCGAAGTCTTCTACGGAACGTGAAGCCGGCAGTGCTACGCCGTGGCGCGACGAGAGAATTGAAAGCTACCCGGAGGCGAAATCGAGATTCTCCGTTATACGAATGCCCTCCGAGGAGAATCGTTCCAGAAAGCCGCGGGTCCGTTGCCGAGCTGTCGGTTCCTGCTCGACGCCCAGGTTGACGTTGAGCAAGTCGACCATCCAGGGCGCCTTCCGGGCGAATTGCACGTAAGCATCCACCACCACTCTCGAGACCGGGAGCGTCGTGATTTTGGAGTCGTCGTGGACATCCACGTTCCTGGCCCGCTGAAGCTTCGCGTATTCTTCGGAGAGGAGCCGCGAGAACATCTCTTCGGTAAACGGATCGCCTTCTCGTGCGCCGGTTTCCGCATCCGGCGCCGTGAGCACGGCCGTCTTGTGGAGCCACTCCCAAAGGATGCTGAGCCGGATCTCGCCGGTCGCCATGTCTTCCATGAGGTAGAGAACGTCGTCGTCGCCGAAGAAGTCCGCAGGTTTGAGGGCAGCCGCCTGGAAGCCCTGTTCGAAGGCGTTGCCGTACTGGACGGCCACGCTGATCAGGTCCCTGGCCCCGCGGATCGTCCGGGGAGCTGGTTCGAGAAGCACCAAACCGTCGGCATCGGCATCCGTGTAGGACAGAGGCGGGAACGACCGGCCGGCCTGATTCGCCTGGCCGGCCTTCTCCCAAACCGGGCGGATGATATGCACCATCTTCCAGTGGGCCACCCATTTGCCGCTGGCCCCCTCTCTCTGTTCCCGTTCGGCGCCCAGAACCGCCCTCTTCATGCTCTCGGAGACGCCCGCTTCGGATCCGACCGGGATATTGGGCTCCATGCCGCCTTGCCAGAGCGCGCATTGCCCCTTGTTGTCGGGAGTGTTGGTCGACCGCCGGACCCGGTCTTCGTAATTCCGCATGTAACCGTAGGTCATGACGACCGCATCGATGTTCGGGTGGATGAAATCCCGATCCCAGGCCATGGCATCCGCGACGCTGTTGATGTAATCCCAGCGGCCGGTATTGAATCCGACAAACCGGTTCCCCAAGGCCGCACGAATCTCCATCAACTGGAACGAGGCCTCGAGTTGCTCGATCAGAACGTATGTCTTGACCGCTCCGCTCGACAACCCCAGGCAGGCCTCCACGCCGCTGAGAATGTCATGCCACAGCGCGGCTTCCTCGGCCGTCTGAATCTTCGGCAGGTAGAGAACGAGGCTGGCGCCCTGTTGCAGCAATGACTCGTGGTTGCCGACGACGTAGAGGACCGCGTCGACCATCGACGCGGAAAACCCGCTGCCGCCGGCGTTGCGAATGTGACGATCATCCAGATGCAGGCCGCGCGCTCGAAAGATTCTGGTGGTGAAGTCAAGCTGCCGGCGCCAGTCCTCAATCATCTTCCGTCCGAAGAAGCCTTCCGCCCAGGCGTTCATTTCCGCCGCCACAGCCTCGGCCGCCTGTAAGAAGACCGGGGCCTTCGCGAATGCCAGACGAAGGTTCCGCTGGTTGTCTAGAGACATCGTCTCGATCTGACCCAGGGCGTCCTCGCCATCGAACATCCAGCCGTCAGCCCCGGAGAGCAAGGCATAGGCAACATTGCGAATGCTCCTCGCCAACGGCGCGCGCGGTTTGGCGCCGGGACCGGTCCCTTGCACCCACTGGCGCTTCAGGTCTTCGGGGATCGCGGAACCGGTGAACCGCCCGGCGCGAGCGTCGGCGACCTTGATCCCGGCCCGGGGGATTGTGGATTCAGGGTCCAGAAAACGGATCCTTTCACCCTGCCGAGCCCGCCTCCGCCGGCGTTCCAATCGGGCCTGCATCAGAGCCTTGCGATCGCTGTCAAGCCTGGCCAACTCGGCCAGAACCGAAAGCGCTCTCGGCGTCACCACGTCGGCGTACCGTTCTTGCACTCCCGCCCTGATCTCGAACACATCGGATATCGTCTTCATCATCATCAGACTACGAAAAACTCCGTCCGGCTGCTGATCGGCTACGCCTCCGGCGGTGTTTTTGGAAACTCGCGGGGTCTCGGAATCAAAGTGTTCCGACAGGCCGCACGTTTGCGCCCTTGCGGCCTGTGGCGGCGTCGCCGAGGTCTTCTCGGGCGCGCTCGGCGAGCGCCTGCAGACGCTCGACAACGCCGGGGTAGCCGGCCGCAACGTCGTTCTGCTCGCCGATGTCGTTGCCGAGATGGAAGAGCAACGGCTTGCGGTTCCCGGCGGAGTCTTTCCACTCGGGCCGGTAGAGATGCAGTTTCCATGGGCCGCTGCGGACGGCTTGCAGGCGCTCGTCCCGGTAGAAGTAGAAGGCTTGGTGGGGCGTCTTCGCACCGTCCTGGCCTGACATCAGCGGCCAAATATCCTTGCCGTCGAGGATTCGGTCCTGCGGCGGCCGGGCACCGGCGAGCCTGGCGACGGTGGGCAGTATGTCCATCGCCGTAGCCAGCTCATCTTGCACCAACCCCTCCGGAATCCTGCCGGGCCAGCGCATGATACCGGGGACGCGCATGCCGCCTTCCCAGGTCGTGTTCTTTCCCGCGCGCAGCGGGCCGTTCGAGCCCGGCCGATAGCCTCTGCGTTGCCAGGGACGCAAGGACGCGCCATTGTCCGAGCTGAAGATGACGAGAGTGCGGCGGTCGATACCAAGCTCCTCGAGCGCGTTGAGGATCTCGCCAGCGGACCAGTCGATTTCTTCGATCGCGTCGCCGTAGATGCCGAGCTCCGATCGGCCGGCGAAACGAGCCGAGGCCGCCAGAGGCCAGTGCGGCATGCTGTGAGCCAGATAGAGGAAGAAGGGGCGGTCTTTGTTGCCGCGAATGAACCGCAGAGCCTCTTCGGTGTAGCGACGCGTGAGCAGATTTTGATCCGGCTGCTGCTCGATGAGCCGCTCATCCCGAAAAATGGGCGTCGGAGGCGACATGAAGTTTTCGCGGGCGTACCAATGGTTGCCCATGTCGTTGCTGTAGGGAATGCCGAAGTAGGAATCGAAGCCTTGCCGCGTCGGCAGGAACTTCCTGTGGTGTCCGAGATGCCACTTGCCTACGATGGCGGTAGCGTAGCCCTGCTCCTTGAGCAGTTCGGCGAGCGTAATTTCGCCCGGATGCAAACCCGTGTTCGAGTACGGAAACAGGACGCGGCGCCCGAGACCCACCCGCACGGGATGGCTCCCCGTGAGGAGCGCCGCCCGCGACGGAGTGCAGACCGGCGCGGCGACGTAGAAATTCGTGAATCGCGCTCCTTGACGGGCCATGCGGTCGAGGTGAGGCGTACGGAACTTCGCCGCCCCGTAGACACCGACATCGCCATAGCCTTGATCGTCGGTAAAGATGATGATGACGTTGGGCGGCGGCGCGGCGCTCGCCGTCAGTACGAACCCAAGAAGAACTGCCATCCGTATGAGCATGATTCTTTCTCAAGACGATACCATTGAAAACCAAAGCTGATTCAGCAACACTAGGACCACGTGAAACTCTCAGGGAAAACAGCAGTCATCACCGGAGGCGCGCGGGGCATCGGCAAAGCGTCCGCCTTGGCGCTGGCGAAAGAAGGCGCAGACATCGCCTTTGCGGATCTTCTGGAGCGTGAAGCCGCCGAGACCGTTTCGGAGGTCGAAGCGCTCGGCCGCCGCGCCGTCTTCACCCACGCGGACGTAGGCAAGCGGGCTGATTGCGAACGCCTGTTCGCCGATACCATCGGCACGCTCGGCCGAGTCGACATCCTGTTGAACAACGCGGCGGCCTCGGTCCGCAAGCTGCTGATCGACTTGGAAGTCGAGGACGTCGAGAAGACCTGGGGGCCGACGCTCTGGTCGGTCATTCACTGTTCGCAGTTGGCGGCCCGGCAGATGATTGCTCAGGGCGACGGCGGCAGCATCATTTCGATCAGCTCCGTGCAAGGCGTCAGGCCGTACGCGCTGTCGACGGCTTACAACGGCGCCAAAGCGGCCGTGATTCACATGTCGCGAACATGGGCGGTGGAGCTCGCGCAGCACGGCATCCGCGTCAACACCATCGAGCCCGGCTGGATCGATACGCCAGGCGAGCGGAATCACGCCGACGAAGACGAAATCCGAACCCTGGGGGCGAAACTCCCATTCAAGAGACTGGGGAAGCCGGATGAGATAGCCGGCCTAGTCGTCTTTCTCGCGTCGGACGAAGACGCCGGCTACGTCACGGGAAGTTCACTGCGCATGGATGGAGGCTTCATCCTGCCGCGCATGACGAAGCTCGAATACTGAACTGCCGCAGGCGTGCAGGCCGGTCTCGTTGCTGAAACGTCGACTGCCGGGCGCACATCGGGGCGCAATCAGCCACGAGCCTCTACCCTGCCGGCTCGACGAGTTCTCTCAACGGAGCGCCGCTTCGGTAGGAGGCTGGCGGCACCGGCGCCCAAAACGCTGAAACCGCCGGAGCCGGCCTGATCCCGGCCGCGGAAAGCACCGTCCATCATCAGCCAGCGTCGAGACGGAGTTTCAGGGCAGCCTTCCTGCATCGAAAGCGCCGGGGGCTTCGCCCTCGGGAAGTCTCTCCAGGAAGCGGAAGTCACACCCTTCGTGCGCTTGGGTGACTTCGCGAAGAAAGAGCCGACCGTAACCGCGGCGATAAGGAGCCGGGGGCGGTTGGTAGGCGGCGAGGCGTCTGAGAATCTCGTTGTCCTCGACCAGGAGCTGAATGCGCCGAGCCGGGACGTCGAGCTCGATCACGTCGCCCGTCCGGACGGCGGCGAGCGGGCCGCCCACCGCGGCTTCCGGCGAAACATGCAGGACGTCCGTCCCGAAGCTCGTACCGCTCATGCGGGCATCGCTGATGCGAACGATGTCGTCAATCCCCTGCTTGAGCAGCCTGGCGGGAATCGGCAGATGGCCCCACTCGGGAAAGCCCGGCCCGCCGGTGGGGCCGGCATGCTTCAGCACGAGGACGGAGTTTTCGTCGATCTCCAAGTCATCGTCGTCGATGCGCGCCCGCAACTCTTCGTAGCGATCGAAGACGACTGCTTTGCCGCGGTGTTGGAGCAAGTGCGGCGAGGCAGCCGTCTGTTTGATGACAGCGCCGTCGGGAGCGAGATTGCCGTAAAGAATCGCGGTGCCCCCTTCGTCGTTGAGAGGCAGGTCGAGGGGACGGATCACGTCGGTGTTCGAACACGCCGCATCCGCTACGTTTTCGGCGATGGTCCGGCCGTTTGCCGTCAATGACGAGCCGTCCAGCAAAGGCAGGATCTCTTTCATGACTACGGGCAGACCGCCGGCGTAATAGAAGTCCTCCATGAGATAGCGGCCGGACGGCTTGATGTTGGCCAGGAAGGGCGTCTCGCGGGAAAGGCGGTCGAAGTCGCTCAGGCGCAGGTCGACCCCGGCGCGGCCCGCGATGGCGAGCAGGTGGACGACGGCATTGGTCGAGCCGCCGATCGCCATGTCGGTCCGAACAGCGTTCTCGAATGCGGCGCGGGTAAGAATCTTCGAGGGCCGCAGGTCTTCCCAAACCATGTCCACGATGCGCCGGCCGGCGTCCTCGGCGAGCTGGAAGCGGCGCGCATCGGCGGCGGGAATCGCGGCGGCTCCCGGCAGCGTGAGGCCCAGGGATTCCGCCATCGACGCCATGGTCGAAGCGGTTCCCATGACCATGCAATGACCATTGCTTCGCGCGATGCAGCCTTCGACTTCGGCGAGCTGTTCGTCGGTCAGCCGGCCGGCCCGATACTCCTGAAAGAGCAGCCGGCCGTCGGTACCCGAACCGATCTCCTTCCGCCCCCAATGACCGCTGAGCTGCGGTCCGCCGGTGACCATGACGGCGGGCAGGTCGGCGCTGGCGGCGCCCATCAGTTGGGCGGGCGTGGTCTTGTCGCAACCGCTGAGCAACACGACGCCGTCGATGGGGTTGGCGGTGATGCACTCCTCGACGTCCATCGCCATGAGGTTGCGGAAGAGCATCGTCGTGGGCTTCATGAAGAGTTCGCCGAGCGAGATGGTCGGGAACTCGAGAGGCACCCCGCCAGCCGCCCAGACACCGCGCTTGACCGCTTCGGCGACACGCCTGAGATGCACGTTGCAGTGCGTGAGCTCGCTCCAGGAGTTGCAGATGCCGATGACCGGCTTGCCCTCGAACCCGGCCGGCCCCAAGCCCTCGGAACGAAGGGCGGCGCGGCGAACGAGGGCTTCATATTCCGGTCCGCCGAACCAGCGGGCACTGCGAAGTTTTTGGGGATCGCGCATGCCGCATACGATAACAAGCCACTGGCGGCGGAGACGTGAAGGTTGGCCGGGAGACGCCGCGACGCCGATCAATGCGCCGAGTCGTGGTCAGGGCCTCTCCTGAAGACTTCCGGCATTCGAGATTCGGGGCTCGCCGTTTCAGGTGACCTTGCCATGGGGACGCCGGGGCAGCCAACGGCCGACCTGAGAAATGTAAGCTGCATAGTCGCTGCCGAACTCGCGCTCAAGACGCGGCTCCTCGTAGAGTCGTATGAACAGGGAGAAAAACACGAACAGCAGCGCCGCGTAGGCCACAAGGATGAAAGCTCCGAAGAAGGCGGCCCACCCGACGACCACCGTCAGCGACGCTACGTACATCGGGTTTCGCGTGTAGCGGTAGAACCCCCGCGTCACGAGCCGCTTGGGGGCGTCGATCGGCGCGGGTGTTCCGCTCCCAAAGGCGGCGAAGTCCCACGCCGAGCGCAGATACAAGACGATGCCGAACGCGAAGAGAGACAGGGCCAACCCCAGCGCCGCGCCGCCGGCGGCCGTTTGATCTCCCGCAATCAAGATTGGAAGGAGAACCGCAAACGTACCGGGCATCACCACCGTGAACAGCGCTGTCTTCAGGAAGAGCTTCATGTTTCGTCATCTTACACGGTCAAGAATCGAGCATCTCTGAACCATCTGTGGAGGCAGGACCTGGCGGGTTCCTCAAGGCCAGCCACGCGGTGCATGCAAATCAGTGGGAGATACGGAACGGCTATGGGCGGAGCATGCCGCGATGACGACCGCCGATCAGCTTGGCATCAGGCACGAGCTGCAGGCGCCGATGAGCAACGGGTCTCCGCCAGGCTGACGGCGCCTGAACGCGTGCGGAGCCTGTACGACGAGCCGACTGAACACGAGCGGCAGGACGCGAGCGTCCGCCGAGCACTGCCGCATGACAAACCCGGGTGCAACCGTATTCGCGAAACAAACTGTTCAGCCTGCCTTTCTCACCACGTGACGGCCGAAGCACGCGATAAGACCGCCATGACTTCGTTGCGCTTGCTCGCCGTGCTCAATGTACAGCCAAGTACACCTGCGCGCGCCAAGCGGCGCGCGCCTCGTCTTGACGGCCCTCTCACCCACTTCGCCTCGCCACGTGGTGAGAAAGGCAGGCTCAGCGGTTGAACGGCGCTTCGTTGATCCAGTGGAAGCCGCGGTTGATCAGCCGGAACTCGCTTTCGTCGACACGGCGCATCGTGACGCTGAGGGCGCGGCCGTTATAGCTGCCATCCAGTCGTAGTGTTTCCGGTGTGGGCATTCTGTAGGCAAACTCACTATCCAAGAACAGCTTCTTGGCAGCAGGGTCCAGGTCCAGAGAGTAGCCGCGGCGCTTACCGTCCATGCGTTCAAGGAATGCAAACTGTTCGGAATGGCCGATGATCAATCTCCGCCAGCGAACGTTGTCAGGACCCTGAGGCGGGCGGGCCTCGCCGTCCAGGTCATATTCGTCTACCTCCCAGATTCCATACAGCGGAGACTTTGGCGACATCGCTTGCCGTCTCGAATGGGATTGGTAGAGAGTCGAAACCGTAACCCCGGCCAGCAGGAGCAGCTTCAACACGAATGCAGCGCGCAGAAAAGCGGGCCGCCGCAACACGGTCTCCGCCGAAGCGGGGTCGGCAGTGCGGTTCAAGACGAACAGGTTGAGCAGCCTCCTGGCGTCCGGGGCCGCCAGAAAGATCGCCAGCGCCAGAAGGTGCAAGGAGAATAACTTCACCGGCACGTCGTAGCAGAAATTGAGAACCACGACATGGCTCATGACTCCGATCGAGACAAGCGCTCCGAGTGTGGTGGTGCGGGGAAAAAAGAGCAGCAGTCCCGCCAGCATCTCCACAGCGCCGCTGAATACGGTGTAAGGGGCGGACGCACCCATGAAGGACCATAACAGTCCCATGGGAGAGGCGTCGCCGAACGGCTGCACCAGCCGGTGCAGCGCCAACGGGGGAAACTGCGATGGAATCACCTTCGCCGCTCCATAACCGATCAGCGCCATGCCGAGCGACAGGCGGACCAGCACACGGAGCCCCAGGTACAGGCGGTGATAGTGGGCGCGTTTGTAGTCAGCGAGAGACCAGACGAGCGCGGCGGCCAGAGCCGTCAGGACGAAGCAGAGGACCTGGACGTAGTGAAAGGTCGTGTCTCCGCTGCCGTTGAATCGCCAAGTAGTATCGACACCGAGAATGTTGCCCATCCAGGGTACGAACCGGTTCCAGAGCCAATCAGGCGGCAGTTGAATGCAATACAGCATCAGATAGGCGAACAACCACCGAAAGGCGATCTTCTTGAGATGAGGCCATTGCATGGGGCTTCACTGTATCTCAAAGGCCGAATCCGGCTGGACTATTCGAGGAAATGGAAGAATGTAGAGGCAGCCTTGCCAAGCCTCGGCTATTTGACGGGCAATGAACTGCCGATCCTCTCGCCCTCTAAGCCCGCCTTGTCCCGACGCGAAAGCTTCAGCTCGTGGAATAGCCTTACTATGTCCTGGATTTCCTGAGGTTTCTACAGTGTGTGATTGGCTCCAGGGGCCGACGACCTATCCAGCAGACCTACCGCTAAGCTTTTTGGAATCAATCATTCACCATATAATCCTCAATCCTGCCATCGGATTCCAAGAACTTCTTCCCCGCCTGAGCCCCGTATACAGGCTGGAACACTTGATCGCGACGCGTGCTTCAACCACTGATCCAGGGCAGAGGTCATCGTCGCCGCCGTGTCAATCGCGCGGAGCAAGGCGAGGGCATCCCGGCGCCAATGCCGCTTCCGGCACTGAGCCATGACCTTCCCAGTAGCGATGTCTGGTCGGTCACCTGGACAGGCACCTCTGCTGGCGAGTGGACCCGGCATTCCCGAAATGCTAGTCTCATCACCGCTATGGGATCTACCGAGGGCTACACCAAAAATCGCTTCCTGCGAGCCAGCTTCGCGCTGGTCTGCGCATCGCTGCTTGCGCCTGTCGCTTCAGCTCAGCTACCGAGCAGGGAACAACTCAAGAACCAAGCGATGGAAGGTGTCGAAGCCCGCAGAAAGCTGGTTCAGGAGATCACCGACTCATTGTTCAGTTTCTCGGAGTTGGGCTACCACGAAGTCGAATCGGCGAAATACGTCACGGATCTGCTCAAGAAAGACGGCTTCCATGTCAAGCTCGGCGTAGCGGGCATGCCGACGGCGTTCGTTGCGGAATGGGGTTCGGGCAAACCGGTCATCGGGTTCATGGCGGATATCGACGGGCTGCCAGAAACATCACAAACTCCCGGCGTGGCCTATCACCGACCCTTGATCGAAGGCGGTCCCGGCCATGGCGAAGGACACAACGGCGGCCAAGCCGTGAACGTGACGGCGGCTCTCGCGGTCAAGGAACTCCTCGAAAAACACAACATGCAGGGAACGATCCGCGTCTATCCCGGCATTGCCGAAGAGTTGCTCGGGAGCCGTACCTACATGGCCCGCGAGGGGTTGTTCAACGAACTCGACGTGATGCTCTGCGCGCACGTGTCGACGAGATTCTCGACGAACTATGGGATTCGCGGCCTGGCGCTCGTCTCGACCCAGTACACTTTTCGAGGCCGCAGCGCGCATGGCGCCGGATCACCCTGGATGGGCCGCAGCGCGCTTGACGCCGTCGAGTTGATGAACACGGGCTGGAACTACCGCCGCGAGCACCTGCGGCTCCAGCAGCGGTCGCACTACGTCATCACGCACGGAGGAGACCAGCCGAACGTCGTCCCACCGGTGGCGACCGTGTGGTACTTCTTTCGCGAACTCGACTATCCGAACGTGAAGCAGTTGCATGCTCTCGGCACCAGAATCGCCACAGGCGCGGCGATGATGACCGACACGACGGTCAGCGAACGAGTTCTGGGGGCTACGTGGCAAGGACATTTCAACAAGCCGGTGGCCGAGTTGCTCCACGCCAACATCAAGAAAGTGGGCATGCCGCGCTGGAGCGAAGCGGACTTGACGCTCGCCCGGGCCGTGCAAAAGGAACTCGACGCCGAGGTGACGGGACTCGAGACGGAAGTGTCAGAACTGCAAGGCTCTTTAGCCGCTTCAACGGGGTCCGACGACATCGCCGAAGTCAGTTGGAACGTGCCCACTGTCGTCTTGCGTTACCCATCGAACATACCCAACCTGATCGGGCATCACTGGTCCCGAGCGATTTCGATGGCCACGCCGCTCGCGCACAAGGGAGCCACCGCCGGCGCGAAAGCACAGGCGATGACAGCGATCGAGATGTTCGCCGATCCTGAACTCGTCGCCCGGGCCTGGGAGTACTTCCGTGAGCAGACCAAGGACACCACGTGGGAATCGTTGATTCCGGCCGACGTGCAACCGCCGATCCATCTCAATGCCGACAAGATGAAGCGCTTTCGGCCTGAACTCGAAAAACTTCGCTACGACCCCAGCCGTTACGAAACCTACCTCGAACAGTTGGGAATCGAGTACCCCACCGTGCGCTGACCCGCATTTCTCACCACATGACGGCCAGAGCACGCGATAAAAAGGCCGTGATTCGTGGTTAGTTATTAGTGAAAACCATTGGCGGGCTTGGTTCGCTCTCGAACGAAATCTCTGACGGCCGGTGAACCGTAAAGGCCGTGTTTTGCGCGCCAAGCGGCTCGCGCCTCGTCCTGACGCCTCTGTCAAGAACTTCGCCTCGCCACCTGGTGAGAAAAGCAGGTCGGCAGCCCGGCGCAGGCCGGCCTCCGTCAATCGGTTCGGCCAGGACCCTGTGCTATGATCGGCGGCGATGAGTGCCGATAGATTCAGCCGAAGAGAGTACTTTCGGCGCGCCGGCGCGATGGCGATGAGCGCCGCCTCCTACTCGCGAGTGGCGGGAGCGGCAAACCGGGTGCGGCTCGGCCTAATCGGCTGCGGAGGCCGCGGGCTCAGCGTCATGCGCTCCTTCCAGAAAAACGCTACGGTTGACGTGACCGCGGTCTGCGACGTCTACAGTGCCCGCATCGACCGGGCTCAGGAGCAAGCCCCGCACGCCAAGGGTTTTTCCGATCACCGCGAATTGCTCGACCAACAGAACGTCGACGCCGTGATTGTCGCGACGCCCGATCACTGGCACTCCGACATCGTGATCGATGCCGCCCGCGCCGGCAAGGACATTTATGTCGAGAAGCCCCTGACCCTCCATATCGAGGAGGGTCCGAAGATCGTCAAGGAAGTTCGTGTCCATGAACGGGTCTGCCAGGTGGGCATGCAGCAGCGTTCCGCACGCCATTACCAGCGGGCCAAAGAGGAGTATTTCGACAGCGGCCGAATCGGCAAGGTCACGCTGGCGCGCACCTGGTGGCACGGCAATTCCGCACATCTCCGACTGGCGCCAGACACGCTCAAAACGCAGCCGTCGAATCTCGACTGGGCGCGCTATCTGGGCCCCGTCAAGTGGCGGGAATACGATCCTCAGCAGTACTTCAATTTCCGCGCCTACCTCGATTTCGGCGGCGGCCAGATCACCGACCTGTTCACGCACTGGATCGATGCCGTCCACATGCTGCTCGAAGAGGACGATCCGATTTCCGCGGTGGCGGCCGGAGGCGTTTACCACTACAAGGACGGACGGACCGCCCCCGACACCATCAGCACCCTGCTGGAATACAGGAGCGAGTGGACCGCGACGTTCGACGCGACTCTAGCTCCCGGCAAGAGCGGCGCGGGCGTCGAGATCATCGGCACCGAGGGGCGATTGTTCATCGACCGCAGCAAGTACGAGTTTCATCCGCCGGGCCGCGATGCGAAGCCGACCGTTGTCGAGGCCGAAGGCAACATGACCGTCGCCCACGTCAACAACTTCCTGGACTGCGTCCGGACTCGCAAGCGACCCAACGGCGACGTGTGGGTCGGGCATCGCTCGGCCCAGGCTTCGCACCTGGGCAATATCGCTTACCTTCAAAAGCGCCGGCTGAAGTTCGACCCGGATCGTGAAGAGATTTTGCCGCTCTAACCTGCATTTCTGAGCCACCCGATCCGGTTCGCTTCATGCGTTTTGAACCAAGGCTGCGAGATCGGCAGCACCGATCACTTCGATGCCTTCCGCGATAGGATAGCGGTCCTCACCGGAACACACGATATAAGCGCGGGTTGGATGTAGACAGAAAACAGAGATCCAACAATAGTGCCCGCCTTGGGCGAACCTCACAGGGGGGCGCGCCTGCCGGGTCTTTTGCCGGAGATCAGAATTCGGTGCCCGTGTACATCTCGGCCACGAACTCCTCGTAGCCGTTGTAGGGCAGCGTCGGGACGAGCGTCATGTGGGGAATCAGCTTTTCCCGAGCCTGTGACCAGCGCGGATGGGGTTTTGCCGGATTTACATTGGAGTACCATCCGTACTCCATACCGGCGACTTCATTCCACAACGTCGGCGGGCGTTTGGCGGTGAACTCGATCTTGACGATCGACTTGATCGACTTCAAACCGTACTTCCACGGCGTGATCAGGCGGATCGGGGCGCCGTTCTGCTTCGGCAGCGGCTTGCCGTAGATGCCGGTTACGAACAAGGACAGCTCGTTCATCGCTTCATCCAGGCGCAAAGCCTCGAAGTAGGGCCAGGGATAGTGAGGCTGGCTCCGGATCCCAGGCATCTCGCGAGGCCGGTAGGCCGTCACCATTCGAATGAACCTGGCCTTCGGCTTGGGATCGACCTCTTTGATCAAGGCCGAGATCGGGAAACCCGTCCACGGCACCGCCATCGCCCAAGCTTCGACGCAACGGAATCGATAGAGCCTCTCCTCGAGGGGAAACCTCCGGACCAGATCGTCGAAATCGTATTTCTTCGGGTTGTTGACCAAGCCCTTGACCTCGATGGTCCAGGGGTCGATCCTGAAGCCGCCAACCTTGTCCTTGACCCGTTGTTTATCAAGGGTGAACTCGTAGAAGTTGTTGATGCCGATGGCCGCTGCTTCCGGCGTCAGCTCGCGGTCGAGGATGTACTTCGTGTTCCGCTTGGCGGGATACAGCCCGGTATTCGCGGATAACGGTTTACGGGCAAGCAGTCCTGTCAGACCAGTAAAGCCAAGTCCTTGCAGCACTTCACGTCGACGCAAGTAGACCGACTCCGGGGCCGCTTCCCGCTCCGGAATCTCCCATCCACGCGGAACCTTGATCAACATGATCCCAACCTCCGACCCTGCCGATTTCACAGCCAGCATATCATAGACATGCAGCTCTTTCGGGCCGCAGACGGATCGGTCAGCCGATCATGATCGCGCTTGCTTTCAAGCGGCGCCCGATAGCCGGAAACAACCTCTCGACCGTGCCGAGTGTTCAGCGCTCCTCGTCCGGAGCGGCAGCCGTAATCCGCCGATCGACAAATTGAAATCCAACGGAAATATCTGATAAGGTTTGTTGGCGGGAATGAAGCCGCTCAAGAGTTCAAGCCGGGTTGCTGATGCCGGTCCGCGCTGTCAGGTTCAACCGCTGAGCAATGCGATCCCACGACATAGGAGCCATGCCATGGAAACAGTTCCGCCAGAGGACATATCTGCTCGTCTGATGGAGAGCAACGAAGAGTATCGGACACTCGCGCGGAAGCACTCGAACTACGATCGTCGACTTGAAGAGCTTAGCGCACGACGGTTCCCCTCCACGGACGAGCAGGTTGAAGAACAGCGTTTGAAGAAACTGAAACTACAACTTAAAGACCGCATGCACGCCATCCTGCGGGAACATCAGGCCCGCGCGAGCTAACCTGCATTACTCACCTCATGACGGCCGGAGCACGCGATAAAAGGCCGTGATTCGTGTTTCGTATCTCGTGATTCGTGAAAACAATGGGAGGGGACTTGGTTCGCTCCAGAAGAAATGTCTGACGGCCAGTGAACCGGAAAGGCCGTGTTTCTTGACCCGAGGGGTGAAGGAGGCGATTTGGCAAGTACGCCTGCGCGTGCCTTTTTCCTCCGCCCGGCTCGCGCCTCGTCCTGACAGCCCTCTCACGCACTTCGCCTCGCCACATGGTGAGACATGCAGGCTAACGGACTCCGTGCTCCGGCTGCACGCCAAACGACTGATATGATGGAGCTTCGGTTATGCTCTCTCTCGCAGCAAAGGACGGTCTTTACTACGCACTCGCCTTTTCCGCGGCCGGGGTGCTGGTCGGTTTGTCGTTTTCCCTTGTTTGGTCCCTTCCGCTGTTTCTGGCCACAGCGTTCTGCCTGTACTTCTTCCGGGACCCCGAGAGGGCTATCCCCGACGGACCCGTTGCCGTATCGCCCGCCGACGGCCGGGTGGTGCAGGTTCGAACCTATGTTGATGAGACACGCCGAGTGAGCATCTTCCTCAACATTTTCGATGTCCACGTGAACCGTAGTCCCATTGAGGGCACGGTCACGGAGAGGGAGTACCGGGCCGGGCGCTTCATGATGGCGCATCGAGACGAAGCTTCGTTGGAAAACGAGCAGAACACGTTGGCGATCGAAGGCCAGGGCAGCCGAGTGATCGTGAGACAGATCGCGGGCCTCGTCGCGCGCCGCATCGTGTGCAACAAGCAAATCGGCGATCCCGTCGGAAAAGGCGAGCGCTTCGGCTTGATCAAGTTCGGTTCACGAACGGATGTCTTTCTGGGGCCGGAGTGGGAACTCAGCGTGCGGGAAGGTGATCGTGTACGCGGCGGCAGCTCGATCCTTGCGCGGAGGCGGCCGGAGCAAACTGCATGAAGGGAAAAAAGGGGCTTCCGGGGCGACGCACCTATGCTCTGCCCACGATCTTCACCGTGGGCACATTGTTCTGCGGCTACTACTGCCTCATGAAGACCCTGCAGGCACTGTCGTTGCCGACGGACCGCTTGGATGAAGCAGCGCGTCTCTACAACCACGCAGCTATTGCGATCGGCGTGGGCATGTTCACGGACGGCATGGACGGCCGCATCGCGAGACTGACCAATGCCGTCAGCGAGTTCGGACGCGAGATCGACTCTCTCGCCGATGTGATCACCTTTGGAGTGGCTCCCGCCATGTTGGCCGTAGCCTGGGGCATCCGAACGCCGGAGTTGACAGGCCACCCGTTTTTTGCCAACATCCTGCCGGCGGTGGGCTATCTCGTCACGTTCCTCTACGTGACCTGCGGAGCGGCCCGTCTGGCGCGTTTCAACGTTCAGAAGAATCCCCGCCCGAAGAATCCCGGACTTCCCGGACGCAAGTATTTTGTCGGTCTGCCGATACCTCCCGCCGCCGGTATGCTCGCCGCCGTTGTGCACTTCAACGGCGGCTACCCCCTCGTGAGTTGGTGGCCGGAGGGCATTCTCTGGCTTCTGCTCATCGGCTTCCTGGCGTTTCTGATGGTGTCGACCTGGCGCTATGCGAGTCTGAAGGATGTCAGCGTCTTTCGGCTCCCTTCGCTGGTGATGGTGATCTTCTTCGCGACCTTGATCTTCCTGATCTGGAACTTCTCCGAGCCGGTTCTGCTGGCGATGGCGACTACGTTCGTCGCAAGCGGCTTTGTTACGCGCATTGCAGGCCTTTGGCGCCGCCGTACTTTGCTGCCGGAAGAAAACACACCACAGCCGGAAGAGTCACCGTCGAGCGGGCTCTAACCAAACCTCGCCATGGGCCCTTGCCGCCGCAGCCGTGCTTCGGCTGCAGTCACTCTGCTCGTCCTTCTGTCAACGTGCACCTCTTGCGGCTACCGGCTTGCGGGAAAGGCTGACACCTTGCCGGACACCATCGGGGTCATCGCAATCCCCCCGTTTCAAAACCAGACCGTAGAGTTCAAGATCGAGCAACACCTCACCCGTGCGGTCACTCGCGAGTTCATCAGCCGTACACGCTATGACGTTGTAACCAACGAAGCCCTCGCCGATGCCGTCCTCACAGGCACGGTGGTGAACGTACTGGTATTCCCACTTGTCATCGATCCCAGACTGGGGCGCGCCACGAGCGTCGGGACCATCACGCAGATCCGTATCTCGCTGCGAGACCGAAAGACGGGCACAGTGCTATATGACAACCCGAATCTCGAACATCGCGAGCGCTACGAAGTCAGCACGGATCCGGACGCGTATTTGGAAGAGCGGGAGCTCGCCTTGATGCGCACCAGCGAGGCAACGGCTCGCAGCATCGTGTCGGCGGTGCTCGAAAGGTTCTAAAGCCTGAATGGCTCACCACCCGATGGCCTCAGCATGCGATACGACCGCCATGACTTCATTGCGCTTGCTTGACGTGCTCGATGTGATTTCAAGTACACCTACGCGCGCCAAGAGGCTCGCGCCTCGTCCCGGAGGCCTTTTCAGGCACTTCTTCTCTCCACGTGACGAGACATGCAGGCTATACCGATGAAGCCGCGGCAAGCACTACAAGCCTTGAGGAAGTCAACGCCGGCCGAGGGCTACCTTTTCCTGGGCAACGAACAGTACTACCGCGACCGTTGCCGCCAGGCGCTCCACGAAGCGGTTCTCGGCGATGCGGGCGCGGAAAGTGACGGCGCGACGGAGTTCGATTTGAATGAGCGGACCATCGAAGAGTTGATCGACGACGCCCGCACCTTGACTCTGTTCGGCGGCAATCGCTTGATCATCGGGTGGAATGCCGAGGGGGCCTTGCCTCGCCGCACGGGAGCCAAGGCTGTGGGGCCAGCGGTACTCGAAAGCTACTTCGAGAACCCGACCCACGGGGTGACGATACTGCTCGAAGCAGGCCGCTACGACTGGTCGACCCGCGACGACAAACCAAAAATCGAGCGCGTGGCGCAGTTCTTTGCAGCCGTGCCTGTTCGAATCGATTTCGAGCAGCCGTCGTCGGGAGAAGCGCTGTCGGAGGCGCAAAGCATAGCCAGAGGCCTCGGGCTTGCAATTGCGCCAGACACGCTGGCGGAACTCGTCGAGATCCTGGGAAACGACCTTGCCCGCATCGCCAATGACCTCGAGAAGCTCTCGCTCTACGCCGGTCAGCAACAGGAAGTCGGACACGAGGATATCGAGCTGCTCGTTCCCGAAGCGCGCCGCCGCGGAATATACGAGTTCTCCGACGCACTGGCCCGTAAGGATCGGGGCCGGGCGCTCGAAGTGCTCGACACTCTTGTCCAGAGCGGCGAGTACTGGCCGATGCAGATCAACATGCTCGCCGGATTGTTTCGGCAAGCTCTGATCGTGAAAGAGGGCGAGCTCAGGAATCCGAATCAGATCAGCGGCTTTTTTCAACAACGGGGTTTACGCATCTGGCCTGCACGCGCCCGCCAGATCCTCGGAGTGGCGAGACAGTTCAGCCTCGCCGAGTTGGAGAGGGCTCTTGTTGCGCTCTTTCAGGCAGACTGCGACCTGCGCCGCGAGCGGCCGGACGATCGTATCATCGTCGAACAACTCGTACTCCGGCTCACGAACTGAAACCGGGTTACAGGACAGCGGACAGGAGAAGCGAACTACTCGGAGGACTCTGAGGCGGCCTTCGAGAGAAGGTTGACCTTACGCGTCAGCCGAGACTTCATTCGGGATGCCTTGTTCTTCTTGATAACGCCCTTCTGCACAGCGCGGTCGATGCTGCTGACCGTCGCAGGCAGTACATTCTGCGCGTTCTCGCCGTTGCTGCCGGCGATGGTTTCAGTGAGTTTCTTGACTTGCGTACGAAGGCGTGCCCGGTTGCGGCGGTTGACGTTGGTCTGCCGCTTGGTCTGGCGAATACGCTTGATCGCGGATTTGATGTTGGCCATGGGGAGAAGGACAAAAGAGCACACGCTCCCTAGGGCGCGCACTCTCTATTCAGCATAATGACCGCACCAATGGCTGTCAACGAACGCGGCTGGCAGCGGGCTAGCGGAGACTCGTTGTATCCGCGCCGGGAAAATCTTTCGGGACGGCTTGCGTGACGTTTCCAGTGGCCGCCCATTCGGCGCCGCGCTGCAGCGTCGTGATGAAACCGACGCACTGCATCGCCAGAGTGTGATGGCCCAGCGTGGTATGGAAGACACGTCCCTTGCCGTACTGAACCGTCATCAAAATCGGCTCGTGCTCTCCCGTGCCGCGAGTCGATGGATCAGAATACGCGGTAGCGAGAACCGTCAAATTCTCGGCCGGGCCCCGGAGACGGTCGTAGAGTTCATCTTCCGCATGCATCCATTTCAAAGGGAGTCCCTGCGTGATGGGATGCTCGGTGTCGCGTACGATGATCTGGAACGCGTGCCTCGTTCCGTGGCTGCCGCCGCGTCCCGGCTTGGCGTCCTGTACGATCTCCCCGTCGCGATAGCGCACATAGGGTCCCCAGGCTTCGTTGCGCCCGCCCCAGCCGCCCAGACCGATCATGCGGTTGTATTCCTTCCATTCGGGGAAAGTGTTGTTGGCGGCGTGGACGGAAACGAATCCACCGCCCCCGCGGACATAGGCCTCCAAGGCGGCCTTGGCCTCGCGCGGCCAGGGTTCGCCGTTGTAATTCGAGACAACTACCTCGTAGGCGTCGAAGTCAGGCTCGAAGGCGCTCAGGTCCTCGCCCTGCGGGGGTGAAGTGACGATCTCAACGGCAAATAGCCCGCTGAGTTCCAGAGCCTGCTTGATGCGGGGCGAGGTTTCCCGCCATTGGTGATTGTTCTGGCCGTCGATTAACAGAGCCTTGTGCTGGGCGAGGCCGGCCGGCGAGGAAACGAGCAACGCGAGAGCGATCCAGAAGCCTGATGAAACGTTGCGCACGGCCGTATTCTATCGCGGCGTGTCCTCTAGTTTGGGAACCATGGCTCCCGTCGAACGCTTCAGACAGGAAGATAGCTGTCTTGACTCAGCAGCGGCTGTCGGCATGCTAGCATTGCGGGGCATATCAATACCATGAAGATCGAGACCTACAGCAGCCAAGTTGTGAGCTTTCCGCGCGCAGTCGGCGCTCTGGACGAGGCGCCCGTGCAGGTCTCGGTCGATTTCGTCACTCTACGGCTCAAGACGGATGAGGGGGCCGAGGGCATCGGGTACGCAGGCTTTGCGGCTCCTGTAATGACGAAAGCGCTCAAGGAAGCGGTGGACGCGCTGGCGGAGCAAGTCATCGGCGATGACCCAATGCGCACGGAGGCAATCGCCGAGAAGCTACTCGAGATCGGCGGCCGCGGCGCCGCCGCCGGCCTGGTGACACGAGCGGTGTCGGCGATCGACGTCGCTCTGTGGGATCTCAAAGGCAAGATTCTGGGGCAACCGGTCTGGAAGCTGCTCGGCGGCTTCCGCAACCGAGTTCCCGCTTATTCCAGCGGCCACCTCTGGCGGACCTACGATGCCGACGCGCTGGCCCGCAAAGGAGCGGAACTCGTCGAGCAGGGCTTCCGTGCGATGAAATTCCGCATGGGCGCCGAGCCTTCGAACAGCGCCGAGATGGAACGCATGCATGCTCTGTGCGACGCGGTCGGCGACGAGATCGACATCATGGTCGACATCAACCAGGGCTGGGATGTCAACCGCTCGATCACCATGGGGCGCGAGATGGAGATCTGCGGCCTTTATTGGTTGGAGGATCCGGTCAACTACCAGGATTTCGACGGCTTGGCCCGCATCGCCGATGCCCTCGACACTCCAATCGCCGCGGGCGAGTATTTGTGGGGCGTCGAACCGTTCCGGTCGTTCCTCGAGCGTCACTCGGTCGACATCGTGATGGTCGACATCATGCGCGTCGGCGGGTTGACGCAGTGGATGAAGGTGGCCCACATGGCGCAGGCCTGGAATCTGCCGATCGTGAGCCACTTGGCACCGGACATCCTCGCGCCGGCGGTGGCCGCCGTCCCTAACGGCCTGTTCGTCGAGCATATGCCCTGGTCACTGCCCCTGTTCCGCGAAGAGTTACGGTTGGAAAACGGCGAGATCGTACTCGACGACGCGCCGGGGTTGGGACTGGAGTTCGATGAGCGTTGGCTGACTTCTTGACCTGATCCCCTCCGCTGCGTTACAACGCTCGCCATGAAACGCAGACAGCTTTTCAAGACACTCGGCTTGGGCGCCGCGGCAGCACTGTTGCCGCCGGATCTGAGGTCTTCTCCACCGGAGACCGATCTAAAAATTACTTCGGTTCGCGTCGTGAGGGTGAGGCCGAAGCGTCCGGTGCCGCGATATGAGCCCGCGCCGGGTTCTTGGTCGACAGGCCGGGTGGAGGTGGCGAACCCTGTCTCGATCTATCCCGAGTACAAGCCGATGCGGAGCCTGTTCATGCCTGACCCGGGCGGCGTGTCAAGCTTCTGGGTCGAAATCGGAACGAACAAGGGTCTCACCGGCCTTGGCCGGGGAGGCCCCGGCGGCGGACCGATCATCGAGGGCCATCTGACCAAACTTCTACTCGGTGAGAACGCACTCAATATCGAGCGCATCTGGGACCTGCTCTGGCGGGCCACAATGTACTACGGCCGCAAGGGTATCGTGCCGAATGCGCTCAGCGGCATTGACCTGGCGCTCTGGGATATCGCCGGCAAGGCCTGGGGGCTTCCCGTCTATCGCCTGCTCGGCGGCGAAACGAAGCCACGTATCCCTTCCTACTGCACCGGCAACGACATCGAGCAGCACGTCGAGTTCGGCTACGCGAAACTGAAGCTCGCGCTGCCGCACGGCCCGGCCGACGGACGCGAAGGCATTCGCAAGAACGTGGCGCTCGTCAAACGCGCTCGCAAAGCCGTGGGGAAAGACGGCATTGTGGCCATGGATTGCTGGATGGCTCTGACCGAACGGTATACGATCGAACTGTGCGAGGCCTTCGAACCCTACCGCGTGTACTGGATGGAAGAGTGCCTCCCACCTGACGACTATGAGGGCTTCGGGCGGCTTCGGGAACAAATCAAGTCAACCCGTATCGTGACCGGCGAACACGTCTACACCCGCTACGGGTTCCGGCAGTTGCTTCGAACGAACGGCGCGGAGATCTGGCAGCCGGACATCCACTGGTGCGGAGGCTTGACGGAGATCCGGCGCATCGGCGCTTTGGCAGCGGCCTATGATATTCCGGTGATTCCGCACGGCGGCGGTCAGCGCGACGCGATCCACTATGTGATGGCGACGCCGAACAGTCCCTGGGCAGAAATGTTCATGCCAGCGCCCGGCGGCCCCGATGAGGTCTACGAACGCTACGAACAAGACAACAACCTGACCCGCGGACCTGAGGGCATCTACACGCGCCCGTCGGACGAGCCGGGGTTCGGATGGGATGTCGAAGTGGTTTGAATACGGCCGGCGTGCTAGCCTGCATTTCTCACCACCCGACGGCCGCCGAAGCACGCGAAAAAAGGCCGTGTTGTGCGCGTCAAGCGGCTCGCGCCTCGTACTGACGGCCCTCTCACGCACATCGCCTCGCCACGTGGTGAGACATGCAGGCTAATCCCGTACTTCGGCGAAGACGCTTAACTGCACTGCGGCGTTCAGCGGCATGTCGCGGATGCCGAGCGCGGTGCGCGTATGCTTGCCTCGTTCCTCGAAGACCTCGACGAACAGGTCGGATGCACCGTTGAGAACCTGAGGATGCTCGGAGAAACCTTCGTCGCAGAACACGTTGCCTTCGAGCCGAACCAGGTTTGCGATCTTCTCGAGGTCTCCTGCGGCGTCTTTGAGTTGGGCGATGGCATTGATGGCGGCGAGGCGCGCCGCCGCATAGCCTTGTTCCGTCAAGAGATCGCGGCCCAACCGGCCCGCGTACTTCATCACCGAACCTTCCCACGGCAACTGGCCGGATGTCATCACGAGCGAGCCGGTGCGAATCCACGGCACGTACTTGCCGACCGCCTGCGGCGGTGAAGGCAAGACGATGCCAAGTCGTTTCAAGTTCTCTTCAGCGGTCATTGCAGAGTCGCTCCCAGGAATTTCGTCACTGAGATCGTACCCTAGTTCTGCCGGGAACGCACCTGTATCGGAGAGCTCCGTAACTGGTTCCGATATTGTTGTTGATCCGGCAAACACCCTTCAGCGGGCTGATCAGAGACATGTTACGCCCGCTGTCGGTCGCTCTTCAGAACGACACGTCCCACTGGAGCCGCACCTGGGTGTCCAGCAGGTCGTCCGCTCCGTGCCGGGCGAGAGAATAGCGCGACGTGTCAAACGTCAGCTTGTTCGCGTGGCCGTAGAAGAACCAGTTGACGACGAATGCCAACTCCTTCTGCAGATCGTCCGGTCTTACACGGTTCGGGTCCACCAGAGCGTAGCGGGCACCAAGCTCGAGCTGCTTGGGGATGCGCGGGAACAAATAGTAAAAAAAGTATCCCGCCTGGACGTAGCTGCCCCGCATGAAGGTCGTTTGAACATTCACGTTGTCCTGGATGCGTTTCCAGTGCAGCTCGTGTTGCAGAGAGAAGCCGCGGTACTTCAGCGCCGTCTCCTCCATGAACTGGCGAAGCGAATACTGCCCCAGCAGGCCGGTTTCGAAACCGTCAAGCCAGCCACCGCCAGAGGACGAAAAACGTGTGTAGCGGCTTCGATTGCGAGCCGCCCCAAACGACAGGGCAGCCGCCGGTTTCTCATGATATTTCAGGTCGCTTTGGGAATATCCGACATCGCGACCCAGAAAGTTCCACTGGTAGCGCGCCACTACCATCGGCGAGCCATCGCCGTGATCGAGTTCGGGCTTGCCCGGCACCGTGCGAAACCCTCGCCCATTGCCGGTGAATACGCCGACATAATAGCGCGAATCACCCAGCGTCCCGTTCATGACTCGGCCCAATACCGCCGCACCCTTCTGCCGATCCACAGTGAAAGCCCTGTTCACGATCGACCGGTCGGCGAACTGCTGCTTGCCCGACGAGTCCGATCGCTCGCGGCTGTAATCAACCTTCCACTGTCCGAAGCGAAACTGCAGCCACTCCCATTTCTCGACGGTCACAAACGCGTTCAGATTGCGCGTGTCAACCAGGTCATACTCGTAGTTGTATTTGATCCAACGAGTGAAGGCGTGACCACTGATCTTGAAGCGCGCCCTTCTGAAACGGAGATCGTTCTCATCGGCGCCTGTGAAATGACTCTCCTTCCGCGGTGCACTCTTAAACGGCGAAGAGAAGCGCTTCTGCGAACGGATGTTGACCTTCCCGCTAAACCGCCCCTCGCTTTTCTCACCGATCTGCAGTCCCTTGCGGGTGTACCGGAAGAAGCTCCTTTTCTTCTTTGACTCCTTGAACTCTCGTTCCTGCAAGCTCTCGCTGATGGGGTTCACCGCTATCGGCCGAGTCGCCGACGCCGAGCTGCCGGAAGCAGAGACGCCAGAGGCGAGAACCTCGCCGTTCTCGTCCGCTGCGAACGCCGTTCGCAAGACGATCAAAAAGACGGGGACTGCGAAAAACCGCCGAAACATGATTGACTTCAAATGGTTCAGAAAACCGATGTGGAAGGTCAAGCATAGCGACTCGGGCGCAGTATAAAGTCATATAAGAGTTACAGTTCAGTGAATGTCTTGTTAATCTATTGTTAATATTACGTTTCAGTAAATTACTGGTTAATATTGTCGCGATCTGCCCCGCTGCGCTAAACCAGACTGGCCTTCAGGAGGCAACGGCCTTCTGACCTACGAGAAAGACGCAGACAACCGCTGCCGAAGGCCACGCAACGCGCCAGCGGCTGTCAAGGAGCGGGTCCCGGGCCATTCCCCGCGGGCCTCAAAATGAGATCCACCGCTGTGGGGTTACCGGCCAAAGACCGGAATGAGTGTCTACTTGAGTGAATCATCATCTCGACTCGGCAAACCGCAAACTCTGAACCATGAAACCGCGTATCGAACTGGTTCCCTGTTCCTTACACGGGTAGACTATGCGGTTGTGGATGCCATTGATCTTATAGTTCTGCTGGGAGGGTTTCATGAAACTTGCCTTGGTGCAGATGGAAAGCCGCATAGGCGAGATCGAGTCCAACGTGGCCACAGCCTGTGCCTACATCGATCAGGGGGCCCAGGGCGGCGCGGACTGCATCGTCCTGCCGGAGTTTTTCAGCACCGGCTACTTTCCGGTTTATCGCGACTACGACTACTACGACCTCGCGTCGAACGAGTCCGGCCACGCGATCAGCTCCGTCAAAGCCAAAGCGCGCGAGCATGGCGTTCACATCATCGCCACATACTACGAGCAGGACGGCAGCGATCTCTACTACAACACCAGCATGCTCATCGACTCCGGCGGAGAGGTAGTCGGCAAATACCGAAAAGTGCAGATTCCCGCCTTTCGCGGGATCGAGAAACTGTTCTTCCGTCCCGGATCGAAATTTCCCGTCTTCCCAATGAACGGTTGGAGCGCCGGCATCATGCTCTGCTACGACACCTTCTTCCCCGAGTCGGCCCGCTGTCTGGCGCTGGGCGGCGCCGAACTGATTCTGATTCCGTTCGGAGCCTCCGACACAGAGAAGTCCGTCTGGCGCGAGATGATGGTCACCCGAGCCTTCGAGAACTGCGCGTACGTGGTGGCCTGCAACAGCGTCGGCGCCGTGCCGATGACTGACGGGGACACCTTCGTCATGGGCGGCCGGAGCGTGATCGTCGACCCGCTCGGCCAAGTCGTGAGTGAGGCCGGACGCACCGAGAGCGAAATCGTCTATGGCGAGATCGACCGCAGCCAAGTCGAAGCTGCCCGAAAACGCTACTTCATGTTCCGCGACCGGCGCCCCGAAGCGTATGGCATCATCAGCACCCAGACCGAAGACATCGCACGCTGAAACAGTATCGGCCGAGTGCCGGTTCCGTTGGGCCAGCCGGGAATGACCTCGAAGACACCGCCGGCTGCGCAGAGAAGCGCAGGACCCTTACCCCACAGGTTGCCTGCCAGGCCGGAACTGCCCGTCAGGCTCCGCTAAATGAAAGCGATCGAGCCGTCGGCCCGGTAACCAGTACCGCGCTTCCAGGGTCTCGGCGGCATGCTGGGGAAGGCCTCTTCGTTCAACTCGACGCCCCAGCCGGGTTTGGTGGGGATGTCGACATAGCCGTCCTTTACCATGATCGGCTCTTTAAGAACGTCTTTTGACGCTCCGGAAACGGGCGCGCGGTATTCCAGAATCAGGAAGTTCGGCGTGGACGCGGCGAAATGGACGTTCACGGCAGTGGCGAGCGGGCTCATGGGGTTGTGCGGCGCGACCATGATGTATTGGGCCTCGGCCATGGCAGCGATCTTTTTCATCTCCATGATGCCGCCGCAGACACAGATGTCGGGCTGCACAATGTCGAGCGCCTGGATGTTGATCAAATCGCGGAATTCGTACTTGGTGTAGTTGCACTCGCCGCTTGCCAACGGGATGTTGACATGGTCGGCTAGCTTCTTCATCGCATCGAAGTTCTCGGGGCGGATGGGTTCTTCGAGCCAGAACGGGTAGAAGGGCTCGATTTCCTTCGCGACGCGAATCGCTCTCTGGACCTCGAAATAGCGGGCGTGGATATCAACTCCAATATCCACATCCGGGCCCACGGCCTCACGCACGGCGCCGACCCTTTGACCGGCAATGCGCGTGACCATGTTGTACGGCATCTGATTATCGCCGCGATTGTGAGGTGACATCTTCACGGCGGTGTAGCCGTGCTGCTCGATCAAACGCTCGGCGTTTTCAGCGGCCTCCTGCGGACTGCTGCCGCCGATACTCTGATAAACACGGACTTTCTGGCGGACACGCCCGCCGAGAAGAGCCCAGCAGGGCAGCCCCGCCGCCTTGGCCGTGATGTCCCAGAGCGCGTGCTCGATGCCGCTGAGGGCCGAGTTGACGACAGAGCCGCCAGGGAAGCGCGTGGTGTTGTACATCAGGTCCCACAGGTATTGGATGTTTCGAGGGTCCTGGCCAACCAACCAGAGCTTGTAATCTTCGATGACTTTGACAGTTGCTTCATCAGGGCCGCAGGAATAAGCCTCGCCGATGCCTTCGATTCCCTGGTCGGTGAGCACCTTGACGTAGATCCAGTTTCGGCCGCCGTTCCAGACCATGAACGTCTTGATGTCGGTGATCTTGATCGCAGGCTTGTCGCCCATCGGAGCGGGCGCCTGGAAAGGCGCCGCCGCCAGTGGAGCCGCTACGGCGGCATTGCCGAGAAACTGTCTTCGCCTCATGACTCTTAACTTCCTTCAAGTGGGACGCTGTGGATCTACAGCATGTGCAGCATGTGCTTGCGTTGGGACAGGGGCAAATCAATCCGTGCAGCGGCCTTTTGCGAAGCATACACGGACGTGATCATCTCGACCGTCCAGCGGCCGTCGTGCTCACTGCAAACGGGTTTGCGGTCTTTTTCGACGGCCTGGAACAAATCGTCGACGAGCAGCGCGTTAGCCATCATGCGGCCCTCAGCATGAAAGTCGCCGCCGACGGGACTGGTCAGCTTGATGGCCTCCCAATCACTCCCCGTACCCGGCGCCCAACCGGGTGACCGCAGAATATACGGCTGGCCGTTGGGATAAATCTGGTTCGGCAAATAGATCACACCCTTGTTTCCATATATCGTCGTTCCAAAGCGCCGGGGGTGTGTCTGGTCGCTGGCTTTCGATCCGAAATAGCTATGGACACCGTTGTCGAACGCGAACATCGCCGCAATCTGATTGCCGGCGATGGGTCCGATCGGCTCACTCGGGGTCCGCACATCGGCAGCTCCGATCTCACGGCCGTCATGCGTGACATGCGCAAACACCCACTTGGGATCGCCCAAGTAGTAGCGCATCATGTCACAGATGTGCGATCCGAGAACGACAAGGTCTTCGCCTCCGGCGCGGCGGTCTTCCTTGCCGCGCCCGCGGACTTCCTGGATCGTCCCAATCTCGCCCGCCTCAATCATGTCGCGTACCCGCTCGACGAACGGAGACTTACGCATCTGGTGCGCCATTTGTACTTTGACGCCATTATGCTCGATCGCTGCGACCATCTTGTCGGCGTCGGCAAGGTCTTGGGCAAAGGGTTTTTCCAAGAAGATGTGACACCCGGCGTTCGCGGCGGCTGTGACCATCGCGACTCGCTGGTCAAGCCAACGAGGCCCGATGGCCACGAAGTCCGGTTTCTCTTTCTCGAGCATCTCGTGGTAGTCGGCGTAGGCCTTGCGGGCTCCTGTGCGTTCGACGGCCTTGGCCCGGCCTGCCGCGTCCGCATCGGAGACCGCCGCGACTTCCACGAAATCAAATGCCTGCCAGACGGTATCGAGCCCGTGTCCATAGTTGCCATGACCGGTGTGACCGATGATGCCGACGCGATACTTTTTCGGCTTGGCGGCGGCGGTAGCCGCTAATCCCGCGAGACTACCGTGAAGGAAGGATCGTCTGTTCACAGCGCAACTCCTGGAACCGCTGGTCACCGGGCAGAGTCTCAACTCCGACCCGAAGCTGCCAGTAGATTCTAGCAGCATGCGGCGTGGGTCAAAATGCGGGCATCGAGGAAGCTCCTGGTCAGCGCCCTCGCACGGCGCGCAATCGACTCTCGAGAATCATTCCCGAATCGAAACATCGAATCAGCAGGTCCTTCGTGTCGGCGGGACCGAGAGCACTTTGGGGCACAAGACCGATAATCTCGCTCTCGACGACATCAACACCCAGCGACGCCGCTTCCCGCCGCACGGCTTCGAAGGCGGCTCGCGGCGGGGTGCGCTCGAAGTCAACAAGGTTCATCGAAACTTGCGTCAATCCTCGCCCCGCGAGTGAAAGGCCCAACGCTTTCACCGCCGGCAAACCACCCGACGACTCTCGCACACGCCGTGCGACTTCCCGGGCGATCGTCCGGTCCGTCGTATCCAGATTCACGTTGAAAGCAATCAATAACGGTCGAACACCAAGCGCTGTTGCGCCGGCTGTCTCATGCAAGAAGGGTCCGCCTACATCAGGCCGACGTTTCTCATCGGCGGAAAGCGCAATTCGCAAGCCTTCGAACTGTCCCCGGCGCACGTTTTCGAGGGGCTTTCGCTGCTCATGTCGAGCCGCGGCCCCGTAAAAGTAGATCGGGATTCGCAGCTCAGTCCACAGACGCTCGCCCAAGCGGTGCGCTGCAGCGACGCATTCGTTCACTCCGACACCTTCGAGCGGAATGAGCGGGACCACGTCCAGGGCGCCCATGCGGGGGTGCATGCCCTGATGTCGGCGCAGGTCGACCGAACTGACCACTACCGCAGCCAGCCTAACAACGGCCTCCGTCACTGCCGCCAGACGGCCGGCGAATGTGAACACGGACCGGTGGTGATCGGCATCAGCAGAATCATCAAGGAGATAGACTCCCGGCGCGCGCTCGATCGCCGAGCGCATCCGGGCCAGCACGTTCGTATCCCGGCCCTCGGATACATTAGGAACGCACTCGATCCATTTGTCCATGAGGGGTTCTCCACCCGAGCCCGCCGGGCTACTTGTTCGCAGACCGCGAGGGCCTAAGGCGCTCGGGGTCCAGCGAATCGCTGTCGGTCAGGGTGCCTGTAGATCCGGCCGGCTGTATCGGCGCTGCGACGATCCCGAACGAATGTCCGGCCTGGAGAACTCTCTCCTTCTTGACTGCGAGCGCGCAAGGTTAGCCTGCATTTCCATTTCTCACCGCCAGAGCGCCGAAGCACGCGATACGACCGCCCTGACTTCGATGCGCTTGCTTGCCGAGATCGAAGTAAGGTCAATCACCAAGCGGCTCGCGCCTCGTCCTGACGGCCCTCTCATGCATTTCACCTCGTCAAGTGGTGTGAAATGCAGGCTAGGGATTATATCCCAAAGCGACCAAATCCCCTGACATCCTTTGGCATTCTCCCCTTTGGTCAAGTCGGCAGCATCGCCTGTAAACGAGCGTGCTATAATCCCTTGGTTTCAGTCTGTCCCTTCCCCATGCGTGGCTCTGCTGCCTGCAGATGAGCTCGCAAATAAACCAAAAGGCAGGAAAGATTCTCAGTAGAATGGCTCATAACATTTATCTCGGCAATCTCCCCGAGTGGGTAACCGCCGCCGACATCAAGTCTTGGCTGGACAGCAGCGATCTGGTGTGCGATTCGGTACGCGTGATTCGAGATTTCGAAACACAGGAATCGAAGGGCTACGCCTTCGTAGAAGCTCCGAATCAGGAGGAGATGGAGGCCATCATTCAACGCTTCAATCGTGCACCGATTGACGGCAAGCTGTTGCGCGCAAAGACTGCCCATCCCAAGGGCGACCGCCCGGCCCAGAACCGCTCCCTCCGCAAGAGGCGGCGCAGGCGGGAAGCAGGCGACGACCAAGCGTTGCCGAGCGAGTCGAAATCGATGCAAGCCGGTTCCGAAGACAAGAAGGCCCTCCAGGACGAATCGGTGGGCACACTCGGCGAAGCGTTGCAGAAAGCTCTCTAAAGAGCAAGCGCCCTCTTCAGCTCAGCCTTGGTCAGTTACGTTGCTCGGGAACGTTCGTGACCCAGTCCAGGATGCGGTCCATCGGTTGAGCTTGTTCTGTAATCCCGGTGGCTATCTTGACCGGTGCGGCCCGGCTGTCGTCGGTTCGGATTCTGCCTTCTTCGGCGCCGGTCGTCACTACACGAAGTGACTTCTTTTCGAACCGCAGGCCCTCGGGATGCAATAGGGCCAGAACCGACGCCCCATCCCAGAGGTAATAGCGGCCGGTTTGGATCAGATGCTCGACCGCCCCGAGGATTCCTGCGGCCAGACGAGCTCCGTGAGAACGGTTACGCTTCAAGCGGTCCAACCACGCTTGATTCAAGGGCAGTTCATTCGTTACGTCCAACGGCACGATCGTGATGTCGAGCCCTTGAGCGGCCATCGCGATCACCCGGTCCGCTCCGACCGGGTCCACAAAGAAGTTGTACTCGGCGGTCGCCAGCACTTCGGGTATCTCTGGGTCCCGCACGTTTCCCGGTACTCGCAACGCCCCGCCCATCACGACAAGCCGCTGGACGTTGCCGAGCAGATCCGGGCGCCGATCAAAAACAGCCGAGATGTTCGTCAACGGTCCCGTCGCCAGGACCGTTACCGGTTGCTCGGCGTTCTCGAGCAAATCTACCAGCAACGCAACGGCGGCGCGGCGATCCGATCGCACATCCAGACCGTGGAGCATGGGAAGAGCCCTTATGTAACTGCTCGTATCCCGCCATGTCTCGGGGAAGCTGTTCCGTCCGCGCAAGGCAGGATCGTGCCCCGCCACGGGCACATCGAATCCCATGGCCTCCAACAACAGGCCGGACGTTTCGACAGCGCTGTCGCGGTATCCCAGCCCGTAGCTGACTGTCACGCCACGCAAGTCACAACAGCGTGAACCCGCCAGCATCAGCAGCGCGATGTAGTCGTCCGGCGCCCCGTCGTGGTCCAGGATGAGCGGAATCAAACCACGCTCGTCAACGCAGCTATTGAGCATCAGGACGACTGTCACGAGCGCACTTACAAGCCACGTTCGAGGTCTCATTCCCTTTGCAACAACCTTGGCGAACTGTAGACGGTGGCGGACCACTAGGCGCTCTGCGTCATGATCTCAGCGAGCCGCGAGGCTACGATTTGGTCTTCCCCTTCCCGCAGCATCCAGACGCCCAACTCGATCCGGTCGGGAGGGCTTGACCGTACTTCGATCGACGGCGTGCCCATGCGCAGTTGCTCCTTGACCTCGGCCGCCGTGAACCCCAGCTTTGCCTCGTCCCAAAGAATCCGAAGGTGGGGGACATGGTAGTGGAGCGGAGGCGCAAACATCTCCGTCTTGATGCCGTCGATCTTTGAGACTTCGTCCGCGATGAATTTTACACGGCGCTCCCACTCCTGCCAGTCGGCGTCGTGGTCACGCTGCAGGTAGACCTCGACAGCAACGAGCATCGCAAGTAACGTCTCTTTACTCACCTTCATCCCACGGCCGATGCCACGGCTGTTCGGTGGAGCATTCACTCGGGCCGCCTTGATGAGATCCTTGCGACCCAGCAGGAGGCCGGCGTTCTGCGGGCCACAAATTCCCTTCCCTCCCGAGACGGTTACCAAGTCGAACCCCATGTTCAGGTATTCCCAAAGATGCTCTTTCGGCGGTACGTCCGCGGCGCAATCGTCGAATGTCGGCACATTGTGTTTCTTGCCCAGTTCCGCGAACTCGGCGACCTTGATCCGGCCATCCGGATCGTTAGTGTTGTTGAACAGCATCATGGCCGTGTTCTCGTTGATCGCGCCTTCGAGTTCTTCGCGTGTTTCAACCTCCACGAACCGAACACCGCAATTCAGCACCGCCCGTTCATATCCGTAGCGGTGCGCTTTCTGGATAATCACTTCGTTCTTCAGACCTGTGGTATCCGGTAGTTGCTGAACGGCCTTGGACTCACCACGGGTAACGCACGCGGCCGTGCCCAGCGTCAGTCCTGACGCGGCGCCCGCCGTGACCATCGCCGCTTCGCAACCGGTCATCTCCGCCAGCTTCTTGCCGACGGCATCGTGCAGGTCGTTGAGACGGACATAACGTGATGAAGCATAGACGTAGGCCTCGACGGCCTCGCGAGGCATCAGCGCCCCGGTGAGCATCGTGTACGGTTCTGCCGCGTTGATGAACTCGGTCAGTCCCAACTCGGCGAAATAATCGCGTGAGGCCGCCTTGGGAGGCGACAACGTACATCCCGAACCACCCACGCCCAGCAGCGCGCCCGAGACACCGCATAAAAACCCTCTACGATTCGTCATGGAAATCTCCTGTAGGAAGAAACTCAATGGGCGCAGCAGGCGGGCGCCGCCACCAGACTAAGGAGCGTCGACCCGTACATAGACTTGCGCAATCGCTTTCTCGCCACGCTCATTCGAGCGCTCGACACGAGCGATGTAGTCGCCCGGCTTCTCATAGACGTGGGTTGTCACGGCGTAGCCGTCCTTGGCGTGCTTGTTGACGTTGCCGTCGGATTGCACCGTCACCGGCGGGCTGCCGTCACCGAAGCTCCACGTTTCCTTGCCGTGCGTAGTGCGGAACGCTCGGACCTTGAACGTCACCGTGTCGCCGGCTTTCAACCCCATCGTGGGGGAGTAGACCGCATGCAAGGTGGGCGGCACTTTCTCATCGCCCGGTGCGTCTGACGTCTTCGCTACGACTTGCACGATCCCGAAGTCATAGTCGGTGTTCCCCTGGCCGTCAGTAACTTTGAGAACCTCGCTGTAGACGCCCGGTTCTTGATAAGTGCGTTCGACCCTGGGTCCGGCGGCATCGGACCCATCGGTAAACCGCCACGAAAAGCTCGCGATCCTTCCGCTCTTGGCCCAAGACTTGCTGCCGTCCAAAGCGACACTCTCTCCGGCCACAACAAAATGATGAGGCCGGGCTACGGCGATCACCGACGGCTTGTGCTCCCAATGGTAGGCATTCCAAAGAAATGCGTATCCCTCCTGCGTGCCCCACTTGCCCGAAGGCTGCTTGCTCTTGATTTCAAAATGCAAGTGCGACCAACCGCCGCTGCCGCCTTCCTTGCCCAGTAAGCCCAGCCGCTGACCAAGCCTGACACGCTTCCCCAATTCGACTTCTTCATCAAACGAGTGCAGATGGCTGTAACGGTAGTACCAGCCGCGGCGATCACGGATGTAGATCACGTCATAGCGCGGCTGAACAGGCGTGCCTTCGTCCTGCCCGGAGAGCACTTCGTCGCCTAGCGAGACGACGAGACCGTCCGTCGCCGCGACAACCTCGATCCTCTCCTCTGCCCCACCGATATCCAGTCCACTGTGGTAATAGATCGCTCGGCTCGACGGCCTCTCCCCACCGTCCACAAAGACCGGCTCGTTCGACATCTGCGTATCGCTCGCGAACCAACGTTGCTTCACGGGATAGGCGAACGTACCCGGCTTGATGTAGGGATACCCCTTGGGCCAAAAGCGCAGCCGCGCATCCTTTTCGAGACCCCAGGGCCCGCCCTGGCGATGGCTGTTCGAACGATAGCCGCCCGTCACCGGGCAATCGACCTCGACCGTGCCTACCACCACCGGCAACTGATAGTTGCCGCAGTTCAGTGTGGTTCGGATGCCATCGATCCGGACATCCACTTCGGCTTTTCGGATTGCGTCGCGGATGGGGTCCCCTATCTCGTTGACGCCAAGCAGCTTCACGGTCGTCGTGAAGCGATTGCTCAACTCGACTTCCTGCGTCTCACCGACATCCAGGTCCGCCACACGGACCAGTTCGTAGATTACGCTGCGTTGACCAAATGCGGGGAGCGACAGCGCAAGGAGCAGCGGCACAAGACACTGCATCCGCGGGAGCTTCAGCACCCTAGCTGCAAAGCACTGTGTTGGCATACCTCAGATCCGAATGTTGCAGACGCAGCCAGAAATGCGGACAGGAGTCACTGCTATGGGAACAACTCGAGGCCAATATTCCCTCCTGTCCGGCCACCGACGCTGAGCATCGGAACCAGCCGCCCCAAGCGATGAAATTATAGCGATTTCAATCGCTAAAACCTATCGACCAAAACAAGACAGACAAAGTTTGCATGCAAAGTTCCGCAAACAAGTTCCCCGCGCAAGCCCGCATTAAACCAGGATCGGCAACTCGATCAACAGCTCGTCCTGCGCGGCAAAATGTGCGCCGCAGTGCGGGCAGTTGAGGAACGGATAGAGCGTCGGTTGTTCGTATTCGCCGCCGCACTCTCCGCACTGGATTTCGTCGTTGCCGCAGCGCACATGTTGAATGATCTTGCGCGACTCGTCGATGCGGGGTTCACGTCCCCGAATCGAGAGAGAGCACCACGGGCAGAAATCGTACGCCTCGTACTCCCCTTCGGGATAGGGGAGCAGACAACGACGGCAGCACGGCGTGTTGCCAGTCGTGCGGCCGAGGTGCGCCAGCATCTCGTCACGCAGGCGGATCAGAGTCCGGCGGGCGTTGGGCTGTAGCTCGTCGAAATCCAACAATTTCGTCACTCACCCGCCCCCGCTGTTGGACAGCCGTAGAGCCGCCCACGCTACAGCGTCAACTCAGGCGAGCCGATTCTTCAAGTCCGTTACACCGGCGATGGCGCGCTCGACGTGCTCCATCGTGTTGTAGAGGTGCGGGCAGAGCCGCAACCCTCCGGTCGCAGATCCCGCAATGCCGTATTTGTCATACATCGCGTTGACCAAGTCTCTGCGATTCTGATCAGGCACCTCGACGATGCACACGCCGCCGCTGACCTTCTCATCCATCGGCGTCACGAGCTTCGCGCCGACATCCCGCAAACCCTTCTTGAGAGTCTGGACCAGGGCGTAGAGGCGACCTTCGACCGCGGCAGGGCCGAGCATGGCGTGCATGTCGGCCATGGTGCCGACCGCGGCTAATCGTGAGTCGTCCCTCTGGCCGAAAGACTCGAACTTCCGTGCTCCCTGGAGAGCGGTTTCGGCTTTTTTCCCCCAACTGGGAGCCACAATGTTCGGCCACACTTCGCCGATGCGGTCTTTCTTGATGTACAGCAGTCCTACTTCGCGTGGGCCGCAAAACCACTTGTGCGAGCTGGCCGTGTAGGAATCGCAACCTATGTCATGGACATCGAGCGCTACCGCGCCCCAGGACTGAGCGCCGTCGAGGTGATAGTAGATGCCTCGCCGCTTCGCCACAGCTCCGATCGCCATGACGGGGAGCCGGATCCCGCTGACGTTCGAGATGTGGGTGATCGACAGCAGCCGCGTGCGATCGGAGAGCTCGGCCTCGATGGCGTCGACGAGCGCTTGCTCGTTTTCAGGCTGTTTCGGGACAGCGATACGCCTGACCGAGAAGCCTCGACGCGCGGATCGGACATCCCAAGCGACGTTGTTGGTGGGATGGTTCTGTTCCCAGATGACGACTTCATCTCCCTTGCCGAGCGAGAGGCCATTGTTGATGACGTTGTTGGCCTCGCTTGTGTTGCGGACCAGGGCAACCTCGTCCGGGTCGGCTCCGATGCCTTCGGCGACCTTGCGGCGCGACTCTTCCAGCAGCTTGCCGAACTTGCCGCGGTTGTTGAACGAGCAGTCATGATCGATGTCCCGCGTGAAGCGGACCACCTGTTCGGTCACGACCCGCGGCGAAGGACAGAGGTTCGCGGCGTTCATCGGCACCTTGGAGTCGTCGAACGGAAACTGCTGACGCACGAGCTCCCAACGCGACTCGATGCCGGCGGTAGCCGCGAGAGCGGGGCGGAGTTCCGCAAGGGAGGCAACGGCGGAGGGCAAGAACGCGGTGCTGCCAGCCAAGCTCTGCAAGAACGAACGGCGGGACGGGACGGTGGGCATGACTACTCCTTTGGCGCGGCTATTGTGGCTGCTGTTGCTGCCAATGATAACGCGTCGCGGGCGTTGCCGGGGAGATCGGCCCCGGGGAGGTAGAGGGCTCAAGATGCCGCACCCTGCGCTTCATCGTGAAATTCAGGCGTGTGCTTCCACCTGCCGGCCACGGCGGGCGAAGACGAGGTAGGCGCCGGCGAGAATCAGCACAACCGCGACCCACTGCGTTGTGCTGAGAGGTCCGTCGAAGGGAAAGGCGCGGACGGAGGCGTCCCGGAAGAACTCGACGACGAGCCGGAAGGTGGAATACAACATCAGATACCAGCCGAGCACGGTTCCGGGCCGGTGCGGGCGTTCGAGCAGCCGCCAAAGGATGAGACCTACCGCCAGGGCGCCCGCCGCCTCGTAAAGCTGGGTCGGGTGCAAGTGAACGTTCAGCGGCACACCGACCAATCGGTGGGCATTCGGGTCGGTGAAGGCCAGTCCCCAGGGGACGTCCGTCGGCTTGCCCCAGCAGCAACCCGCAGCGAAGCAGCCCAAGCGGCCGACGGAATGTCCGATGGCTACGGCTGGGGCGAACAGGTCGGCGGTGGCCAGGCCGGGCAGTCCTTCTCGGCGCGCATACCAGAACGCGGTCGCCATGGCGGCGAGAAGTCCTCCGTAGAAGATGCCTCCCGCTTGCAGCGCGCTCAACGAGAACAGACGGCTGGGGTCATTCAAATAGATGTCAATGTCCACCAGCATCATGAACAGCTTGGCCCCGACAATCGCCGCCAAGGCGACGTAGACGCCGAGGTTCATCATCTTGTCGGCGTCGAAGCCGTGCCGCTTCGCCAGCCGCGCGAGCAGGTAGAGTCCGACGAGGAAGCCTGAGGCAACAAGCACGCCGTAGGTCGGCAGTGAAAACGGACCTATTTCTCCCAGTAACGGAAGGGACAGCGGCCCGAGCGTGAAGAGTGTGGGACACATGGCGGGTTAAGCCGATTCGGGTTCTTGACCGGGCCGTTGTCGGGGACGGAAGGATTCAAGCAATAAGAGTCCGGCGCCGACGGTGATGCAGCTATCGGCCACATTGAATGCCGGCCAGTGGTACGCACCTACATAGAAATCCAGAAAGTCGACCACGTAGCCGTATGCGAAGCGGTCATAGAGATTGCCGGCCGCGCCGGCCAGTATCATCGTCAAGCCGAGGGTCGTCCGCAGGCCGGCGGACTCGGTCTTCGAGAAGATGTAGACAATAAACACCAGGGCGGCGATTGAGAACAGGGGAATGACGTAGTCCTTCACGAATGGTTGAGCGTCAGCAAAAAGACTGAACGCGATGCCGGTATTCCGCGTGTGGACCAAGTTGAAGAAACTGTCGATGACGGGCTTGCTGTCGTAGAGGAGCATTTTCTCGGCGACAGCGAGTTTGGTGATACGGTCGAGGGCAATGAGAAACGCCGCCAGCAGGACATAAGGCATTCGCGACCGAATTGTCATGAAAGGCAACGACGGCTCGTTGCAATCGGACCGCAACGAGCCCTAAGTCTAGCAACGTGCCGAGCCGCGCCGTGAACGTTGCCCGTTCACTGTTAATCCCTGTCGACTGGCCCCGTCTTGCGTAGATGCGGTTGCAGGACGCATCTGGCCTGGGATCCGTGGGAAACCTTTCTCGACTCAACTGGATCCTGGTCAGCACGGCCGGCGACATCAATCTGCGTGAGTACGATATGCTGTTCATCCGCCCCGGTTCATGGTGGGGCCTGGCGGACATCTCCCTGATGGCAACCTCGCCTACGAAGGGATTACCTTTGACTGATCTGACCGTGATGCTCCCACCGGTTGCCTGCGAACTTGTTTTTCTGAAGGCTTAACCTGCGGATATGGCGCAATGTCCTCAGAAGCAAACAATAAAGCAGTGAAACCCTCAGACGTATTCTTGCGTCCAAGCTGCCCGTGAGAGGTTACCTGTTCCTCCGGTGGTTCACCGTCAGCGCCATGGCTCTGTCAGCAGGATTCCCTCAGGGCCAACCCCGAACCACAACAGAGGAGCGACAGGAGCTGGATCGGGAACAGGATCGGGCCGCCTACGAGTATCGACAAACCGAGCGGGCGCGGGATCAGTTTTATCAGCGGAATGTGCCGGGCCACGAGCGGAGAGACAGGACTTTTGGCAGACTTTATCGAAAATACTCTCGGGAGACGAAGCCGTCGTTCGAAAGCATTACAAACCTGGCGGCCCCCAAAGCAGCCCGCAGAGCCTACCAGAAGGCTCTGAGAGCTCTGGACCGCGAGCCGCCCGAATACGTCGGCGCCATGAACAGCGTCAAGGAAGCGCTCGAACTCTATCGTGACTATGCCGCTGCATGGGTACTGCTTGGGAGAATCCAGTTGCATCGAGGCAATCGGGAAGAAGCCGTCGCGGGCTTCCAGAGGTCGATCGAGATCGATCCGAAGTATCTGGAACCCTATCCTGATCTTGCTTATCTGACAGTTGCCGAAAAGAAGTGGCCGGATGTGATACGGCTCGGCGACGAGATGATCAAGATCAATCCGTATTTCACACTCGGCTACTACTATCGGGGCCTCGGCCTCCTTCAGCGGGATCAACTCAAAACGGCCGAAAAGGCCTTCCTCGTTGCCCTGGCCACCCCCGACATCGCCTTGTTTCCCGACGTGCACTACATGTTGGGAGAGGTCTACCGGCAGCAAGGAAGCTATCGTCTGGCGGCCCGGGAGTACCGCCTTTATCTAGCCGCTATGCCCGGAGGCTTCTGGTCAGGGTCAGCGACTCGCCGGCTCTACGAATGGGAAACCCTCGGCGTCATCCGTACAAGAAGCGCGAACAGATAGAGGAGAACCGCCCTATTTGCTGCGGGGCAGGTCGGCCTCAAGCCCGTATCCGCGTAGAGTTCGCCGCTGCGTCCGAACGCTGACTTCTGCCGGTCATGGGTGTCCCAGTCATTTCCCTCTCTATCTCACGTCATAGCTTTCTCATTTAAATTCTTTTTTATAAGTCATATCAGAATAAAATCTCAGGTAATAGTTCAGGAATTGCCGGCGCGGCTTCGCATGCTGCATCAACACAACGTCTACCGTTTGATCATCCAGCCGCGATCCCAGGGATGTGCGAGGGTCGGCTGATTGGCATAACGCTTCATCTTGAACACCATCTGCGCGCCGGAGCCGGGCTCCAAGCGGACATTCAAGATCGGCGAATCGATTTCCGTGGTCTTGCCGTTGATCGTCGCCGAAAGAAACTGGTGCTCTCCATAGCCGCCGGCCTGAACGGTGACGGGCCGTGCTTCGGTCTGGCTCACGTTGACCAGAGTGAGCGTGAGCGAGTCGTCGGTCATCTTCTCGACCAGCGACGCCACGTCCTCGGGAGGGCCGGCCCGGCGATTCGCGGGGTCGAAGTAGCGGACGCGGCTATGCAGGGTCCAGAGCTTACCCGCAAAATAGCCGCCGAGCATCAGGTTCGTCAACGTATCCGTCTGCGCGGGCGAGAAACCGAGCAGATAGTCGGCCAGCCGCGTGTCGGGGGAGGTATCGTCCTCATCAATCCGCCGGATCTGCCTCCGGATCGTTTCGAAGTCACGTTGGAGCGCCTGTTCCGGGTAATCGGGATTCTTGCCCTCCAGAAATCCGACCCAGCCGTCCATCGGGACATGCTCCAGATCGTCGCGGTCCATCGACCACAGGTACACCTCCGTGGCGCGGCCAAGGTGCGGCTTGCCGCCGAAGCGGTACCACTCGGGCTTGCCGTTCTTGGTGTGATGGCGCGGATCGCCGTACATCGAAGGATAGACTTCCTTGCCATCGACGATCTTCTTCTGGGCATAGACAAGATCAAGCTGCTTGCGGAGAACGCCGACGTAGGCCTGATCGCCGGTCAGCAGGAATGCATTGCTGAATCCAGGCCAACTCCCGGACGTTACGGTGTTGCGGTGCGCGATCCGGTCGATTTCACCGTCGTAGATCGTGAAGTTCCAGCCGTAGGTGCCTTTCCACCACTGGCCGTCGTACTCGCCGCCGATCTTGCCGTTGAGCCCGATATTGGTCGGTATCATCCCGCCGGCTTCGGCCACCCGGCCTTTCCAGGCGTTGACATACTCGAGCACCCAGTCGCGGTACTTGTCTTCGTGGGTAAGCATGTAGGCGCGCAGAGCCAGATTCGTAGCCCCGAGATTGAGCGGATGGTCGCCGACGCTGTCGAGATACTCGGCGCAGTGGGACAGCATCTTGTCATAGACGGACATGAGATCAACGAGCTTGTTGCGTCCATGAGGCCCGTGCAGTATGTGAAACATCCCCGGGACCGGATCGCCGACCCAATCGTAGGTCGTCGCCTTGTGCATCATCGGTCCCTTGCTGCCGTTCCAAATGCTGCGGATGATCTTGTGCTTGGGATCGTAGTTGGGTGCGGACGGATCTTCGTTCATGTACAGCCCGGCGAAGCGTTTCATGCGGGTGCGAAACGTCGTGTTCGCAGGTTCGGAGAGGCCCTGGAACATGATGCCCCGCATCCCCTCGCCGGTATGGAACCAGTCGGACTGCGTGATGAACTCCTGGTGGTAGGAGCCGTTTTCCGACAGCTTGGTCAGGGTCGTTTTCAACTCACCGTACTGCTTGTAGTGGCCTTCGAGCCCTTTCTTGAAAAGCTCCAGGACTTCATCGGAGCCGCCGAGGGCGTGGAGCAGAGTCCAGTTGTAGTAGGTCTCGATCGCGTCGTCGGGGCCGTCGAGCGTCCCCCAGCGAGGAGTATGCAGCAGATAGCCTCGGTCGTCGATGTAACGGTCACCGAAGTGAAGGACGGCCCGGGAGTTGGCGTCAAGCAGAGCGCGCTCCATCAGCGCCCAGCCGGGGGGAGGCATGGGAGTGTCGATAACGATGGTATTCTCAGCCACCGCCGGGGACAGGGCGACGAGCGCGATGAGCGCGGATGCAAGCAGGGTTCGATAAGACGACATGGGTGGGATTCTCCGTTTGGACAGCTCTGAAACGTAGGGGTTCATCGTGGCACCAGCTTGGAGGGTTGTCAAGGCGCCGTGAAGTTGTGTCCACGGGGTATAGAACACCTCCTTTCTCAGCATGGGTTCATTCGGCGTTCGCCGCAGCCGAACGAGCCCGGAGGGCGGCGGGAGCGGCAGCGGACGGAGCGCGGACAGCGGCTCGGGGGGTATCCGAAGAATTCCGAAGAATTCCGAAGAATTGTGGGATATTGACCCGTTAGGATTCGGTAAAAAGTCGTCATCAGGCGGCAAAAACCCGTTCTCACGCGGCAAAGACCCGTTCTCCAGCGGCAATAACCCAGAATATCGAGGAATGGCCCCGTCAAGATTCGCAGCGAAGTCGTCAGGGGGCGGCGGGCGCGGGGATCCGGGCGGCGGCAAAGTCCGTAATTCGTAAAAAGCATAAAGGCCGTGTCTCGTGTCTCGTGTCTCGTGTTTCGTGAAAACCTGAAAAGCGGTGGTTTGTGACTAGTGGCTAGTGAAAGCCTTGATTCGTGACCCGCACGGACTGCGCCTCACCAGTTGGTGAGACATGCAGGGCAAGATTTCCGTCTCTCTGTCCTCATGCTACGCAGGCCGGGGCGGAAAAAAAAGACTGAAGGGCTTCAGTACCCAAAGGTACTGATTCGTCACTCGTGGAAACGTAAAAGCCGTGTTTCGTGTCTCGTGAAAACCATTGGCGGGGGCCTGGTTCGCTCCAGAAAGAAATGTCTGACGGCCAGTGAACCTTAAAGGCCGTGTTTCGTGATTCGTGACCCGCACGGACTTCGCCTCGCCTCGTGGTGAAAAATGCAGGCTAGGGGTTTGGCGGACTTGCCCCAACCGTTCCGACGGGGGGACAGGCGGCAGGCGCCGGAAGCAGGGCGGCGAATCTCCCTACACTGGAGGGCATGCCGCCCCGCAAGGCGCGCCCCCCGCTCGGACAGCACTTCCTGCGCGACGCGTCCGTATGCGCCCGGATCGCTGACGCCATCGTTTCGCCGCCGGAGGCTCATGTGATCGAAGTCGGGCCGGGGCGCGGCGCACTGACCGGACACCTGGCGGCCAAAGGGGTTCCGCTCACGGTCGTCGAGGTTGACGAGGCGCTGGCCGACGGGCTGCGACAGAAGTACGAAGGGCAAGCGCGGGTCGAGGTAATTTGCGCGGACATCCTCGATATCGACTTGCCGGACCTGATCGTACAGAGAACAACGGGCCGCGCCGTCATCGCCGGGAATCTGCCGTACTACATCACGTCGCCCATAGTGCGTACAGTATTCTCGGCCGCGGCCCGAATCGAGCAGTCAGTCTTTCTGATCCAGAAGGAAGTCGCTCTGCGGCTCGTCGCCCGCAAAGACTCGCGCGACTACGGCTTCCTCTCCGTTCTGTGCCGGCTTCATGCCGAGCCGGAGTTGTTGTTCAGCGTGCCACCGGAGGCTTTTCAACCCTCACCCGAGGTCACTTCCGCAGTAGTGCGGCTCAGGATACGGCGTGACATACACGCCGCCCCCCGTTTCATCGACTTTCTCCAACGCTGTTTTGCTCATCCGCGCAAGAAGCTGCTGAACAACCTCTGTGGGATCTATCCGAGGGAAACCCTGCGGCGGAGCCCCGAGACCGAACTAAGGGCGCAGCAACTCGATCTCGAAGAATTGCGGACGCTTTGGACCACGCTGGAGGAAGCTTCGCCGCCCCGCATCGCGAGGTCGCGACTGCCGCCGCATGGTATGATTGACCGCTGAATCCCGGCCCCAATACGGCATTGACCAGAGGTCCCTGTCCGTTTCTCGGTGCAAACGAACTACCGGTCCCAATGGAGGGAAACATGAAGAGGTTCCTGTTACTCGTTGCTGTCTTCGCCGCCGCCGGCTTAGTCAACTTGTCCATCGTCGAGTCGGCGGCGCCGCCCGCCGACAAGCGGATCAACCGCGCGATCGAACTGCTTGAGAAAGACCAGCCCATCTACTACACCCAGATCGCGGCGACCGACATCGACTACGAAAAAGGCAAGGAGATGGTGAACACCTGGGCCGACTACATCAGCGTCGAGATGGAGCACGGCGCCTACAACATTCCCGGTCTGCGGGCCTTCATGCGGGGCCTGGTCGATGCCGGCCCGACGAAGAGCGGCCACCGCACGCCCACCGTGATCTGCACGCTCCCCGTGGGCGGCATCAGCGCCGAAGTCATGCGGGCGAACTACTGGATGGTCGAGCAGGTGCTGGGATCGGGCGTTCATGGCATTCTTCTGTGCCATGCCCGTTCACCCGAGGCCGTTCGGGTGTTGGTGGAATCCTCGCGATTCGTGACCAATAAACGTGCTGTGGGATCAGGCGGTCTCGGCGAGGGCATGCGAGGCGCCGGCGGACAAGGTTTCGCTTCCCGCATATGGGGCATCAGCGGCGACGAATACACCAGAAAGGCCGAGCCTTGGCCGCTGGATCCCGAGGGCGAGATTCTGCTCGGCCTGAAGATCGAAGACCGTCATGCTCTGCAGAATGCCGAGGCGAGCGCCGCTGTTCCCGGCATCGGATTCGCCGAATGGGGTCCGGGTGACATGGGCATGTCCCTGGGCATACCCGGACCGGAGGGCCGCAGCTCACCGATCATGCAGCAGGCCAGGAAGAAGGTCTTCGATGCGACCAAGAAGGCCAAGATCGCGTTCCTGAACGGCGTCACCCCGGAAAACGTCAAGCAGATGATCGACGAGGGTGTGCGAATCGGCTCGGGCGGTCAGGAAGCGGCGGAGATCGGCCGCAAGTACACGAAGCGCAAGATGCCCTGGTAGCGGCCCGATCAATACAGCCGCACACCCCGCGGACCCGGCGGCAACTCCATGTGGACCGAGTCGACGAAGCGAACTTTCCGCGACGCCTTCGTCATGACCATCGTCTGACTCCGGCAGCCTTCGCCAAAGAACCGGATGCCCTGCAAGATCCCCCCACCGCTGAGGCCGCCCGTCACGCCGGTGGCGGCGAAGATGATCGTCTTGCCGGGGGCAAGGTCTTCCGAGCTGTAGACACGATGGGGGTCGGTGATCCCCATGCGCTTGACGCGCTCTTCGAGTTCCGGCGTATCGATCACAAGCCGGCCCAGCATCTCTCCGTGAAGACAGCGCATCGCAGCCGCCGAGATCACACCTTCCGGCGCGCCGCCAATGCCCATGACCGCATGAACGCCCGTCCCCCGAATGGCGACGGATACACCCGCCGACAGGTCGCCATCGCCGATCAGTCGAATGCGGGCGCCCGCCTCGCGAATCTCCCGGATCAGCTTCTCGTGGCGCGGCCGGTTCAGGACGACGATGGCGAGGTCGTCCACGTCGCGGTCGAGAGCACGGGCGATACGCTTCAGGTTTTCCGACACCGGCAGGTCAAGATCAACCTTGCCGCGGCAGGCCGGGCCGACGATGATCTTTTCCATGTAGCAGTCGGGGGCGTGCAGGAGACCGCCCTTTTCCGATGCGGCCAAAACGGCGAGCGCGCCCGGTGTGCCCGTGGCGCAAAGGTTCGTCCCTTCAAGGGGGTCCACCGCGATATCGACTGCGCGGTATTCTCCTTCATTCCCCGAGCCCGGCCCGACCTTCTCCCCGATATAGAGCATCGGCGCTTCGTCGCGCTCGCCCTCGCCGATGACGATCGTGCCGTCAATCGGGACGTCCTCGAAGGCCGTGCGCATTGCTTCGGTGGCCACGCGGTCGGATTCCTTGCGATCGCCATTGCCCATGGTGCGGGCGGCAGCGATGGCCGCTTTTTCGACCACGCGGATGAGTTGCAAGGAGAGTTCTTCTTCCTCCTGCACGGTCATGCTGCCGAACTTGGTTTCCCCGCCCGGCCAGAGGCCGATTGTGTCATTCATGGCGCATCATGCCTTTCTTGTCGTCAGCCTCTCTCTTGATACTGTCCCTGGAGGCGCCGCAACTCCTGCGTCAATTCCGCTTTGAGATCGTCGTGACCGGGCTCGGCATAGAGATTGTTCAGCTCATTCGGATCCGCGTGCAGGTCGAAGAGCTCCCAATAGCCATCTTCGTTGTAGTATTCGATCAACTTGTAGCGCTCGGTGCGCACCCCGCGGTGGGGGCTGACGCGGTGGGCCGTGAAGTACCGGAACGAAGGGTCTGTGCGAGCTTCCGGCGGCAAGTCTTTCATTGCCCAGGAGTTATCGTAGTAGGCATAGAAGATCGATTGGCGCCAATCGTCGGGCGGGCTTCCGCGAAGGAGGGGCGCCAGACTCTCGCCCTGCATTCGTTCCGGAACATCAATGCCCGCCAGATCGAGAATCGTCGGCGCGATGTCGACATTGAGGACCATGCGATCCTCGACGTGTCCGTTCAAAGGCAGCCGAGGATAGCGGACCAGGAAAGGAATGCGCAGAGACGGCTCGTACATGAAGCGTTTGTCATACCAGCCATGCTCGCCAAGGAAGTAGCCGTTGTCGGTGGTATAGATGATGACCGTGTCCTCGGCGAGGCCGCTGTCATCGAGGTACTTCAGGAGCACGCCGAGGTTTTCGTCGACGCCGTAAACCGCGCGGTGGTGATCCTTGACGAAACGGTCGAAGATCCAATCCTTTTTCGCGGCGGCGCTGAGACCATTCGGCAGGTCTTCGTAGTCGCCGGCGAGGCTGATCTCGAACTTCATGTCCTCCGCTTCCCTGGCGAGAGGACGAGTGGCGTAATCATCGTCGTACGTCTCCGGTTTGGGCCACGCGATGTCGTCGTACAGGTTGGCGTGGCGTGGCGCGGGCGTGAAGGGCCGATGCGGCGCCTTGTGCTGATAGACAAGGCAGAACGGTTCGTCACCGCGCCGCCGCAGGAAATCCAGCGCGAAATCGGTTGTGAGATCCGTCGCGTAGCCGCGCTCCTGGCGGCGCACGCCGTTCCGGATGAAATCCGGATCGAAGTAGACTCCCTGCCCCGGCAGCACCTTCCATTCATCGAAGTCGTTCGGGTCTTGACGGATATGCCACTTCCCGAACAGGCCGGTTCGATAACCGGCCTCGCGAAGCAGCCGGGGGAACGTAGGGAGGTTGGGATCAAGCGCCTCGACCTCGTCGCGCTTTTCGGAATTGCCACGAATCCCATGAACGTGGGAATAGCAGCCCGTCAGCACCGACGCCCGACCCGGCGCGCACAGCGAGTTGGTGCAGAAGGCGTTCTCGAACCGTACACCCTCGTTGGCAAGCCGGTCCATGTTGGGCGTCCGGAGGATCGGGTGCCCCGCGCAGCTCATCTGTTGCGCTTGCTGGTCGTCGGTCATGACGAACAGAATGTTGGGGCGAGGGTAATCGGGTCCGGAGCTGCAGCGCGTCACGAAAGCCGCTCCGACCGCTCCCAGGCTCTGCAAAGCCTCGCGGCGGGTTGGTCTCAAGGCTCTCGTGTCGGGCATTACCGAACCAGTGTACCGAATGACACACTGTGCTCCGTGTTGAACCCAGCTTCAAGACAGCCGCGAGGACACCAGCAACTCACTCAGTGAATGACCGGTCCACACTGGGATGAAGATCACGTCATCCAGACGCCATGCCCGTATCTGGCCGTGAACTGGGAAGCAGCCTGCATTACTCACCACCCGACGGTCGAAGCACGCGAAAAAAGGCGGTGGCTGGTGGATAGTTTTTAGTTGATAGTTGTCAGTGAAAAACCTTGCAGGCCGTGCTGCTGGCGCGGGCGGCTCGCGCCTCGTCCTGGCGGCCCTCTCACGCACTTCACCTCGCCGCGTGGCGAAAAATGCAGGTCAGAACGTTCTCCAGGGTTGGTCAACGCCCGGCATCAGCGATCCGGCCGGCGACCACCTCGGCTACATCGGCCACAACGAAGTCCTCGCGCCCGGCGTGACGGGCAGCGTCGTTGAGCATGATCGGACAGTACGGGCAGGCCACGGCAACCTTGGACACGCCGGTCGCGCTTACCTCGGCAAAGCGCCTATGATTGATGCGCCCCTTGGGCGGGTCCGCCTTGTCATCGGCAATGAAGAGCTGGGCGCCGCCGGCTCCGCAGCAGAACGTCCGGGAACGGCTGCGTTTCATCTCGACCACCTCGACACCAGCAGCCGCAAGCGCATGACGAGGTTCGTTGACGACTCCCCGCCCTCGGGCCAAATAGCAAGGGTCGTGGAATGTGATCGTTTCACTCCTCTTCTGAAGTTTTCCCTCAAGCCGGGGGAGCAGCTCTGCGAGCAACTCCGTATGGTGCACAACCGTTATGCCCAACTCTTGATAGGCAGGGTTCTGACGATAGTCCATATCGAGCATCCGCGTGCAGTGCGGGCAGCAGGTCACGAGCTTCCTGACGCTTGCGGCTCGAAACGAATCGATGACCTTTTCGGAAAGGTCGAAATAGAGATATTCGTTGCCCGCGCGGCGCGCCGGCTCACCGCAACAGGTCTCCCGCTCGAGGACACCCCACTCGACGCCCGCCTCATCGAGAACCTTTCTCATCGCTCGAGCTACGTCCTGGCCGTGCGGATCGTAACTCACGCCGCAACCCAACCAGAAAAGCCACTCCTGACTACCATCGAAAATGGGAAAGCCTTCGGTTTGTATGAGCTTTCGCCGCGTTTCGTGCGCCACGCCCCAGGGGTTGTGCGGCGAACGCTCCATGGTTGTAAACAGCGCGTTCAACTTGTCGTTGTTGGTGCGGCCTTCGCTGACGAGCCCCCGGCGCATGTCCAGGATCTTGGGGCCTACATGCTCGATGCCTACCGGGCAGGCATCTTCGCAAGCGCCGCACGAAAGGCACTGGAACAAGTCGACTTCGCTGATCCAGCACTCGCCGGCCTGGACCTGGCGGGGCGTTCCCGCGACGGCCCGGCCCCCGGCCAGCAGGCCACGCTGCAGTTGCAGAACGATCTCTTTGGGGTCGAGACTCTGACCGACGGTATTCGCAGGGCAGACATCCGTGCAGCGTCCGCATTCCACGCAGGAGTTGACATCGAGGATGTCCTTGGCGGACAACCGGTTGAATTGCCAGAGCCCGAAATCTTCATCGTCGTCCTCTCGCAAAGCCCGCATGCCGCTCGTCGTCTCGGACCGAAAGAAGACCGCGACCGGCCCCAGCATCAAGTGGAGATGTTTCGAGTTCGGAATCACCCAGAGCATGCCGAGAAGCGACAGGGTGTGCACCCACCAGTTCAGCCGCCAAGCAGCGCTGCCCGCTTCCAAGGCCCGCCATCCAAGCAGATAGGTGATCATCAGCGCCGCGATCAGCACCGCAACGATCCCCGAGGAGAGCGACGGCTCACCCAGCACTTGCGGCCGCAAGACAAAACGCCTGATGCTGAGCCCAACGATCCCAACGAGCACGGCCACGGCCCAGGCGGCTGCGAACCAGCCATACCAACTGCGATCCGGACGCGCGCCGTCGAGCCCTTGAAAGCCCTGCATCATGTGCTCCAAACTGACCCAAGCGAAGGCAAAAAAACCCCACATCACGAGCGCATGGAGCATGCCGGCAACGGGACGGGCGCGGATCACTTTCGTCTGCAGCACGACTTCGAGAAATACACGACGCAGCCGCCGAGCAACGCCGTCCCAGGGCAGCGGTTGCCGCGGCGACTCTCCGAGCTTCAGCCGATTCCTCACGACAAACAGGAAATAGCCGCAACTGGCCAACGTCAGAAGCGTCAGAACGAGGGAAGTCAGCATGGAGAAAGCCCAAAGACAAGTAAACCTAACAGCCCGTGTCAAAAGCCCCGCTGCATTCAAGCGGCGATGCATCCCGGCTGAACTGCGTTGCTCCTCGGTCGAATATGTCCAATATGCTCCCTCGTCGCGCCTTGTCAGCCAGGCGCCTCGCCGCTCTCGGTGCTACGCGGGGTTTCAACA
>JAPOOG010000076.1 GCA_026713545.1 Bryobacterales bacterium
TCCGGCAACCAGTTCGAGGTCACCGGCACGTTGCCGAACGGTGACGAGGTGGAGGTCGATATGGTGCAGTCGAACGGCGCGTGGACGGTGGATGAGGTGCAGCGCGATATCGAGTGGTCGACTGTGCCGGAGCCGGTCCGCGCCGCGGCTGCGGCCGTGCCGGATTCGTTCGAACCGGTCCGCGTCATCGAAAGCACGCAGGCGGCGGACGGCTCGATAGTATATGAACTGTTCCGTGCAACGGAGGATGGAACCCCCGCCCGGGGACCGGCCGTGGAAGTGCGTTGGCATGAAGGGAGCGCGGAGGTCTTGCCTTGAACGCCGAGGGTGTTCGCATAGAACACCCTCCTGGGCCCAGATCGAGTGTCGAAGCTCGCCGCAGGCCCTTCTACTCTCCCGTATACCGCAGCACCCAGATGCCCTGGTTCTTGTGACTCACGAAGATGTTGCCCCGGACGTCCACGAGTACGTCCTCGGACTGCAGCACAAAAATTGTTCGAGGACATATCGCAGCTTTGGCGCCCTGAATTGAGGATTAGCCGCCAATCTCATTGGTATTGCGGGTGCTTTTGATAGCATATATGCTGTCACTCCATGGTGCATCGGGTCGTGATTGATACAAACGTTTTAGTCGCTGCGGTCCTGTCGCCCGATGGTGCGGCGCGGGAAGTCTTGCGGCGATGCCTGACCGGCAAAGCTCAACCACTGATCGGCAACGCTCTGTTTCTGGAGTATGAGGATGTATTGTCGAGAGACGACTTGTTCGCCGCAGCGCCCATCGGTCGAGAAGATCGGGCGATACTCCTGGATGCCGTTCTCAGCGTCTGCCTATGGATCAACATCACGTTTCTTTGGCGCCCGAACCTTCCGGACGAATCCGACAACCATTTGATCGAACTGGCGGTTGCGGGCAATGCGGAGTTGATCATTACGAGCAACGTCAGGGATGTCGCGGCTGGCGAACTGGTATTCGACGGCTTGCGCATCGTCACGCCCGGTGCCTGGTTAAAGGAGGATTACTGATATGGCGACACTGACTATCCGGCTTCCCGATGCCCATCGCGATCGATTGGCGGCGATGGCCGCGCGCCGCGGCGTGAGCCTGAACAAACTGATGGAAGAGCTGTCCGTGCGGGCGCTGACCGAACACGACACCGAATTGCGTTTCCGCATGAGAGCGGCGCGCGGCGATGCCGCGCGCGGGCTGAAACTGCTTGAGGAACTGGATCGCCGGCATGCCCAGGCTCCAGACGCATGAGGCGATGAAAGCTTGACGGAGAATTGTGCCCTCGTCGTTGGGAACTCGACCACATCTGCACCTTAAACACTCTTGAGGAATCTTGACCGACGCTCGACCGAAGCAATAGTAACCTTGGATTCGAAAGGAGCGTACGCCCATCAAAGCCGAGGGAACTTGCCATGAAGAGAGTCTTCCCCACGTTCATGACGTTGGCCGCTATCGTCGTACTGGCATTCGGTTATTCGGAGCTGAGTGAAGGACAGATGGGCGGCAGGGACCGCGGAGGGAATCGCTTCGAAGGGCCCATCGCTGACTTCCCGCTCACCGCCCTGCCCCGGGAGTTCGTCGCGCCGCCGGACA
>JAPOOG010000075.1 GCA_026713545.1 Bryobacterales bacterium
AAGCTACCGAGGGGAACAGGCCGTGATTGGTGTCTCGTGATTCGTGAAAACCATGGGCGGAGGACCGGTTCGCTCCAGAAGAAATGTCTGACGGCCGGTGAACCGTAAAGGCCGTGTTTCGTGACCCAAGGGGTGAAGGAGGCGATTTGGCAAGTACGCCTGCGCGCGCCAAACGGAGCGCGCCTCGTCCTGACGGCCCTGCGGCGCTGCGTAGAGCGCGCTAACCCATCAACGCGCGGCTCGCCAACTCCATGGCGATCGGATCGCCATGACGCTCGCCCCAGGCCATGAGTTGACGAGACAGGTCGGCTACGGTGTCCTGATGAGCCGGGTCCCGATAGAGATCGTTGCGCTCTTCGGGGTCGGCCTGCATGTCGTGGAGCGATCCCGGCGAACCCTCCGAATACGCCTTGAAGCGGCGCAGGATCAGCTTCCAGCGTTCGGTACGAATCGCGCGGTCCTCGAAATAGGCGCCCTCGTACAAGCGCTGGCAATGGTTCATCATGACGAGGGGCATCCGCCAGCGGTCGCGCTTCGCCTGCAGATCAGGCAGCAAGCTGCGCTCTTCGAGCGGCATATAGCGCCCCTGCAGGCGGCCCACGGCTCCGGCGGCGTCCATGATGGTCGGGGCCAGATCCACGGCGCCGACGCCGGAATTCCACACCATGCCCCGCGGCAGCCCATCCGGCCAATGCATCACGAGCGGGATGCGCGAAACCTCGTCATAGGGGCTGGAATAGCCGTGAACGCCGGTGCCGGGATACTTCCGCAAGGTCATTCCGTGCTCGGTCGTGACGATGATCAGGGTGTTGTCGAGGATCTTTCTCTTTCTGAGGGTTTCCACCAGCCGGCCGACGTTCCAGTCCAGGCTCGTGACGGTCTCGTAGTACCCCTTCGGCTCGAGATTCCCGCCCTGATACGGCTCGTAGTATTTCCTGGGAGGGTCCCATGGCGGATGCGGCGGGTAGAAGGACTGGTAGAGGAAGAACGGCCGATCCGCGTTCGCGTTGATGAACTCGATGCCGCGGTCCGTCTGCATGTCGGGACGATAGACGGACTCGTGCGGCTTGCCGATCCAGTGGAACATCTGCGAGTTGAAGGTCCGCCAAGTATCGAAAAAGCCGGGGTTCGAGGGACCCAGGTGCCACTTGCCGACGTGGGCCGTCTGGTAGCCGGCATTGTGCAAGACATAGGGGAAGTTGTCCCAGAGATGAAATCGCTCGTCGTGGAAGGGATCGGGATTGCGTCCGTGGTACGAGTTCTGGCCTCTCCCATGGGTCGGGTGGCAGTTCTTGCGCATGCCGTGCTCGTTGGGATACATGCCCGTGATGATGGAAGCGCGGCACGGTCCGCACAGGCCCTGCGGAGCGTAGTAGGTGTCGAAGCGGACGCCGTCCTGCGCGAGCGCGTCGATATTCGGGGTGTGAACGGGCTTCATCCCGTAAGCGCCGAAGGCGTCGCGGCGGCACTTGTCGAACAGAATGAAGAGCACGTTGGGAGGCCGCCGCCGCGGTTTCGCCGTTTGCGCTACCGCGGTTCCGGCGGCCAGAGGCGTACCGGCCAGCCCTCCCAGAAAAGATCGTCGTTCCATCGCAGACCTCCTTGGCGCGCCATACAGGCTAGCAACCAGCCCTTGGGCAGTCAAAGGCGTCCGTGGTCGCTACGAGCGCGCAAATCCGGCGGCCGGCGCAGGCGAGCGAGTCCGATCAGCCGGCAGTGATATACTCGGCGCAGACAGCGGTTTCCGGCGCCGCCTCACGTTCAGGAGCATCAGCCATGCAAACCCATTCCCGTCTCGTTGCATCCATCATGGTGGTCCTGTTGGTTCTCCCGCTCGGTTGCGAAATGCCCCAACCGGAACCGGAGGCCGAAGCGGAGAGGCTCGAGTTCACCCGCATGATCGTTCACTGGCGGCAGTATCTGGAGCCCGGATACCTCGAATTCATCGAAGAGGCCGAACCCGAGATCGTGCAGGTCGGCTTTTACGGCGCCGACTTCTGGACGCTGGCGCACCTGCCCGACAAATACAAAGGCCTCACGGGGCCCGTGATGCCCAGCCACGGCGGCGCGGTCCAGTCCGAAGACCCCGCGGAGAGGTTGCGGCTGAGCGGGGACTACTTCGAGAAGATCAATGCCGAGGTTCGCAAGCGCGGCGCGCGCCCGATCGGGCACTTCGACATCGCCAAGTACCTGCTGGGCACCACCGAAGACCCGAACAACCCCAGCGGCGGCTTCTTCACCTTCTACAACGAGCTGTGGGACGAGGACGAGCTCGGACCGAAACCCGTCGACAACCCGGTCGACCTGCTCGCCAAGAACGCCGACGGCACGCCGATCTTCACGACGGACCCGGACGCGGCGCCGTTCGGCGTCTATTACGGCTGCATGGCGAACCCACACTGGCGCGAGGTGCTCAAGGCCTGGGTCACGCGCGGCATCGAGCGCGGCGTCGACGGATTCCAGATCAACTACTTCTATCGCAGGAACTGCCTCGGCGAACACTGCGTGCGGCGGTTCAAGGAATATCTGGGCGGACGCTACGAGGCCGAGGAGCTGCAACAGAAGTTCGAGATTGACGACCTCGAGGCACACCAATTCACCGAAATCGTTGCACGCCACAACCCCAACGAGACAACGCCGCTGCGGATCGAAATGCGGCGCTTCTCGGACATCATCAACAAAGAAGCCTTCGACGAGGTCCTCCACGAGCACGGGCGTTCGATCAAACCGGATCTGATCACATCCATGTGGGGTCACAGCTCCGGCGATTTCGGCAACCCGCCGCGCGGTTCGAACGATGAGCGGGCCATGCTGCCGAGCGGGCTGTGGGGCAAGGACGAGAGCTATCTCTGGTACTGCCTCGGCAAGCAGGAACCGACGCTGCAACTGCGCTACCTGCGAGCCAGCTTCGACGACAAACCCTATACGGTGTGCCACTACGAGAACGTGAAGATCCGCGCATCGATGGCGGAACTGATGGCCAACGGCGGCGCGCCCATGGCGAAGTACATCAACTTCACCGACACGGCCGCGCGACAGGAACTCGTCCGCTATTACCAGTTCGTCAAGCGCTACGACGACGTATTCCGGGCCAACCGGCCGTACGGCGAAGCACTGCTGTTACACCCCCGCAGCCAGAACCATCAGGGCCAGCTGATCCCGGCCATGACGCGATTCCAGTACGTCGGCAACAAGCTCATGGACGAGCATGTGCTCTTCGACGTGTCCCCCGATGAGATCGTGACGTCCGAACAGAGGGACAGCTATCGCGAGGTCTACGCCATCGGACACGCGCAGACGATCGACAGCGTGAGCTTCGATCAGCTCAGCCGCTTCGAAGCGCCCACCACGGTGCGCGTCTCGGCGAGCCGCCCGGCGCAGGGCAACGAGATCGATCTGCACTTCGTGAACTACAACCGCGAGCCCGGCCCGGAAGGCTATCGGGGGAAGGGCATCGCCGACGAGAAGCCGATCGCGGTCGAAAGCATCAAGGTGGATTTCATCATCCCCGAGGGAAACCGCGCCGTAAAGATCGAAGCGCTGTCACCCGAGAAGCCCGAACCCCAGGAACTCGCATTCGAGGAGTCGGACGGCCGGCTGCGATTCGACGTGCCGGAGTTCCTGGTCTACGGCCTCGCACGCATCCACCTGGAAGCCGAGAGCGGCGGCTGAGGCGCAGGGGGCGGATGGTTTTCCGTCTGAGTTAGCCTGCATGTCTTTGTGCGCCGTGGAAGGCGCCATTCCACAGAGGACGTGCAATCCGCCCGGCAACGGTGGCTCCAGCCGGTAGCAGCCGGAACGATACGGAGCGGCTGAAAAAGCTGTTCGAGATGTGCGCGAAGATGGCCGGCAACAGGACGGTTTCCTGATCGTGGCCTGTTGACAGAACACGGCTCATCTGGCATAACTCAAATGAGATACAAGAGGCTGCGATGGGCACACAGAGTTCCATGCTGCATGTCCGGATGGACAGCGAGTTGAAACAGAAGGCGACCGAAGCGCTGGCGGCGATGGGTCTGTCGGTCTCCGATGCCGTGCGCCTGCTGTTCCACCGGATCGCGGCCGATCAGGCCTTCCCCCTTGAACTCAAGGTTCCCAACGCACGGACCCAAAGGGCCATGGCCGAGGTCGATGAGATGGTGAAGACGCGCAAGGCGCGATTCGCAAGCGCGGACGAGATGTTTACGGAACTTGAAAAGGCCAGCAGCCAGTAAAAGAAGCAACCTGCCGCGCCGGGTTGACTACGCCAGGGAATTCCTCAAGGACTGGGAGCGACTTTCGCGTTCCGGCCGATACGATATGAAGCGGCTGAAAGCGGTCATGCTGCTTCTTATCGCAAACGATGCCCCGCTGGGTCCCGAACGGAAAGATCATCCGCTGAAAGGCGCATGGGCGAACCACCGGGAATGCCATGTGGGCGGCGACTTTCTGCTGATTTATCGCATTGACGACACGGACGGTCCCAGCGGTTCGGTTTATTTCACCCGTGTCGGCACCCATGCCGAACTATTCCAATGATGACCACCGGCAAGAGCATCCCTCCGTCTCGGGGAGCCGCCCGGCGCAGGGCAACGAGATCGATCTCCACTTCGTAAACTGCAACCGCGAGCCCGGCCCGGAAGGCTATCGGGGGAAGGGAATCGCTGACGAGAAATCGATCGCGGTCGAAAGCATCAAGGTGGATTTCATCATCCCCGAGGGGAGCCGCGCCGTAAAGGTCGAAGCGCTGTCTCCCGAGAAGCCCGAACCCCAGGAACTCGCATTCGAGGAGTCGGACGGCCGGCTGCGATTCGACGTGCCGGAGTTCCTGGTCTACGGCCTCGCACGCATCCACCTGGAAGCCGAGAGCGGCGGCTGAGGCAGACGGGGCGGATGGTTTTCGGTCTGTGTTAGCCTGCCGGTCTCCGTGCGCCGTGGAGGGCGCCATTGCTCAGCAGGTGCGAAACTCTCTCGGCAACTGCCGCGCCAGCACGGAAGCGTCCGCAGCGTGATCCCGTACTTCGTCCACCCCGGCGGCCGAAAGGATGGTCCACCCAGCCCCCTAACCGCCGCAGAATTCCGTCGATGATCTCCTGCGGCTCGGTAGCCAAACCTCAGTGATACATCACGGATGGAGAAAGCCAAGGGGCGCAATTCGCCCCCACAACAAAACGAACAAAAGACGAACTAATCCGCTCCCTACGATGTGCTAGCAGGGCCGTCTGGAAAGCCTCGTGCTATGGTGGGGAGCATCTCACCACTTCCGTGGCGAATGGTGAATTGCCATGCAAGGAAAAATGGATGTTAGAGAAGCCGTGAAAAAGGCGAAGGAGGGCCTTGCCACAATTTTCGAGGGTGAAGGTGTCTCTGATCTAAGGCTGGAGGAGATTACATTCTCACAGGGACCACCTACCTGGAACGTAACCATCAGCTTCCGGCGGCCCTCGGCTTTTCCTCTTGAATCCGACCGGACCTTCAAGGTCGTTCATATTAGTGACCTTACTGGTGAGCTCCGATCCGTGAGCATTCGCAATCTGTAATGCGTGTCACCGAAGTGTTCATCGACGCGAATCTCTTGGTGCTGCTTGTGGTCGGGTTAGTAGACCGAAGGTTGGTAGGCTCACATCGCCGTGTTCGGGCATTTCAACCAGAAGATTACGACCGTCTAGTCGAAATGATCGAAAATGATCGGAAGGTATTTGTTACTCCGAATATACTCACCGAAGCGTCCAATCTTCTTGAGTCCCAAGACACTCGATTTTTAGAGAAGCTCCGAGAACTCATCGAATTCAGCCAGGAGATCACCATCGCCAGCACAACTGCGGCGCACAATAGCGGTTTCACTCGGCTGGGGCTGACGGACGCCGGCCTCCTTGAGGTTGTCTCGGCTAAAAGGCCCCTGATTACCACTGACTTCGCTCTCTACAGAGCAGCTTTGCAGAAGGGGGAAGAGGCAGCTTTCAATTTTACGTATACCCAAAATTTGTAGTTTCTTCGTGCCTTCGACCGTGTGCTCACCACAACTCTGCTCTTTCGAGCTTGAACTCCGGCGGTATGATGGTGGGTCTGAGGCAACGCATGGCATGTCTAGGCACGGCTAGGCGGGGCACCGCTAGGCATAGAGCGCAGCAGGCCCGGTTGGATCTGCTGCGCTTTCAACTGCGACTCACCGAACGTGCTTAGCCGATTCTCTGTGTTCTGATGTCCTACTACAACTAGCAAACCAGGCCCAGAAACCAAGGGCTTCGGAAATCTTGATCTTTTCCTCCGAGCATTTTCCAATCCAAAGATGATCCTGAAATGGGGGTTGGTCGGGCCAGGTCAGCGGCGGCCGGCATCCGTGCCATGCTTTCAACACATATTGAGGGATGGCTCGGCGGGTTCGGAATACTCGTTGCGAACACACCTTCGTTGTGTTCGTAGGTCACCCTGGCACGCCGCTCACCCGACGTTGTGCACGGTTGCGTGCTGCAATATGCTGATCTCATGACTCGACAACGAGGGCGCGCCAAAGCTGCCTGGCTGACGGTCAACCTGGATCGTCCGACCCTCGCTTCCCTCGTCCAAGCCGACAACAGGGGTGGATTTATCGATCTCCCGGGTGATTCGCCGCGCGAACGGGGCGCTCCTTGCTCGGGACGAGACGAACTCCGGCGGACCGGGGCTCACTTCGTCGACCGGGAAGGCAACCGGACCGGGCCGGCTGGAACGGCGACACCATGAGCATCGAGCGCCGGTTCGACATTTCCTTGATCGCCGAAATGGCGCTCCGGGAGAAACAGATCCAGCAGAACTACCGCCCCATCATCGGCGTTCACAAATGGTTCGCCCGCCGTCCCGGAACCCTTTTTCGCGGCCTGATCCTCGCGGAATTCGGCGAAGACCGTCTGGAGGAATCTTTCTTCCGGGCAAATTCCTTCTCCGGAATCCGCATCGCGGACCCGTTCATGGGCGGCGGCACGCCGCTGATCGAGGCGAACCGTGTCGGCTGCGACGTCGAAGGCGTCGACATCAATCCGATGGCGGCCTGGATCGTCCGCGAGGAAATCGAGTATCTCGACATGGCGGCTTACGAACGCGCCGCCAACACGCTTATCGCTACGCTCCGTACCGAGATCGACGAGTACTACCGGACCTCATGCCCGCTCTACGGGGACGAGAACGTGCCCGTAAAGTCCTTTCTGTGGGTGAAGGTGCTCGACTGCGCAGCCTGCGGAACGCGGTTCGACCTGTTTCCGGGTTACCTGATCGCGGAAAATCGACGGCACCCCAAGAACGTCCTGGTTTGTCCCGCGTGCGGCGACCTTAACGAAGTCGAAGACCGAAAGAGCGCCGGAGAATGCGTCTCATGCGGAAGCGCTCTTCATCAGGCCGGCCCGGCACGCCGAGGCCGATGCGATTGCCCACGCTGCGGCCACACCAACTCTTATCCCCGGCAAGCGAAGCAGCCACTTGACCATCGCCTCTTCGCGATCGAATACCACAATCCGGAACGCAAAGCCGGGCACAAGGGACGTTTCTTCAAGAAAGCCGACGCAGAGGACCTCGCACGCATGGCCGATGCGACGAGACGGTGGGAGCAGCTTGCGCACCGCTTCGCGCCCGATCAGATCATCCCGACGGGTGATGAAACGAGGCGGTTGCACCGGTGGGGATATTCCCGCTACCGGGACCTGTTCAATCCGCGCCAGCTTCTCGGCCTGGAACTAAGCTGCCGCCTTATCACCGAAGTCGCCGACGAGCGCATCCGCCGCGCGCTCGCGACCAATCTCTCCGACCTGCTGCGGTACCAGAACATGCTGTGCCGATACGACAAGATGGCGCTCAAGGCCCTGGACATCTTCTCCGTGCATGGTTTTCCGGTCGGCCTAGTGCAGTGCGAGTCCAACCTCCTGGGCATCGTCAACCGCGCCGGGTCGAACATCGGTTCGGGCGGCTGGTCGAACATCGTGGACAAGTACATCAAGGCGAAGCGTTATTGCGAGGCGCCCTACGAGGTCCGCCAGACCGGATCCCGGAAAGTCCGTGTCCCGATCCATGGCGAGCAGATCGGCGAGAACGTCAATGGCGCCCGCCGCAGCGTCTCCATCCGATGCAGAAGCGCCACCGAAACCGAGTTCGTTCCTGACAGCCTGGATGCCGTCTTCACGGACCCACCCTACTTCGGCAACGTGCAGTACGGCGAGCTCATGGACTTTTGCTATGTCTGGCTGCGTCGTCTTGCCGGAAAGGAAGTGGAGGGATTCGACCGGCCGTCCACGCGGTCGCCGGACGAGTTGACAGGGAATGTCACTCAAGCTCGCGGTCTGGAGCAATTTACCGAAGGACTGTCCGCAGTCTACTCCCGAATGGTCAAGGCCCTGAAGCCCGGAGCGCCGCTGGTGTTCACGTATCATCACAACAAGCTCGACACCTATTGCGCGATCGGCGTGGCGCTCCTGGATGCTGGTTTTGTTTGCTCGGCGTCGCTGCCTTGCCCGGCCGAAATGGGCGGCTCGATTCACATTCACGGCACAACGTCATCCATCATCGACACCGTTTTCGTATGCCGGACATCTGGCGCGACTTCCCGTCTATGGTTGTTCGACACGTCCAAGCGCTTGATCGAAATCGTCAGCGATGACCTGACGAAGCTCGCGGTCACCGGCAGGAACCCTTCTCATGGAGACACCAGATGTATCGTGTTGGGCCACCTGACACGGATTGCTGTCTGGGAACTCCGAGGGACGTGGGATCGATCGAAGTCGACGACAGAGAAGATCCTGGCTTTTCGCGACAGGATCACCGGTTACGGAGATCCCGATCAGCTTGCGCGACAGGCAGCAACCGTCGAATCCCCGAGAGACTTGAAGTTACTTGCAGATGGACTGACCGGGACCAGGGAGTAAGCGCATCGTGTTATTTCCTTTTGAAGTCGATTTCGAGGAGATCCGCTCCGATCCGGATAAGTACGTGGATGCTGTGTTCCGTTGTCTCGAGTCCGAGTTCCTCGTCATGCCCAAGGGCGATGGCTTCGTGGAATTTCCGGTCTTCAAGAATGGGTACGAAGCTCTGAAACGAGCCACCGGCGGCTTCCGTAACTTCACTCCCAGCACTATTACACCGGCCGTCTTCCAAACGCCGATGTCCCTGATCGTCCTTCGCTGCATGCTCGGGTTCACCCCACCGGAATGGGCCTACTACGCTACCCGACATACCGGCGTCGAGGTGACTCAGGGCGCCGCCCGCACGATCGACCGGAACATCCGCATGAAGCCGACGGCTGCTTTGTCCACCAAGGCAAGCGTAACCGAAAAGCGCATTCGCGCACTCATCGCCGGAGCTTGTCATGCCCTGGAGTCCGGAGTCCCGGAAGAATCTCCCGGCACCCTTCACAGGCTGGAGAAGGCCGACACGGCGGCCGGGCTGCTCAGCGTCCAGTCATCTTCGGAACTCGGGGTCCCCTATTCCGTCCTGCTGTACGAACGTCTCCTCGGCCGCCCGTTTGCCGGTCATCGCGACTCCATCAGCGAGTTGGTCGGCAACATCGTCGAAAACGCCATTGAGGACGTGCTTTCGGGCGCGGGGATAAGCTACCGCAAGACCAAGCGAGCCGAGCGCTTGGCCGGCTTTGACCAGACACCGGATTTCGTTGTTCCGAGCGAGTTCAATCCCCAGGTCGTCATCGAGGCGAAGCTCACGGAAGACGACGGTACGGCGCGCGACAAGGTGACCCGTGTCCAGCATCTCGGTTCTCTCAGCATGGTTGGCCGGCCATCGGGCAAACCCCGCTTCGAGGTCGTCGCCTGTATCGCCGGGCGCGGATTCGGTGTCCGCAGGGAGGACATGAAGAAGCTGCTGCTCTCGACGCGCGGCAAGGTCTTCACGCTACAGAACATGAGCCAACTGGTTGATCACACCCGCCTCGCGGAGTTCCGGTCGCGGTAGGCCGCACCGAACGAACCGCATTTGAGTACGGGTATATAGTAATCACCAAGGCGAAGGAATCACCTATACGTGAGTCTCGTTGAAGCAATTTCACAAGCCAAGGACTTGAGCGATTGGCTGCATACAAAAATAAACGAAAAGAATTTCTCAGTTGTCGAAAGAGACGACTGGGGCGTAGCTCTTCTGCAACATTCTTGGGATGTCGCCGACGCGATTATCATTTTGTTGGAGCGTGATCTTCCTGGCCCGGCTTGGACCCTTGCAAGACCTCTTTGCGAAAGTTTCGTTCGAGGTGTCTGGATACTTCACTGCGCCTCAGATAAACAAGTCGAGAACTTCCGAAAGGGTGAGCCACCAAAGTTTTCACTATTACTGAAAGCAATGGATAACCACAATGAAGCGAAGCTTCATGCGGCTTGGATCCGTGCACAGATGCAAAACAAGGATGTTTTCCACGATTTCACTCATGGTGGAATTGAGCACGTCCTGCGTAGGATCGATAAAAACGTGGTGGAGCCACACTACTCAGAGCACGAATTGGAATACTTGGTGGGCCTTGGAACCGAGGTGTATATCCGTGTTGGTTGCGAGCTGTTCACTCTCATGAACGAAACTGAAGCGACAAGACAGCTATGTGAAAAAGTTCAGGCTTCACTGAAAAGGCCTGCTCTTGTCTGAGCGATAAAACGGTACTCGACTCAGCCCTGCTCATGTTGCACGATAGGAGCGACCCCTAAGCAAAAACAGGCGGTACAACCCATCCTTGTGATGGTGAAGGATAACGGCGGGCTTGTCGGTGAACTCGCTGTCGCGAGGTCGTCCATCCTCACCTCAAGCCACACCCTAGGAGGCCAGTCGAGTGAGTCGTTGTCGCTCATCAACTGCCAATGGCCCCGATGGTCCGTGCCGGCTCGCTTGACCACCGCGACGCGTGGTTATGAGTACGGGCTTAGACCAGTTCGCGGACGGGCTCGCCGGTGGCGTCTTCGAAGGAGTTGGCGATCTTGATGGGACGGCCGACCGGGGTCATGTACTCGTGGGTCCAGTCGATGCCGAGAGCCTTGTAGATGGTTGCGAAGAGGTCGCCGATGCTGGTCTTGCGCTCGACGACGTAGGCAGCCCTTTCGTCGCTCTCGCCGACGGTCAGGCCGGTCTTCAACCCGCCGCCGCCAATGGCCACCGACCAACAGGTCGGCCAGTGGTCGCGGCCCAGCCGTGAGTTGATGTTCGGCGTGCGGCCGAACTCACCCATCACCACGACGATGACTTCGTCATAGAGACCGCGCGCCGACATGTCATCGATCAGCGCCGACAGCGAATGGTCCAGGGGAGGCGTCAAGCGGTCACGATGCCCCTTGTCGTTGAAGGAGTGCGTATCCCACGAATTCCCGTGGAACCCCGCGGCGGTCACGAACCGCGTGCCGGCTTCGACGAGCCGCCGGGCGAGCAGCAGGCTCTGCCCCACGGAATCACGGCCGTAGGCATCCTTGGTCTTTTCGGATTCCTTCGAGAGATCGAAGGCGTTCCGGACGCCGGGCGTGAGGAGCATCTCCCAAGCCTTCTGAGTGAAGGCGTCCATCTTGGCATGCTCGGCGCTGTTGACGCGGTCGCGATACAAGCGGTCGACGACGTCGAGGAAGGCGCGGCGATTCTCGACCGCCGCGGGCGCCACCGACTTAGGCAGGCTCAGGTCGGTCACCTCGAACCCTTCTTTGGAAGGATCGCGAATCAGCATCGGCGCGTAGTCCGGGCCGAGGAAGGCAGAACGGAACGACTCCTGGTACTGCTGGCTGCGCTCCCAGCGGGGCACGATGACATACGGCGGCAAGCCGTTGGCCGAACCCATGCGCTCGCCGACGATCGATCCCAAGCTCGGGAACTGCATCGCCGGATTGTGCAGATGTCCCGTCGCCGCGTAATGCACCGCCTGCGGATGGTCGTCGCCGAACGAGCTCATCGAACGGATCAGCGCCAACTTGTCCATGCGCCGGGCGAGTTTCGGAAGCAGCTCGGAGACCTGAATGCCGTCAACGTTGGTGGAGATCGGACGGAACGAGCTGTTCGTCTTGGGGTCCCAGGTGTCCATCTGGGCCGGCCCGCCTTCGAGCCAGAGCAGAATGCACGCTTTCGCCCTGACCTGCGAGGAGAGCCGCGCCGGGGACGCCGCCTGCAGGCGGAGAGACTGCGCCAAGTTCATCCCCAGGAAACCGAGTGAACCGACCTTCACGAAGTCCCGTCGATTCCACTGCCGATCCGTTCCCGTCAGACAACCAATTTTCTTGAGCATGCCGATCAATCCTCGATAAGCCGCACAGTACCGCTACCAGTTTACTCCATGCGTCAATGGTTCTCAGCAAATTCCCGCGAACTGAGAATCGCCCATTGCAAGTCCCGCAACGCCTGTTCCCGGGTGGGAGTTCGCGCGATGAGCCGCTTCACATTCTGAAGCTCGGGCTTCGTCGGCTCCCGCGAGAGCGCCGCGAGATACAGATCATTGACGATCTTTTCGTCGGAAGCGCCTTGCCGAACCAAATCAAAGACCCGCGCACCTTCGGTCCATAGCTTGTCGTTGTAGGTTGTACCCGCGAGCATGTGCAGCGCCTGGGTCAGCTTCGGAGACGCGTCGCGCTCGGGCACCGAGAAGCGGTTGGCTCTTCCGTAGAGGTCCAGGAACACCGAGGGATAGATGTCGGTTTCCCTCAACTGCACGGCGCGGGTGCCGAGCGGCGCGGTGCCGCCCCTCCAGACGCCCCGATTCGTCCCGACCTCGAACCGTTCCTCGACCCCGGTCACATCGGTGATGGCGTCGAAGAGGATCTCGGCGTCGAGGGGCCGGGGCAGCGCGTGGGAATAGTTGATCTTGTCGGCGGCGTTGGTGGTATTCGTGGCGCTCGATAGCTGATACGTCCTCGACGTCACGATGGTGCGCATCAGATGTTTGAGACTGTAACCGTTCTGCGCGAAGTCCTCCGCCAGGCGCGCCAGCAGTCGCGGGTGCGTCGGCGGGTTGGTGCTGCGGAAGTCGTCCACCGGATTCACAAACCCGCGTCCGAAGAAGAGGCTCCATATGCGGTTGACGGTTGCTTCGGCGAAGTAAGGATGGGAGGTCATCCATTGCGCCAGCTCGCGCCGCGGCAGGCCGGTATCGGAGAACGCGACCACCGTTCCGTCGAGCAAGGTCGGCTGCACCGGCTCTTGCGTGCGTGGATGAACGACCAGCAGCTCCTTCGGGCTCGGCACGTCGGGAGCCACCTCTTTGCCATCCGGGAAATCAAAAACGACCGAGTACTCATTTCCGCCGAGCTTGAACATCGGCCCGAAGAACGCCGTCATCCCCCAGAACTGATCCTGCGTCCACTCCTCGTAGGGATGGTCGTGGCACTGCGCGCAGTCGAGCCGCCGGCCCATGTAGACGCGCACTTCCTCGCCCATCATGTTCTCGGGAGGAGGGATCTGAAGATACGGCAGATAGTGACGGGTCGGAGCGGCATAGCCCTGGGCTGCGATCCGTTCGCGAGCCACCTCGTCATAGGGCCGATCGCGCTCGATGAAGTCGCGAATCCACTCCGAATACATCTGCGTCCACTTCGGGTTGATGCCGATCGGAAAGATCGCCACGCGGTACAGGTCAGAGAAGCGGAATGTCCAATAATCCACGAATTCCGGCGAGTCGAACAAGACCTCGACCAACTTCTCGCGCTTGCGCGGGTCGTTGTCCTTGACGAATTCGCGGACACGCCGGGGGGGCGGCAAGCGCCCTGTCAGATCGAGGCAAACCCGCCGCAGGAACTCCTCATCACTCGACAGCTCCGACGGGACGATATTGAATCGGCGGAGCTTGGAGAACACTTCTTCGTCGATGAAATTGTTGCGCGGCACATCGGGGTAGTTTTGCAGAGGCTGAGCGACGACGCCGACGCCCACCCGCGCATTGCGGCCCGCGGCCTTGATCGACACCGCTGTCTCACCGGGCTTGGCCGCCTCGATCACGCCGGCCGTGGACACGTCCGCAATCTCCGACTCGTTCACTTCATAGAGGACCTGGTGCGTAAAGTCCTCCGTGGTTCCGTCCGACATGCGGGCGGTCACGAGGATCCGCTGCCTGGAACCGTGTTCGAGCACGACTTCGGTGGGAAACGTCTCCAGCCTCACGACTTTCGTTGAATCCTCGCCGCTCTCCTCTCCGTAGGGCGCGCCGGCCTTGACCCAATTCAGAATCGTCGTGTAGTCGTCCGAGCCCTTCTCGAAACGCGGCCCGCCGCCGTGCGCCACCTGCATGGTCGCCTTCTGCAACAGCAGGCTCGCTTCGGGATGCTCGAGGTTGATGCGGGGCTCCTTCGGCCCTTCCGACTCGTTCGTCAGGACCTGGAACAGGCCACCCTCGACGATCCACTTGTAGTCATCGTGCGGGTGGACAGCGTTGTGGGAGAGCTTGAAACCCGCCTGACCCTTCACGCCGCCATGACAGCCGCTGCCATTGCAGCCGCGGCGGGTAAAGATCCCAGCGATGTCTCGCGGAAAGCTGAACGGCCGCTGCCGAGAGGACCCTTCGATCCGCAGCGACGCCTCAGTTTCGTGAGCCCCGACAGCAGCACGCACCTGCGTTTCGCCGTCCCGGAGCGCGATCACCCGTCCCGTCTCCCTGAACGAAGCCAGCTCCGGATCGGAGAGCCTGAACCGCGCCTGTTCGGTCAAGTCGAGTTCCCTGCCGCCGGCCGTTTTCGCCATCACGACGAACTGCTGGGAAGCAGCCTTGCCCGACAGCGTCCGCGCCTCCGGCACAAGCCGAATCGAGACAATCTCCGACTCGCCCTCGACAGCGCCGTACAAGGAAAGCGCTCCGAGCAGAAGGGCGCAAGACAAAAGAACCCTGGTCATCGCGAAGCCTCCTCTGATTGTTTCCGCTGATTCCCGCTCACACTCTCCGGCTGCCGAGTCACCATCACCAGCAGTTTTTTCACGGGGATTCGGTCTCCCAACTTCCCATCCACCACGGGCTGCGCATAGACTTGGGCTACCGTGGGCATACGCGTCGCGGGGGCGTCGGGCGCCGGCAGGATCACGAAGGTCGCCTTCTGGCTCTTCGTCCTGAAGCGCTCGATCTTACCCACGCTGAAGGGCGGCGGGCTGTCCGGTTCGACCTCCGTTCCGGGGACGGCCCGCACGCCCTGCGGCAAGCCTTCGATCGACAGGATCACGAAGCCATCATAGCCTTCTTCCTGATCGGTGGTCACACTCAGCTTCTTCGCTTCGCCCGCAACCAGGTTGATATGGTCTTCCGCGATGTGAACTTCGCCCATGTGCGGCACCCAGGGGCGAACCAGCACGCGATACCGCATCTCTCGATCGCCGTACGACGCAGTGATATCGCGAATAGCCAAGGTGAAATCGCCGTCGCGCGCAAAGGAAAAAGCCGTCTTCGGCTGGAGCTGCTTCGAGGCATTGCCGTTGACGTTGACGTTCGAGTACACGTTCGTGAACGCCTCGACGCCCGCAGCATCGACAACCTGCAAGTACGCGTTCATCACGGGGATCGTTTTCTCCGGCGTCTCCACTTCGAGGATGAGCTTGTCGCCTTCCCTGGTGGAAAAACGCACGCGGTCGATGTCGCCGGGCCGTTCGAGGGTTCCGACGATCAACGCCGGCAGCGGAATCACGGGAGGCTCAACCGGCACCCTGGTCGGCTCGGCATCGGCGTCGACCACGGGAATCTCCCGGATCGCAGCGACCGCCCCTTCTTTGGGTTTGCCCTCGTCGTCCGTCAGGCTCGGCGCCAGATCAGGCACCGAACGGGACCACAGGGTTTTCATGCGATCGGTATCGAGCCTGCGTGTCCATGTCCTTTCCTTCCAATCCGAACTTCCGTCGGTTGTCTCCGTGCTTCCGGCGTCGGACGGCACGATCCGCAGCAGGTACGAGTGGTCCATGCCCCCATAGCCCCAGAAGCCGTTCACGCGCACGAGGAAGTTCCCATTCTTCGCAAAGCGGTACCGCAACGCCGACTCGGTCGAAAGCCCGGGATACGACACGTCGTCATCGTGAAAGGCCAGCCGCTTAGCTCGATCTTCATCGAACCAACTTCCCGTCAGTTCATACAGAGAGATGGCGGGGTCCAACGGACCACTCGAGAAGGCTTCAAACAACAGTTCTTCGCCCTTCCGGGCGTCAAACGAGTAGTAGTCCACCTGGCCCACTTCGTGGATCCGCCCGTGAACCGCCAGGGGGTGTTCGGGAAGCGGCTGCGCTTGCCGCGGAAGCTCATGCGCTTCGGTCTGCTCGATCAGAACCGGCTCCGCATGCACGTGCAGCGTCAGTGGACCCGAAAGCCCGTGCGGCGTGACGACCCGGAAAGGGTGAGAGCCTACCGGCAACTCTTCCCGCGCCTGGATCTCGACCCGCAGAAGCTGAACCGGGTCGCCCTTACGCTTGCTGCTGCCGGATGCGGACGGCTCGGCGGGCTCTTCTTCGACGGAGACCACCCGCGCCTGAACCGCGTCCGACCGGAACCACAGCGCGTAGGCCCCATCCAGCGACCGGCCTCGAACCGTTGTCTCGAACGTTGTCCCGACCTGGCCTCCCAGAGGAAATAGCGAGAGCAGAGACGGCTCGGACGGCTTCCGGGCCGCAAGATCGCCGGCTGCGAGAAACAGAAGCGCTGCGATGGAAACCGGAACCATTCCTCGCCGCCGCCACGTCCATTGCTTCAAAAAGAACACCGGGAAAGCCCATCCAGCCTGCAGGAAATAGTTTACACCAGGGAATGACGATATCCATCGAGCCGGGGCAGCGAATCATAAGCAAGGCCGTTCAGTTGCGCTTCGAGAGTTGCCGCGAGGCTCGGAAGCAAAGCGCAGGACGGGCTCACGCCGTTTGTCATAGTCCGGCCCTCAGATACGCAATCACATCCGCCAGTTCCTGGCGAGTCATCGTCTCTTCCAACCCCTCCGGCATCAGCGACACGGTCGATGCCCGCAGTTCCGCGATGTTTCGCCGCAACACCGTCACATCTTCCAGCTCACCGCGCAGGGTCACGGCACCGGCGGTTTCGCCGGCGAGCAACCCGTCATGGACGTAGCCGTCGTTCGTGACCAGGACGTAGTTGGCGAACCTGGCCCGGATTGCCGCGCTGGGATCGAGGATGTGGCTGAGCAGGGTTTCGGCATCGCGATTGTTGACGCCGGAGAGGTTGGGCCCGATCCGCCCCCGCTCTCCGCGGGGCAGGTGACATTTCGCGCACTCGCGCTCGAACACCGGCTCGCCCCGCTGCGGATCATTCTCCAAATCGAGTACGTCACGGTAGTCCGCAAGCACCTGCGCGCGATCCGACATTTCACTCTCGAGGACCTCCGCCGACCTTCGCCGAACATCGGCATCGGGATACTGCGCCAGCTTGATGCGCGTCACGGCATCGAGAGAGCCCGGCTCCATCTGACCGGACTCGATGGCGTCGAGCAAGGCCAGCACCCGCGAAGGCCGCGCCAGCAGCGCCTCGAGCACGGCGATTCGCACCGTCGGGCCATAGCCGCGCCATCCGCCGAGCAGCGTCTCCGCCACCCCCTCGTCGTCGAACGAAGCCGCCGTGAGGGCCGCCGCTGTCTGCACTTCCTGAGGGCTCGGCGAAGTCAGGATCGCTTCCACGACCGGCCGCGCCGCCGCGAACGAGGCGCCGCGCAGGGCCCGAACCGCGGATGCGCGAACGGCCTGGGACAGATCGTCGTTGGCCGCCTCGGTCAGCGCCTGGTCAATCAGCGCCGGCAACTCGAAGTACTGCGCCACATCGAGCGCCGCTGACCGCACGCCGCCGTCGGAATCGTCGAGCATTGCGGCGATGGCCTTCTCGATTGCCCGAGAACGCCGGCCCGTGCGGCCTTCCAGCTTGAGCCCAGCGGCCAAGCCCTGCAGAGAAGCGGTCCGCCACACGGGGTGAGCAAGAGCTCTGGTTCCCGAGAGCGTCCTCAACCAACGGCTGATGTCGGCCATCTCACGCCGAGCGCCGACGATGCGGCTCAGCTCACTCAGCAACGGAGCGGCATCGTCGGACGGCGACGCGAGAAAATCCCTCTCTTGCCTCACCAACGTTGTCAGCAGAGGCATCGCCGTCTGCGGCGGCGCGCTCGCCAGCGCCAAACGAAACCACTGATCGCCGGCATGGCGCGCCGCCAGCCTGGCCATCGCGGGAAGCACGCGCGGGTCGCCGCTGACCTCGCCCAACGTCAACGCCAACTGCAACCGAACCTGCGGCGAGTCATCATCCACACGCTCAATCAAGCCTGGCGCCAGCTCCGGCAAGAAATACTCGGCGAGCTGCACCGCGTTCCGTCGGACGCCGGGATGAGGGGCTTCGAGGGCCGCATCGACGAGCGGAGCTTCGAGCGCCGACAATCCTTCGAGAACCCACAGCGCATGAATCCGCCCCTGCGGCGTCTTGGCCCGCACGGCCATCTCCCGCAGAAGCGGTGCCGCCGCTTCGTCCTGCCGCTCAAACAACAATCGATGCGCCGTGCGGCGATGCCAGCCGTTCGAGTGATCGAGCAGCGCGACCAGCGCCTCCGTGGATGCCGATCCGAGATTCGGTTTCTCCTTACGAACCGTCCGCGGCTCTTCCGGAACGATGCGATAGATCCTGCCCCGCGTGTAACCGCGATAGAAGTCCATCTTCAGCCGCTCCTGCACAGCGTCGGGGATGAAATCCGGATGCTCCAGATACTGCCGGTAGTAGTCGACGACGTAGAGATTCCCGTCGGGGCCGTTGGCGAAGTTCACCGGCCGGAACCAACTATCCGTCGACCGCACAAAATCCTCCTCCTCCGGCCAACGGCTTGCCTTCATCGTCGAGACGCCGGGGGAAATGACGTCGCGGTGCACCAGATTTCCATTCCCGTCGCTGACGATCACGTTGTTCGCGAAGTCCGCCGGAAAGGCGTCGCCCGTGAATACCGTCGCGCCACACGAGGCAGTGAAGTAGCCCGCCAAGCGCTCGATCCGGCCGGGCCGCGTTTCCTCGTAGCGTTTCTGCCGCGCCTCGGTGCGATCGATCCGCCACTGCTGCGGCTGACTGATCGGATAGATCCTCGCCGGCCGGCCGTGATCGGAAATATCATGATCCGCTCCCGTGAGTATCAGGAACGGATTCCGCATCAGGTATCGAGCCGGGATCACCGCCTGCCGAATGTGGGTCGTGTTGTGCGAGACGTAGCGATTACCCCAATCGTCGAACGACATCCCGAACTGCCCATCGCCCGACGCCGGGCCCGCTTCCCCGCGCTCCGCGTGGAAACGAAAATCCCAACCGCGAACCTGAACCGGCGGCGGATCGGCACGGTCCGGCGAGCGAATCTCGCCGGGATAGCCGTGATTCACCATATAGATCCAGTTGTCCAGCCCGAAGCGGGGGTTGCTGACGCGCCCCTCGGGATTCTCCATCGCGAAGCCGGTATAGAGCACCTGCCGGACATCGGCCTTGCGATCGCCGTCGGTGTCCTTCAGATACAGAATGTCCGGGGCGGCCGTCACGATCACTCCGCCCTTCCAGGGCTGGACGCCTTCGGCAGTCAGCACGTTCTCCGCGAAGACGGTGCGCCGGTCCATCGCTCCGTCGCCATCGGTGTCCTCGAGATAGGCGATGCGGCTGCGCGCCGGCTCGCCCTCGGGAGGGTCGTCCGGATTGTCGACCAACTCGGCCACAAAGAGTCCGCCGTTTTCATCAAACGCGATCTCGACCGGATCAAGCACGATCGGCTCGGCCGCCACCATTTCGATGCGGAACCCGTCGGCGACCTCGAAGGTTTGCAGAGCCTGCCGGGGTTCAATCGGGTCGCTTTCAGGAAGACGGGGAGCGCAAGCCGGCAGCAGGAACAGAACCGACAAGGAAGCCACGCGCAGGAGCGGCATGCTTCGCTCAGCCCGCGTGAGCCGCGGCCGAAGCGCCGTCATGAAGCCCCATACATCGCCCGTTCTCATGACGCAGGTTCAGACGCTGAACGGGTCATCGATCTCATCCAGCGGATGAATCGGCCGGGATAGGCGCTTGTAGGGCAGTGACTTCAGGTTCGACGAACTCAGCCCCGGGCTATCCACAATGATCGCCTCCAACATGAACGGGCCGTACTCCGACCGAAAACTGTTCGCGGATTTCACCACGATCATCTTGCGGTACTCCGGATCGAGCCCCTGGCTGCGGAAAACCTCGGTGCCGATGCCGCTCGCGGCTTCCTCGGAAACGACCATCGAAAGCCCGCCGACGTCGATCACGGCCGTGCGCCCCATCTCGTTCAGCATCCCGTGGTTGTAGGCGCCTCGAAAAACAAATCGCCCGTCCGAGAGCGAGCGGACCCGGCCCTGAATTTCGACAGGCCGGAACAGCTCTTTGGTGAACATGCCGCCGACGCGAGTACGAATCGAATCGCCGGGCCGCAGTTTCCAGGCGGCGGCAACGGCCGCGGGGTCGCGCACCCAAGCCAGTGAGGGCGCATCCGGCGCTTCTTGCAACAACAACCGCAGCAACTCCGCGCTGTCGCCCGGCGCTCCCGACGTCGGAGCATCTCCGGTATCCGCGAGCACGACCGGCCCGCCTTCGATCGCGAGCGCATTGCGTACCGCTTGCCGGGGCGCGGTCCGCCCGACCTCCATCTCTCCCTTCAGAGCCCAGAGCTTCCGGGCCGACTCCCCGACACAACGCCGCGCGGAGTCCGGGTCGGCATCCGCCACCGCCAGGGTCGAGCAGCCCATCTCTTCGATGTCGAGCCAGGGCTGCACGCCGAACACCGACACGGACAGAACCTCTGAATTCGCCCGCTGGCAGGCCCTCGCCGTGTCCCAGACTTCTTTCATGGGCCCGTGGGTCGTCTGCTGATTCTCCGGCGGGACGATGAGCGGCAGCTTCCGCATGACGGTGACCGGCCGCACCTCGCCATTCAGAACCCGCAGCATCAGTTCGGCCGCCTCTTGCCCCACCTCGTACATGTCGACGTGCGGATAGGTGCGGTAGCCGATCACGGCATCGGCCATCGCGGCGATCTTCGCCGTCACATTGGCGTGCAAGTCCAACGTGACGACAATCGGGATGTCCCGGCCGACAACTCCGCGAATCGCCTCCAGCAGCACGCCGTCGCAGTCGTCGGCGCCTTCAGCCGACAGCGCGCCATGCAGCGCGAGGAGCAGTCCGTCGTAGGGGCCGGAGGCGCGAACCTGATCCACCACCGATCGCTTCAGCCCCGCGAACGTCTCGGCGGACATGCAGCCCGCGGTCATCGCCCAGCCGGCAAACAAGGGAACCGCCTCGTGATTTGCGGGGCCCAGCGTATCGAGGAAGGCTCCGATCTCGGTTCGGCTGCCCCGCCATTGATCCAACAGGGGCTCCCCGAAAAGCGGGTGGAAATCGCGAGCCCGCGTCTCGACCGGGGAAAAGGTGTTCGTCTCCTGAAGAAGGTAACCGAGCCCGACGCGCATCGACTCAGTACATTACCAGACCGCCGTCAACGTTCACGGTCTGTCCCGTCATGCCGTCGCTCAACTCGCTGGCCAGGAACAAGCACACCCGCGCCACGTCGATGGGAAGGATTCTGCGTTGCAGGCACTGTTGCTCCATGATCTTGGCGATGTCATCGGGGTTGGCGTGAACCTTCTCTCCCTCGGTTTCGATCGCACCGGGAGTCACCGCGTTGACAGAGACATTGTCGGGGCCGATCTCCCGAGCCAGGGCGCGCGTGAATCCCAGCACCGCGCCCTTCGACGCCACGTAGTGCGTCAAGCGGGGAAACCCCTTAAAAAACGTCACCGATGAGATGTTGACGATCTTCCCCGACCGCCGCGCCCGCATGTGCGGCAGCACGAGCTTCGTCATGTGGAACATACCCTTGACGTTGACGTTCTGCGTCTCGTCCCACTCGGCTTCGGTCATCTCTTCGAACGTCCGGCGCGGATAGATCCCCGCGTTGTTGACGACGGCATCGATCCGGCCGTAACGCTCCACAGCGTCGTTGATGGCCGGCTCGATCGTCTCTCGCCGGCTGACGTCCGCCGCGAAGGCATGGGCCGCCGAGCCGCCCTTGCGCATTGCGGCGGCAGCGGCTTCCGCTCCGGCTCCATGCACGTCCAGCAGATAGACGACCGCTCCTTCCCGCGCGAACAGATCAGCGACTCCACGCCCAATGCCTGCGGCAGCGCCGGTGACGACCGTCACCTTGTCTTCGAGCAACCCCATGGAGAAAACTCTATCGCGGAATCGGGCTGGGGCGCGGTTTATCGGGCTGCAGCGGGCTGGGCCGCGGCTCGTCGGGCCGCAGCGGGCTGACGGGTTCGGCGGCTTCCTCGGCGTCTTCGGACTCTTCCGTCCCTTCGGCCTCGCTCGGGTCCACCACCGGACGCATGTACGCGGGAGGGGTGCGGGGCCGGTGAATCCGCTCGATCCACTGGTCGAACCAGCCGATCACGGTCTCGTACCAGTGGATGCTGTTGCGCGGCTTGAGAATCCAATGCCCCTCGTCCGGGAAATACAAGAACTTCGACGGCACCTCGCGCAATTGAAGCGCCGTGAACAACTGCATGCTCTGCGTAAACGGCACACGGAAGTCGTTCTCCCCATGGATCACCAGCGTCGGCGTCTGAAACTTCGTGACGAAACGGCTGGGCGACCAGCGCTCGTACGACTCGGGGTTCTCCCAAGGCGCGCCGTCGAACTCCCAAATCGGGAAGAACAACTCATCCGTGGAACCGAACATGCTGCGCAGATCGTAGACACCGGCGTGAGAGACGAAAGCTCGGAAGCGAGTCGAGCGGCCGAGCATCCAGTTGATCATGTAGCCGCCGAAGGACCCGCCCGCCGCAACGAGCTTGTTGGAATCGACATAGGGCCGCCGCAGCACATAGTCGACACCGGCCATGATGTCTTCGTACACCAACCCGCCCCAATCACCGTTGATCGCATCGGTCAGCGCCTGTCCGTATCCCGTCGAACCCCGCGGGTTCGGCATGAACACGAGGTACCCTGCCGACGCGAACACCTGCGGGTTCCAACGGTAGCTCCAAGCCTCACCCCAAGCGCCCTGCGGCCCGCCGTGAATCAGCAACAGCAGGGGATACTTCCGCTCGAAGTCGAAGTTCGGCGGTTGCACGAGAAACCCGCTGATCGACGTGCCGTCGATGCTCTCGTAAGTAATCTCCTCGACTTCTCCCGATTCGTACGCCTCCATGACATCATCGTTCAGGTGCGTGAGCTGAATCGGCGGCCCGCCCGATGAGAAGCCCCGATAAATCTCCACCGGATGCGAAGCGCTGTGAACGCTGTAGATCATCGAGCGTGCATCCGGCGTCAACTGCACGTCGCCATGATGCGCGTCACCGAAGACCACTGCCTGCATGCCGCCGCCTTGCGCCGCAACCGTGAAGATCGGCGCCCGTCCGCGGTCTTCCGCCGTGAAGAAAAGCCGCGACGAATCCGGTGCCCAGGCAATCTCCGACACCCAGCGGTCGAGGTTCTCCGTCAGGCTCACAACCGGGTCTTCTTCCGAGTCTTCGTCCGCCATGAGGTCGAGCAACATCAGCCGGTAGCGGTCGGACTCATACCCCGCCCGCTCTTGCGCCCGGTAGGCGAGATAGCGCCCGTCCGGCGAATAGAGCGGCGAGGTCTCCGTCGCCGGACCCTCTGTCAGCGCGGCCGGCCTACCGCCTTCCTCTACGTTCACCACGTAGAGATCGACGTTGGTGCTGACCGCGGGCTTCTTGCCCACCGCCACCGCGAAACAGACGGTTTGGCCATCCGGTGCGATGTCATAAGCGTCCATGCCACCCAGAGAAAAGGGTGGAACGTCATAACCCCCCGGTGTCAGGTCGCGCAGTTCGCCGGTCACAAGGTCCTTGATGAACAAATGACCGACCCGCCCGTCGTCCCATTCATCCCAGCGCCGATACAGAAGCTCGTCGTAGGAGCGCGCCCGAACGGGGTTGTCCTCCCGCTCCTGCAATCGCCGCTGGTTGCATTCCATGTCCGCCCCGCATTCCTGAAATACGCGGCTGGCGAACAGCAGCCGTCCCCCGTCCGGGAAAAACTTCACACCCGAGGCTTCCGTAGGGAGGTCCGTCACACGACGCTTGTCGTCGCCGTCGGCGGCCATCAGCCAAATCTGCGATGAGTCCTCACGGTCGGAAAGGAAGACGATCTGCGAAGAATCGGGCGACCACCGCGGCCGGCTGTTCGACTTGCCTTCGAACGTCAGTTGCCGGGCTTGGCCGCCGTCGATCGGAAGCGTGTAGATGTGCTTCCGCTTGGCGTTCTCGGAAAGCAGGGTCTTCTCGCCGACGAAGACCACCGTCGAGCCGTCGGGAGAAAGCTGCGGATCGGAGATGCGCGTGATCCGTTGCAGCGCCCAGATATCAAAGGGTTGCCCGGATTCGGTCTGCGCGGGGAGCGGCGCTGACAGCAGCAAGCCCAAGCACAGCAAGGCCCGAGTCATCCACTTGACTCTACCTCATGCCGCAGGTCTTGGAAAGACGAAAGGGCCTCGATGGCCCTGTTGGAGACAGGTATTGATCCCGGCGAGCCGCATCTCAGCCGGAGGCGCCCTTGATGGTGGCGCCCATCTCCTCCTCGACTTCCTCGATCTCACTCGGTTGGTGCAGCGCAAAGTACACCACCAGGAACACCACGCCCGCCAGCGACAGCAGCGCGATCCCCATGATCAGCACCGTCGCCATCGAGACCGCCCCCAGCGCCCCCGTCGCTTCCTCCACCACCACCACCATCCAGTCCAGCTTCGGATACTGCTCCTGCAATCC
>JAPOOG010000128.1 GCA_026713545.1 Bryobacterales bacterium
CCACTTCGTGCGGGTTCTCCGCTTTCCGCCAGATCGAGGCGAGCGGAAAGCTCCCAACCCTCGACACCAGGAGGCACACCTTGAAAGAGCAAACCCTTCCCGACACCATGCACGGACTCCTCGCCGTCGCGATCGCGGACGCCAAGGCCATCAGCCGCCGCAAGTACCAGCCGCATTTCGGCTACTGGCACTGCCCCCTCGACAACGGCAAGTGCCTGGTCTGCCTGGCCGGCTCCATCATCGCCCGTTCGCTCAACTCTCCCTCCACGGCTATGATCAGACCTTCCTTTCTTTCCCCCGGCGTTCAACGCAAGATGGACGCCATCAACGCCATGCGCCACGGCAATTGGCAATACGCCTACCATCTCATCTACAACAGCGCACCTGATTGCTCCACCCTCGACTCTCTGCTCTTTCTTCCCACTCCCGCACAGTGCGACTTCATCGGCTGGCGGCAGTTCGGCGCTCACCTGAAATCGCTGCAGCGAATTCTTCCCAAGCTTCGTGCCCTCGAAAAACAGTCCCGCTCATGAGGAGCGCTCCATGAAACCCCGTTCCCTTCCCGAAACTCTCTCCGGACTGCTCACCAGCGCCATCAACGACGCCCGGCAGCTCGATCGTTCTCGCTACCTTCCCTCCGCCCGACAATGGCACGTCCACCAGGAAAACCAGTGTCAGGTGTGCCTGAGCGGCGCCGTCATGGCCGCTTCCCTCGAAGCCGATCCCCTGATCGAGCTTGTCCCCTCGGACTTTCCCCACAACGCCATGCACAAGCTCTACGCCCTCAACAGAATACGTTGCGGCAACTGGATCGATGCCTGGGTATTTCTCCACGGCAGCCCGCCTTCACTGCTGATTCGCAACCGCCTTTCGGATCTTCCCTCGCCGCGCTTCTCCCACTTCCAAGGCTGGGATCAGTTCGATGCCCACCTTCGTTGCCTCGAAGCTCTCGTTCCACATCTCCGCACGATCGAGCAGCTCAATGAATCATGCTAACCCGACCTTGCCCCTGTCTGACGGGTTCTCCGCTTTCCGCCAGGTACAGTGAGCGGAAAGCTCCAAACCATTCCCACCAGGAGATATCCATGATCTTCGAAACCGACGACAAAATCGATGGCGACAGCGCTTCGCTGCCCGACACCATGGCCTGCCTGCTCGAAACCGCCATCGACGACGCACGCCGCCTCGATCGCTCCATCTACGTTCCCCACCACGACCAGTGGCACCAGGCGACCAGCTACAACACCTGTGAAGTCTGCCTGTCCGGCAGCGTAATTGCCGGAACCCTCGAAATCCCACCGAGCGATACCGTCACGTCGGATTCCTTCGACCATCGAACCGAGAGTCTTCTCAATGCGCTCGACGACATGCGCTACGGATACTGGATCAGCGCTTTTCGCAAAGTCTACGATCAGGAACCCACCGAATCCCTCCGCAACGAGCTCAAGCGCATTCCCGTTCCCGACCACAGCAGATTCATCGGATGGGACGGGTTCGATTCTTTTCTCAAGTCCCTTGATCAGCTCGTTCCCCGCCTGCGCGAGATCGATCAGAAAGCACTCGCTCTCTAATACCCACTTCCCTGCCTGGGCGGGTTCTCCGCTTTCCGCCAAATCAGATCGAGCGGAAAGCTCCCAACCCTGACCACTCAAGGATCAATCCCATGGATACCCCTTCACTTCCCGATACCCTCAGCGAAACGCTCTCGCTCGCCGTTGCCGATGCCCGTGTTCTCAGCCGGACCGACTACCATCCGCATTACCGTTTCTGGCACGGCTACTCCAGCGAACAACAACACTTGTGCCAGGTCTGCCTGGCCGGAAGCATCATTGCTCGATCCCTGAAGGTCGATCCCCGCACCATCACTTCCCCCGCTGCCTTCCCCCCCGGCACCGATCACAAACTGCGCGCAATCAACGCCTGCCGCACCGGCGAGTTCTTCAACGCCTACTGCATCTTCCACAACAGCCTTCCTTCCCTTGAATCACAAAAGCGCCTTCACTCCCTTCCCTCTCCCTCTCACTTCCTCTTCATCGGATGGCAAGAGTTCGACAAGCACCTGGCCTCGCTCGAAGCCATCGTTCCTCTTCTCGAAGAGATCGAGCTCGAAGCTCTCAAATCCTGATCGCTTCCCCCTGCCTCGAATCCTGCATTCTCTCTGTCCTTTCCAGGCTGCGGGTTCTCCGCTTTCCGCCATCAACCAGCGAGCGGAAAGCTCCCAACCCTTGTCTCCAGGAGGATTCACACCATGCTCACCGTCGCTGAACACAGCATCGACGGCTCCCCAGCCGCGCTGCCCGCAACGATGGCCGGACTTCTCGAAGTCGCCATCACAGACGCCCGCAAGCTCGATCGATCGATCTATCTGCCCTACCACAACGATTGGCACAACCCCAACGGATTCTCCAACTTCTGCGAAGTCTGCCTGGCCGGCAGCGTCATCGCCGGCTCGCTGAAAATCGCTCCCAGCATCACCGTTTCCTCGCTGTCTTTCGACAAGCGCACCGAAGACCTGCTCGACGCGCTCGACAACATGCGTATGGGACTTTGGAGCAAGGCTTTCGACCTGATCTACAACCGCATTCCACCCCTGCATGTCCTCGACTACCTGCGGGCGCTTCCCGAACCCGCTCGCTCCACCTTCGAAACCTGGGAAGACTTCGACGTTCATCTGTCTTCTCTCGAACACATGCTGCCTCAACTCCACAGCATCGACCGCGCTGTTGCTCGCCTCATCAAAAGCGGCTTCTGATCGGCGGGTTCTCCGCTTTCCGCCAATCAACGGTGAGCGGAAAGCTCCCAACCCTTACCTCCAGGAGAATACACACCATGCTCATTGCTCATCACAGCATCGACGGCTCCCAAGCCTCACTTCCCGCATCGATGGCCGGACTTCTCGAAGTCGCCGTCAAAGACGCCCGCAAGCTCGATCGCTCGATCTATCTGCCCTACTACAACGATTGGCACGACGCCGACTCCAGCCACAACCTTTGCCTGGTCTGCCTGGCCGGCAGCGTCATCGCCGGTTCGCTGGAGATCGCTCCCAGCGATACCGTTTCCTCGATGACTTTCGATCGGCGCACCGAAGAGCTGCTCGACGCCATCGACTACATGCGCTGCGGACTCTGGCATAAAGCCTTCGAGCTCATCTACCACCGCACTCCTTCCCTGCAAGTCCTCGACAACCTGCAAGCGCTGTCCGAACCCTCCTTCTCCACGTTCGATTCCTGGGAAGACTTCGACGTTCACCTGGATTCGCTCGAATCCATGTTGCCCCAACTGCAGAGCATCGACCGCGCGGTCGCTCGCCTCGTCAAGAGCAGCCTCTCGTCGTCGGGTTCTCCGCTTCCCGCCAGTCAACAGTGAGCGGAAAGCTCCCAACCCTTACCGACAGGAGGATTCCTTCATCGATGAAGGTCGCCGAAACCATTCCCGACATCAACGAGAACGCCGTTCTTCTTGAACAGTTCAAGCTCCCCGATACGATGGCCGGCCTTCTCGAAACCGCCATCAACGACGCCCGCGGACTCGACCGCTACCGCTACATGCCCGATTCCGACCAGTGTCACAACACCAGCAACCGCAGTTCCTGCGAGGTTTGCCTCTCCGGAAGCGTCATCGCCCGATCGTTCCGGATTCCGCCCAACCGCGACTGTGTGCCGCACATGTTCTCCGAGCTGACCATGCGCAAGCTCGAAGCCCTCGATTCCATGCGCAGCGGCCACTGGTGGCACGCCTTCGTTTGCGTCTACGACCACTTCCCCAACCGCTTCGTCGAGAGCCAGATTCTCGCCCTCAAAGTCCCGCAACAATCCGACTTCCAGGGCTGGGATGAGTTCGAAACTCATCTATCATCGTTGCAAGACTTCCTGCCGCAGCTTCGCGCAATCGACAAGGCCGAGAACCGACGAATCACACCATGAAGCTCATCCACACCATCACCATCAAGCATCACGCCGATAACCTCACCGACACCGTCGAAGTCTACGAGGACGGTGCCTCGTTTAAAGTCAACACTCCCGCAGGCGAACGCAAGAACCGTGTCATCGACGTGATCTCCCTTCTCGCCTACGCCCTTTGGGAGAAAGACCAGTGATGCCCACTCACCCCAACTACCCCCGCATCAAGCAGATCACTGACAAGCGTGAACGCTTCTCGCGCCTCCATCGCGGAGGCTGGCTCGACTTCGGCAGCGGCGCATGGGATTGCGACCGCAACGAACACCCCGCAAACTGCGGCCGTTGCTCATCCGCCGTTCCCGTTCGCACCGGCCACGCCTACAACGAAATCCTCTCCGACGGCTGCAGCACCGTGACCCGCTACCTCTGCCCCAACTGCGAAACCGACTACGGAGGCCAGCATCGCTGATCCGCCTCAACCGCCGCATTCTTCGCTGCCTCTCGGCGGGTTCTCCGCTTTCCGCCATCAACGAGCGAGCGGAAAGCTCCCAACCCTTGCCAGCAGAAGGATGCCGACCATGACCGAGTTCAACTTCGACCAGGACACTCGACAGATCGAAACCGTCCCCCCCGCACACACCATGGCCGGCCTTCTCTTCACCGCCGTCATCGACGCGCGATCACTCGATCGCAGCAAATACACCCCCTCCAGCAATGATTGGCATTGCAGCGGCAAGGACGATTTCTGTCTGGTCTGCCTGACCGGCAGCGTGATGGCCGGCACACTGGAGATACCCTCCGACCTCGACATCGCTCCCTTCATGTTTACCGAGCCGTCGATGGACAAGCTCCAGGCGATCAACTACATGTGCATCGGAGAGTGGAACTGAGCTTTCACGCGGGTTCATGGATACCCTCCGCCACCCTCGATTCGCAGGCACCTCAACGAGCTGGGGATACCTCGATGCCCGAACTTCTACGGCTGGAAGCAGTTCGATGCCCATCTTCAATCCCTGGAGCAACTCATCCCCTTGCTGCGCGAGATCGAACAGCAAGCCCTCTCTCTCCGAGATCAATCCTGAGCGCTGATCACTCTCGATCATCCATTCCTCCATCCTTCC
>JAPOOG010000103.1 GCA_026713545.1 Bryobacterales bacterium
GAAACACGGCTTTTATGCTTTTCACGAGACACGAAACACGCAAAATGTTTTCCCCGTCCTCCGGGGACTCCAAGGAGAGCAACCCCAAGCCCGGCCAACGGGCTTTTCACGAATCACGAGACACGAAACACGGCCTTTATGCTTTTGTTGACGAGGCCATTCCTGGATATTCCGGGTATTTTGCCGCGTGAGAACGGGTCTTTGCCGCGTGAGAACGGGTTTTTGCCGCCTGATGACGACTTTTTACCGAATCGTAACGAGTCAAAAACTCGCTATTTCCCACAATTCGTCGGAATTCTTCGGAATTCTTCGGATAACCCCCGAGCCGCTGTCCGCGCGCCGTCCTCCGTTCTCGCTCGGCCTCACGAAGTGTGCCGTTGGCCGCGTCTCCCGTTGCCCTCCGGGCTGCTTCCGCTCTGGCGAAGACCGAATGAACCCATGCTGAGAAAGGGGGAAGTTCTGTCTTGCACGAACAGTGGTACTTTCTATCTTGCGTTGGCAATCGCACGGCTTGAGTTGCCGCTCCGCTCGGCGCATGATCGAGAGCAGCGCCCGAGCGTAACCGCCCGCGGCGTGACTCGGCCGGCAACCGGACGCGGGCTGCGAAGGAGAAACATGCCTTCCGGACAGGAGACGATTTCGAAACGACGATGACCGACATCCGCTATTGGTGCTGTCTTTGGATCTCCGCCGCCTTTCTCTGGCTTGCCCCCGTGGCCTCCGGCGGCGGAAAGCCCGTCTCGATTCACGTCGATGTTCCTCAGGCGGCGCCGGAATGGGCGCTGCTCGAGCGCCAGTTGATCGAGACGATGAACAGCGCCGGCAAGGTGTTCGTGAAAACCTACACCCTCCCCGACGGCGCGTTGCGCTGGAAGGAGCGCTACGAAGGCGGCATGAATTCCTCCGACGATGCCTACGAGGCCTTCCGCGGCTATTCGCTGCACTACATTTTGGGCGGCTCGCGTGAGCTCGACACCCTGCATCGGCGCGTCTGGGAAGGCATCACCCGCCAGTTCAGCCGCTACGGCCAGATCTATCGCGAGTTCGACGGCAATTGGGATTGGATGCATCACGGCGAAGGGTACGTGTCGCTCTATCCGATGGGCATGGCGGACCCGCGGGACGCCACGTTCCGCGAGCGCTCCGAGAGGTTCGCGGCGATGTACATCGGCGAAGACCCGGAGGCCCCGAATTACGACCCCGCGTTGAAACTGATGCGGGCTTCGATGAACGGCAGCCGCGGCCCGAAGATGGTCTGGAGCAAGCGCGACTGGATTCCGACCAACGCCAACCTGGTCTACTACCATCTGCCGTTCGACGACATTCCGGGCGTTTCATCCTCCACGGGTTGGATCAACGATCATCCCGGGAACGACCAGTTCGCCGCCATCGTCAAGGTCATGAGCGACCGTATGGCCAAGGGTGATGTGCCGATCAACCTCACCGCTGCGCCGCTGGTCGCGAATGCCTTTCTCTATACCGGCGCCGGGAAATACCGCCGCTGGATAACCGACTACCTCGGCAAGTGGATCGAGTTGACCGGAGAGAACCACGGCATCATGCCGGACAACGTCGGACTCAGCGGCAAGATCGGGGAATACAACGACGGAAACTGGTGGGGCGGCTATTACGGCTGGAAGTGGGTGCGCGGCGGCACGGACATCGTGTTGGCTTCACTGACCGCCGCCAAAGTGGCCTTCCTGCTCACGGGCTGGAAGGACTGGTTCGAGTTGCCCCGCGGCCAGATGGCCGTGATGAGGAGTCGCGGCAAGGTCGTCGCCGGCATCCCGACGGTTCCGATTCGCTACGACAACGACAACGGCTGGCACCACTTCGTTCCGGAAACGTCGGCTCCGTACGTGAATCTCTGGCAGATGACGCAGGCGCCGCAAGACTGGCGGCAGGTCGAGCGTTTGGCCGAAGCGCGGATAGCGCGGGGGGAGCTGCGAGACGTCCACCTTCGCTGGGCTTACTACTTGAAGGGCCGGGAGCCGGATTTCCCCGTACGTGCTTTCCGGAACGACTTGCGATACGTCCAGACCAGGCTCGACCGCATCCTGAACGAGCACGGGGATCCGGAAACCTGGTTCGATGCCAAGTGGTTGGTGCTTGACCCCATGCCGACCGACAATCTCGTGCGCTTGACGATCGGCGGCGTCCCGGTCCACAAGCGCGGAGAAATGCTCCATGCGCGGCTGCGGTACTTCGACGCGGACCGCCGCGAGCCGGGCTTGCCGCAAGGCGTCTCCGCCTTGGTCACCCGCATCGAAGAGGACGTCGTGGAGCTGGACCTGGTGAACACGAATCTCTTCGAGCGCCGCAGCGTGATCATTCAGGCGGGAGCGTACGGGGAAGACCGGATCGAAGAGGTCACCTACCGCCGCGCCCGAGATCGGCAAGCCGCTCGACAACGGCCTCGGTTCGATGCGGCGACCGAAGACGAAACGCTCCCGGTGGGGCGTTCCCACGTCCAGGTCGACATGTCCCCGGGGGCCGGTTCGCATCTGCGCATCCGCGTGAGCCGCCACGCCGATACGCCTTCCTACGAATTCCCCTGGCGCCGAGGCGGGGAGAAGCAATGATGAGCAAAGCCTTCATTGCGGGACTCGGTCTGCTGGCGCTTTGCGGGCCGGCCTACCCGCAGATGGGTTCGCCCGGCGGCGGCGAGACCCAGGCCATCGCGCTGCATCCGGCGGATCCCCAGGTCATCTACGCCGGAGCAGCCAAAGGGCTTTGCAAGACCACCCGCGGAGGCCTGGACAACTGGCCGTCCACCGGCCTCGACCATCTGGGGCCGAGACACATCGTTCTCGATCCCTCCGACCCGGACGTGATTTACACCGGCGCCTACGAGATGGGCGTCTACAAGAGCACGAACGCCGCCGGATCATGGCATCCCGTGAACAACGGGCTCACGAACGGCAGGATTCGCGGTCTGGCGATCGATCCTTCGGACGGGCAAACGCTCTACGCGGGCACGGACGGCGGAGGTGTCTTCAAGACCACCGACGGCGGGGCCTCCTGGCGCGGGGTGAACCGCGGCTTGATCGACAAGACTCTTCGCGCGCTCGTCATCGATCCTCGCAGTCCGAGTACGCTCTACGCCGCCACCTGGCACGGCGTTTACAAAACGACGGATGGCGGCGAGCATTGGAAAGCGAACCCGGAAGGGCTCTATGACATCGACGTGCGTGCGCTCGCGATGGACCCCACCGATTCACGAATCATCTATGCGGCCACCGACCCCGGAGGCGTCTACCGTTCGACCGACGGCGGCTGGACCTGGACCCTGGGCGAGCGGCCGCTCATCCAGCACATCCTCGCGCTAGCCGTTGATCCTCACACCCCGGCTCATGTCTACGCCGGCACGAAGAAGGGCGTCTTCCGCAGCACCGACAGCGCCGATACTTTCGAGGTCGCGGGGCTGCAGTGGTCGAACCGCACCTGGACACTCGTTTTCGATGACCGAACGAGGCCCGCCACTCTCTACTACGGCGGTGAGGGCGGCGTCCTGAAGACGACGAACGGCGGCCTCTGGTGGGACGTTACCGGCCCGCAACGAAAATGAACGGAAGAAATGAACGGCGTCCGGAAAGTTTTTTCTCCGGGGAGCTGCCCCCCCACAGAGGCTTCACGGGGTCGCAGGTCCGACAGCCGCTCCCGGCCCGGTGTGGCCGCGAGCTTCGTCGCTTCAATCCGGCGTTGCGCTTTCCGGGAGTGCCCCCAGGTTTTTCAAGAAGCGGCCCGCTACCCGATCCGGGTATCCGAAGTCGTCGCCGAGTACGCCGCGCAACGCCTCGACCACCGGGCGGGCGTCCTCGCCCAGTGCTTCCAGGGCGTGCGCCGCGTGGAGACGTGTCCCGCCGTTCGTGTCGGACAAACCCTTTGCGAGCACCGGTAACGCCTCCTCCTGTTTGCCCAGCCGGCAGAGCGCTTGCGCGGCCCAGATTCGGACGTCGACCGCGTCGTCGGCAAGACGGGCTCTCAAGTCTTGCTCGAACGCAGAGGCGGCGTCTCCCATCGACCCGGCGGAGCGCACGGCCCAGTGACGCACGGCGCTGTCCTTGTGAGAAAGAGCGCGGCGTAACGCCGCCGTGGATGCAGCGTCCGCCGGATTCCGCCGCGCGGCTTCACCGATGGCCCGGATCGCCGAAAGCCGGTCCAGGCGATCTTCGCCGTCTAGCAGGATGGCCCAGTCGGACAAGCTCTTGCCGAGGAACTCCTGCTCCGGAGTGCTGCACGCCGCCCAGACGATCGCGGCCGCAAGACCACATCGGAAGAACAGACGGGAGACGGTTCCCATGAACGGTCACTACCTTACCAGGGTTTTATTCCTGGCAAGCCTGCATTCTTCACCGAGTGGCGAGGCGAAGTACGTGAGAGGTCCGTCAGGACGAGGCGCGCGCCGGACGGAGGAAAAAGGCGCGCGCAGGCGTATCGGCCTTGTCGCTTCCTTCGGCCCTCGGGTTACGAGACACTCAACATGACCGTTATGTTTTTCACGAATCACGAATTACGAATCGCGCAACATGGTTTTCCCCGTCCCTCCGGGAACTCCAAGGAGAGCAATCCCAAGCCCGACCAACGGGTTTTTCACGAATCACGAAACACGAGACACGAGACACGAATCACGGCCTTTCTGCCTTTCCCTCCTGTGCTTCGGCCGTCGGGTGGTGAGCAATGTAGGCTAAAATCGACCCGCACAGCATCGACATGTCCGAGTCGCCTTCGACGAGTCATACCTTTTCCGGCCGAGCGATGGCCGGCCTTCTCTCGACAACTCCGTCGAGTGCTTGCTCGGCAGGGCGTCACGCCGTCTGAAAGGCATCGGAACAGCCCGTTTTCCTGGATCATCACATGCGCAATCTGAGTTTGCTATTCGCAAGATTCTTTCTCGCTCTTTGTCTGCTGGGTCCCGCTGCCGCCTGGGCGCAGGAGAGCTCGTTACCGACGCCGGATGAGTTCGCCGGCTTCGCGATCGGGTCGGACGGCAACCTTCTGCGCTGGGAGAAGATCGTCGAATACTTCCAACTGGTTGCGGAAGGGAGTGATCGTGTGCTCTTCGAGGAACGCGGAGAATCCACGAACGGCAACCAGCTCGTAATGGCGACGATCTCCTCGCCGCGCAACCTGGCCCGGCTCGACGAGATCAAGGCCCGGCAAAAACTCCTGGCCGACCCCCGCCAACTCAACGACGGGCAGATCGAGAAGCTCCCCTGGGAGTCGCCCATCGTCGTGCTGATGACGTGCAACATCCACTCCACCGAGATCGGGTCGTCGCAGATGGCCCTGAAGGTCTTGCATCGGCTGGCGACCGAGAACTCACCCTGGGTACGGAACGTTCTCGATCATGTCCTTTTCCTGCTGATGCCTTCGTTGAACCCCGATGGACAGATCATGGTGACCGACTGGAACAACCGTGTTCGCGGCACGGACCATGTCTGGTCGCCGCTGCCCCGGCTCTATCACCCTTATGTCGGGCACGACAACAACCGTGACGCCTTCCTCATGACGCAGGTCGAGGCGCGAATCACCAACAAGGTGCTCTACCACGACTGGCTGCCGCAAGTGTTTCTCGATCAGCACCAGATGGGTCAGACAGGGATTCGCGTTTTCGTTCCGCCGTTCACGAATCCGATCAACCCCAACGTCAATCCGGTCATCTGGACGGAACTCGGAATTTTCGGACTCGCGATGTTCAACCGCTTGCACGAGGCGGGTTTCACCGGCATCGGCTACAACATCGACTACACGAGCTGGTGGCAGGGCGGTTTTATCCGGGCGCCCTGGTATCACAACATCGTCGGGCTTCTCACGGAAGTGGCGAGCGTGAATCTGGCCAGTCCGGTCTATCAGGAGAAGGCGCAGTTGTGGCAAAAACCCGACAACTCCTACACCTCCAAGGATTGGGTGAAAAGGCGTGAGAAGGATCCCGCGTCGCCCGCTCCCGCGCCCCGGCGCGTGGCGCCGCTCGTGAACTACCCGCGTCCGTGGCTGGGCGGCAAATGGACTCTGAACGACATCATCGAGCGGCAGTTGGTCATCTCGTACAGCCTGCTCGAAACAGCGGCGAACAACCGGGTTCAGGTGATCGAGAGCCAGATCGGAATGGGCCTCAAGGCCGTCGAGCAGGGTGAGCAGGGCAGCCCGTTCGCGTTCGTCTATCCGACCGGGCAGCATGACCCCGACGCCCTCTACGAGTTGCTGGAAGCGCTGCACTTCAACGGAGTCGAGGTGCATCGGGCGCGCGAAGATTTCGAGGCCGACGGAGAAAAGCACGCCGCGGGCAGCTACGTGATCCGGATGGCACAGCCGTACCGCAACTACGTCATCGACTTGATGACGCCCCACGAATATCCCGATCCCGGGGACATGCCGGCCGGCGCGATGAGATCCACGCCCTACGATTCGACCACTTGGACGATGCCGCTGCAGATGGGCGTCGAAGTGGCTCGCGTCGAGAAGCCCTTCGAGGCGTCGCTGGAGAAACTCGCCGCAATTCCTCTGCCTGTCGGCGAGTTGCATCGTGACGGGGAGAGCCGGTTTGGTTTCTTGATTCGGCCCGAGCCCAACAACTCAGCCAAGGCGCTGAACCGCTTGCTCCGTGACGGGGCCGACGTGCGTTGGACCACCGAGGAGTGGGCGGCCGGCGGCGTCAGCTATCCGCCGGGAACTCTTTGGGTGCGCGGCCTGGAGACGGACGAAGCCTCCGCGGTCGTCGAGCCGCTCGGGCTCACGGGAAGTCTCGCCGCGGGCGTTCCCCCGATACGGACGCAACCCCTCGGCAAGCCCCGCTTGGCCCTGTATCAGCCATGGACGTCTTCAATGGACGAAGGCTGGACTCGCTGGTTGCTCGAAGAATACGAATTCGACTTGACGACGGTCCATAACGTGGATATTCGCGGCGGTGGGCTGCGAAAGAAGTGGGACGCATTGATTCTGCCCGGAGACCGCGGCGACGAGAGCATCATCTCGGGACTCGAAAGTAAATCGGTGCCGGAAGAGTATCGCGGCGGCATCGGCGAGAAAGGACGCGCAGCGATTCGGAAATTCGTCGCGGGCGGAGGGACGTTGATCACCATGGGCGACTCATCGGATTTCGCGCTTAGCACCTTTGAGCTGCCGGTCAAGAACTCTCTTGAAGGCATCAAGACCTCCGAGTTTTCATGCCCCGGGTCGTTTCTTCGCGTCTTCGTCGACAACCGCAACCCGCTCGCCTACGGGATGCCCGACGAGGCGACCGCCGTGTTCAAGGGCGATGCGGTGTTCGAGCCGGTCCCCGAGTTCAGCTACACGACCTTGAAGGTCGTGGCCCGCTATCCGGGGTCCAACCTTTTGCAGAGCGGTTGGATCCGGGGAGCCGGGCATCTCTACAATCGCATCGCGGCGGCGGAAGTGATCTACAAGAAGGGCCGCATCGTGCTGATTGGCTTCCGGCCCCAGCACCGGGCGCAGGCGCACAACACCTTCAAGCTGCTGTTCAATTCGATTCATCTTTCCGCGGCGGGCACGGCAGAGGTGCTTCGCTCCGGTGACAGCACGGTTCGCTGACTTTGGCAAACGGCCGCATCGATCGCGAATCGAAAGCAAGCGCCTCGGCGCCTCCTCTTTGGCGGAAAGTAGGGGCACGGCCTCCCACCGCCCGCGGCCGCTACAGGACCTCGCGGTACACCTGGAGCAAATCCTCGGCCGTGACCGGCCGGGGGTTGTATTGGGCCGTCCATTGCCTCGCCGCTTCCTCGGCCAGATCCGGTAGGTCTTTCTCGGAGATGCCGTACGCCGCCAGTCGGCGTGGGACCCCGGCTTGATCGAGCAAAGACTCGACGGTCGCGGCCAGATCGGCCCCGTCCCCGCCCGAACCGTCAAAGCTGATCAACTCCGCATACTCGTCCTCAACCTCGAACGTGTTGAACCGTATCACCGTCGGCAGCATCATCCCCACTGCCGCTCCATGAATCGCATCGAAGTGAGCCGTCAAAGGGTTCGCGCAGGAATGCGCGATCCCGAGCATCGAATTCTCGATCGCCGTCCCGGCCAGATTCGCCCCGAGCAGCATGCCGGCCCGTGCGTCAAGATGGTCCGGATCCGTCAACACGCAAGGCAGGTTCGCATGCAGCAACCGCCACGCCTCTCGTGAATGGAGCTTCGAAATAGGGTTCCGTTTCTTGGTCACCCACGTTTCAATCGCGTGTGACACGGCGTCAATGCCCGTCAAGGCGGTCACCATCGCGGGTTGCGACAGAGTGAGTTCCGGGTCGAGTATCGCGATTGCGGGCGCGGCTTTGGGATCGCCGCAGGCCATTTTCTGGTGCGTCTCGGCGTCCGCGATGAGAGCAAACGATTGGGCCTCGCTGCCCGTCCCGGCGGTCGTGGGAATCGCGATGAGCGGGAGCATCGGTCTGGCGGCCTTGCCCACTCCCCAGTAGTCCTGCATGCGGCCGCCGTTGGTGAGCAGGAAGTTGACTCCCTTGGCGCAGTCCATGGCGCTGCCGCCGCCCAGCCCCACGATCAGATCGACATCGTTCTCCTTCGCGGACTCCAGACAGGCATCCACATGCTCCGTCGTGGGGTTCTGGTCGACGGCGGTGAAGACTGTCGACGTCAAGCCGGCGGCTTCCAATGAGACAGCCGCCCGTGCCGGATAGCCCACTGCGTCGATGTCCGGATCGGAGACAACCAGGACACGCCGGCCGCCCAGTTCCCTGGCCAGTTCGCCGACACCGTCAAGAGTCCCTGCGCCAAACACGACGCGCGTCCGCGGCCGGAAGTCAAACGGTATCTGTGTTCGACTCGCAGAGTCTCGGGTTTTTCCCTTGAGCATGTCGGAGCGGGCGAGGCGTCGGAGCAGGAGTCCTTTGGTTGCCAGACCCTGCAATCAGTACACCCCGATTGCGACCTTCTCCTTCGTCTGGGAGAACGGCCGGACATTGCGCACGCCGTCCCACGGGTACAACTCGATGGGCGGCTCGCGCTCGCATTCGTCGCGCTCGGGGAACCGCGGCATGAAGAATTCTTTCGTCAGAGTCGTGAGTAGCACACGGCCCGTCTCGCCATGGTCGACGACGGTGTCCATGTCGTCCGGGTCGACCACTTGGCTCACCGCGCGCGGTTGCGGCGGGTAGTAGATGATGGCGTGGTTGTCCGCAGGGTCGAATGGCTTGTGACAGGCCAGCCCCATCAACGTATTGCCGTACGTCGCGGCAAAATAGGCGCCTTCCAGCAACTCCTCACGGGCAAAGCGATGAAACTGCGGCGTCATCTCCGTGCCTCCGCAGAAGACGCCCGTGATGCCCATCTCCTTGAGCGAAACACGGTCGGCAAGCGCCTCGAGCAGCTTCGGGGTCGTGAACAGACACTTGATGTTCGGATGGTTCTCGAGGATGATCACCGCCTGGTCGATGCAATGTTTCTTGTAGGCTTCGGCCGCTTTGATGTCGCCCTTCTTGAGAAGCTTGACGACCCAACGCGGGTCCAGATCGATCTGGAAACAGATCCCGCCGCGAACCTGCGCTAGGTGTTCCACCGCAAGCCGCAATCGCCGCGGCCCCGACGGGCCGACCTGAATCCAATCCGCCCCTGGAGGGAAGAACTCGTCCGGCAGCGTGTGGCTGAACTCGGAATAGTCGATGCGGAAGTCGTCGATGTTGATGCGCGACTTCGGCACGCCCGTCGTGCCGCCGGTTTCGAACACGTAGACCGGCTTATCGGCCAGTCCCTTGGGCACCCAGCGGCGCACCGGGCCGCCCCGCAGCCATTCGTCTTCGAAGAAACCGAACCGCCGCAGATCGTCGAACCCCTTTACCTCCTTGCGTGGATCCCAGTCGAGCTTCGCGGCGAAGTCGAGCCAGAAAGGACAGCCGGTCTCGGGATCAAAGTGCCACGCGACGATTTCTCGCACGTGGGCGTCGAGACGCTCGCGAGCGGCGTCGACTCTCGGTTTCAGGTCGCAGGAGACTTCATTGCTTGCCATGGTTGTTGTTGCTCGAATGCGGTCGGCGACCCTCTACCTTGGTTCCTCGGGTGCGGCCTGCTCCTACTTGCCGGAGATCGCGTATAAGTGCGAGCGGGTCATGATGTAGAGCGTGTCGTTTGCTACCACCGGCGTGCTGTAGATGGTGTTCCCGAAGTTGATCTCCGAAAGCACTTCCATCACGCGTCCCGCCTTCAGCACCGTCAAGTCGCCGTCTTCGTCACCCAGCATCACCTTGCCGTCCACAACGAACGGCGATCCCCACACGGCCGCGAACATGTCATGCTCCCACAACAGCTTGCCGGTTTCTACGTCCAAGGCATGAAAGAAACCGCTGAAGTTCGGAACATACAGGATGCCGTCGTCGATGGCCACGGTTGAAATCGTCCGGCGAAAGTCGTGATGCCAAACAACGCCCGTCTTGGTGATGTCGCCGGTCCCCGTAGCGTCAATTGCCCACAGATGGCCGATGCCTTCTCCGTGCTCCGGATCCTGCCCGACCGCCACAAATACCTTGTCGTCATAGATCACCGGCGTAGCGATGATGTTGTTGCGGTCACCCCGGCCTTGCTTCCACTCGGACTCCTTCGGGTTGCAGTCGAACTCCCAGATCAGCTCGCCGGTCTTCGGCTCGAAGCTGCGCAGCCAGCCGTCGCCGCCGGCGAAGATCACTTGTTCCTTGCCGAGAATTTCACCGTATGCCGGCGATGCCCACTGTCCGTGCAGGATGTTTTCTCCGGGGGACCCGTCTTCCCAGAGAATCTCGCCCGTGTGGCGGTCGATCGCCAGAAAGCTCGGCGCGTCCGGGAACGGAATATTGATGTGGCTCTCGTCGACTCCGTTTGAGGTGTTGACGAACAGGATATCCCCGGCGACAAGCGGCGAGGTCGCCGCCATGTTGTGCGGGAACACCGCCAGCTCCTCGTACATGTCGAGCTTCCAGAGCACATCGCCGTCGATCTGCGAGGTCTCCTCCTCTTCCACGAAAGGACCGTCGTTCTCGCCGTCCAGGAAACCCTCCGTATCCACAGCAATGACTTCAGCGCGATTCGAGACGTAGTAGGCGACTTTTCCCACGACCGCCGGAGACGAGCAGACACCCTGCTCCGGCCAGTCATTGACGCGCCCCGAGGACAGCTTCTCATGAGTCATCTGCCATAGGAACTTGCCGTCGGACTCGCGAAAGCACATCACTACGCCGCGGTCGTTGCCGAGCTTCGGGTGGCGCAGCAGCTCGTTGTTGGTGCCGACGAAAACCTTGCCGTCCGAGATCACGGGATTGCCGTAGGACTGCGAGCCCAATTCCGCCACCCACTTGATGTTGGTCTTCGTCTTGAGGTCCCACGTGCGTGGAATGCCTTTCTCGTCCGAAACCATGTTGCGGTCAGGACGGCCGCCCCACATGGGCCAGTCCGCGGCGAAAGCGGGCCATGCCGCCAGACACGCCAGTGCTGCTGTCGCTAAGCGATTCGATTTCATGGAATGCATCCGATCCGTTCGGTGACCGCGGGGCCGACAGCCGTCGAGCCCGGCCGCGGAGCTAACTCCCGGCAGGCGTCACCTTGATGTTGTCGTAGAAAATGTCCGCGGCCGAATAGCCGTAAATCCCCGGGCTGCCGTTCGTATGCGGCAAGGCGTCCTCGGCCTCGATCGTCCAGGCTTCGGGTTCCGGCTCGCCCTTCTTCCAGACCTTGCCCCGCACAGTAGCCTTGCCGCCGTCCTCGGCGACGTCCACCTGCATCTTCATCCGGTACCAGACGTCCGCTTCCATCTCGAACGGAACCTGCTTCGAAAAGCGTTCGAGTTCCGAGAGCCAGGTTCGAATCATCAGCCTTTTGCGTGGCCCCATCAGGGCCAGGGTATAGCGGTGGGAAACGAGACCCATATCCGGTTTCCATCGGCCTCGCTGCACCCCGTACAGGTCCGCCTCGATCACGTAGCCGGATGCGGAGGGATCACCGAAGAACACGGTCGTTCGCCAGCTCCTGCGATTCGCCGAGGGTTTCTTGAGCACCTGGTTGCCATCAATCGCCGCGACCTGAAAGCGTCCCCGGGCTGCGTTCCACCCCGGCGGAACGGCCTTTTCTTCATAGGACTCGAAGTCTTCCGTGAAGGGAATGCGCGGCCGCACACTCACACGCGCGGTCCCCTTCACTCCTCTGACCGCCGCCGTCAGAAGCCCGCCTTGCGAAACGTTGTCGCCCGCGACCTTCAAATCTCCGGACCCGGACACCGCGGCCTTGAGTCCATCCAGCGACCACTCCGCCGTGGGTTCTCCGATCAGTCGTCCTTTGGCGTCGTAGGTCCGCGCGACGAATGTTTTTGAATCGCCCGGGCTCAGGACCGCCTCCGCCGGCACGACCTGCACATGAGCTGACGCGGCTCCGGCCGGAGCCTTGTTCGAAACCGCGTTCACGGCTTTCGCAGCCGCACCGGCAGGCTGCTTCGCGCCGATCGCGTACAACTCCCTCGTCGTCATCAGATAGATCCGGCCGTTGGCGGCAGCGGGTGAGCCGTTGATCTGCGTCGCGCTGCCGTCGGGCTCCTTGAATTCCTCGACATGCAGAACCTCAGGCTCCTCGCGGCCGTTCATCTTGAGAATGTGAAACTTCCCGTCCACGTCGGCCACGTAGATCTTGCCGTCTCCGATGATCGGCGAAGCCCTCTGCGCGATCCCGATGTTGTGCTTCCAAAGCTCTTCGCCCGACGCAGCGTCGAACGCCGTCAGGTTGGCCGAGTTGTCCACGTGATAGAGAATCCCGTCGTGGTACGCCGGCGAGGCATAGCCTGCGGTGAAGCCGTCCACTTTCCACACCTCCGCGGGCTTCCCCTCGGTCACCTGTCCTGCGTTCAGGTGAACCAGCCGCCCCATCGCCGTGCTTGCATCGACATTCTCCTCGCTGTGCGAGGCGTAGACGTCGCTGCCGTTCACCAGCACAGACGAATTGATCCCGCGCTTGCTGAACGGGAAGTGCCAGACCTTCTTGCCGGTCGCGACTTGCAGCGCGTAGATGCCGCCGTCGCCGTTGCCGGTCACAAGCAGCCGTTCACCGTCAATCACCCGCACGACGGGCACGGAATACGTCGTGTCCTTGGGAGCCACTCCGGGCGTCGAAATCCAAACGATCTCCCCCGTGGACTTGTCAAGCGCAAAGAATCGGTGCCGCGGGATGAAGTTGCCGCCCCACCCCGCTGTGAGAAAACTCACGATCACCAGGTCTCCGTCGATCAGGGGATCAACCGTCCGCCCGCCGAAACCCGAGATGCGGCCCACCTCTTCGCCAAACGAACGCGACCAAACGATCTTGCCGTCCCGGTCGAAGCAGATGAACATGCCCTCGACGCCGTGTGAGTACACATGGCCGGTCACCGGGTCGCCTGCCAACGAGGCCCAGCCCACGCGATGGTGCGGGATGTCCGTCTGGAAGATGCTGTAGCGGTGCTCCCAACGAATTTCGCCGGTTTCCGTGTCCAGGCAGACGATTCTTTCCTGCCACTTCGTCGGTTCCTCCGGCTCGGCCAGTGTGATCACGCAGACCCGGCCGTCAACCACGATCGGCGTCGAGCGCCCGCCGATCGGCGCCTTCCAGAGCAGGTTCTCGCCGTCTTGCGACCATTTCGCGGGCAGGCCCTCTTCGGAAGAAAGACCGTCCGCGTTGACACCCCTCCATGACGGCCAATCGGCCGCTGGAAGCACCAAAGTGGCGGCCAGAAAGGCGCTCAAGGCCAGTGAAAATCGCATTGTCGGGCGCAATCTCAAGGGTTTCTCCAGGTTCGCCATTCTATCAAAAGATGTTCCGGCTTCCTCCAGCGGTCAGGTTCCGAGAGCTCCCGCTGGGGCTCCTTCGCCCGGACGGCGCACGACGGTTTGTTACTCTGGCGTCCATGAACGCGGTCGCACGAATCGAGAACGAACTCAAGAAGTACAAGCACCCACTTCTGAACTTTTCGGCGCGCGAAGAGAGCGGCCGTCTCGAATTGGTCATCGATCTCAAGAACAAACCGCCCGACATCCACACCTATTACCTCGAGATCCATCCCCGCGACCTGGCGAACAGCCAGTTTCCCTGGACCCTCCAGCGCATGATCTTCGACGGCCTCCACGATTACTTCGTCGAGATGTTTGTCTACACGCCCCAGAGCATTGATAACCCCGACGCTCCGGTATGACTCCTCTCGAGGCGTTGATCCACGAAGAGATCCGCGCCCACGGCCCGATCTCCTTCCGGCGCTTCATGGATCTGGCGCTCTATCACCCCGACCACGGCTACTACATGTGCGGTGAGGATCACTTCGGCCGCGAAGGAGACTTCTACACGAACTCGCAGCTCCAGCCGGTCTTTGGACGTCTCATCAGCCAACAGATCGCGCGGTGGCGCGAGGAGATGGGTTCTCCCGAAGACTTCACGGTCGTCGAGCTGGGCGCGGGGCGAGGCGAAACGCTCGCTGAAGTGAGAAAGGCGTTGCCGGAGGCCCGTTGTCTCGCCGTCGAGCGCACCGGCGGGACTCTGCCGGAAGCATTCCAGGGCGTTGTCTATTCGAACGAGTTCTTCGACGCTCTGCCCGTCCATCTCGTCGAACGCCGGAGGGAAGCACTGATCGAGCTGCTCGTCGCGTCGAATGGCGGCGGCTTTCAATGGACGACCGGCCGGCCCGCCGAACCGTCTGCGGCCAACTACATCAGCCGTTACGCGCCCGGCTTCGCGGATGGTGATCGCATCGAGGTCAATCTCGACGCCCTGGATGAATGCGAGCGCATCGCCGCCGCCCTCAAGCGCGGCTATGTGCTGACCATCGACTACGGCTACACATCCGAGGAGATTGCCGCCGGCCGCCGTTTCCCGCGGGGCTCCCTGATGGCCTACGAGCGGCACCAGGCCGAGGAGGACGTTCTCGCCAACCCCGGCCGCCGCGACATCACCGCGCACGTCAACTTCACCGCACTCGAAGCGCGCGGCCGGGATTTCGGCCTCGACTCGCTGGGACTGCGCACCCAGGCGCAGTTCCTCTTCGCCCTCGGAGAAACGGATAACTTTGCCGCCGTACTCGAAGCCGCGACGGGCACCGAAGCGCTGCATCTCCGTATGCAACTGAAGTCATTGTTGTTCGGAATGGGCGAGACGTTCCGTGTCTTGGTTCAGAAGAAATAACCGTTATACTCCGAGCAGCGCATGGCGTCCGCGTCACCGCAGATCTCGCTCGACGAGTTGGCCGATCGCCGCTTTTCCTTCTACCCCACCATCCGCAACGTCGAGCACAACGAGTGGACGCTCGCGAAGGAAACGTGGTCGGAAGTGCTTGTCGCGAACGCAGCAAGCGGTCTCGAAATCTGGATTCCCCGCACCTTCTTCGGAAGCATTGGCAACTCGGATTCCCCGGTTCTGATCGTCGGTCTCACCCGCGAGTTGGAGTGGAATGCCGGCAGGGTCTGGCCCCACCAGGAACGCCTGATCGAGATGCCGGCGCGCAAGTCGCCTCACAAGACCTCCGCCGTCATCGCAGGGCCTCAGCCCGCGAGCCGAGAGTCTGTAGCCGAGTCCAGCGTCGGGCGCTTCCTGTTCGCCGCGGTGGGCGTCGGCTTGCTCGCGTGTCTTTTTGTCGTGATGTATGCCTTCGACTCGCTGCGCAGCCCGCTCGACATCCTCTTCCCGCCGGATACCGCAACCGCCGATCAACTCTATCTCGGCCTCGTCGGCGCCGACGGTTATCAGGATGTCGTCCGGAAGATCGGCAGCCCCGAAAACGAGCAGTGGATCAGCAGGCCCGCGGACCAGATTCAGTTCCAGGTGCTTTCCTACTCGAGCCGGTCTTACGCGCTCGTTCTCATGGGTCCCGGACGCCAGCAGGCCCGCTACATCGGCGCTATCCATGAGCCCTCCCGCAAAACGCTCGACAGCGTGAAGCTTGCCGGCGGCGGCACCACCGCCTCCATGCTGAAGAACTTGCCGGCGTTTTGAGCCGCTTGCAAGCGGTCTGCTGCCCGGTTGTCACGAAGGCCGGCGGAGTCGCCGGCGGGGATATGCCAGGCGGGAAGAGAGCATTCACGAGGGTAGTCGGGCACGAGTTCACCTGCAGTCGGTTTACTGACCAAACTGTTGTTGACGGCTACCTCAGGCTTTGCAGTCTTTGGTTTCGATGAGGGTTTGGATTAGGGTGATGAAGTCTTCGAGGGGTTGGACGCCTCGGTCGGCTTCTTTGCGATGGCGGACGGAGACGGTCCCGGATTCAGCTTCACGGGCGCCGACGACGAGCATGAAAGGGACCTTCTGTAACTGAGCCTCGCGGATCTTGAAGTTGATTTTTTCACTGCGGGCGTCAAGCTCGGTGCGGATCCCGGCCTCCTCCAGTCGGGTGACAACCTGTTGACCGTATTCGTTCTGACGGTCGGTGATGGGTAGGACCAAGGCCTGCACCGGCGCAAGCCAGACGGGAAACGCCCCGGCGTAATGTTCTATCAAGACGCCGAAAAAGCGCTCGACAGAGCCCCATAGAGCGCGATGAACCATCACAGGCTGGTGGGCTTTGCCATCTTCGGCAATGTATTCGAGTGCAAAACGGCGAGGCAGGTTGAAGTCGAACTGAACGGTTGAGAGCTGCCAGGAGCGGCCGATGGCATCGACGAGCTTGATGTCGATCTTCGGTCCGTAGAAGGCCGCCTCGTCGGGCATGACCCTGGCCTCGATGCCGCGTTCTTCGAGGGCGCTGAAGAGACCGTCCTCGGCCATTTTCCATTCCTCGGGAGAGCCGGCATACCGACTGCTTCGGCCGCCGTCCCAAGTGGAAAGCTCGACCTCGAACTTGTCGAAACCGAAGGTTCTGAGAACGTCGAGCGCGAAGTCGACGCAGCCCAGGATTTCATCCTTGACCTGTTTGGGAGTGCAGAAGATGTGGGCGTCGTCTTGGGTGAATCCGCGGACGCGGAGCAGCCCGTGCATGACGCCGGAGCGCTCGTAGCGGTAAACGGTGCCAAGCTCTCCGAGCCGGATGGGCAGGTCGCGGTAGCTGCGGAGCATGTTCTTGTAAATGAGGATGTGGAAGGGGCAGTTCATCGGCTTGAGCTGGTATTCGGAATCATCCAGCTCCATGCGTTTGAACATGTCCTCGGAATAGAAATCCGCGTGGCCCGAGGTCTTCCACAAGTCGAAGCGGGCGACGTGCGGTGTGTAGACGAGGCCGTAACCGCGCTTGACGTACTCGTCCCGCAGCCAGTCTTCCATGATGCGGCGGATTGTGCCGCCTTTCGGGTGCCAGAAGACAAGGCCGGGACCGGCGCTCTCCTGAATGCTGAAGAGGTCGAGCGCCTTGCCGAGCTTGCGGTGGTCGCGTTTCCTGGCTTCTGCAAGCCGGTGGAGATACTGTCTCAGCTCCTTCTTGTCGAAGAAGGAGGTGCCGTAGATGCGCTGCAAGCGCGCATTCTTCTCATCGCCTTTCCAGTAGGCGCCGGCCACGGAGAGCAACTTGAAAGCCTTGATGCGCCCCATGCTGGGGATGTGCGGGCCGCGGCAGAAGTCGTCGAAGCGGTCGCCGGTTTTGTAGATCGAGATGCGTTCCTCGTCGGTCTTCTCTTCGATCAGCTCGCACTTCATCCAGTCGCCGATCTTGCGGTATTGGGCGAGTGTCTCCTCACGGGAGAGCCAGACTCGTTCGTTGCACGGGTCACGCTTGACGATCTCGGCCATTTGAGCTTCGATCTTCTCGAGGTCCTCGGGCGTGAAAGGTTCGTCGCGCTGGAAGTCGTAGAAGAAGCCTTGCTCGGTGGGCGGTCCGATGCCGAGCTTGGTTCCCGGGAACAGCTCGAGGACGGCGGCGGCGAGCAGGTGCGCCGAGGAATGGCGGTAGACTTCGAGGGCCTCGGTATCCCTGGAGGTCAGCAGGCGCAGGTCGGTATCTTCGATGAGGGGCTCGGTGAGATCGATGAGTGTTCCATCGACTTTGGCAACCAGTGCCGCGGCGGCAAGGCGCGGGCTGATGGACTCGGCGATTTGCCGCGGAGTCGCACCCTTGGCGACCTCCTGGCGACTGCCGTCGGGAAGAGTGACCTGGATGGTTTCCATGAGATTGGTTTGCACCCGGCACCCGGGGGACGGCGAACCCGCCGCTAGTTTTTCGAGTCGGACGAGGTGTTGGAACGGGAGCCGGAACCGTTCGATTTTGACTCGGGTTTCGATTCGGTCTTCGTTTCGGACCCGGACTCCGACTTGGCTTCGGTCTTCTTCTCGTCGCTCTGCTTGCCGTCGCCATCGGTTTGGCCGGCGCGGGCGTAGTCGGTGATGTACCAGCCGGTCCCCTTGAACTGGATCGCGGGAGCCGAGAGCAGCTTGCGGAGCTCTCCGCCGCAACGGTTGTGTTCTTTGAGCGGCTCGTCGGAGAATTTCTGGATCTCCTCGAAGCGGTGGCCGCACTTCAGACATTCGTACTCGTAGAGGGGCATGGTCTCAATCGAGCAGTCGTTCGTACCGCAACTGTGAAGTTCGGGAGTGTCCCGCGGAGCGGACTTTTCAGCCTGGGGGGCGCGGTGTATCGGGGGCCTCAGGCCGTTTTTCAGTATAGCAACGAGCCTTCAGGCGAGAGCGTCAGCCGGCGGGGAGAAGGCCTTGGCGGCGCAGGAGGGCGTCGGCATCGGGATCGCGCCCCATGAAGTCACGGAAGAGCCGTGCCGGGTCTTCGCTGTCGCCGCGTGCCAGGATGCTTTCACGAAACTGCATGCCGACGTCTCGGCTGAAAATACCCTCCTTGGCGAAGCGGGAGAAAGCGTCGGCGTCGAGGACCTCCGACCACTTGTACGAGTAGTAGCCGGCTCCGTAGCCGACCGGGCTCGCAAACAGGTGAGTGAAGGACGCGATCATGGCGTGCTCGGGCGGCAGAGCGGCCGGCGCGAACGAGTGCAGGATGTCGAAGGCGTACTTCATCACGTCATCGTTCTTTTGAGGGTCGTAGTCGCGGTGGAGGGCCAAGTCGACCGTGCCGAAGCTCAACTGCCGCATCTGCGCATTGGCGGCTCGGAAGTTGCGCGCCCGCTTCATTTTCCGGAAGAGATCCGAGGGGATGGGTTCGCCGGTCTCGTAATGGCGCGCAAAGAGATCCAGGGCGTCGCGCTCCCAGCACCAGTTCTCCATGATCTGCGACGGCAGCTCGACGAAGTCCCAGGAGACATTGGTTCCTCCCAGACTGCGGACCCCGACCCTGCTCAGCAGATGGTGCAGCAGGTGGCCGAACTCGTGGAAGATGGTCTCGACCTCGCGGTGCGTTAGCAGCGCGGGTTTACCGTCGACCGGAGGTGTCTGGTTGCCGCAGATCAGGCCGAGATGAGGACGCGGGCCACCGGGGACGCTGACGAAGAAGGAGTCCATCCAAGCTCCTCCGCGCTTGTTTTCTCGTGGGTAGAAATCGGCGTAGAAGGAACCGAGGCGGGTCCCGTCGGCATCGTCGATGGAGTAGTACTTGACGCTGTTATCCCAAACGGAAACACCGCTCTCCTCGACGACCTTGATGCCGTAGAGGCGCCCGACAAGATCGAACATGCCGTCGAGCACCTTCTCGAAGGCGAAGTAGGGCCGAAGTTCTTCCTCTTCGAAGTCGTAGATGGATTGGCGCATCTTCTCCGCGTAGTACGCGATGTCCCAGGCATCGAGATCGAGAACGCTTGGGCCTTCGATCTCGCGGCGGAAGGCGAGCAGCTCTTCGTTTTCACGCCCGAAGGCTGACCGTGTCTTCGTTTTGAGGGAATCGACGAACCCGCGAGCGCTGCGGCCGGTCTTCGCCATGCGGTCTTCGAGGACGAGGTCGGCAAAGTCGCGGTAGCCGAGCAGCCGGGCTTTCTCGCGGCGAAGGCGCAGGATGGTGAGGATCAGCTCGCGGTTGTCATAGGGCTCCTTCGTGCCTCGAGTGACGTGGGCACGGTAGACCTTCTCGCGAACGGCCGCGTCGTCGAGGTAGGTCATCACGGCGATGTAACTGGGGGCCTGCAACGTAAAGCGCCAGCCCGGCTTGCCCTTGCTTTCGGCGTCCTGGCGGGCCAGGGCGACGGCGCTGGGCGGGAGTCCGGCGAGCTGCGCCTCGTCCTCGATGATCAGTTCGAAGGTGTTGGTGGCGTCAAGGACGTTCTGGGAATACTTCGTGGTCGCCCGGGCAAGCTGGACGTTGAGCTCGTTGAGCCTGGCCTTTCCGCCTTCGTCGAGGTCGGCGCCGCTGCGGCGGAATTTGTCGAGAGTCTTCTTGAGGAAGCGGGCGCGGGAACCGCAGAGCAGGGCGGCTTCCTCCGTCTCGCTGAAGCGCTTGATCTGCTTCCACAGAGCTTCGTTGAGGGGGATCTTCGAGTCGAATGCGCTGACCTTCGGCTCGACGGTGTTGTAGGCGTCGCGTAGTTCCGGGTAGGTGGCGACGGATTCGAGATGGCTGACTACGGACATGGCGTACTCGAGCGTCTCGACGGCGCCCTCGAGGGCGCGGAGCGTGTTGTCGTAGGTGCGCGGGTCCGGATCGGCAGCGATGGCGTCGATGTTCTGTTGCGCTTCGGCGATGAGAGCGTCGACAGCGGGCTCGACATGCTCCGCCTTGATCTGATCAAAGGGGATTTTGAACTTGATTTCGAGCAGAGGATTCGTCGAATTCGCCGCCATAATGGTTCCGAAGGGTCAGTCTAACAGGGGGGTGGAGTCGATCTGCCGAGAGGGGCCGAGGTGCAATCGACAGTCCGCCACGGCGGCCGGTCGAGCAGAACGAACTGGAAAAGGTCTTTCGCGCGATGCTCGAACAGCCCAGAGAACCGATTCATGGCAGTTGGTGCCGCAAGCTCCTTTCGGCCGAATCGCGGGTACTTCGGACCACAAGGGCGGTTCTGGAAAGGGTCGGCCTGCGGAGCTAGACCCTGGCGCTTTCTGCACGGAAAACCGGGCGCTGCAAAACTTCCTGCAGCGCCGGTCCTTGCTAGAGAACAGCGGCCCGCTCAATAGTCCGCTACGGAACCGTCCGAAACGAACTGCGGATGCCATTTGAACCTGCGCTCTTTCGACAACTCGGCGAGACGGGCTTCGTCGACTTCCACGCCGATGCCGGGTCCTGCGGGCAGCGTGACATGGCCATCGTCGCGGAGCGACCAACTTCGCTTCGCCAAACCAGGTAGCCGGTTGTCGGGTGAGTAGCCCTCGTGAATCAGAAGGTACGGGATCGAAGCCGCCACGTGAAGACTTGCTGTCATACCGACGGTCGTCATGGTGCAGTGCGGCGCGAGCGGGACATAGAACGTCTCGGCCAGGGCGGCGATCTTCTTCATCTGCGTGATGCCGCCGACAAAGCCGCAGTCGGGCTGCAGAATGTCGATCGCGTTGTTGATCAGATACGGAATCACGCCCCATATCGTGCGGTCCTTCTCACCCGTCGCAAGCGGCACGTTGATCTTTTCCCGAAGCCGCTTGAAGATCTCGATGTTGCCGTAGACGGCGGCTTCCTCGATCCATAGAACTTCATAAGGCTCGATGCGGTTGGCGAATTGAATCAGCATCGGTGGCGGCATGTTGCAGTGCGCGTCGAACATCACGGCTCCGTCGTGGCCGACCAGCTCCCGTGCCTGCTTGACTCTCTCGACGACGGCATCAATCTCCGCCGGCGTCCCGGAGAAGGGCCACAGGCCGCCGCTGCCGATTTTACGTGCCTTGTTGGTGTGATACACCCGGATCTTGTCGCGGGTCGGGCCACCCAGCAGTCGATAGATCGGGACATTCCAGAGCTTCCCGACGATGTCCCACAGCGCCATGTCGAAGGCCGAAATCGTGTGGACCATGAACGGCCCGCCGCGCAGGTTGCGGTGCGCCCGGTACATCAACTGCCAGAGATGCTCGATGCGGGTCGGATTCTGGCCGTCGAGCAATTCGAAGATGCGGTGGGCGAGGGTCGTCGCGACGTCCGCAATGACGTTGCTGATTTCACCCCAGCCGGTGATGCCGTAGTTGGTCTCGAGCTTGATAATGCACTTCGGGTCCGCCGGCGTGCAGGTGAGCTTGGTGATTCTGATGTTCGAGGCGCGGTCCTCGACATTGGCCGCGGGGTTTGCTTGCGCACCCAGGGCATCTTGCAGCAAGCCTTGGGCGGCAGCCGCCGCGCCGAGACCTGCAAGCATGCCGCGGCGCGTAGGCTTGGATTCGGTTGATTTGAGATTCATGGGAGTTTCTCCGTGATGTGGATCCGACAACGAGTACCGGCCCGATCGGCGGCCGGTGGCGATCATGGTACGCGAAGGCGGCGGCCAACTCCAAATACGGCTTCGGGGCGGTTTTTCTGTTGACGCCTTAAAACGAAAGAATGATACTAATTATTATTTGTCGTACAAAATTACATGCATCAGCAGGATCGAGTTGGTCGCCCGCTGTGCACAACCATGCTCTCCAAAACGAAAGTTCAGAAGCGGGCGGGTGCACAGAACCCGCCGGTTATCCCGAAACGGCTTCGGTCTGCGGGTGGGTCACGTTCGCGGAGAGTAGGGAAGCGTGGCCTGTGACAATCGTGAAGTGGTCTGAGTACGTAATCCGGCCACGGGTTTTTGCGGGGGCCTGATCAACGCGCTGCATGTCAAGGTTGGGTCCAGATGAAGGAGCCGGATCTCTTATGGAGGCCATTAGCGAAGTCGAACCGAAAACACGCATCCGCGTTGGCGATGAAGTGTGGATCGCGACCGCCTTGCTACATCGCGAGAACCCTGACCGTGAAGATTTTGAAGTTCAGGAGATCGTGGAACGCGTCGGCAAGTTGAATCTGTCCGGCAGGTTAAGAGGGGGGGTTGCGCCGCACGCCTATCTTCACTGCGTAGCGAATCGGCCGCCGAAACCGAATCCCTATCGTATGCTCTACGCCACCGGGAAGAGCAGGCGGCGGCTCTATCGGGACGGTGACCCGTGCCATCCCGAGCGATCGGGCAAGGTCAGGCCACAGCGGGGCGAGATTCCGGAGGAGTATCGCGGTCTGCTCGACTGGTACGAGAAGGACTATGCTCAAGGAGCCGCGTCCGATCCGCGAGAGAATCCCATCCTGTCTCTATGGGGCGTCGGCAAGGAAATCTGGCGCGACGAGGACCCTGACGAGTACGTGCGCCGTCTCAGGGAGGGCTGGGAGTGAGCCGCATCTTCTGGGACACCAACCTGTTCATCTACATGCTGGAAGCGCGAGGCGATTTGGCGCGAAAGACGAAGGCCCTGATGAAGCGGATGGATGAGCGAGGCGATGTCCTGCTGACTTCCGCGCTTACCCTGGGTGAGATTCTGGTAAAACCGAGGCGCTTCGGACGGCTGGACTTGGTCCGGAGGTATGAGCAGGCGCTCCGTCCACCTGCCGTTACCGTCATCAACTTCGACGAAGATTGCGCGCGAATCTACGCCGAAGTGCGACAGGACAAGACAATCAAAGCTCCGGACGCGGTTCAGCTTTCTTGTTGCGGTCGCGCCGGGTGCGATATGTTCGTTACCAACGACGAACGGCTCAGCCGCAAGGTCATGCCTGGAGTTCAGTTCATCGCTTCGCTCGACCGAGCGCTGTTATTCACAGGTGCCGAGTCTCGGTAGGACGAAGAACTTCCTGGCGTGGAAGCAAGCTGGTGCAGTGAGCAATATTGGCGCTTCGCAACGTCTTTTTTCAGGAGGAAGACTTGGCGAACGGCATCATCTGTCACGCTCACTGCTACCCAACGCAAGCAATTGCAGAGCTATGCTGAAGGTTCCACGGCTCTTCCGAGAGTCGCTTCGTGAGTCAAGAAATGGGAAGAATGTTCCTATGACTCATCGCGTGCGTCGCCACGGGCTGCTGTTTGTCCCGCTGGCAGTCCTGACCCTTTTCGTAGGGGATACCGCCGCCGCTCGGGGGAGCGTGTCGGACGACAGGGAGGCTTTGGTTGCGCTTTACAACGCAACGGATGGCGAGAACTGGAAGACCGACACGAACTGGTTGAGCGAGCATCGGCTTTCAGAATGGCAAGGTGTTACCACCGACAAGAACGGCCGCGTCACACAACTAACTCTCATTAACAATCGGTTGAGCGGCGAGATTCCGGCCGTGTTGGCTAACCTGGTCAAGCTCGAGGCGTTGATGCTCAACCGTAACGGCCAGTTGACAAGACCGCTCCCGGTTGGTCTGCGTGATCTGTCACGCCTCACCAGGCTGTGGACATCGGGCACCCAGGTTTGCGCCCCGAGGGATGCCGCCTTTCAGGCTTGGCTGTCAACGATCGACTTCAGCGGGGTCAACTGTGCTTCGGAGTCGGAGTCGGTGATCGGCAAGGACACGACGGAGACAACCGGAGGCGCACTGCCGGCGGAAGCCGTGCGGCGGATCGAGGAACTACTGGGGAAGAAGGCGCGGCGGACACCCGCTCAGCGGAAGATGGGTTCGCAGCTCCTGGACGCGTTACGGAAGGTGCGCGGTCAGTCGGCTGCGAACGAGATGGTTACGGTGGACATACTGACCGAAGTGACTCCGGCAGTCCTGGCGCGCATCCGCGACTTGGGCGGCGTGGTGATCAACAACGTGCCGCGCTACCGCGCAATCCGGGCACGGCTGCCGCTCGCCGTGGTGGAGACGCTCGCCACGCTCGACGAAGTCCGGTCGATCAGTGTCGCCGACGAGTCGGCCACCAGAGACTTGCCGACGCATCTCCCATCCGACAACCGAACGGATGCTACGGGTAACGGTGCTGCCGGGACAGATGGGAGAGGACGACAAGGGCACGGTACTGACCGAAATCGTCCATGACTCCGGCGCCATGAATCGAGTAGACCCTTTACTGGGACACAGTCCCCACCGTCGAGACCATCGTGAAGGATCTCGGCGGTCTCCTGGTACGCTCCACAACGGCATGTTGCGTACAGCTCGGGAATTCATCAGACCAGGGACTAGTTGGGGGATCGTCCTTCTGAAGCGCGCCGGCCCTTGTGCGACTTCCTACTGAATTGGAGTTGCAACACTGCTTTCCTCTCTCCGTACAATCGAAAAGACCTGCAAAAATCCTTTGGCCAAGTCAAGTTCGAGATCGCTGAGTTTCAGCGGGGGAGAGTGAAAACGGATCTTCGCAGCGTGTGTTCCAGGTAGCAGATCATTCCAGAAATACCGCGCTCTCTGGCCCTGAATTGGGTCAGAGACAAGTTCTGGCCCCGGGGGGATTGTAAGGCTGCCAAGCGCGACAGGAATCATGGCATCGGCTTTCAACTGCCCGTTCTGCAGGTTGCTGGGGGCAGTGATGGCGATCCTGCTGCTGGCGGGGGCCGTTCCGGCGCAGCAAACGTCGGCGCAGGATCGCGGCAGACTGTCGCTGAAGGCCGTTCGGCAGATTGAGGAGTTGCTGGCCGCGAAGGCACAACGCACGTCCGCCCAGCGGAAGGTGAGCTCCCAGCTCTTGGACGCGGCCGGTGAATCTATCGACGTACGCCGGCAGGCGAAGGGAGCAGCTCTTGCGTACGAACAGGTGATGGTGGACATCCGGGCCGATGTCTCGCCGGCGGTCCTGTCGCGCATCCAGACCCTAGGCGGCACGGTAATCAACAGCGTCCCCAAGTACCGGGCCATCCGGGCCCGGCTGCCGATCGCTGCCGTTGAAAAGCTGGCGGCTCTCGACGCGGTCCAGTCGATTCGACCCGCCGACGTGGCGTTTACGCGTGACCGGCTGGCGCGGCTCCCAACCGACAACCGGCCGGGCACGCTGGAGAGCGTGGTGACCCGGGTGATCGACACCTCCGAGGGTGATGTCGCTCACCGAGCGAACGTGGCGCGGAGCACTCACAGTGTCGACGGCACCGGCATCGGGATCGGCGTGATCTCGGACGGTGTTGCCACCCTCGCCAAGCAGCAGGCGACGGGCGACGTGCCGTCACGGGTCACGGTCCTGCACGAACAGGAGGGGGGTGCCATTTCATATCGCTGCGGAGGTACGAGCGTAGGAAGCGAGGGGACGGCCATGCTCGAGATCGTCCACGATCTCGCGCCGGGCGCCGAGTTGTTGTTCGCTACAGGCATCAACGGACGGGCGCAGATGGCGCAGAACATCGAGGAGCTCTGCGCGGCCGGCGCTGATGTCATCGTCGATGACATCGGGTATCCTGCGACGTCGGTCTTTCAGGACGACGTCATCTCCCAAGCGGTCAGCGCGGCGGTCGCAGACGGTTGTTACTACTTCTCTTCGGCCGGCAACGGCGGCAACAAGAACGACGGCACGGCAGGAGTCTGGGAGGGCGATTTCGCCGCCGGGAGCACGCTGACCGTGAACGGTGTAGCGGTCGGCACCGCACACGACTTCGGCGGCGGCGTGATCCGGAACCGGATCAAGAGAGACAGCACTTCTTCCATCTACCTGCAGTGGGCCGATCCGGAGGGGGGGTCGGCAAACGATTACGATCTGTTCCTGGTCGATGCGGATGATAACGTGCTTGACAGTTCGACGAATACGCAGGACGGCACGCAGGACCCCTTCGAGCGCATCAGAGGTTCATGCTCCGATGACCTCGAAGACAACCGCCTCATCATTGTCAAGACCTCCAGTGCGGCGGATCGCTACCTGCGTCTAGAGTACGCGCCAAGAGGATTGGAGATCACGACGGCCGGCCATGCCTTCGGGCATTCCGCTTCGGAGGATGCGATCGGTGTGGCCGCTGTCGATGTCGGGGACGCCGGAGGATCCGGCGGTGTCTTCAACGGTACGGAGTCGGTTGAGACGTTCAGCTCCGACGGTCCTCGGCGGATCTTCTTCGAGCCCGACGGCACGCCGATCACGGCGGGCAATTTTTCCTCGACCGGCGGGAAGCTGCTGCAGAAGCCCGACTTGGCCGCCGCGAACTGTGTTTCGACCTCGACCCCCGGTTTCTCGACGTTCTGCGGCACCTCCGCCGCCGCGCCGCACGCGGCGGCGATTGCGGCCTTGATGCTGGAAGCGGCCGGCGGCCCCGGCAATGTCACACAATCGGCGCTTGGCACGGCGATGATCGGGGCGGCGCTCGATATCGAGGCAACCGGTGTCGACCGCGACTCCGGCGCCGGAATCGTGATGGCGCCCGGCGCGGTGGATGCGGTGGACGTGGCGGTGGCGGCCCGCAACCAGGCGCCTACTGTTGAGGGCACGCTGCAAGACCGCACGATGATGCGGGGATCCGGCTCCGTGACGGTCAACTTTGCGAGCGCGTTCTCCGAACCGGACAACGACACGTTGACCTACAACGCGATATCGAGCGACACCGATCGGGTGACGGTCACCCTGACGGGGTCGCAGTTGACGCTGACGCCGGGGTTGCCGGGTTTTGCCGAAGTTGCGGTGCGCGCGACCGATCCCAGCGGCTTGAGCGCTGTGCAGTCCTTCTCGGTTACCGTTGCGTTGGGCAGCCGGGACTATGACATTGATGACGATAACCTCATCGATGTCGGCAACTTGGCGCAGCTCGACGCTGTGCGCTACGACCTCAACGGCGACGGCGTGGTGGATGACGCATCGGACTGGCAGTCGTATTACTCGGCCTCGGCCTTCGCCCAGAGTTCGCTGACGGGCTGCCCCGACGGGTGCAGCGGCTATGAGTTGACGGCATCCCTCGATTTCGACACCAACAACAGCGGCGCCGTCGGCCCTGGCGACACGTACTGGAACGGCGGTGAGGGCTGGGTGCCCATCGGCGGTGACGACAGCTCACATAGAGGAACGTTATTGTTCCTGCGCAATCCGTTCACGGCGACCTTCGAGGGCAACGGGCATACCATCAGCAACTTGTTCATCGATACGGACGACATCGTTCTGGTGGGTTTGTTCGGCTATGCCACCTCCAGCATCCGAAACCTGGGGGTGACGGATGTCGATGTGACGGGAGATGATCTCGCCAGCGGGTTGGTCGGGTTCACCCGTGGCGAGATTCGCGCCTCCTACGTCAGCGGCCGAGTGACGGGCAAAACAAATGTGGGCGGTCTGGTCGGGATCAACCGATCCGATGGCGAGATTGAGGCCAGCTACGCCTCAAGCCATGTGTCGGGAGAAGAGGACGTGGGCGGGTTGGTCGGGGACAACCGGGGCAAAATCACCGCCGGCTACGCCACGGGCCGCGTGTCGGGGATAGAAGGCGTGGGCGGTCTGGTCGGGAATAACCAGTCCGATGGTGAGATTGACGCCAGCTATGCCACGGGCCTGGTGGCTGGCCAAACCGATGTCGGCGGGCTGTTAGGGAAGAACGAGGGGACGATCACCGTCAGCTACTGGGATGAGCGTACGTCGGGACACAGGAGCGGGAGCTTCGGCCAAGACAAGACGACGGCACAGTTGCAGACGCCCACAGGTTCCAGCGGGATCTATCAGAACTGGAACCTGGATCTGGACGGCGACAGTGTGAACGATTGGCACTTCGGCACGAGAAGCCAGTATCCGGTTCTGGCGGTGGACACGAATGGGGTGGGAGGCGCGACGTGGCAGGAATTCGGCTACCAGTTGCGCGAAGGCCCGACGCTGACGGCGGCGGCGGGGACGACGCAGGTGGAGTTGAGCTGGAGCGCGGTGACTGTGAATCACTGGTCGCCGATGCCGGACGTCAGCTACACGCTCTACCGCGAAGACGGCACGAGCATCGAAACTCTTTCGGAGGGCGGCGGAGGACTCCAATATACCGACAGCGACGTGACCGCCGGCGCCACCTACGCCTACCAGGTGGCAGCGGTGGTGACGGGGGGTGAAGCGACGCATAGCGCGCGGGTCTCGGTGATAGTGCCGGGGACCATCATGCCTCCACCACCTCCCCCGCCCTCAGCGCCGAGGAACCTGACGGCGGTCGGCGGGGACGGCCAGGTCGTGCTGAGCTGGGAGCCTCCGTTGCGAGACGGCGGCGCGGACATCAGCGATTACGAGTACCGCAATGTCGGGAGGGACCCCTGGACATCCACCGGCTCCGCAAACACCACCCATACGGTCAGCGGCCTCGACAACGGCATTACCTACACCTTCGAGGTAAGGGCGGTGAACCGCGCCGGCAAGAGCTTTGCTTCCAACCGCGTCGAGGCCACCCCGACGGCGCCGGAACCGCAAGTCTTCACCCTGGACTTCCCTCATTTCGCCAACGGCGGCGGGGGCATCACCTCCGAGGTCGTGCTCCTCAATGCAGGCGCCACAGCGATCCGGCCCGTCCTGTACTTCTCCGATCAGCAAGGCAAGCAGATTGCCGCCGGGTCGGTCGTGGACGTGACGTACGGTCTGGAGGTCCAACAGGACGACGGCGGGCTGACCGTACGGACCCCGATCGAGCCGCTGGGAGAACTCACCGTAGCGACCCACGGTCGCGGGGCGGAGGTGAGCGGCTCGGTGCGGGTGGTCGCCGACGGCGCCATCGGCGGGGTGCTGCGCTATGGCGTCCCGATGGTCGGGGTGACCGGGGTGGGGGCCGGCATGGCCGTCCGGGACGCACTGTTCCCGGCCCGCAGGAAGCAGGGAGGCATCCGCACGGCGGCGGCGCTGCACAACCTGGGCGTGGAAGCGATCGAGGTGACGTGCTGGTTGATGAGCGGGGGCGCGGTGCTGGAGGAGGCGACGATCTCTCTGGAGCCCAACGGACAGGCGTCGTGGTTCATCGAAGACGAGTTCACCGAGACCGACACGACGGACTTCACGGGGACGGTGCGCTGCAGGGCGCCGCGGGAGGGATCGGAGGAAACAAGGTTCACGGGCTTGGCCGTCGAGGTGGACGCCGCCAACCGCATCTTCACCACGCTGCCGGTAGTGGAGGTGGAGCGCACGGCCGGCGACGGCGCAGAGACGGTTCTGTACTTTGCGCATTTCGCCAATGGCGGCAACGCCGATGAGCAGGGCATCCGCTCCGAACTGGTGCTGTTGAATGTGGAGACGCGTCCGAGCGGACGAGGCGCCACTCCCTTTCATCCCACCGTCCCGGAGAGCCGTCCGGTGATCTACTTCTACGACCGACAGGGCCGCATGATCGACCCGGAATCGGTGGTGGATCTGACGGACGATCTGGAGGTCACCGGAGACGATGGGCTGACGGTCAGGACGGCGATGGCGCCGCTGGGAGAACTCACGATCTCGACCCACGGACGAGGGCAGGAGGTGAGCGGCTCGGTGAAGGTGGTCTCGGAAGGTCCGATCGGGGGAGTGCTGCGCTACCGCGTGCCGGGAGTCGGGGTGACCGGGGTGGGGGCCGGCCCGGCGGTGCGGGACACGCTGTTCCCGGCGCGGCGCAAGGCGGGAGGGATCCGCACGGCGGCGGCGATGCGCAACCTGGGAGAGGAAGCGATGAAGGTGACGTGCTGGTTGATGAGCGGCGGCGCAATGCTGGAGGAGGCGGAGATCCCGTTGGCGGGCAACGGGCAGACGTCGTGGTTCATCGAAGACGAATTCACCGCGACGGACACGACGGACTTCGCGGGGACGGTGCGCTGCATGGCGCCGGAGGAGGGGTCGGAGGAAAAAAGGTTCACGGGCCTGGCGGTCGAGGTGGATGCCGCCAACCGCATCTTTACCACGCTGCCGGTCGTGCCGGTCGAAGAGAGGATGGCTCAGCCGTAGACGGACGACCCGAGAGAAAGAGAGGCGGATTCGTTGAGCCTGGGGATATTAGCTCAACTCTTCCATGATCTCGGCCAGCGTCGATTCCTGAGGCCGGCCGCCGTTTGATTCCGAGACCTGCCATAGGGGCGCATCGGCCAGGTTCAGCAACTCGATGAAGTCGCTCTTCTTCGTGTTTACATAAAACACGCCGGTAAGCACTTGGCCCCGCTGCGCATGTTCGTGCAGAGTCTTCACGGCAGCCATCATATCGGAGGGGTCGTAGCCCTCTTCGATCTTCTTGAGCAACAGAGTCGAGCCATCGTGCAGCGTGACTTCACGGAGTTCACCAGGTTCGATTTCGTCTTCGACATGAATTTCGTCGAAGAACGGCACGAAGTCCACCGCGTTCAGATCGTGGCGGTGATCCCTGACGTAGGAATAGCTCTTCGTCGATCCAGAGTGATCGTTAAATGTAACGCAGGGTGAGATCACGTCGACCATTACTGTGCCCTGATGCGACAAAGCGGCCTTGAGGATGCTCTGTAACTGCTTCTTGTCACCCGAGAAAGATCGCGCCACGAAAGTCGCTCCGAGTTCGATCGCCAACGCGCAAGTGTCGATGGGCGGCAAATCGTTCGCCACGCCTGTCTTCAGCGTGGATCCCAGATCAGCCGTGGCCGAAAACTGCCCCTTGGTGAGGCCGTAGCAGCCGTTGTCCTCAATCACGTAGATGATCGGGAGGTTGCGGCGCATCAGGTGGACGAATTGGCCGATGCCGATGGACGCCGAGTCGCCGTCGCCCGTCACGCCGAGCGCGATCAGCTTGTGATTCGCAAGCATGGCGCCCGTCGCCACTGAGGGCATGCGTCCGTGGACTGCGTTGAAGGCGTGAGATGTATTCAGAAAATAGGCCGGCGACTTGGAAGAGCAGCCGATGCCCGAGAGTTTGATGACCCGTTGGGGATCGATGCCCATCTCGAAGCAGCACTCGATAATGCGCTCCGAGATCGAGTTATGCCCACAACCGGCGCACAAAGTCGTTTTGAGACCGCGGTATTGCTTGAGTTCCAGGCCGATGCGGTTGACCTTTTTGGGAGGCGGCGCTGCTGCTGTGCTCACAATCCCTCCTGTTCGAGGATCGAGTCGGTGATCGTGCGGGAGTCGATAGGGAGCCCGCCGTAGTAGCGGACACTCCGGAGGCGGCTCACCATTTCCGCCGGGCAGTCGGCGCGGATCAACTGCAAAAGTTGACCGTCGCGATTCTGGTCCACGATGTACACGCGGTCGTGACCGCGGATGAAGTCGATGATGTCTCTGTTGAACGGGAAGCCCCTCACCCGAAGGTAAGAGGTCTGTAGGCCATGCTCGGAAGAGAGTTGGTCGCGGCTCTCGACGGCGGCGAAGTGGGTTGTCCCACAAACGATCATCCCGATGGAAGCCTCTTCGACTTCGTCGATCTCGGGCGCGGGCATCTTCGCTCGCGCCGTCTTGTACTTGCGCGCCAGTCGGTCCATGTTGCGGGTCCAGTCATCGGGCCGCTCGCTGTATTGGGCGGCTTCGTTGTGGCCCGTTCCTCGCGTAAAGTAAGCGGCCAGCGGATTCTCCGTGCCGGGCAGCGTACGGTAACAGATACCATCACCGTCGACATCCCGATAGCGCTCGAAGACACCACGGCGATCAAGGTCTGCTGAGTCGAGCACCTTACCCCGATTGAACGGCTTGGTCGGATATTCGAATTTATCGGCCATCCAGTAGTTCATACCAAGGTCGAGATCGAGCATGACGAAGATGGGCGTTTGGAGTTCTTCCGACAGGTCGAACGCTTGCCCAGCCATTTCGAAGCACTCTTCCGGCGAACTTGGGATCAGCATGGGGTGAAAAGTATCGCCGTGCGAGAGGGTGGCACAGGCAATCAGGTCGCCCTGTGCCGTCCGGGTGGGCAAGCCGGTCGAGGGGCCCATTCGCTGGACGTCGAAGATAACAACTGGAATCTCCGCGAAATAACCCAGGCCGACAAACTCCGACATCAGCGAGATGCCCGGCCCGGCGGTGGCCGTCATCGAGCGTGCCCCGGCCCATCCGGCCCCGAGCGCCATGCCGATCGAGGCCAACTCATCCTCGGCTTGCACGATGGCGAAGTTCGCCTTGCCGGTTTCCTTGTCGATCCGGTATTTTCGCACGTAGTCGGTGAGCGATTCGGCCAGTGACGACGAAGGCGTAATCGGGTACCACGTCACTACCGACACGCCGGCGAATATCGAGCCCAACGCCGCGGCGGCGTTGCCCTCGATGATGATCTTCCCTTCCGTGGCGTTCATCCGGTCGACATAAAAGGGGTCGGTTTTCTGAAGGTTCTCTTTGGCGTACTCGTAACCCGCCTGTACGGCGTTCCAGTTCAACTCGGCGGCCTTCGGCTTCGTGCTGAATTGCTTTACGAGAGCCTTGTAGGTCTCTTCGAGTTCGATCCCGAGCAGCCAGGCGAGCACACCGTCATAAATGATGTTCTTGACGAGCTTCCGCAGCTTCGCATTGGGGCACACGGGCGTGACGATCTTTGTGAATGGAATCGGGTAGAAGTGGAGGTCCGTTCGCACTGCGTCGAGGTGCAGAGGCTCGTCGTATACCACGGCTGCACCGCTCGGCAAATCCAATACGTCTTCCCGCGCCGTCTCGGCGTTCATCGCCACCAGGAAGTCGATTTCCTTCTTGCGGCCGATGAAGCCTTTCTTGTTGGTCCGAATCGTATACCAGGTCGGCAGCCCCGCGATGTTCGAGGGGAACAGATTCTTGCCGGAGACCGGGATCCCCATCTGAAACAACGACCGGAGCAATACGAGGTTCGCGCTCTGGCTCCCAGAGCCGTTGACGGTGGCGACCTGAATGCTGAAATCGTTGACGATGCGGTCAGGAGGAATAGGTACACCTGTACCTACAGGTGCTGTTTCTACACTGGACATCGACTCCCCTTTGCGAGAATCCGGACGTACTAACCTCGGAGGTGGGTGGCAGTTATCAGTATAACCTTGTTTACCTTTTTTCGCACTGCGATCAGGGCAGTAGATCACACAAAAAAACTTGAGTTTCCACCAAGAAGATAGAGTGAGGATGGTTTCGTTGCAACCACTTGGAGCGTCTGATATAAAATGAGGGTTCTCCCTCCGCCGGTTTCCGTGCCTGCTTGCCTGTATTCGCCGCGCACGAGCTAACAGCTACTCCCATCGCAAATTCCGTGCGGTCGAGCGGTGCTCCAGAGAGCAGCAGCCGGCGAGGAATAGATACTGACCGGATGGCCCGTTTTCGACCCCCCCGAGCGACTCGCGACCTCTTGCCCGCAGACGCAGCTTTGCGCAAGCACATCGAGAACCAGTTCGCACAGATAGCCGAGACCTACGGTTTTCAGCCCATCCAAACGCCTTCGTTCGAGAACGTCGAGTTGTTCGCCGCGCGTTCCGGGCCGGAAATCAAGAGCTCGATGCTGACGTTCCATTGCGATCACGAAGAGTTGGCTCTGCGCCCCGAAATGACGGCCCCGGTCTGCCGGCTCGTCTCCTCTGGGGCGCTCGATGATGCCCCGGCGCCGCACAAGCTCTACTATGTCGCGCCGTGCTTCCGGTATTGTCGCCCGGGGTCGGGCCGTTACCGCGAGTTCACTCAGGCCGGCATCGAGTGCATCGGCGAGGCGGGATTCGACGCGGATGCGGAAGTCATTGCCGCGGTCTGCCGCTTTCTCGACGCCATCGGTATCGCCGACAGGACCTTGCGCATCGGCAACATCGGCATTTTTGGCCAACTGCTGCGTGAGGACTTGGACCCTGAGGACCGTGCCATCGTCATTGGTCACCTCGACCGGCTCATGGGCATCCGTGAGCGTTGCCGGGCCCTTGCGCAGTCAGGCGACCGGCTCTTGCTCGATGCGTTGAAGATCGATCGCATGGACTTGGCGTCGATACAGGCACAGTCCGACTATTCCGGATCGGAACAGATCGAGGCCCGGCAGAATCTCGGCATGGAGGAGTTGGCGGAGATCATGCCGAGGGAAGCCGAGGCGACCTATCGCCGTCTATGGGATGTACAGGATCTGGTTCCCGAACCGGCAGCGGACCTGTTGATCGACATCTCCCGCTTGCAGGGGCCGTTGGCCGAAGTCGATCAAAAGGCTCGGGCGCTCTTGGACGGAACCGCAGCCACAGGCGCCCTGGATGAACTGCTGTCGGTGTGCCGGCGGGTCGAGCAATATGGGCAACACGAGCCGGAAGTCGTCCTGGGGATTGCGCGGGGCTTCACGTTCTACACGAGCACTGTCTTCGAAGTCGCATCTGCGAACGCCCACGGCATCCGAAAGTACTGCGGCGGCGGCCGCTATGACCGCCTCATCGGTGAGTTCGGTGGACCCGACCTGGAAGCGACGGGCTGCGCCGTCCGCTTCGATTCGCTGATCGACGAAGTACGTTCGGCAGGAGCCTGGTCGATGCCGCGATCCTACGAGCTATTCCTGCTTGCCGCATCCGACTCCGTCATGTCGGAAACGATCGGGCTCGCCGAAACGCTGCGGGCTCGAGGGCGCCGTGTCGGTCTTGCCGTCGGTTCGCAAATCCAACCTACTGCGGCGGATTGCGAGGCACGCGGGACGGAACGAATCGGCCTGGTCTCGGGCGAGCCGCATGCAGAGATCGTCGTCAGTGATGGAAATTCTTCCAGAGCGGTTCCCGCCGACGCCGACGCCCTGTCGGCTGAGTTCGATCGATGAATCCTCGTTGATCCCGAACAAGCCGGCTCGAAGGCCGCGAGCATTACAGTAAGGTGAACCCATGACTCAGGTCCGTTTCGCCATCCCGAAGGGCAGCCTCGAGAATAAGGCGGCTGACTTCCTCGATCGCGCCAACATGCGCCCTACGGGCTACGCGGAGGGTAGCCGCAGCTACCGGCCCGAGCTTGACATCCCAGGTCTCACCGTGAAGGTGTTGCGGCCTCAGGAAATCCCGTACATGATTGCGGCAGGTTTCTACGACATGGGAATCTCTGGCATCGACTGGTATCGGGAGAGCGAATGCGAGTCGAACGTCGAGGACGTGCTTGATCTCGGGTTTGGCCGGGTTGACATCGTTTTGGCCGTGCCCGGCAAGTGGGAAGACGTCCAATCGACGGCAGACCTCTTCCATAAATTCGTTGACTCGACGGGGACTCATCCCCTGCGCATCTGGACAGAGTACCTGAACCTCACTGCATCGCTGATCCGACAGCACACCGATCTCGAGCCTTCGCTATACAGCCCATACGCCCGGCTGCACGTGGAGCGCCGCAGCTCGTCGCCGGTCGCTATCTTCCACTCCTTCGGGGCCACCGAATCGAAACCGCCCGAGGACGGCGACGCTATCGTCGATAACACCGAAACAGGTCGCACGCTGCGCGCCAACGGACTCAAGATCATTGAGAAGGTATTGCCCAATTCCACGGCGCGGCTGCTGGTGAATCGCCGGTCTCTGCGGAATCACGACAAGCAGAGCATCATTCGGGAGATCATCGACGGACTGTCCGCTGCTGCTCCCACCCGCCGCGAAACCGAGCCGGTTTTCGGTCACATATGACCTGAATCATTCTTCCGCTCAAGAGGCATTGCTGTCCGGGGATCACGCTGTTCCCCAAAGCCTTGGCATTGCGGCTCGCCGGGTCACATGGCGACGGAGGCCTCTCGTGTCAGCCGTCGGGTTGCTTCAAGTCAAGTGTGGAAGTCGGGAGGACTGGTGAAAAACTTGCCCTGAACGCAACGATGGCGCGGAACTCGATGTCCCGCGCCACCGATCTCTTTTGGGTTCGCAAGGAGAAGCAACTGGCAGTACTTCGTCGATTCTTATCCTCTACTGTTAGACTAGACGAACGAGAAGCCCGTTTTTTCGTCAGCCCCGGAGAAAAAAAGGGTATTCACAGCAAGTCATTGAAGTCTAAGGACTTGGCTGATCACCACGTATTACGCTCGGGGTATAACTCAAGACCGCCCGACTTTTTCCGGCCGGGAGGCGTCGTAATTGTGTAGGAGCCGGCATTGATCTTCCGGGAGGTCGAGGATCGCGACCTGATTCTGCGCGCTCGCGAGGGCGACGTGGACAGTTTCAACATTCTCGTATCCCGTTGGGAGAAAAAGGTTTACAACTACCTCTTGCGAGCCGTGCGTGACCGGGAAGACGCTATGGATTTGTGCCAGGAGACATTCCTGAAGGGCTATCGGAGCCTCAGGAGCTTGCAGGATCCGGCGCGGTTTCCGCAATGGTTGTTTCGAATTGCTCACAACGAGAGTGTCTCGCTGTTCCGCAAGCGCCGCTTTGAAAGCGACGAGGAAGTGCCCGAGCGCGGAACCGGCGGGCCGGTCGGGGTTGTGGGAACGCGGATCCAGCACCTCGACCTCGGCTTGGCCATTGAGAAGGCGCTCGCATGTCTCTCGCCGCAGCAGCGAGAAGTCGTGATCTTGAAGATCTACTACGGTTTCAAGTTCGATGAGATCGCCGAAATCGTGGCAAGCCCGGCTTCGACCGTGAAATCCAGGCTGTATACGGCGCTGGAAGTTTTGAAGGATGTCCTGGCCCCGGTGGCGCGGCCACAAGGGGTGGAGGTGCGGGAGGTGTGAATCATGTCGCAGGCGCCCCATGACTTGAGGGACTATCTGTTCGACGAGTTGACTTCGGAAGAGCGAGCGGAGGTTGAGGCCTTTCTGAGCATTTCTGCGGAGGCACGCGAAGAACTGGATCGGCTTCGAACAACGCAACGTGCGTTGCGCAGCGTGCCCGACGAAGAGATGCCAAGACGCATCGGTTTCATTTCGGACAAGGTGTTTGAGCCTTCGCGCGCCCGTCGTTGGTGGCTCGGCTTTTGGGATGCCGCCCCGCGCTTCGGTTTCAGCATGGCGGCAGTGCTGGTGGTCCTGTTCGCGGGGATATGGGTGGTGCAGCCGACCATCACCGCCGACTCCGACGGCTGGCGCATTGCCTTAGGGGGAGCGTCCACACCTCTTACCGAGCCGGCCCGGTCAATATCCGCAGTGGACGAGGACCGGATTGAACAGTTGGTGCGGCGGATCGCGGCGGAACAGAGTGAGCTTCAAGCTGCCGACTTGACCGCCGTGTTCGAGGAGCAACTGCGGAAGGAATCCGAGGCCCGCGAGGCCCAGCTTGACGACATTTTCCGAAGGTCGGAAGAAGCCTACAGGATTGTCTACAGCGAGCAGGAGAAGCTCCGCCGCGAGTTGCTCGGAGGCTTTACACTCGCCTCAGCGGAGCGTTGATCATGCCGAATCGGAAATGGCTGTCCATCGCGTTGTTGCCGCTCATTGGCTGCCCGCTGCTCGCCGAGCCGCCGCCCGCAGAAGACTCTTTGCACCGCGAACTGACATCGAGTGAACGGTCTATCGATGACCACTTTAGCAACGTCAGCGCGATGACGGGATCCAAGCCGATGCCGCTAAGGGGCGTGACACGGGGTGGATATTTGAGGGGCTTTGGAGCAGTGTTCACGCTCCAGGTCAGTCTTGTGCCGATGGCGAATCTGGGACCATTCCGCCGGCTAACCGAGGAAGACAAGACCAGGCTCAATCTCAGCAAACGCCAGCGCGTGGAAGACCTGGTGATCCGTGCGAGAACCGTCCTCGTAGAAGAGGGCGCGGGGCTTACGCAGGTTCCCGTCAACGAGCAGGTGGCTCTGATCATCTCTCTGCTTCACTACTCCTGGGAAGACGTCACGGGACTGCCTTCGCAGCTTGTCATGCAGGCCCGGCGGCAGGTCCTGATCGACCGCCAAGCCGGTCGGATTGATCTGCCGACGTTGAAGAGCAATCTGGAAGTGACCTACTTCTAGCCTGCAGTCGCAAGAGCGGGAAACATCAATGTTTGTGCGTAGCGTATGTCGCAACGAACGCCGAGGCGACCATGCTGACATCGCTTGGCCCGGGGGTTGCCTAGATGGCTGTCCGGCTCGGTGAACTGCTGATCCGCAAAGGACTGCTCGACGCCGACGATTTGGAACAGGCGCTCGAGCTCCAAAGGGAACGCGGCGACAAGATAGGCAAGATCCTCGTGGATCTCGGGTTCGTCAATCCTCGTGACGTCCTGGCGACTCTCTCCGAGCAGCTTCAGATTCCTC
>JAPOOG010000101.1 GCA_026713545.1 Bryobacterales bacterium
ACTGATCCCAGACGCCCTTCTTGCGCCAGCGGTTGAACCGGTTGTAGCAGGTCGTATAAGGCCCGTAGCGCTCCGGGAGGTCACGCCACGGCGCCCCCGTGCGAAGCACCCACAGAATGCCGTTCAACACTCGGCGATCGCCGCCGAGGCGCTGGAACGGATCGCTGCCCTCTACGTCATCGAGAAGGAGGTCCGCGGACAGCCGCCGGATCGGCGCGTTGTGCTTATGGGACGGGCAACATTGCGGTGAAGCTGCTCGGCACCGTCTACCGCCGGCTGTGCCTCGACTTCGACGATATGCGCAATCTGGTCGAGCGGTGGCGCGCCGGCGGTCGAGGTCCTGCTGCGCTGGCGCCGGGGCTGCGAGACCACGGTGTGCAAACCTAGCGCCTGTCGAGCGCCTTGTACCATCTGCGCACGCTCGAGCCCCCGGACGTATCATCGTACCGGAAACACTCTGCAAGCTCGTCTATGGATGTGATCACGCCACCAAGTGCGGGAGCAGAAAGACTGCTACCCGAACCCGTCTCGTAGTGGCTGACCCAGTTGCCAACAATCGCGGGCACATGTGAGGTGTCGATATCCTGAATCTGCTGCTCACCTAGCGCGAGCGTTCCTGCTTTCTTATGCAGCTCGATTGCGGAGGTGATCGCGTCAAGACAGTTCCTTACCATCCGGGACGTGTCCTTGATCGCGAAATCTATCGGCACCGGGATATCGACCCTTCGAATGATCTGCTGGAGCTTGTACTCCAGGTATTGCCGAATAAGCGACTCGGCCTGCGTCACCTGCCCTGCGGACAGAAGCGAAGTGATCATCGTCTTGAGGCGATCCGCGCCTTGTGCCTGATGCAAAATCGCACCCATCGGCGGTGAGCCTTGCAGTTTGTTGTGATGCCAGCCGGGTGTGCTACCAAGCCGGTCGAAATACTTTTCCAGCAAACCGTCGTGACTCAGGATGATGAACTGCAGGCCGTCGGAGTTCTGCGGCTGCTGTAATTTTGTCCGTATCAGCTCCATCAGGAAATACTGGTGCCCGGCATCAAAGCTCGAAGTCACGTCATCCAACACAACGAAACGCGGTGGACCGGAATGTTTCAAGGCTGCTGCCAGGAAAACCGAAATCGCCAGGGCATTTCGGTAGCTTTCCGACAAGAGCGCCCGCGCAGACAACCTACGCTGCCCGTGAAAATCACTGAGCTGGACGTGAAGGTCTTCCCTATCATCCACGCGGCGCAGGTCGGGGACCACGTCGCCAACTTTCATGATCTCGCGGAACATGGACTTGTACTCTGCGTCTATGCCCTTGATTCTCGCTTGCGACAAAGCCGCCTCGGCATCAGCGAAGACTGCCGTCGCCTTTGAGAGGAACGACTTCCATCTCTCTCGGATATCGAGGCGCGCCTGCCGCGCTGCTTCTTCCCGCTGGTTGTCCCGGTAGAGCTTCAGCGAGTCCTTGAACTGCCGCCCGTACTCGACCTGCTCCGTGAGCTGGACCAGCGAGGGTGGCAGTTCCCTTTCTAGCTCCTCTTTGCGATCTTCCGCAGCCTTGAGCGTCCCGGCGACTGTTCCCGTGAGTTCGGAGGTCCAGTTCACGGCAGCGGCCAGATCGTTCCTGGAGATTTCGCCTGCCGAAATCTCTCCATCTAGCGCGGACAGTTGCCGGTTCTGCGGCTCGACCGCGAGGGGCACCGCCGCCTCGTGGGCTGAAAGGCATTTCTTCCACGCGGATGCCTGCCACGTATCCCTGATTTCCGCGATCTTGGCCGCCGCATCCGTGTACTGGGCCAGTTGCTCAGTCACATGCCCGCTGATCGACGACGAAAGTTCGTTTTCGCAGAGCGGGCACCTCTCGTCCTCCGTCCAGACGCCTTCCGAAATCACCTCGCTGGCCGACTCGTACAGGCGCTTGAAAAGATCGCCGCGGGTCAAAGCAAGTAGCTTGTCCCGCTCGTCAACTAGTGTGCTGATCTTCTCCTGCTCGGCCGCGATGGCTGCAAGATTGTGCACGGCGAGCGCTTCAAGTGCCGCAATGGACCCCATGGTCTCTTCCAGTTCGCGGCGCTTCCCTCCCCCTTCAGCCGTTTTGATCGCCGTCTTGATATTCTCGAAGTCTATCTCGTCCAGGGTCTTGCCCATGAAAAGGGGCTTCAAGAGGTCCACGTTGCCCAGTGCGGCGGTAACCTCGGCGGCGCATTCATCGAGCTTGTCTATGTCTTCGAGGGGCTTGCCGGTGACGTTCTCGTAGCTTGATCTCAGGGTGACCAGGGTCCGCTGCGCTGCCTTTTGCGCCGCGCTGACCATCGTGGTCAGGACCTTGATCTCAAGGTCCGTGTTGAGGGCGCGCGAATCCGAGGCAGCCTGTAGCGCCTGACGGCAATCGGAGTATTCCGCGAGGCCCAGTAGAGCCGAAAACGCCCGGCCTCGTTCCAGTGGCGATTCCTCGATGAACCGGGCGAACGTCCTGTAATCAAGAAGCGCGAACGCCGCCTTGAGCGTCGCGAGGAATTCTTCAGGATCGGGATGTCCGCTCGGGCTGGTAACCGTCCGGTTGCCGCCCGCATCGCGGTCAATCCGGATGGAAACGGGAGGTGCGCCGTCGTCCGGCTGGAACTCTGCAAGAATGGTGGCGGTGTTCTTCGAATGGAAACGGTTGCTGTAATAGTCCTGCGGGCGTTCCTGGGCCTGGAGTAGCTGGAGCTTCGGGATGGTCCCATGAATTGCATAGCATAGGGCTTCGAATATCGAACTCTTCCCGATGCCGTTGACGGCAAACACCGAGTTAACCGTATCTGGTCGGAAGCTGATATCGAGCGGATCGTTCTCATTGTTGACGCCACGGAATCCCTCAACGGCCAATCGCGTAAGGAAATAGCGCGGCATTATGCACCGCCTTTGGCGTCTGCGAGTTTAGCCAAATGAGCGTCCAGCGCCGACGCTACCTTGGTATTGAATTCGCCACGCGCCTTCGAATCCCGTTCTCCTGCGCGGACAACCGCGACCAGACTGTCCCAATTCTCGCGCAGGATGGCAGTCATCTCGGGATCGTCGGCCTCAATAGCGTCAAGAAAGGCCTCGTAGTTCTGCGCAAAGTTCTTGCCCTCATCGAAACGAAAGTTAGCCATCAAATGCTTACCTCCGAAGACGAGAGCATTACGTCGTAATCGACTCCGAGTGCATCCAAGCGCTTGCGGCCGCATGCGATCCTCTCGCTCTCCTTTGTCCGGCATTCCTCAGACTCGCACTCGATCGCATTGAACAGGGACTTGTCGCAGTTCTGTACCTCATAGGGGTTACCAAGATACCGGACGATGCCGTCTTCCGCCTCTTGTTTATTGTGGATTTGTTCCCAGTAAATACCTGCGTTCTTTTCGTACTTGATGCCCTCTAGCGTCGGGGCGTACAGGGCGCGTGGAATCTCCTTCGCAGCGGCCGCCGTGAATACTTGCGGGTTCACCTTAAACTCGGCAAACCTGCCCGAGCGTTTCAGGATTTCGGCCAGTGTGTATCTGATCAATTCGATCTCTTTCTGAAGGAAGGCGAGGATGTCGGGAAGCATCATTACAGCGTCTAGGTTATGGACCGTGTCGCGATCTGCCTGTCGGCCGATACGCTCGCCTCAGGGATATCGACTTCTACTGAAGTGATGGCGTCAGGCGGGGGCTTCGGGAGATTCCACGGCTAGCGGCGGTCATCGTGGCGTAACCGTGTGCATTCAATATCCTGACCCCGGGAGGCAGCGCTTGCCCCCGACAACGGATTTAGGCCTCGTTCATGACGCTCCGCTGCCCACGGCATCCTTCAGCGTCTTGCCCGCCTTGAACACCGGAACGGTCGAAGCGGCGATCGACAGCGTCTCGCCTGTCCGCGGGTTGCGCGCGGTGCGCGCAGGTCGGTTCCGGGTGCCGAACGTGCCGAAGCCGAGGATCCGTGCCTCCTCGCCATTCGCCAGGGCCTCGCCGATCGTCTCGAACACGCCGTCGACTGCATCCTTCGCGGCGGCCT
>JAPOOG010000079.1 GCA_026713545.1 Bryobacterales bacterium
GAAGTGGATGGGATGCTACTGACGATCTCGATCTCCGCCTCGGCCGCGGGCCGCTTCGCAGGGTCATAGCGAACTTTGGCATTGGCGGAGGCCCGAGTGACCTGCATCATGTGAGGATCACGGCGGGTTCCCAACCAGCCGATGGCGTAGCCGGTCACGAAGAGCAGCAAGCCGGCCGGCAGGGAGTTGAGGACGTTGAAGGTGGCCGCCCCGAAGGTGGCAGCCAGAATGAAGACCCTCCGCTCACAGCCGAGGACTGTGAGCGGGCGGGCCAGGGACCGGCAGGCTTGCCAGGACCGCTTTCCGTAGACAACCGACATGAAGGTCTCGGTGCTTCAGAACAGCCAGTTGATGAAGTTGGCGGCGCCGAGGGTCATGCCGAGGCCGAAGATGATGCCGGCCAGGGCACGCTTCGAGCCGCCCTCCCCGAAGGCGAACATCAAGCCGCCGATGACGATGGCGACCAGGCTCAGGCCGCGAGCGATGGCGCCGGTGAAGGCTGCCTCCAACGTCTGGACTGCGTCGACCCACGGCCCCATGCCCGCCATCAACGGTGCGGCATGCAGAAGGACCAGCACCGCAAGAGCAACCGCTCTGGCGGCTGCGGTCTTGTTGATTGGCAGGAATCTCATGACTACCTCCTGTCAAATCCTTGCATCGAATCGAGGCACTCTCAAGCGCCGGCAAGGCGCAGCCGTGTGGGACGATCTCCACATTTCCACAGATCGGTTAGGCGCGCGCGTGCAACCTTCAGGATTAACTTCAGGAAAACCTTATTAAATAGGGGACCGCGACCGATGGACCCCACAAAGCGCGACCGATCGACCCCACAAAGCGCGACCGATGGACCCCACTAAGGCGCGACCGATCGACCCCACCAAAGGCGCGACCGATCGACCCCACCAAAGGCGCGACCGATCGACCCCACCAAAGGCGCGACCGATCGACCCCACCAAAGGCGCGACCAATCGACCCCACCAAAGGCAAAGGTGCGACCAATCGACCCCACCAAAGGTGCGACCGATCGACCCCACCAAAGGCGCGACCGATCGACCCCACCAAAGGCGCGACCAATCGACCCCACGAAAGGTGTGACGAATGTATCCCACAAAAGACGCGACTGGTTAACGCCACTAGAAACGCGACTGAGAGTTAAAGGCTACGTTTGTGGGCAACATGCCGCATGCGTTCAACCCATTCCATGTCGGCGGCGCTGGCGGGTTTCATGTGGAGTCCTTCGGGCAGCAAACTGAGAACGGGAGAGATAGGTTTATGTTCAAGTACGTCATCGAGGACGCGAGAGAACTTCGAGCGAAAATCGCGGGTGCGCTTGTAGTTGGAACCGAATTGAACTTCGAGGGATTTCCATTCGATGAGAGTCGGATGCTTGACGTTGGTGGTGCGGTAGGTGAGCCAGGAGTATAGGTCGAGGGCGAGCTGGGAATGACGAAGGTTGTGGATGATTTTGGTTTGAAGGGGAACGACGGAATGACCGGAAAGAATGAAGAACTTCTCGCTGAGAGAGATTTGAATACCTTGGGGAGAGCGTTGCCATTGATCGGTGATGTACATGCCTTTGAAGGTTTTGTCTGACTTGAAAGTTGAAAGGATGGAAAAAGAGGATGAGCAGAGACGCTCAAGCTGATCTTGAGCGGTTCGCCTGGTTCGACTCCCCCAGGCGATGCCTATCGTTTTGAGGAAGTCGCGCCAGCTATCGCTGATTCGGAAACGTCGCTCTCCACTTGTTACACGAAGGGTGGTGAGGTACAGCAGGATGAGTCGCGCGAACGTACCGTAAGGTAAACCGATTTTCTTGCGGGAGAGAATTGAGAGGGAGAGGTTGCCGTTCGAGCGGGTAAACTCGTTGCGTGAAGATTTGCTGTGAGGCAGGGTCATGCTCACGAAAGCTGGAGGAAGGTAGAGCATCTTGAAAGGGCTCGATGAGAGAACAGGAGCTTCAGTGAACCTGAGAGTGATGCCGGTCGCCCAATCGTTGTCGGAAAGCGCGTGGGAGACGAGTTTGATGGCTTTGCTGTGACCAGTGAGGGAATCGCTTAGTGCGGGCGACTGGCGAAGGATGATACGGCCACGGTTGTCTACGCCTTCAACTTTGTGATGGGAGAGAAGCTCGCGGTCCTGTTCAGTCAGAAGGTGTCTGACCTTATCGATGGCCTCGATGAAAGCGAGCTCTCCGTGCTGAGGCTTGATGAAGCGCCAACGATCATTTCTAATGCTCATGGCAGTCTTTCGACTGCCTGACAGAAGCTGCTTGAGCAGTAGTCACTATATGCAATAGACTGGTGAAGGGAAGCGGAAGGCTTGGCCCAGCCGGCTTTGTGACGGTGCTGTTTCGCATACCGGGTAACGGGCATTCCATGACGTGCGGGCTTCGTTTGCCGCCAGCGATATGAGATCGAGATGAAGCACCGACTCCTCAGCAACGCCGGTTGTCCGGGCGGCGTCCGGGCCATGACGCGGCGTGACGCGCTCAGACTGGCCTCGAACGGCTTCGGGTATCTGTCTTTCTCGGCACTGGCCGCCACGGAAGCGAGGGCCGACAGTCGACTGCTTCAGCCTCACTTCAGCCCGAAAGCCACGAACGTCATTTTTCTCTTTATGCCCGGCGGTGTTTCGCATATGGAGAGCTTTGATCCAAAACCGAAACTGGCCGAGTTGGATGGCAAGCCCGCGAAGCTCGACAACTACCTCGCCGGTCCCGACCGCAAGTGGCTGCGATGCCTGTGGGAGTTCAAGCAGTACGGACAATGCGGTGCTCCCGTCAGCGAGCTGTTTCCCCACACGGCGCGTTGGGTAGACGATTTGGCGATTGTAAGGTCGATGAAATCGGAGTTCCCTCTCCACGCGCGAGGTAATGTGTTTCTGCACACCGGACGCAACTTCGGGGGCTTCCCGAGTCTCGGTTCGTGGGTGAACTACGGGCTGGGGAGCCAGAACAAGAACCTGCCTGGCTACGTCCTCTTGCGGGATGCGTCGATCCCACCCGGTGGTATCGAGAACTTCTCGAACGGGTTTCTGCCCGCGACGCACCAGGCCACTCACATCCTGGATGAAGGTCCGCCCATGGATAATATCGCTCCCGCGGATCAAGACCGGCGCGTGCAAAGAGCCAAGCTCGACGCCTTGCTGCAGCAGGACCGGGACTTCCAGCAAAGCACGAGCGGCGATACCGTGGAATCCGCAATTGCCAACTATGAGATGGCGTATCGCATGCAGTCGTTGGTGCCGGATGTGTTGGACCTCTCCAAGGAATCGGAGGCGACGAAGCGGCTGTACGGACTCGATTCCGAGGATAAGCCGAAGCGGCTGTATGGGTTACAGTGTCTGCGCGCACGGAAGCTCGTCGAGGCGGGCGTGCGATTCGTGGAAGTGACCTGTCCGAACTTGTTCGGCATGAACGGCACCTGGGATCAACACGGCAACCTGAAGAAGGACCATGAAAAAAATGCTTTCGTCACCGACCAGCCCATCGCGGGTTTGATCCAGGACTTGAAGTCGAGAGGTCTCTTTGATCAAACGCTCCTTGTCTGGTCGGGTGAGTTTGGACGCACGCCCGACACCGGTAACGGCGACGGACGCGACCATCATCCCTTCTGTTTCACGATCTGGATGGCCGGTGGTGGTGTCAAGGGGGGCGTGACTTACGGTGAAACGGACGAGTTGGGCGATCAGGTGGCCGCTGATCCCGTGACGATCCATGATCTGCACGCCACCATTCTGCATCTCCTGGGCCTCGACCACGAAAAACTCGTCTATCGTTTTGGAGGCCGCGAACAGCGCCTGACCGATGTTCACGGACGCGTTGTGCGCGAGATTCTAACGTAAAGCAGCGTGCCCGATCTTGACGTCATAGGCCAGCGATTCCGGAGCCGCTTTCCGAGACGCCACTCGCGACTCAGAACGTCAGGCTGCATTCCGGTCAGCGGCGGTCTGCTTGTGGATGATGCGATCGTTGCCCGATGCAAGGCACTTCTGCCACCATCGGAGTAGTCCGGCGCACGTGAGACTCGGCGGATGCATCAGGACACGATCAGCTTGAAACCTCTTGGATGGACACTTGGCGATGAAAAACAGAAAAGCACATGTCAGTAGGCGCAATCTTGTGAGAGCAGCGGCGATGGTTCCCTTTGCGGCGGTTCGCGGAAGCGCCGCGAACTCGGAGGTTCGGGTTGGGCTTCTCGGCTCCGGCGGACGCGGAAGCCGTCTATCGAGCCGCTTGGTCAAAGTTCCGGGGGCGAGGCTCGTCGCGTTATGCGACCTCTTTGAGGAACAGATCGCAAAGGCCAAGCAGCGTATCCCGATCGAGAACCCGAAAACCTACCTGGACTACAACGAGATGCTCGCGAGCGACGAAATCGACGCCGTCATCATCGCAACGCCGGTGTTTCTGCATGCCGAGCATTTGGAGGCGGCCGTCAGAGCCGGCAAGCACGTCTACGTGGAGAAGCCGGCCGGCGTCGACGTCGCGGCCTGCAAGCGGGTCATGAAGGCCTCCGACTCGGCCAAACCTGGACTCAACGTCACGTTCGGGTTCCAGCAGCGCTACGGCTGGACGTATAAGCAAGCCCGCAAAGTGATCGACTCGGGCGGGCTCGGCAAGATCCAGCAGGCTGAAGCCCACTTTCTGAAAGGCACCGTCACCGGCAACGAGCCCCTGCGAGAACGCCCCGTAACACTCCACGACAAAGTTCGTGAATGGAAGTGGTGGCGCGACCTCTACGGGGACATCGTTGTCGAAACCTATTGTCACTCGATCGATGTTCTCAACTGGTCCCTTGGCGACAGGCACCCGATCAAGGCGGTAGCCGGAGGCGGACGTACGATCAAGAAAGCGGGCGATATGGGAGATCATATCTCCGTCGTTTTTGAATATCCCGACAACATCCGAGCGACACTGGTAGGGTCTCACATCATGCCCCTCTTCTACCGCGAGGTTCATGAACGTGTTTGGGGCTCTGAATCAATGGTCGAGACGGCCCGGGGTTACTGGAAGCACTATCGCGACCGGGGCGACGTGCTTCATCAGGATGCCCCGCGTCACATCGATCACGACTCGATGGAGGCGTTCGTGAAGCGTATCGTCGAGGGCAAAACCGAAAATGTCGGCATTCGCGGAGCGGAAAGCACGCTCACCGCCATTATGGGGCGAATGGCGATGGACACCGGTCGCACTGTGACCTGGGACGAGATGATGCGCTCGGGATGAGTCCTCGGTTAAACTCCGCGAAACTCAATGCGACATCGTCTCGCGGTGGTCCTACGTCCCGGTTTCCGCAGGGGCCATTTTATTGTGCGGGTCCTCTCTTTTTTGCTTCTGGAACTCTTGGCCGCGTTCTCAAAATTCATTGCTCCGTATACGGCTCAGCCCCGGATAGCGTGAACGATAACCTGCCGGATGCCGCTCGCCACGACAAAACGCCGGGAGTCATTTGGGAGGGTGAACTGGGGGGCCTGATACAATTCCGGCAGGTTTCTGGTGACGGGTTTTCTCGCAGATCGCGTATACCGGCTACTGGTTCCAGCGTTGGCAACCTTGCTTTCGTCGAGTGTTTCCGGTGCGGCTGAGGTTGACCGACGCATCGCCGAGTGGGCTCTGGCGATGGGTGGCGGGGTCGAGATGGAAAGCTCGTCAGGTTGGGTTCGGAACACCGACAGCCGCCCGCTGGCCGGTGTCTGGTTGACCGGAATTGATCTCGTTGGAACGAATGTCGTTCCGGAGGACTTGGCGCGTCTCAAAGGGCTGTCGCGGCTGAAGGCACTCCATCTTCCCGGGCCCATCTGGAACAGGAATGCCGACGGCGGCAAGCAACTCAGCCGCGAATTGGGACATCTTTCCGGCATCCATACGCTGCAAAAGCTGACTTTCAGCTACCACTTTCTGGACACCATCCGATTCAAGGATGAGGGTCTGGAAGCAATCAGCGAACTGACGGACTTGCGGGAGTTGGTTCTTCGGCAGACGGCAGTGAAGGGTCATGCTTTGGCGCCCTTTCGACGGCTGGAGTCATTGGATGTCACCCTTTCGCAGTTCGATGACGAGGGGCTGAGCGCGATCGCCGATCTGAGGACGCTCAGACGGCTACGCCTGGGCGATACATTCATTACGGATGAAGGAGCAGCCGCGCTGGCTGACCTCTCGGGATTGATCGAGCTCGACCTGCATGGGACGAATCTCAGCGACCCGGGGCTCGTGAATCTGCGCAGTCTCAGGGGTTTGCGCAAGCTCAATCTGATGGGGACGGGACTGACCGACGTGGGGCTCGACTACTTGCAGGGACTTACGGCGATCGAGGAGTTGAATCTCTATCGAACGAAGATCAGCAATGCGGGTCTGGCGAAGCTGCACGGGTTGACCAGCCTTCGCGAAATCGATTTGCGCTACACGCGGGTTACGCAAGCGGGCGTAGAGCGGCTGCGGGCGGCGTTGCCGAGTGCCCGAGTCGTCTTCCTTGACGTTTCACTCCGGCCGCCGCGACTCAGTCAGAATCCGGAACCTCCCGTGGCCGGCGACGACGAGTCGGTGGCTGCTTGGGCTCGGAAGTGGGGCGGGGAAGCCTCCCTTCAAGCAGGTAGACTGGTTTCTCTCTCACTGCTGTCGACGGCCATGATCGACACGGAGTTGGCTCATCTGAAGAATCTTCCGGATTTACGGAAACTCGATCTGGGAGCGACGGAGGTGGGTGACCTTGGCCTTCAGTACGTGGCCGAGTTGCGGGGCTTGCGCGAGCTGCGTCTCGACAACACGACCGTTTCCGATCAGGGGCTGCGTCATCTCGCGGGTTTGACGAACCTGAAAAAACTGTCGCTGCGGAACACCTATGTCGAGGGAGAGGGACTTTCCCATCTATTGCATTCGACCGCACTGCGCAGCCTGACGTTGAACGGCTCGCCGATTAATGACCACGGGCTGGCGTTGTTGAGCCAGGTGACCTGGCTTGAAGACCTGGGTATCGCATACACCGATGTTACCAACCAAGGCATGCGTCATCTGGAGAAGCTGAAAGGTCTTGAACGACTGGACTTGACAAGCGTCGACATCGGTGACGAGGGGATGGCTAGCCTGAAGTCGCTGACGAACCTGCGAAGCTTGTCGCTAAAGTACGGGCGGTTCACCGATGACGGACTAACCCACCTCAGCGATCTGACGAAGTTGGAAGGACTGGACCTCCTACGTACTCGCGTCACTGACGCCGGCCTGGAAATCGTCGGGGAGCTAACCCGGTTGAAGCAGTTGAATCTCGAGCACACCGATGTCACCGACGACGGGCTGTGTCATCTGGAAGCGCTCGCGGAACTTCGTGTCCTGAACCTCGATAATACCTATGTAACCAATCGTGGCGTGCGGCTGTTGGGGCGGTTTAAGCGACTTGAGCTTCTCAATGTTTATCACACGCTCATTACCGAGGAGGGTCACGAGCGACTCAAGGCCGTGCTTCCTGAGTGCGAGATCATCTGGGATCCGGAATCGCGGCTGCCCAACCGTCGTCGGGCATGAATTCGGCCCAACGCGACCAGGATGAAACGCAACGGCGGCGCGGTCGTCTATAGGACGGTTTCGTGAGGTGCTGTCCGTACTCGTCGGGAACCCCCCGCAATGATTTGTTCTCAAAGATCGAGACCATCCTGCTTCCCCTTCGTTGATGGTCGAAGCGCGCCATAAGGCTATTTGACATTAGTTGGCAGTCTCCAATGACCAGCGTTTTCGGAAGGGGAGGGGTATAGGGTCACTAGTCAAGAATCACCGACCTCTCTCACACAAACGTCATGACTTCGTTGCGCTTGCTTGCCGTGCTTGATCTGCTATCAGGCGCGCCTTCACGTGCAAAGCCGCTCTCGCCTCGTCCTGACGGCCTTATCAGGCTCCTTGTCTCGCATTGTAAGGAGAAGAGTGAGCCGGAGCATCCGACCGCTCAAGGAGTGGCTGTTGCCCGGTTGATGCGTCTGGCTCTCGTGTTTTGCCTTGGCGCAACGGCGGTACTCGGACAAGCCGGCAACGCGATGTTGATTCGCGAACTGGAGCAGCGGCCCGGCCTCACCTTCGTCCGAACCAAGCAGCTTTCTTGCAAGGTCAAGAAATTCAAGCCGCGCCTGGACCTGGAGTTCCGATTGCATACCGGCTACTGGGTTGAGATTCCCTTCAAGGAGTTGATCGGGCCGGAGACCGTCTGGAGGATGCAGCTTGTCGTTGAGCCGATATCCCCCGAGAGCGCCCAACCGGTGACGATCGAGCAGTTCGTCGAGACCGGGGCCGTGCCGGAGACCGTCAAGGGAACTGTGGAAATGAGTGGATCATTTGCCGTGGGGGAGGGGTCATATCGCGCGACTTGGCATCTGACCGAGCGGTTCGGGCGCTATTGCTCCGTGGCTTGGGATGTCGAGGCCAAGCGAGGGCGGCGGGACCGCGACGTTCCTTTGGCTCTGGAACCAGGAGAAATCAGACCAGCTCGGACATATCTGTTCCGCCAGGAAGAACCTGTCGATCGATCGCTGGCTGGAGGCGATTTGCATCTCAAGGTGTTCCTCAATCTGGATACGGGGTCGAGGCGGCGGGCCACCGTGCGCCCCTGGCTGATCGCGCCGATGGTGGCCGTGATACGCAATCTGTTTCGGCGGCCGGAATTCGGCGAATTTGCTCTGGTTGCATACAGCCAGGAGGATCAGAAAATCCTCTACCGCTCAGACTATGGCGATGACTTCGACTTTCAGGCGATGGGCAGCGCGGTACGACAACTGGCTCCGGCAACCGTGGACTTCCGTGACCTGACCCGGGACAGCGAGTCGAACTTTATCGAAGAGCTGCTGTCCGATGAGTTACGGAACGATGACCGTGCGGATGCGATCGTTTTTATTGGCTACGAGCATTGGGAAGGTAAAAAGATTCCCAAGGCGCGCGTTACGCAACTCGACCCGCCGCGCGCGCCGGTCTTCTACTTCAATTTTGCCTGGCATCCGTGGAATACCACTTTGGGCAAAGCCGTCAGGGGGTGGGGTGGTTCGCAGTTCCGCATCCGAAGTCCCCGCGAGCTTTTGCAAGCCGTCGAAAAGGTGGTCGAGGACACGATGGTCGCGCGTTGAAAAGCCGCGGGGTTTTCACAAACACCTCAGATCATCGAGATCGTCAACGGTTAGAATAGTCCGCCATGAGATCCACGACCAGACGCCGCCGATGCGGTTCCCTGTCAACTTCTGTTTGGAAATTTGGCAGCGCCTTGGGGATTGCGGCCCTGTCATGGGCCTGCGGCTCCGTTCCTGAGCCGGAGACGGTTGCTGATCCCGAGCCGGTGAGCTGGGTGTTGAAGGACTTTCTCGAGACACCTTTCGGAGGTCTCTCGATGTCGAGCGAACCGGTTCTCACGGACAGCCCTGCCGGCCCGGCGGTCCTTTTCGATGGTGAGGACGACGCGTTCTTTCTCGACAGCAACCCGCTGCAAGGTCTGCGCACATTCACCCTCGAAGTGGTGTTCCTACCCGCCTCTGACGGGCCGCCGGAGCAGCGCTTTCTGCATTTCGGCTTTGCGGATGGTGAGCGAGTGCTGCTGGAAACACGCGTCACCGAGGAGGGCCGGTGGTATCTGGACAGCTTTGTTCAGAAGGGGGATGCCAACAAGGCCCTGATCGATCCAGAGTTGCTGCACCCGGCTGATCGCTGGTATCACCTTGCCTATGTCGTCGACGACGGTCGGCTTGAAAACTATGTTGACGGCAAACTGGAGCTGTCGGCGGAGATTCCCTTTACGCCCCTCGAGGGAGGAAGGACCTCGATCGGTGTCCGATTGAACCGCGTGTTCTGGTTCAAAGGGGCGATCCACTCGATTCGCATTTCGCCGGAAGCACTTGAATCCGAGTCGTTTACGCGCCCGGCTCTCTAGCCGGAGCGCACTGGGGCAGGTGGACTTGGGCGTAGCGGTTCAAGCCTCTCTTGATCAACGAAGAGTTTTTTCTTGAGCCGCTCGAACTGGCGGCGGGTGAGTCGGGGAATCGCGATTAGCTCCTCGATGGACCTGAACGGACCGCTTTTATTACGTACGCGCAGGATCATCTCGGCCCGTTCGGGCCCGATCCCCGGTAGCGCCCGCAACTGCGCCGCGGTGACGGTATTCAGTTCGAGTCGCTCGGCCGCCTCGGCGCCGCCGATGCTGGGAATAGCGATGATCAACGTCCCAAGCTGAAGGATCTTACCGATCATGGACAAGCCGCTGAACCTCCTTACCGGGGCCGCTCGGCAAAGCCGGCCACAAGGTCTTTTGGTGGTTTGGCTGAGAGCACCGCTCCCAATGAGCACTGTATACGGAAGAGTTCGCTGGATCAAGGCTCTTCCGGCCCTGTTCCGTCCGATCGAACCAGGTCGAATCAACTGTTGGCGTCCACGGTTCACAATAGTTTCCTTGTTTTCAGCGCCTTGATTCGATCGCGGATCTTCGCTGCTTTCTCGAACTCGAATACCTTGGCGGCCTCTTTCATCTGCTTGTCGAGCTTCTCGAGCAGCTTCTCCATCTCCTGTGCGGATTCGGGTATCCGGGCGGTGTCCTCCTCGGAGGGTACCGTATGGTAGTCCGCCTCGACGATGTGTGCCAGGCTCATGTCCACAGGTTTCGAGATGGTCTGTGGCGTAATGTTGTGGGCGTCGTTGTACTGCCGCTGGAGCGCGCGGCGACGCTCGGTTTCGTCGATCGCCTGCTTCATGCTGTCGGTCGTGTGATCGGCGTAAAGAATCGCCTTGCCATGAACGTTTCGCGCGGCCCGCCCGATGGTCTGGATCAGCGAACCTGCCGACCGCAGGAATCCCTCCTTGTCGGCGTCGAGAATCGCGACAAGCGATACCTCGGGTAGGTCGAGACCTTCCCGCAGCAGGTTGACGCCAATCAGGACGTCGTATTCTCCCCGGCGCAGATCCCGCAGATGCTTGACCCTTTCAAGAGTGTCGATCTCGGAATGCAGATAGCGGCACCGAACACCGGCCTCGTGATAATACTCCGAGAGATCCTCCGCCATGCGTTTGGTGAGTGTCGTAACGAGGACCCTCTCGTTTTTCTCCGCGCGGTTTCTTATCTCGGCCAGCAGATCGTCGACCTGACTCTTGACGGGCCGTACCTCAACTTCGGGATCGATGAGGCCGGTAGGTCGAATAATCTGCTCGACGACGACGCCCGCCGACTTCGTCAGATCGTAGGGGCCGGGGGTTGCCGAAACATATACGACTTGATTAACACGTAACTCGAACTCATCGAAGGTCAACGGACGGTTGTCCAATGCACTGGGCAGCCGAAACCCGTGCTCGACCAGTACGGTCTTTCGGGAACGGTCGCCATGATACATGCCACGGACCTGGGGGACGGTCCGGTGACTTTCGTCGATGAAGACCATGGCGTCCTGGGGGAGATAGTCCAACAGAGTCGGCGGCGGTTCACCGGGCTGTCGGCCCGAGAAGTGCCGGGAGTAGTTCTCGATCCCGTGGCAGTAGCCCACTTCGCGAATCATTTCGATATCGAACAACGTGCGCTGTGACAGCCGTTGCGCCTCGAGCGGTTTGCCGATCCTGTGTTGTTCAGCGCTCCATTCGTTCAACTCCGCCAGGATGTTCTCGATCGCTCCCTTCTTCGTGTCGTCCGACATGACGTAATGACTTGCGGGGTAGATAGGCACGCGCAGGAAGGTCTGCCGCACTTGGCCGAATAGCGGATCGATCTGTGACAGGCTCTCGATTTCGTCACCCCACAGCTCGATGCGGTAGGCATAGTCGTCGTAGGTCGGAAAGACCTCGATAACGTCGCCGATGACACGGAATGTGCCGCGCTTGAACTCGCCGTCGCGCCGTTGATAGAGGATCTTGACTAACTGGCGGGTAATCTCTTCACGTGAGATTTGCGCGTCCTTTTCGAGCATCAAAAGCATGCCATAGTAAGCGTCCGGTGATCCGAGACCGTAGATGCAACTCACGCTCGCAACGATCAGACAGTCGCGCCGCTCGAACAATGACCGCGTCGCTGAGAGTCGCAGTTTGTCCAATTCGTCGTTGATCGTAGCTTCCTTCTCGATGTAGGTTTGCGAGGCGGGCAGGTAGGCTTCGGGCTGATAGTAGTCGTAGTAGCTGACGAAGTACTCGACGGCGTTTTCGGGAAAGAAGTTCCGAAACTCGTGATAGAGCTGTGCCGCCAGTGTCTTGTTGTGGGCCATGACGAGCGTGGGCCGCTGCGTGCCCTCGATCACCTTCGCCATGGTGTAGGTCTTGCCTGATCCCGTGACGCCTAACAGGACTTGGTGCGGTTCACCGTCGTTGGCTCCCCTGATGAGCTGCTCGATGGCCGCACCCTGATCTCCGCGGGGTTCGTATGACGACGCCAGCCGAAATGCCATGAAGAGCTGTTTCTCCCTGAAAAGGGTGGATGAATCAGCCGTCCCCGCGCCAAACGCGGCGCACTACCGGTTCATCAAGATAAATCTTCGAGGGTCGATCCTGATCTCGGTAGGTTTCTTCGGAGTCGTGAACTCGAACTCCGTAACAGCGCCTTCAGTAATAACCAGGCGCTCGTCTCCCGGACCTTCGGCCGAGTGTGCCTGAAGCGCCACGATCAGGCTGGAAGAATCGGCAATGGCTTCTTGACGCAGCCGTCCCGTCACGTGAAACTTCCTGTCGGCGCTTTTCGTCTCGAAATCCACATGGAGGGTGGGGATACCGGTGCTGTATACCCACTGGTCAAAGAAGTCTTGAAGATCGCGGTCAGGGCTATCCTCCGGAAGAAACTTTGCGGCCAGAGTTCGGAAGCTCTCGGTGTCGATCGATCGGAACCGATACTTTTCGCAGAGCGATCGCAGGAAGGCGAAAAAGTTGGAGTCGCCCATGACCCCACGCAACATATGCATGATCCAGGCGCCTTTCTCGTAAACGATGATGCGCATGGCCTCGGGGGCTCGTGACGACCGCAGGCGGTCACCGAGCACGATGGCGCCCGTGTTCTCGATCGTCTCTCCATCGGAGTCGCGTGCCAGCAGGTTAGTTTGATACGTCGCCAGCACGCGGTCGACTGCTGCCCGCCCGCGCCGCTTTTCGAGCAGGAGTAGCGAAGAATAGGTCGCCAGCGCTTCCATGAGCCATTTGTCGTGCTCGGACTCAGGCGCGACGACGTTGCCCCACCACTGGTGAGAGATCTCATGGCTGCGCAGCAGTTCGGAATAGAAGAGTTGCTCGTCTGGGGAACGGCGTGCCAACGGCGGATCAGATGGACGAAAATAGCTCAGCGTCGAGGCGTAGACCAGCCCGGGGAGCCCTTGTCCGATGCTTCCCGGAATGGGCGAGATGACGATCTTCGACGAAGCCGGCGGCCCGAAGCGATCGAGAAAGTAAGAGAACGCTTTTGCGCTGTCGGAAGCCACGTATTCCAGGCGCGACACCAGGCTTGGCATTCCCTCGAGCGGCGTCGGAGTGACGATCGTCGGCAGGGTGCCTTGCGTCCCTCTGCGCGATGCGCCGCGTGAGCCCGCTGGGAAAGGAGACCAGATGATCGGGGGCCTCGTCCTCGGCTGCAGATTCTCCTCTACCTGCTTGTTGGCGCAGACTTCCACTCGGTAATCGCCGATATCGTGATGCGCGCGGGCATACGTCCCGAGGTTGAAACCGGCCAGTTTGATCGGAGAAGTCGTCCGGAAAACCGATGTCCGAATTCCGTCGGACGTCGAAGTGTCCACCCGATCCCCGGTCGCTACGAGGTCGAGTTGATCCGGATAGTGGAATATCATCTCGAAATGGGTGAAAGGATTCTCCCGCCGCGGATACCAGGAGCCTCGGCTCCCGACGTAGTAAACGCCGTTGCCCGCGTCACTCACGACCTTGCCCGTGTAGTGGAACTCGACGAGGCGCCTCGACTCGCTTTCGGCAGGGCCGGGCAGCACAATCGCAATCAGATCGTTGTGGCGGCGAGCGACGCCGCTCGAATTCGGCTCGCTGAACTGAATGAATTCCGCCTCGATGTCGTCAATCAGTACCTTTTGCAGACGGAGTCGCTCGGAGAGCTCGAACGCGACGATTCGCTGAGTCGAGCCTTCGGTGAAAAAATTGGCGCTCGCGGAAACCTGCATCTCGAGGTCCGCTCCTAGACGAGCTTCGATGCGGTAGTTTTCGAGATGACCACGATGCGGAATCGGCTTCCGCCGGCCCGAGCGAAAACGTCGTCCCGGAAATCTTGACCATACCTCGTAGAAGCGCTGCCCATCACGCCAAACCGTCTGTCCCATCGTCACCTGATCTTGGTTTCGCGGGTCGACCACAACGTCGAAACGTCCAACCGGTCCACCTCCGATGGCTGCCGCGAAAAAACCTTCGTTGAGAGGAAGGTTCGAGAACGTGTCGAAGAGCATGCGCAGCGACAGGCCCTCCAGCACGTTGTGCATCGGGTACGTCCACTTGCGGGCCAGGTCCGTTCCCGCTTTCGTGTCGAGCCGCGACCCCACGCTTTCCTCTATAGAAGCGCGGAGCACTCCCGCGCTGTCATCGGTGAAAAACATCATCGCCGTCCGAAATCTTTGATGCAGCGCCGGCTCGGAAGTGAAGCGGACCAACGATTGCCGCTCGCGCGCATTCGGCGGTATGAGCAAGATCTCGCCCTTGTCGGTCGGTTCGAGAGCCACGAAGAGAGCGGCGGATGTGCGTCCCCTCAGAGGCTCAGCAAAGATCAGGTAGCCGTCGACGAAATAGAGCTTTATGTCTTCGCGTTCGAGAAAGACATCGCGAACGCGAAAGCACTGTTGCGGATCGAGACCGAGATTCTGGATGGCTTGGAGTTGCTCGGCCGCAGTTTCGCTGAGAGAGGTGGGCGGAAATGCGCCGAGCGTCAGCAGGAGAATGAGGAACCGTCCCATGCCCAATTTTATGTTGCGTGTCCGCTCACGAAGGGTCAAGCGCGAGCGTCAGGTTGGCGCGGGAATAGCTTCACGGATGATGAAAAGGGTTTTCCGAGAGCTGATCGGATGAAAGCCGACAACAAGCACCCGGCGTTGCAGCCATCTCACAGGTCACGAACGCCGCGAAATCCGAGGTTGATGGTGGAGCTGTCCGGCGTGTTCGACGTGCGTGCGGCCACGCGGTAGCGATTGCAATACGATTGGTGGCACAAGAACGATCCGCCTCGCATCACACGAGACGAGCCGCTCGCCGGCCCTACGGGATTCAATGCACTTGCGAAGACGTGATAGCTGGGGTGAAACCAGTCCTGACACCACTCCCAGACGTTGCCGGCCACCGAGTAGAGGCCCAACCCGTTGGCGGGGAAGGCGTCTACCGGACAAGGGCCGGCGTACCCGTCTTCAGCGATGTCTTTGACGGGGAACTCGCCCTGCCAGATGTTGCACATATGCTTGCCGTCGGGCGTGAGTTCATCACCCCAGGCATAGATCTTCTGCTCCAAGCCGCCGCGCGCCGCAGCTTCCCACTCGGCCTCGGTTGGCAGGCGCTTGCCCACCCAATTGGAATAAGCGAGCGCGTCGTTCCAGGAGATGTGCGTCACGGGGTGGTGCGGACGCCCGTCGACGTTCGAGTCCGGTCCCTCGGGATGCGCCCAATCCGCTCCGTTCACCTTGCACCACCACTCATGACCGGCGACCGTGTCGTCGACTAGTTCTCCGTAGCGGTCGCGCGGTAACTGGTTGTGGAACACGAAAGACCATCCGAAGAGCTCCGCTTCCGTTTTGTACGAGGCCGCTTCAGCGAACTCCCTGAACTGCTCGTTCGTCACTGGGTACTTGTCGATCCAGAAACCGTCGAGAGTGACCTCACGGATCGGCCCTTCCCCGTCGGCTGGGAACCCGTCCTCGGTTTCGGTGCCCATCTGGAAGCAGACGCTTTCGAGCTTGACCATGTCCTCGGTCGAACCCTTCGTGACTCGTGGACGCCTCTCGGTCAGATAGTGTGATTCGGCCAGCCGCTCGGCGCGTTCCTTGCTCGGCACGCAACACGGGGCCGGCTCGCTGCTCCGCGGGTGAATCGGCAATCGGCTGATCATCACTTGATCGCGAAGTTGGTCGCCTGCGCGGCGACAATCTCCTGAATGGCCGCCCGGGCCTTGAGGCGATCGACAAAATCCTCCACGGCTTTCGTCCGCTTGCGGCGCAGTAGTTCTTCCTTGATGTCTTCTCCGGCTTCTTGCAAGTTGCGCGTCTGCGCGGGTTTCTTGTCATGCAGCTTGGCGATGTGGAATCCGAACGGGGTACGGAAGACGGTGCTGCGGCTGCCGGGCTCCATGTTGAAGACCACTTCGTCGAACTCGTCCACCATTTGGCCACGGGTGAAGTAGCCCAGGTCGCCGCCGTTGCCGGGACAGTCCGAGTGACGGTCGGCGACCTCCTCGAAAGGCATGCCCCGCTCGATCTCTTCCTCGGCCTTGCGGATCGCCTCGCGCGCCGTCGCCTCGTCGGTTTTGTCATCGACGTTCTTGACGATGTGGGCTGCTCGCACCTGCTCGGGCAAGGCGAAGTCGTTCTTGTTCTTGCGGTAGAAGTCGGCCACTTCCTTGTTCCTGGGCGGCTTCACGTTTTTCGTGACCTTGCCGATCAGGCGGTCAAGTCGCACCCGTGTTTCGATGTCCTGTCGGATTTCATTCTCATCGCGGCTCAGGCTGAACTGCTGGCTGCCTCCGTGGCGTTTCTTGATCTGCTCCAGAACCGCGTCGATCTCCTCGGGCGGAACCGGCTCCGTGTCCTTGTCGGCTTCCTGACGCAGAAGGACCCGCTCGATGACATTCTCTTTCGACCAGTCCAACAGATTCCGCTCGAACTGCGCCGCATCGAGTCCCCGGGTTTCGCGGACTTCCGGTGGCATCTGCTCGAAGCTCCGCTGCAGGGATTGAGCCTCGCGGGCGATCTCGTCTTCTTCGATACGTTCTCCGTTGATCACCAGGGGCATATTCGATGCAACGCCCATTGTAAGCGATAGTGTTCGTTGAGCCTCTCGACCGATCCAAGATCCGAACGGTTCGCCCTCCCCTCGCCGAGGATCGGAAAAAGTTGAAGGGTCCCCGAATCGTCAGCATGAGCTTGACGCGGCATGACGTTCGTGCGATAAAGCGTCTAGTCAAGGGAGGGCGCCATGCCTAACGATCAATCCGGGCGGACGAACCGCCGACAATTCGTGCAGACCACGGGACTTGGCGCATTGGCGCTGGCAACCGGTGTGGCTGGGACACCGTCCGCCTCATCGGAAACCATCGTCTCGCAACTCTATGACAGCCTGTCCGCGGACCAGAGGAGCAAGGTGACGTTTCCCTTCGATCACCCTCTGCGCTCCAAAATCGACAACAACTGGCACATCACGCCGCATCGCATCGGCGACTTTTATACGGCCGACCAGCAGGCGATGATTCGGGACATCTTTCGCGGCCTCCACAACCCCGACTTTTACGACAAGGTCGAGTATCACATCCGGGAGGACGCCGGAGGCCTGAAAAATTACTCGATCGCGCTTTTCGGAGAGCCGGGTAGCGGGCGGTTTGAATTCGTCCTCACGGGGCGGCACTGTACGGCCCGTTGTGATGGTGACTCGGTCGAAGGCGCGGCTTTCGGGGGGCCGATCTTGTATGGACACGCCGCGAACAGTTTCAATGAGCAACCCCATCACCCCGACAATGTCTATTGGTATCAGGCCAAGCGAGCCAATGAGGTCTATCAGGCTCTCGATGGGAAACAGAGACAGATGGCTCTGCTGGGTGACCCCAGGCCGGAGCAAGCCACCACAACGATCGCGCTCAACAAGCGGGGCGAGGTTCCGGGCATTCCACTGAGCGAGCTCTCACGGGACCAAAAGGGGCTTGTCGACGCCGTGCTCGCCGATCTGCTCTTGCCGTTCCGAAATGAAGACCGCGAAGAGGTCATGAAACTGATTCGCGACGCGGGAGGCATTCCGGCCCTGTCGATGTCCTTCTACAAGAACATGGATATCGGCAGTGATGGAGTTTGGGACGTCTGGCAGTTGGAGAGTCCGACGATGCTCTGGTACTTTCGGGGAGCACCCCATGTTCACACGTGGGTGAATGTCCGCCAGGGGGCGTGAAGACCATTCAGCAAATTCCTTCGGGAAGAATCGCCTGTCAACGAAGCCATCGGCAGTCATCGGGGCGAACATTCCTTTCTCCGCAAAGGCACCGCCGAAGGTCGTGAAGACGCCGCCGGGTGAAATGGCTCGGGTCGGTGGAATGCTCTGACCTTCGTCCGACGGCGATTTTCGGAAGCCACCCAACTCCACCGGTTCGAATTTTGCAATGGAGCCGGTAAATGAGAGATTCCCGACCGGGTCCAAAGCCAATCCGAGCGCTCCCTGCCTCATGTTTGGTGAAGAAGCAACCCTGGAAAATCAGTTCGGGTTTGACCGCTGCCGTCGCGGGAATAGCCATACTGCTCCTCGAAACTCGCCTCGCCTACCCCGCACCGTTCCGGCGGGTGATTCTCACAGTGTAGAACCCGGCCATTGCCTTACACCTGGACTTGGCACTGGCCGCCGTTCATTCCACCCAATCAACGTCTGCGAATGGATGGAAGAGCCCTGGCACATGCCAATGGAGGTGATGTGCAGGTTTCAGCGCGAACAGAAGTAGTATTCGGGGCAACGCGGGTGTACACTGGCGCCGTGCCAAGACGAGAATGGAAGTCCTGGTCGAGAATGAAAAAGCTTGCTTTTCCTTTGTCGCCGTTGAGTTTCTTGGCGCTGCTGGGCGTTTGGTTCAACGGCTTGTCCCCAACGGCAGCGATTGCCCAGCAAGCCGGTGGCCGGGATGTCCTCACGGAACGCGCTACGGAAGACCTCGACTACCAGGCTCGGTTTTCCTGGCACCCAGGGGGGACGCCGGAGCAGGATCTGTGGCAAGTGCTGATCCTTTTGGGGGTCGGTGCAAGGCAGCCTGTTTCCTGGAATGGCGCCCTGTCGGTGCAAGGCGGAGAAGTCTTCGACATTGAGGGGTACCGTTTCGAGTCTCCGGATCGCGTGCTACCTCAGGGTGGATGGACACTTCGGACCCAAAGGGTCAGGATTCTCGAAGGCTCTTCGTTGGCGGGGCGCGGCAGACCCGCGGTAAGACAAGCTGTACTTCCGAAAGGGTTACTGGTTCGAGGCAAGGGAACCTCGGGCACACGTGTGGCGGTTACTACAGAGCAGGGCAAGTTCAGCTTTGCTCCGATGGCGATGGAATTCGGTGTTTGGCAGGAGCAACTCGGCGGGCGCGCCACGGTCGCGCGCATTCCGCCGGTGACCGACTTGTCGGGCACCGAGTTGCGGCAGCATGATTCGCCTGCGATCACCGCTGCGGAGGACGGAACCCTGTGGACGACTTGGTATAGCTATCACGACCGCCGCGAAGAGCTCAACCTCCGGCGCTACCAGGATGGAAAATGGACGCGGCTCATTCCCGTCGGCCGCGCCACGGAAGATTTGTGGCGCCCCCAGATTGCGACTGATAGCGGCGGCAGCCCGTGGGTGATCTGGTCACAACAGTTGGCCGACGGCGGCAACGGCAACTGGGATATCTACGCCATGGCTTGGGAGGACAACGAATGGGGTGAGCTACATCGCTTGACCGACAATCCCCTGCCTGATATCGAGCCGCACATCGCGCGAGGATCCGACGGCACCATCTACGTCGTGTGGCAGGCCCTGGAAGACCGTTACTCTCAGGTCAAGCTGAAATATCTGCAAGGCGGTCGCTGGTCAAGAACCCTCGCGGTCACCAACAGCGCCGCGAACAACTGGGAGCCGTCGGTAGCCACGGGCGGCGGAGCCGTCTGGATCGCGTGGGACTGCTACAACGGCAACTACGATATCCATCTGCGGCGTTTCTCGCTTGCGGATGGGCTCGGTGCAGAGAGGCAGGTAACAACGAATGAACGCTTCGAGGCGCACACGAGTGTGGCGGTCGATGACATGGGGCGTCCGGGGGTTGCTTGGGAGACCAGCGGAGTCAACTGGGGCAAGGACCTCGGCGCGGCGCTCGGCGACAGTGCTCCCGGCACGCCGCTAGGCGAAACACGGCGCATCGAGGTCGTATGTCTTGATAACAATGTTTGGAAGTCGCCGGCAGCGTTCGAGCCCAACGACCCTCTGGCACTGGGCGCGACCGGCGAGAGTCGGCCACTACTCTACTTCGACCCGGATGGAAATCTCTGGATGTCTTTTAAGCGGCGCTATAGCCGGATGGCCTATCGCCCCAGCATCTACTGGGAGTATGCGCTTTCGCGTCTCGCAGGCGATCAGTGGTCCGATCCGATCGTGTTGCCCGACAGTTGGGCCCGAAAAAGTACACGCATGGGTCTGGCTTCTGCCGATGGGCGGCTGTGGATGTTTTGGCCATACGAGAACCGCAATTGGGCGTTTGCGAGCCGGCCGCTTCTGAATCGCGTCATTGCAGGATCGATCACTTTGCCCGGCCCGGGAGGCAAGCCCCGTCTGAGCCTCTATCGCCCGGCGCCTTCATCCGTACCCGAAGTGCATCCAAACGAGCGCAAAGACGTGCACGCGATCCGCAACTATCGGATCGAGCTCGGCGGCGAAACTCTGCGGATCGTGCGTGGCGACCTTCACCGCCACACGGAGTTGTCACAAGACGTAGGCGGCATGGATGACGGTACGCTGCCCGAGTTCTATCGCTACATGATCGACGCCGCCGAGATGGATTTCGGGGCCTCCACCGACCATCAGGCCGGCGGCACCGACTATTGGAACTTCATCACTCAGAAGATGGCCGACATGTACCATTTCCCGGAACGTTTCTCGACCCTGTATGGCTACGAGAGAAACCTCGGAAATCCGTTGGGCCATCGCAACATGGTCTACACGCACCGCGAATATCCTATCGTGCCATTCTTCCAAAGAATCGACCCGCGCTTCATGTTGCCCGACAGCCCTGATGGCGAGTTGCTGACTTTCAACAGCATGAGTTTCGGCAGCGGCATCCGCAATGACACGAAGCTGCTCTACGACGTTGTGAAAAAGACCAACGGCCTGGCAATTCCGCACACTTCAGGCACTAACAGTATGGGAACTGACTGGACCGACAACGATCCCGAGGTCGACGTGGTGGTCGAAATCTATCAAGGTGCCCGACAAAACTACGAGCACAAGAACGCCCCGCGAGGCATCATGGACGACCGCAGGGGCGAAGCGCCAAGTGGTTTTCAGGAGCCGGGCATGGTGTGGAACGCCTGGAAGAAGGGCTATCGTATCGGAACCATTGCCAGCTCAGACCACTATTCGACGCATATCTCTTACGCCATGGTTTATACGCCCGATACCAGCCGAAAAAGCATCCACGACGCCATCCGTCAGCGCCGCACGTACGGAGCGACGGACAATATCATCCTCGACTTCCGCGTCGGCGATCACTTCATGGGTGAAGACTTCACCTCCAGTGCCAGACAGCCGATCCACGTCCGAGTGCGAGGCACCGGTGAGGTGTCAGCGGTGCATCTCATTCGCGATGCAGCCTACATTTTCCAAGTCGAGCCCGGCAAGCAAGAGGTAGAGTTCGAATACGTCGACAATGATGCTGGCTCAGGTGAGCACTGGTACTACGTTCGAGTCGAGCAGGAAGATGGCGAGTTGGCTTGGTCGAGCCCTATCTGGGTGACCTATCGATAAAGAGGGAGTCTGCGGATTGCCGTCATCTCTGACGGCGGAACAGTAGAGGTGTCATTCTTCGTCCGTCTGGATTGAGGACCGAATGTTCTCCCACCCAACCGCCAAGTGCGCGGCGTCTATGGCGGCTTGCATTCCGCGGCTCACTACGCTTTATATAGTCAGCATGAGAAAACCCATCACTTACCTCGCGGCCGCCCTTCTGTGCACTCTCGTCCTCGGATCCGGCGGCTGCGAATCAGAATCAATGGAAGAATCCAAGGAAGCCTCCGCTCAACAGTATCTTGCTTATTTCGGGACCTACACGAAAGCAGAGGGTGGAGGCAAAGGAATCTACGCCTGGCGCTTTGATTCGGGCTCGGGGCAAATGAACGAGATCGGCTTGGCGGCCGAAATCGTCAATCCATCGTTCGTCGCCGTTCACCCGAACCATCAGTACCTCTACGCCGTCACGGAAGACTTCGAAGGCGAGGGCGCCGTGAGTTCATTTCAGATCGATCATGAGACGGGGAAACTGACGCTGCTGAAACAAGTGTCGTCGAAGGGCTCCGGACCGTGCCACCTCAACCTCGATTCGACGGGCCGGATGCTGGCGGTCGCCAACTACGGGGCCGGCAGCACCGCTTCCTTCCAGGTCAACGCAGACGGCACGCTGAGCGAAGCGGTCAGCGTCATGCAACACGAAGGCTCCAGCGTCAACGAGCAACGGCAGAAGGGGCCGCACGCCCACTCGGTCAATTTCTCGCTGGACGACCGTTTCGTCATCACCGCGGATCTGGGAACGGATGACCTGTTTATCTTCAAAGCCGATCCGGCTACAGGCAAGATCGAGCCGAACGACCCGCCGTCAGCGAAGGTCAAGGCCGGAGGCGGACCGCGCCACTTTACCTTCCATCCGTCGGGGAAGTTCTGCTACGCGATCAACGAGATGGGCAATACCATTACCGCGTTTACCTGGGACGCGGAGGCCGGAGCGATGGAAGAGATCCAAATGATCTCCACGCTTCCTGAAGGCTACACGGAGACCAGTCATACCGCCGAGGTGCGTGCTCATCCCTCGGGCAAGTTCCTCTATGGCTCGAACCGCGGACATGATTCGATCGCCGTCTTTTCGATCGACCAAGCCAGCGGCATGCTGACGGCCATCGAACAGGTTTCGACGCAGGGAAAGACACCGCGCAACTTCGATCTGGACCCGACGGGCAAGTATCTCTTTGCCGAGAACCAAAGAACGAGCAACGTCGTAACGTTCGCGGTCGACCAGGAAACAGGCAAGCTCACTCCGACGGGACAAGTGCTCAGTGTCCCAATGCCTGCTTGTTTGCGCTGGGTTCCCGTGAGTTAGGAGACTGCTTGAGAGGAGATTGCCATCGCCGGCCCGCGCTGGTCTGGCTGTGCTTCCGTTCATTCGACTCGAACAAGCCGAGAAACTGTCGCGCGGCCAATCCATCATTTGAAGGACTTACGAGACTCTGCCTGACGTCTGAGCCGGTTTCAACAAGACCGGCTCGTTCTTGATGATGCTCTGTTGAGTGTCATCCAACCTTTGTCTGTTCAGCTCTCATTGGTGAGACAGGGAATTTCAGATCAAGTCGTGACGGGAACAGCTTCATGCAATTGCCTCTTGCTCAAGAGGTTTCCCAAGCGCTGCGATAATCCAGCTTGTCGTCTCCGACACACAGAAACAACTTGCCCCCGGTAGTTTTCTGCTGATTGCGGCAGCCGAACTTTGCCGTGCATTGATCGAAACGGTTCTTGTAGGGACAGCGCTGGGTCGACAGCTCGTCGGCGTGCTGGATCATCTCTGCGAATATCGCGGAGATCTGGTCCAGACGTTTCTGGTATTCCTCTTTGTCGATCTTTGTCATGAGGGAAGTTAGCTCACGGCTTCCACTTCTTCGCTGACCAACCGCTTGGCGAGAGCGACGCATTCCATGGCGTCCTTCCCGTAGCCGTCGGCGCCCATGTCATTAGCGAATTCCTTACTTACCGGCGCACCACCGACCATGATCTTCACGTCGTCGCGGATGCCTTCGTCGATGAACGTCTCAATCGTAACCGCCATGTTCGGCATGGTCGTCGTCAGCAGCGCGGACATCCCCATAAGAGGCGCGTTGTGCCCCTCCACCGCCTCCAGAAACTCGTCGGCGGAGGTGTCCACACCCAGATCGAACACCTCGAAACCCGAGCCGCGCAGCATCATGATGCAGAGGTTCTTGCCAATGTCGTGTAGGTCGCCCTTGACCGTGCCCATCACGACCCGGCCGATGGGCTCGATCCCCGAAGCGGAAAGAATGGGCTCGATGTGCGCCATGCCGGCTTTCATGGCCCGCGCACAACTCAATACTTCCGGCACATAGATGAAGTTCTCGCGAAACTTGATGCCCACGATCCGCATCGCTGCGATCAAGCCGTCGTCCATCACTTCGAGTGCCGGCACGCCATCCGCCAGCGCCTTCTGTGTCAACTGATCGACGGTCTTGTGCTGTCCGTCAATGAGAGCTGCGCCGATCGCCTGCATCTGCGAGCTGCTCTTCGCTAAGGTCTCGATGACGGATTCGCGTTCGTCCGGCTGCTCCAGGTACTCCTCGATTTCGTTGCGGACGAACTCGTTCGCGATGTCGTTGATGGAAGCCATGCCCGTGCGCCGCTGATCCTCAGTTTGGCGTCGAGTGGTCCCGATGCCATTCTTTGACGGCTTTGGGGATCTCCTTGAGGTTTTCGATCGACGTTTGGAGCGGGATAGCGCACTCGGGACCAATCAAGTTCACATTTGCCTCGAGGTTGCGATACACCTCCTGGCGAACCTCCTCGGGCCCCTTGGCGAAAAGAGTTTCCGGGTTGTTGATGTTGCCGACGAGGGAGATTCGGTCCTTCACAATCGCCATTGCCTCGTTCGGCGGGTTCTTCGAGTCATAGTGGAAAGCCGCCATGCCCGATTGCGCGATGTAGTCCATGCGATCAAGCGTCTTGCCGCAGATATGGAGAATCAGCGGCACCGGAAGTCTTTCCACCATCTCGATATGCAGATCGAGCAGGAACTCCTTGTAGTACTCGCCGCTCACAAGATCTCCGGTCGCGTGATCGGGCAGCGTCAGGGCGTCAGCACCGGCCTCGATTTGCGCCCTACCATACTCGACCGTCGCCTTTTTCATGCGGTCGAGACATAACTTCGTCTTGCCGGGGTCATCAAGCGACATCAGCAGGAACGGTTCCACGCCGAAGCAGTGATACCCCAACGTCCAGGGGCCCATCGTCTTGCCGATAATCGCGACTTCGTCGCCGTACTGCTTCTTCAAGATCTTGATCGCTTCGGTCACGCACTTCGTGTCGTTGTGCGTGAGGAAGTCCGAGGGCAGTTTGATGTCGTCGGGTTCCACCCAGATCGGCTCACGCATTCTGACCGTGGGCCAGTTGTCCTTCTGTTCCCATTGCATCTTGCATCCCAAGGCCGAAGACTCCTGGATGATCGTGAAGACCGGCATGATGGAATCGAAGCCCAGTTCGGTGTAGCCGGTGGCGGAGAGGCGAGCCATCATCTCAGGATTGCGGTTCGCTTCGGGAAACGGCGCGTCGACCAGATCCATCAACTCCACTGTTGCCAACGAGGTTGGGTTGCAAGCCGGCGTACGATCGACCGGCTCTCGCCGAAAGGCAGCCAGGACTCGTTCGCGTCCGGTCATAACGTATAGGTCTACTGATTCTGAGCGCTGGGAGCCAGCAACTGTCCCCGGGCCAACGCCATTTGCTGTTCGCGCTCAACGCCCCTGACATTCAACGCGCGGATCAGCAGCAACCCCACCAGTTTATCGTGGGAGTGCCCGCAGGGAAATGCGAAGCGCTCCTCGTCACTTTCGAGCCATTCCATCTCTCCGAGCTTCACAAGGCCGGCGCCGATGGCAGTCCGGCGCTTTTCTCCCCGATCGCTCTTCAACTCTCCGGTGACGCGGTATGCGCCGTCGACGAGGATCGAGACGTTAACGTTTCCGTCTGACTTCTTGTCAAAGATCGTCAGCGGCTTCGGCTCCACGGCATCGGCCGGGTCCCATTTGCAAGATTCCAGGAAAACTCGCCTGCAGGCGAAATCGTGAGAGCTGTTGCACGCAAACCTCACCCTCAGGCCATCGCCCTCGACCGACTCCATGCCGCCGAGAACGACCATCGTACGTGTTACAAACTCTACACGCTCCCGAGCACCGTCAATGCTGCTGTACGTGTGAACAAGGAACTCGGGACCTTGCGCGCCTGATTGGCGATAGAGCCCGATCGAGATCTGGTGGAAATGCGAGTCCATCGAGACCAACTCGATTCGGCGCCCGATATCGGTCGTGAGGCTCATCTCGATAAAACGGCCAAACGTCAAGTGTACCGTGATTTTGTTGCGCAAGGACCAGTCGGGCAGTCCCAGTCCGTCCGCAAATAGACCCTACGCCGACACAACGTTGCACGCCGAACCGCCTCGACAATGAGCGCCCGTAGCGCCGCAGGCCAAGAGAGGGAAGCCAGTCGTTTCGGCTATGGGCATCAAGGGCCGAGAACCTCCTCGCCCCGTAACGTCCAGATACGACAAACTCTCTCTGGCTTCAAGCGCATCCGCTGATGATAGCCGCTCCTCGTCGCATTGAACTTCGGACACCCTGTCTGAGTCATTCGCTACCAGATTCTCTCGTCAGGCTTCCGCATACGTGCGGATTGCGGGCGAATCAACAGTTCGGACGCCTGATGTGTTACATTCTCGTGGCCGGAAAACGGCAGGATATTGACCATGAAACGATCCCGAACCCGCAGAAGTTTTATCAAAGCAACTACGACCGGCGCGGCCGCGGCCGGGCTCGTAAGTTGCGGAGAGTCCGCCCGATCGCCGATCGACGGAACCACCAGCACGGTTACCTACGAAAGCCTTGGCGTGCGGCACGTCATCAACGGAGTCGGTGTAGTGACGGTTCTCGGAGGCTCGATCATGCCACCGGAGGTCGTCGCCGCGATGGTCGAGGCATCCAAGAACTTCATTGATCTACCCGAGCTGCAGGTGAAGGTCGGCAAGCGCATCGCCGAGATCATTGGCGTTCCCGGCGCGATGATCTGCTGCGGGGCGGCTTCCGGCCTGACCGTCGGGACCGCGGCTTGTGTCACACGGGGCGACAACAAGAAGCTGCGCCAACTACCCGACACGACCGGCATGCCCAACGAGGTTATCATCCAGAAAAATCATCGCTTTGGCTTCGACACGCAGATTTGGATGGCCGGCACCAGACCCATCGAGGTCGAGACGAGGGAAGAGCTCGAGAAGGCCATCAACGAGCGCACGGCCATGATGTTCTTCTTGAACGACGCCGAACCCAAGGGCCGGATCACGCGTGCTGAGTGGATCGAGGTCGGCAAGAAACACGGCATACCCACGATGAACGACTGTGCTTCCGATGTTCCTCCCGTCAGCCGGCTGCGCCAGTACATCGACGAAGGGTTCGACCTCGCCGTCTTCTCCGGCGGTAAGGGGCTACTCGGACCGCAGGCCAGCGGCCTTGTGCTCGGCGACGCCGAACTTGTCGCCGCCGCGCTCAAGGCCAGCAGCCCACGCGCCGGCGTTGGGCGGGGCATGAAGGTCGGCAAGGAAGAGATCATGGGCCTGCTGGCAGCCGTTGAGCGCTACCACCGCATCGATCACGACGCTGAGCGCCGCGAACTCGACGCCCGCGCTGAGCACGTCATCCGGACGCTGGGCGGCGTCGATGGAGTTGAGACCGAACTGCACATTCCGCCCATCGCCAATCGCGTTCCCCACGTCCTCGTTAGCTGGGATGCCGCCGCGAAAGGTCTCACACCCGCCGACGCGGTCAAGAAACTGCGCGAGGGCGAACCAGCGATCGCCGTCTCGCAAAACCCCGAGGGCCTACGCATCAGAGAGGGCCTACGCATCTCCATGTGGATGCTCAAGCCCGGCGAGCACGAAATCGTCGCGGAGCGTGTCAAGGAGTTGTTCGCCTAGCCAACTCATCACGTTCGCCTATCCTGGACACAGAGTTTTCCTCCAGAGTGTTCGTGCTCCGACCGGCCCTTCTGCTTATGCTGCTGCTGAGAGAGAATCTCCGAAGAGTGGCCCCGTTCCTCGCCGCGAACGCGGCTACGCTCGTGTTGACGACGGTATTTCCCAAGATTGCGCCATGGCTGCCGGAACAGCTGATGTCGCAGGCCCAACTCCGGCCGCTATCCCAGCCTTATCCTCTCCATCCACGAGTTGACGCGAACGACCGTTCCCTCGACCTGTCTCGGATACACTGCTAGCCTACATATCTCACCATCTGACGGCCGCAGCACGCGATACGACCGCCATGACTTCGTTGCCCTTGCTTGCCGTGCTCGATGTACTGGTATAGTACACCTGCGCGCGCCAAGCGACTCGCGCCTCGTGCTGACGGCCCTCTCACCCACTTCGTCTCGCCGCGTGGTGAGAAATGCAGGCTAGTTTTTCCTCCGCCAGTGTGCGGATCATACAAGCAGAAAACATCCGAACTGGTGTCAACGCCACTTGATCAGTGGGATGTTTCAGGTCAGACGATCCTTCATGCCATCTCTCTTGCAATCCGGCCTCCGTCAATCGCATCCGCGGCAGTACCCATCGGCCAGGCTTGTACTGTTGCTTGCCTGCATGGCTGCGGGAGCCCTCGAGGCAGCCGAGGATGTCCACCTCATACGGAGCCCTCGCCAGTCCGGCGAGACGACCGTACGTGTCTTCACACCCAACCGCAAGGACATCGACCTCCCGATGAGGACCCTCTATGTGCTTCCGGTCGAGGCTGGCGCCGAAACGAGATGGGGCGATCCGGCAGAGGAAATCCGGAAGCTGGACATTGCCGACCGGTACGGCCTTGTTGTGGCAATGCCGACATTCTCGGCATTGCCATGGTATGCCGATCACCCCACCAATATGTCCTTGCGCCAGGAACAATATCTGCTCAAGGACGTTCTTCCTCTGGTCGAGGGTTCCTACCCCGTCGAGACCGGCCCTGATGGACGCTTGCTAGTTGGGTTTTCCAAGTCCGGGTGGGGTGCGTGGTCCCTGCTGCTGCGCCATCCCGAAGTCTTCGGCAAGGCGGCAGCCTGGGACGCTCCTCTGATGCAAGATGCCCCTGACAGGTTCGGAATGGAGCCGATCTTCGGCGGACAAGCGAACTTCGAGCAATACAGGATCACCGAACTGATTCGCTCCCGGGCGGCCGAGCTTCGGCAACGATGCCGTTTGGTCCTGACCGGCTATGCAGGAGCGTTCCGGGCGCATCACACGGCTATGCACAATTTGCTTGTCGAGTTGGCGATTCCCCATGCCTATCGGGATGGCCCACAGAGAGGGCATCAATGGCACTCCGGGTGGCTGGAGGAGGCGGTCTCAATCCTTGTGACGGGTTGCGGAACTGGTGATTCCGAAGAACCGCATGCAGAACGGGACTGACCCATCTAACACCTCTAGCCCACAGGCTGACCCGACCCAGTACGCTGGAATTCCTCCATGGAAGATCACACACTCTGCGATGCTGTGAAGAATCTCCTGGAGAGCAAAGCGGAGATAACCGTCTCGCAATACCTGGAGGGTCTGCGCACCTCGATATGGATGCTCAAGCCCGGACAGCACGAAATCGTAGCTACGCGCGTCAAAGAGTTATTCGCGTAGCCAACTCGCCACATTCGTTTATCCTGGACAAGGAGGTTTCCTTCAGAGTGTTCGTACTCCGACCAACCCTTCTACTTCTCCTCCTGCTGCCTGCCGCAGCACAAACGCCGGACTGGCTCCAAGCTCGTCAAGAAGCGCTGGAAACCCTCGTCGATCTTGTTCGGCTCGACACCTCGCAGCCCGAGGGCAACGAGATCCTTGCCGCGAACTACCTCAAGAAAAAGCTCGACGCCGATGGCATCCCGTCAGAAATCTTCGAGGCAAAACCCGGCCGCGCCAGCATCGTCGCCCGAGTCAAGGGCAACGGAAAGAAAAAGCCACTTCTGCTGCTCGGGCACCTCGATGTTGTAGCCGTCGAACGTGATGAATGGTCGTTCAACCCCTTTGGCGGTGTTGTCAAAGACGGCATCATCTTCGGCCGCGGCGCCGGCGATGACAAAGGCGTCGTCTCAGGATCATTACAAGTGCTGCTCCTGTTGCATCGGCTGAAGATCCCGCTCGACCGCGACGTCATCTTCCTCGGCGTCGCCGACGAAGAAGCCGGTGGGCTCGCCGGGATCACCTACCTGCTCGATAATCGTCGTGAAGCCATTGACGCCGAGTTTGCGATCAACGAAGGCGGCGCCGGCGTCTTCGATCGCCGGTTCGAGCACGTGCGTTTCGAGATCCAGACCGCCGAAAAGACACCGCGCCGCATCGACCTGCAAGCCAAGGGTACCTCGGGCCATGGCTCGATACCCTTGCTCGATAACCCCGTTGCAGCGCTTTCGCGCGCTGTGGGCCGCCTGTCGGAATACGAAACGCCCGTTCACCTCAACGAAACGACGCGCGAGTACTTCCGCCGCCTTGCCAAACACGCGCCGCCCGAGGAAGCCGCGGTTTATAACGAGGTTCTCGGAGGGAGCCCAAGTACCGAAACGCAACAGAAACTACGGGAGATCAGCCCGCTGTTTTACTCGATGATCCGCACATCGATCGTCCCGACGATCGTCAAGGGCGGCTATCTCAAGAACGTTATCCCCTCGGAAGCGGAAGCCACCGTCGATATCCGCGCTCTGCCTCACGAGGACCCCGAAGAACTCTTCCCCCGACTCAAGCGGATCATGAACGAGCCCAAGGTCGACCTCATGCCGCACCCCGTCACGCGCCCGAAGCACCAGCCTTCGTCATTGAAGTCGGATGTCTTCCGAGCTTTCGAAAAAGTGCTCGATCAGCGCTATCCGGGCATTCTCATTCTGCCTCGCATGTCCACCGGCGCGACCGACTCGGCACAACTCCGCGCCGCCGGCATCGAGTCCTATGGCTTTGGCCCGGGCCGGGCCGTTTGGGACCTCGCGGGCGGCATCCATGGCAAGGACGAGTACCTCTACGTCGAACCCTTTCAGGACTACGTTGAAATCCTCTACGACGTCGTCATCGAAGTAGCCGGTTCGAAGTGAATCAGCCTGTATCCGACACCCACCGTACGATTTTGGCAGGAAAGTCTTTCATGAGTTTGTGATCGTCCTGGGGCATTGCCGGTGCTGGCAAAGGCAATCGGGAGGGATTTCGAGTTGTGCCTCACTTGTGTAGAGGTCTCGCTCAACCCAAGGTCTCTCGGGTCCTAAGTGCGAGGCAAAAAGAATGCCGAAGTTTCGCCGGAACGAAAGCACCGCGGTTATTCTGGGTTGCCAACGGCCCGCATCGACAATGGCATTATGGAAATCTGAATCTTCCCCCATGCTCACCGCTAACAACAGAGCCAGGGTGAGGGTGGCCTGCATGCCATCAGTAGGCTACCGCTGCAGAACAAGGTCAGGAGAATCTACACCTGGCCGCTGAGTCGATCAACCATCGAGCAGCAGCCGCAAGGTCTTCGCAAGGTCTTTGCGGGCGATCTCCTGCTGCCCGAACCGCCCCGCTTTCCACTCGTCGTGGGATCTGACCTCGTCCGCCTTCCTGCGGCCCACCAGCATCTCTTTCACAGTGACGACGCCGCGCTGGGCTTCGTCCGAGCCCATGATGACGACGTAGGGAATCTCGAGGCGATCGGCCCTCTGAAGCTGTTTGCCAAGCCGTTTCGGCTTGCCCACATGCATCTCGGTTCGTATGCCCGCTCGTCGCAGCTCATACGTGATCTGCAGGTACTCTCCCATCAGCGCCGGATCCATCGCGGTGACGAGGACCTGAGAGCTGGTCTTGCGCTGCTCGACACGGTCGAGTTCGACGAGGGCCGCCAGCAGCCGATCTACGCCGATCGAGGCTCCGGTTGCCGGGATGCTCCGTCCGGTGAAGCGCCGGACCAGATTGTCATATCGCCCACCGGCGAAGACCGAGCCGAACTGCTGCGCGTCAAGCAGCACCGCCTCGAAGACCGGACCGGTGTAGTAAGCAAGACCCCGCGCAATGCCAAGGTCCACCACCACCCGGTCGCTCTGATAGCCGAGCGCATCAAGGTGTGACGAAATGCGCTCGACAACGTCGATCTCCTCCTGAGCGTTGTCGACGCCGCCGAACAAAGCACGAAGAAGTTCGAGAACTTCACTCCGGCTGTCGGCCTTGATCCTCAGAAAGCGCTCGATCTTCTTGACCTGCCCGGCGGAAAGACCGAGTCCCGAAATCGGAGCGCCGGACTCATCCGTATACCCCGACGTCAGCTCAAGCTTGACTTTGTCGAGGCCGATCTTGTCGAGCTTATCGAGAATGCGGAAGACAGCGGAGCCGCCGCTTTGAGGAATCTCAGCGTAATCGAGTAGCAGATTGAGAATCCTGCGGCTCGAAAAACGAACAAGATAAGGACCCACGTCGAGCGCGTCCAGCGTGTCGCACATCGCCGCGAGGATCTCGGTGTCAGCCACATCCGATTCCGCACCGACCGAGTCCAGGTCAAACTGCGTGAACTGCCGGTAGCGGCCCGGCTCCGGCTTGTCCGCTCTCCAGACAGGAGATATCTGATAACGTCGAAACGGGAAGATCAGATCCTGATACTGCGACACCACGCGTGAGAGCGGAACCGTTAAGTCGAATCGAAGGCCAAGTTGCTCGCCCTCGGGGTTCGTTGCCTCGAAGATCTGTCCTTGCGCTTCGGCCCCGGCCGAACCGGACAGCACGTCGAGGTATTCGACTGCCGGCGTTTCCAAGGGTGAAAACCCGTATAGTTCGTAAACGCCGCGGATCGTATCAATCATCCGCTGACGCGCCAGCATGGCGTCGGGCAACAGATCACGCAGGCCGCGCGATAAACGAGGTTCGACCATCCGGATCGGGGAATACAGGCAGGCCGGGAGCGGAAGCTTCAGGTTAGCATCATTACGGCAGGGCCTTCCGCCCGTTTCTTTACATGGATATTACATCGTAACCAGTCTCACGAATGTGTCGCCTGTGTTATGTTCGAACGTATTGCGCTTGACGCCGAGCGGGTACAGAAAGGCTTGGAGCACTCCAAGGAGGACACGATGGCCATTGCTGGCTTGCGACTGTTGCTGCTACTCGGGCTGATGACGTCCGTTGGATTCGCCGCGGACTTCTGGATCACCAAGGACTTCCTGCAATGGAGCGAGAAGGAAGTCACCAAGATGCTCACCAATTCTCCCTGGGCGCGTACCGTCTCGATAACGATGGGCGGCGGGGGAGGCATGAGAGGCGGCGGCATGGGTCGAGGCCGTGGCGGAGGTGGCGGCGGCGCTGGCGGCGGCATCCCCGGAGCCGGTGCTGGCGGAGGCACTCGCGTACCCGGCAGCTACGGTGGCGGCGGCCCTGGCGGTGGCGGTGGAATGCAACGTAACTTCGTCGTCCGCTGGTTGAGCGCGCAGCCCGTCAAAGAAGCGCTCGTCAAAGCCCGGTACGGTCAAGAAGCAGGTACAGCCGAAGACGGCATGGCATTCATCAACCGCGACGAGACACACTACGTCATCGCTGTCAGCGGTTTCCCCGGCCGCATGGCTCAAATGGGCCAGCGGAACCCCGGGCGCTTCAAACAAGGCTCGTTTTTGAAGCGCAAGAACAAGGAGAACATCTTCCCGGAGGATTTCCGGATCCGCGGCGGCGAGCAGGAAGCCGAGGTCGTTCTCTCTTTCCCCCGTACACATGAGATCACGCTTGCCGACAAGGACGTCGAGTTTCAAATGAAAATGGGGCAGACGAACATCCGGCGCAGATTCAAGCTCAAGGACATGATCTACAACGACAAGCTCGATCTTTAGCGGCGAAGCATGATCGACAGGCCCCGCATCGTATCGGCTCTCGGTATCACCCTGGTTCTCACGGCGGCTACCGCTCTTCGGGCGAACGACGCTGTCGACCGCGAGGTCATCCATCGCATCAAGCAGGAGGTCTTCTACCACACCGAGGTGATGGACCACCTCTTCCACCTCGTGGAAGTCTACGGACCTCGCATCACCAACTCACCCGGATTCGACGCATCCGCCAAATGGGCCGCCTCGCGGCTGGAAGAATGGGGCGCTGAAAACGTCAAGCTTGAACGCTGGGGGCCTTTCGGGCAGGGCTGGTCGCGGAGTTATTTCTCCGCCCATCTGGTCGAGCCGCAGTATGAGATGTTGATCGGCGTCCCCCTCGGCTGGAGTCCCGGCACCGGCGGCGTCGTCTCGGGGACACCCGTCATTGCTCCTTTTGGAAGGCAATTCACGCCCAAGAATTTCAACCAGGCCGTCGATGAGTTCAGCGAGCAATACAAAGGAAAACTGCGGGAGCGGATCATCCTGATCACCGACCTCAAGGACGTGAACGTTCAGTCGGATCCGGCCATGAGGCGTCTGTCGCGAGACGATCTATCGAGGCGGGCCAAGGCACCCATTCCCCTGGTCCCCATCGATTTCACCGACCCTGATCTCGAAATACCCGAGAATGACCGCCGTCGTTCCCGGCTGTTTTCGCAAGCGCCCCGATGGTTCAGGGAGCGCTGGCGCGAGCGCCTCCGCAAGGTGCAAGGCCGCCTCAACGAGTTCTTGACCAGTGAGGGTGTAAGCCTGGTCATCCACCCCGCCTCCCGCGGCGACGGCGGTACGGTCTTCCCTCCGCGCAGCGGCGACCGGCGAGTTGATCACCCCATCCCACCGCCGTCTATCGCGCTCACTCCCGAACATTACAATCGCATCTACCGGCTTGTCGAAAACGAGGTCCCGATGAAGGTCGAAGTTGAAGTCAAGACCGCTTTCCACCGGGAAACACTCGATTCCGTCAACGTCATCGGCGAGATTCCAGGCGGCGCCAAGAAAGACGAAATCGTCATGATCGGCGCCCACCTCGACTCCACGGCAGCAGCGCTCGGCGCCACCGACAACGCTGCGGGCTGCGCCGTCATGCTGGAAGTCATGCGCGTTCTGGCGAAGCTAGATCTCAAGCTCGACCGCACAGTACGGATCGCTTTGTGGGGCGGAGAAGAGCAAGGCCTGCTTGGTTCAAAAGCCTATGTCAAAGAGCACTTCGCCGACCCCCGGACGATGTTGCTCACTTCCGAACATGAGAACTTTGCCGGCTACTTCAACCTGGACAACGGAACGGGCAAGATCCGCGGTGTCCACTTGCAAGGAAATGACATGGTTCGGCCGATTTTCAGGACTTGGCTCGGACCCTTCAACGACATGGGCGCCGACACCTTGTCGATCCGTAACACCGGCGGCACCGACCATCTTTCGTTCGACGCCGTCGGACTGCCCGGTTTTCAGTTCATCCAGGACCCCGTCGAATACGAGACCCGGACCCACCACTCCAACATGGATGCCTACGATCGCGCACAACCCGGTGACCTTATGCAAGCCGTGGTCGTCATCGCCTCCTTCGCCTACCACGCCGCCAACCGCGAAGAGAAGTTGCCGCGCAAATCCTTGCCCGAACCCCTTCCCGCCATCTCGGAATAGGTTTCAGCTATCACGAATTGGAGAAGCAGCGGCACGGCACGCCGCATTCACTGCGGGGCCGGAAAAATCAGGCTGTCCCGGCTCTGGGAATCTGCATCAGCCGAGGTGAACGGGTTCCATCAGCAACCGCTAACATGACGGCTTCCAGCCGTGGGGATGCGTTGTGGACGCCTCATGCCCGGTAGGCAGGAGATCACTTATGCAACCCGAAATCAACATCAACTATCTCGCCATAATGGCCTGCGTTGTCGCCGCAGTGCCGATCGGCTTCCTATGGTTCGGTCCGCTCTTTGGCAAGGCCTGGGCAAAGCGCATGGGCATGGAGGACATGGAACAGCCAGCAGGCGGCGCGATGGCGAAGTCAATGAGCCTCTTCATTCTCGGTTCGCTGCTGATTGCCTTCGTGCTTGCACACAGCATCGAGGTTTGGCGGCCATCCATCTGGGGTGCCGGCACGGACGAATCCTCGTGGGTCTACGGCATCAAGGGCGCCGTGTGGACCTGGCTGGGCTTCTTCCTGCCGCTACAAATGGGGCGCGTCGCGTGGGAACAGAAGCGCCTGGGGCCTTGTCGCCATCAACGCCGGTTTCGACCTCACACGCCTTCTCCTCTTCGGTCTTGTCCTCGCCTACTGGCGGTGATGCTGCTCGTCGGGGCGCAGCAGAACGACCGTTCCCAAGAGAAGCGCGACGAGCTTCGCGGCGTCGATCCCGATATAGACATCGTGCAGACTCGAAGCCGGCGGTGTGCCACCGTCGATCACCACTCGTGCACGCTCGCCCAGCGCCGGCAGCAACCAAAGAGTCTCGAGAAGCAATCCCAGGGCAACCAAGCCCAAAGCCAACCGCACTACGAAAGCCCGTGACGCCCCCGCTGCCAGCAACCCCAAGCTGAGCACGGCACAGCCCAACTCCACCTGATTCAGAACTGCGAAAGTCGACCTTCCCACATCTACCGCCACCGGCAGAGTCAAACTCGGCACCGAAAACTTAGCAGGCGTCGCCAGGAACGACACCCCAAACAGAATTCCCGCCCATAGCAGCAAGACCACCACGAGAGCACTGGCCTTCCAATCCTGCATGGGCCCTATTGTAGACACCCGATCTGACTGAGTCGCTGCTTGCGCGCCACCATCACTTGCCCCGGTCGGCGCAAATCAAGCGTTTTCATACACCCGGGAAGAGATCTGGCAGTTGAGCGTTTGTGTGATCTTTTCTGAGGAGTTGCGCAAGCGGTGTGCTTAGAACTCGGTAAACGCCTTGAACTCCCGATATCTTGCTTCGATATCGTCGCGTGTCAAGTTCCGCAGCCTCTCCACGCCGAATTTTTCACAGCAAAAGCTGCCCATCACCGAGCCGTAGATCATGGCTTTGCGGAGATGGGAGTGCGTCGCATCGTCGAGACTCTCGATTCCCTGCTCGGTCAGATACCCCATGAAGCCCCCGGCGAACGAGTCACCTGCGCCCGTCGGATCGAACACGGTTTGTAGCAAAAAGCCAGGAGCGATGAAGTAACCCTCCGGACGGAACAGGATTGCTCCGTACTCGCCACGCTTGATAACCACCGTCTGCGGCCCCATCTCCTGGATTTTTCTCGCAGCGCTGAGTAGGTTGTATTCTCCTGCCAGCAAGCGCGCCTCGCTGTCGTTGATCAGGATGAAGTCCCACTGCTCGATCGCCGCCGCAAGTTCGTCCGGGGTCCCTTCAATCCAGAAATTCATCGTGTCACCGCCGACGAACCGCGGCGAAGCGATCTGGTCACGCACCTGCCTCTGCAGGTTGGGATGAATGTTGCCCAGAAAGGAATAGGGAGTCTCTTGGTAGGATGCGGGCAGCTTCGGGTTGAAGTCGGCGAACACATTGAGCTGCGTCGTCAGCGTTGTCCGCTCGTTCATGTCATGGGAATAGGCGCCGCGCCAGAAGAACGTCTTGCCCGGCATCTTTTCCAGTCCTTCGAGGTCAACACCATGATCGGCAAGGAGTTGCTCGTCCTCAGCAGCAAAATCCTCGCCGACCACGCCGACAAGCTTCACCTCAGCAAAGTGACTTGCGGCGAGCGAGATATAAGTGCCGGCACCGCCGAGCATGCGGTCGACTTTGCCGTGAGGAGTTTCAACTCCGTCGTATGCGACAGACCCGACAACAAGAAGAGCCATGTTGACGGGCCTACAGATACTTCCCGATCAATAGCCGGTACTTCTCTTTTGACGCTTCAGAGATCTTGGAGCGATCGGTAATGATGGCGTTCCTGATTGCCGAGGAAAACGGGCTGTCGCCGTCGGGGATTCGCTTGACGGCTTCCGCCGCCACCATCCTGGCATGCTCGGCGTTTTCGGTGAGATAAGCGATCACTTGCTCGACCGTCACGTCATCGTGTTCGGGGTGCCAACAGTCATAGTCCGTCACCATGGCGATCGTGACATATGACATTTCGGCCTCGCGCGCGAGCTTGGCTTCCTGCAAGTTCGTCATGCCGATCACGTCGAATCCCCACGATCGGTAGGCATGTGACTCCGCACGCGTTGAGAACGCGGGACCCTCCATGCAACAGTACGTTCCGCCGCGATGGACCGTGACGCCCGCCTGCTTGCAGGCTTCCTCAGCAACATCGGACAGGGTCGAGCAAACGGGGTCCGCGAAGCCGACGTGAACCGCAATATCCTCATCAAAGAACGTGGACGCTCGCCCGCGCGTGCGGTCAAAGAATTGATCGGGAATACAGAAGTCAAGAGGTTTGAGATTTTCCCTGAGCGAGCCCACGGCGCTGAATGAGAGAATCCACTGCACACCGAGCCTCTTGAGCGCATAAATATTCGCTCGAAAATTGAGATTCGAGGGCATGATGCGGTGCCCCCGGCCATGGCGGGCCAGGAAGGCGACTGCTCGGCCTTCCAGCTTCCCGAGCAAGAAGGCATCCGAAGGATTTCCCCAAGGAGTTTCGACGGTCTGCTCGACGCGGTCGGTGAGGCGCGGCATGTTGTAGAGCCCGCTTCCTCCAATGATTCCAATCTTTGGTGTCATAGGCGGGGAATGGCAGCAGAATAATGCGAATCAATAGATATCAAAGTTTTCGCGGTGCAGGCTCCCATCGCTCCGCACCAGGACGTGGCTTTTGAGCAATGTCTCGAGTTCCTGCAAATAACTGTTCTTTCGAGATTTAAGCGTGCGCGCAACTTCCGGATTCACTCGCAGAGTGACGTCTTTCTGCGGCTCCATGTCGGGAGCCAGTTTGTGGGCTTCTTCGAGGATTTCCAGAATCACGGTCGTGACGGACTTCAGCCGGCCTGAACCATTACACGTTGGACAGGAATCGCAGAGAGTGCGTTCCAAAGACTGCTTGACACGCCTCCTCGTAATGGCCACCAATCCAAAATCATTGAACTGCAATAATTTCGTAGGAGCGCGGTCTGTTTGCAAGGCTTGCTCCAGGGCCTGAAAGACCTTCTGATTGTTTTTCTGATCACTCATGTCGATGAAGTCGATGACGATGATTCCGCCGAGGTCACGCAAGCGAAGCTGACGGACAAGCCCCTGTGCGGCCTCGATGTTCGTGTTGACGATCGTATCTTCCAAACGGTCGGATTTGCCCACGTATTTGCCGGTATTGACGTCAATAGAGACCAGGGCTTCGGTCTGGTTTATGACGATGTAACCGCCCGATTTGAGCCACACTTTGGGACGCAGCGCTTTCTCCAGAGAGACCTGCACGTTGAATTCTTCGAAGATCGGCCGCGAGCGGGTATAGAGTTTCACTCTTGAGAGCAGGCTCGGTTGGAAACGCTCGACGAAACGCAGAACGCGTTCGTATTCATCCTCTGCGTCGACCCAGATCGCTTTGAAGTCCGCGTCAAGTTGGTCGCGAAGGATACGTTCGACGATATCAAGGTCCTGGTGCACCAAGCCGGGATGCTCTCGCTCTTCGGCTTGCTGGCGAATGTCCAGCCAAAGGTTGTAAAGGAAGAGCATGTCGCCACGGATCTCTTCGTCGGGCATGCCTTCTCCGGCGGTTCGCACGATGAAGCCGCCAGGCATTCCGGTGCGATGCGTGAGCACGACATGGCGAAGCCGTTTGCGCTCGTCGAAAGATTCGATCTTGCGGGAGACGCCGACGTGGTTTACCGTCGGCATATAGACCAGGTAGCGGCCCGGCAAAGCGATGTGCGACGTGATGCGTGCTCCTTTCTTGCCAAGTGGCTCTTTCGCGATCTGCACCAGAATCTCGTTGCCTTTCTGGAGCATATCCGTGATTTTGTAGTCAGATGGAGGGGCCCCGGCGTGCGGCGATTCCTTGCGTTCCGCGCGGTGCTCACGCGGCTCCCTCTGCTGTACCGGTTGACGGTTGTCCCGCTGACGGCCGCTTCGACGGCGTCCCCGGCGTCCACGTCGCTGGAGGTGACGCGAAGATCCCGAGCGGCCGCGCACACGGGCCGAGCCGGGTTGTCCGGGGACCGGCGCGGCACTGTCTTCGTTAGAGTTGACCTTGGCCTTCTGTGCTGCCTCCGTAGGCTCTTCGATGGGCTCTCCAGGGATGACAGATGTCTCTGAGGACTCATCTCCAGGATCTTTGTCGGTGGTGTCAGCGTCATCCTCTCGAGTCTCGGATGAAAACTCCTCGGGTTCAGTGTGTACGGCGTCAGACTGCTGGGACTCCTCCGGGAACTCGTCATCCTCGCCATCTCGCTCCTCGACAAGAGCGGCCAGCCGCTCTGCCTCCTCGAGTTCACGTTCCAGATCCGGCCCCTTGTCTTCGTCGTCCGAGTCCTCGCTTGTCCCCTCTTCCTCGTTATCCGTGTCCTCTTCGTCGTCGTTTTCATCGAAGTCATCGGGCTCGAGTGACTCTGAAAGCTCATCATCCGTAGCCATGTGATCGAACGGTTGTGTGACTGCCTCTGTGGGTGCGTCGGGACTCTTCGATTCCTCGGGTTCGGCGTCTCCAAGAGCTTCTCCTGAAAGAACGATCTCCTGCGGCTCGGATTCTGCTCGTTCTCCGACTAACCCGCTCTGATCCCCGGTGGGAGTGATCTCAGCTTTGTCTGATGGCTCGAGCGCTTTCGCATCGACGTACTTGGCGAGAGACTCACCCGGTAGCAGCTTGAACGATTGCTCCTCGTCGGATGCACCGGGCGGCTCTTGCACGGCAGGCTCGTGTCCTTGGTCCTCGTCGGTCTTATCGGAGAGCGTCGCGTATTTCGATGCAGGCAGACTTGTCTTTCCGACTCGCCTACGGCCGCGTCGGCCGCGTCGTCGTCGCCCCTTTCGATCGCGACCCTCGGTTTCAGATGGTTCCGCGGCCGCTGTAGCCTGACTCTGGTCATTCTCGGGCTCATGCTGCGCATCAATCTTGTCTCGGGAACGGCCGGACTTACGCTTACTCGAGCCGCTTTCGTCCTCCGATTCGTCAAACTCGGCGGATCCGTCAAAAAAGTCCGAGACGTATAGAAACGCGTCCCGCTCAAGACCCACATCGACGAAAGCCGACTGCATCCCCGGAAGGACGCGCGTCACTCGCCCTTTGTGGATACTACCTGCAAGACCTTCCTGCGATTCGCGCTCGACGTAAATCTCGACGAGCTGATCATTTTCCAGAACGCCGACACGGGTTTCGTGCCGCGTTGCCGAGACAACCAATTCCTTTGACAAAGGACGCCTCCTCAGGAGGGAGGGCCCTGATAGGCGGGTGCAATAGGACTGAGGAGTAGACTTGCCTACTCCTCAAATCCGATCCTCTCGAGAGGTCGTGTTGCTCTCTACTGAAACAGCCCCACGATCCAACCTCGAATCTTCGGCGCAGCAGCGGAGCGATCGTTCGACAAAGTCGGCCGCTCAACGCGCGTAACCGGGAGAACCGCCGTCCGCGTTAACGGAACACAGTAGCCTGTCCATCCCTTATTCAATCCGCAAAATCTTGCCTAACTCTCATCAAGCCGCCTCGAGCCTTCAGAGCTCAAGGCCGGCTTAAAAATGTCTCGGCTCCGTCGAGCGATTCCGGCGGCCATCCGGGCGCTGGATCTCGCTGGGAGCCCTATAACATCGGCGGCGCAACTCCTCTAGTTCGTGAAGCGCCGCCGCCAAACACTGTTCACCAACCCTAGCAGCACAAAGGTTGTGACCGTATTGGACCCACCATAGCTCATCAACGGCAGAGGTAGTCCGGTCACCGGCATCCGCCCGATGACCATGCCGATATTTACAATCACATGAAAAAACAAGAGAGCCGCGACACCCATGCACATATACATTCCGGTATTGTCGACGGCTACTCGCGCATTACTAACAAGCTTCATCAGCAGAGCAAAATAGAGCGACAGCGCCACGAATACTCCCGCGAATCCGCTCTCCTCCGCATAGGCTGCAAAAATGAAATCCGTGTGCGGCGTTGGCAGAAACCGCAACTGCGTCTGCGTGCCGCGAGCGAACCCCTTCCCCCAAATCTCACCTGAACCGACCGCGATGCGCGATTGGATCGATTGATAGCCAGTATCCCGTGGGTCGCTTTCGGGATTCATGTAGGTGACCAACCGCTCCTTCTGATAGGGTTCGAGTGAGTGCCACCCGACCGGCAAAGCCATCGCTACCAGCAGCACAATCACCAGCAAATACTTCCACCGGATACCCGCCGTCCAGATTGCGATCCCGAGGATCGGCACATAACTCAATGACGTGCTGAGGTCCGGCTGGGCCGCCACCACCAGCACCATCAGAGCGAACATCGCGACGAGCCATGTCAGGGTCGAGGCAGTAATCCGTTCTCGCGGCAAATTGCCGAGGGCATAGGCTACCAACAATACTAGCACCACCTTTACGAATTCCGAGGTCTGCAGACTCATGCCGCCCGGCAGCAAGAGCCAGCGACGCGACCCTCCTTCGACATGACCAAACACCGCAACGATCAATAACAGTGCCAGCGAGGCAATGTAGAAGGAAGGCACATGCTTCACCCACCAGTTGTAGTCCGTCGTCGAAACCATCCACATCAGGACAATGCCGAGTACGACCCATATCAGTTGACGCAGATACGCGTCCTGCCAAGCTGTGTTCAGGGTGGCGCTGTAGATTTCGACCAGTCCGAGAACGGCGATCAGGACCGAAAGACAGATCAACGTCCAATCGAAATCCCGGATTGCATACCGGTCTGTCACGGAGCCTGCCGCCCCCATGCGGCGGTGTCCGCGACCGGGTGGGTAGCGCCAGCGGACGTAGAGGGTGTTGAGCGGCGGTTCGCCCAATGAGTTCGCACTTTCTTGTCAAGGTGGCTCTTGATGACGTCGCGAACCATCGGGCCTGCCAGATAGCCATGTTCCCCATCTTCGAATAGAGCCGAAACAACCAGTTCGGGCTGTTCGCAGGGGGCGAAACCAACGAACCAAGCCGCGTCCTTTAGTGCCGGATCATTGTTGCCTTCTTTAAACCGTGTCGAGGCTCGTTGGGCGGAACCGGTCTTTCCGCAGATGTCGTAGCCTGCGATGCGTGCGCGCCCACCGGTGCCGCCACCGTTGACAACGGCCCACAGTCCTTGCCGAATCGTTTTCAGGTGGCGTTGGTTCAATTCGATTTCAATCGGGTCTGGAGGCTCGAACCGAGGACGTAGTTCCTGCAGGTCCTCATAAGCCACCAAATGCGGTCTGTGCCAGACGCCCCCCACCGCGATTCCGCCGATGGCAAAGGCCACCTGCAGCGGAGTCACCGTCAGCGCGCCCTGGCCGATGGCCACGGATATCGTTTCACCGCGGTACCACTTTTCGTGATAACGGCGTAGCTTCCATTTCTCTGAGGGCACGGTGCCGCCTTCTTCGTGGGGCAGGTCAATACCCGTTGGGCGTCCCAGACCGGCGAGTTCAGCATATTCCGCAATCCGATCGATGCCCAGCTTGTTCCCGAGGGTGTAGAAGTAAACATTGCATGACTGCGCCAAGGCTTGGCGCAGATCCACAGGACCGTGACCTTTCGCCAGGTGGCAGCGAAAATACCGTCTGTAGAACGGCGCGCCCCCCGAGCAGGAAACCATAAAATCCTCATCCAGCAAGCCTGTTTCTCCGCCGGCCAGCGCGACGATCGCCTTGAAAACCGATCCCGGAGCCACTTGGGCCTGTGTGGCCCGATTCAACATGAGTTCTTGCGGATCCTGCAGGATCTGACGCCAGTCGTCAGCACTGATACCCCCGACAAATTTATTCGGGTCATAAGTTGGTCGGCTGGCCAGAGCCAATACTTCACCGTTCCGGGGATCCAGAGCGACGATGGCGCCCTTTTTCCCTTCCAGAGCAAGCTCGGCAACCACTTGCAAGTCAAGGTCCAACGTAATCCGCAAACTGCGCCCGGCTTTGGGCTTGACCGTTCCGAACAGTGTTTGCTCGCGTCCCAGGCTATCGACTTCGATAAGACGGCGGCCGTCTGTGCCTGTCAAGATGTCGTTATACGAACGCTCGATACCAGCTTTCCCGATCTCCGCGCCGGGCTCGTAGAACATGAAGGTATCCTGATCAAGTTCCGCATCGCTGACTTCCCCGACATACCCGACAACGTGAGAAGCCAAACCACCCCTCGGATACAGGCGCCGGTGTGATCGGATCAACTCGAGTTCCGGCAACTGCGAGCGGTGAGCTTCCACGAAAGCCACTTCGGCATGGCTCAGATTCTCTTTGAGGATCACGGCCTGGTACGCTGGCGTGTTCGATGTTTCGAGGCGTTTGAGGCTCGCGCCCAGGCGTTCGAACGGAATATTCAGCCCGCCCGCGATGATCCGGAGAAGCTCCGTATCGTGAGAAGCGCGTGATAGCAGGACTTTGTGACTCGGGCTGTTGTCAACGATGACACGGCCGTCCCGATCTAGGATTTTCCCCCGCGGAGCAAAGATTTGCAACGACTTGATGCGATTCCGATCAGCCCTTTCAACATAAATCTGGCGGGTCTGTACCTGAAGTTGCCAAAAGCCGGCAAGCAGCCAAAGAAAGGCCATCGCCATGACATATTGAAAGACGGCGATATAGACTTCACTCGCTTTGCGTGCGCTTTTTTGACTGGAGTTCATCACGCTCTCTTGAGGCGGTCGATCAAAGGAAACAGCAGCAGAGCCAAACCTGCGTAGGCCGCAGACATCACCAATGTTCGAGCGGGATCGAAAGAGACGTTAATTCCTAATAGCACCGTTTGCATCACCCAGAAGAGCAAATGGTGGATCAAGAAGAAGAGCGCCGCCAGAATACCTCGAATGCCAGGGTAGTCAATCTCTACGATTCGACTCATCGAGGCGGCCAGATAGCCGATGACCGTCTTGATAATACCAAACCCACCAATCGGGCCATGGGAAAGGGCGTCCTGCGCAAGACCGATTGCCGCACCTATCAAAATCCCGCGTGGTACGTTCCTTTCGGTCAGTGCAAGATACACCGCGATCAGCAGAGGCAGGTCGAAAGCACCCGCCCAACTCACATATCGAGGCAGGAAGCTCTGCGCGGCGAAACTTACGATGACGACGCCAATCGAACCGACGGGCCCAAGCTTCTCCAGGGGGCGGCGGCGTAGGGGGGTGTTGCCGATTGGCTGCGAACGGATACTGCTAGGGATTAGGATCCGCGCCATTCGCGTCCTCTGCGCCGTTGTCCGATGTCCCTTCCATACGGCTCGCAGCCAGGGCTTCTGTCGCCACTGGGGTGTGAGCGGCGGTGGGTGTTGCCGGCTCAACTGCGGCTGGGGATGGCGTCGACGCTGACGCAGCGGTCCGCAACAGATTGAAATCCGGAGGAGGCGTTTGCAGGTTTCCTTCTCCGTATCGATGCTGTTGGGCGGCTCCGAGCGCCCGATACGTCTCCATCAGAGCGTCTGCCTCGGTTTGCGTCGGAATCAGCCTGTCTGTCCCGGATTCAGTCGTTGCCGTCGCATGCGACGTTTTCTCCACCAGTCCAATTCCCTCCAGTGGTCGAGGTGATGACAGAGCATCCGATGCAGCCATCGGCATCGGCATCATCGCTTCCGGGGGTTGGGGCGTCGTGAAACTCGGCAAGTTCTGATGCACTCCCACCGTCACCACAAGCACTTCCTCAAGGCGATTCAGCGCTGCAAACGGACGCATGTGGATCTCCTGATAGTCCGAGACAGCTCCTACGCGAGTAACCTCTCCGACGGGCAGCCCTTTGGGGAAGATGCGATCCTCGCCCGACGTGTATACTGCTTCTCCGACTGCAACCTCGACTTCGGCGTCGATATATTCGAGTCGGCACTCCGATCCGCCTGTCCCTTTTACAATCCCTCGAGCGCGCGAGTTTTTCAGCAGAACACCGACACCCGAATCCACGTCACTGATCAACAGCACGAGTGAAGAACTTCCATAGGCCCCCTGAACTTTTCCGACAACCCCGTCCGCCGTGACGACCGCCATTCCCGGCTTGATCCCGGCGTTCCGACCTTTGTCCACGATGATCTCGCGGGCGGTAGGGTTCATACCCATCCCGATCACGCTCGCCAGGACCGTCTCGGACGATATATGTTTCTGATAGGCGAGTACCTCCTCCTCACGTGAAAACCGAGCCAGCGCACGGTGCAACTGTTGTTTCTCGAGTCTCAGCCGTTCGTTTTTCGTCTTGAGTTCTTTATTCTCGTCTCGTATTTCCTGCAGCCAGACGTACTCATTCCATAACGAACCGAAGATCCCCGCGCCACCGCTCAAGATTCGTTCGATGGGAGTAATCAGAGCGCTAGTCCAGACGCGTGCTAAGCGAACATCCTCACCCGTCTTGACCTGGTAGCCCAATAGAACGAACTGCACAAACAGCACGGCCGCCAGCAGCGAGGCATTTCGATAGCGTGCGACAAACTCCTTCATACCGAAGGCTTATTCCAGTGAGATACGGCCGAGCAGCCGGAAGTCACTCAGCATCCGGCCAGTCCCCAACACCACCGAAGCGAGAGGATCTTCTGCTATGGATACCGGTAGCCCTGTCTCCTCGCGGATGCGCACATCCAAGTTTCGCAACAGCGCCCCGCCGCCAGTGAGAACGATGCCACAGTCACTGATGTCCGCACTCAGTTCGGGAGGAGTCCTTTCCAGGGCGACGCGAATCGCGTTCACGATCGTGTCGACGCAGTCGGAAAGCGCCTCGCGGATCTCGCTGTTATTCACCACTACCATGCGAGGAACGCCTTCAATCAAGTGGCGGCCCTTGACCTCCATGCTGATCGGCTGATCGAGCTTGTAAGCAGAACCGACCTGGATCTTGATTTGTTCCGCGGTCCTCTCGCCGATCAACAAGTTGTACTTCCGCTTAAGGTAACTGATGATTGCCTCATCCATCTCGTTGCCGGCGACACGGACAGAGCGTGAATAGACAATCCCCGACATGGAAATAACAGCTACGTCCGTGGTGCCGCCACCGATGTCGACGACCATATTGCCCGACGGTTCCGTTATTGGCAGACCCGCTCCGATCGCCGCCACCATTGCTTGCTCCACCAAGTGCACCTCGCTGGCATGAGCGCGGTAAGCGGAATCAATCACCGCGCGGTTCTCAACGGGCGTAATTTCGCTCGGAACACCGATCACGATGCGAGGATGCACAAGCACCTTGCGGTTGTGAGATTTCTGAATGAAGTACGACAACATCTTCTCGGTGTGGCGGAAGTCCGCGATCACGCCGTCTTTCATAGGCCGGATCGCAACGATGTTTCCCGGTGTCCTTCCAACCATCTCTTTGGCTTCCTTGCCCACCGCTTCTACATCGTTCGTCGATTTGTTGATGGCGACAATCGAAGGCTCATTCGCGACGATGCCTTTGCCACGAGCAAAGACCAGCGTATTGGCTGTCCCCAAATCGATCGCCAAGTCACGCGAAAAAAGGCTCAAAATGGACCTGAGTTTCATCGCGGTGACACTTCCATTCTCTTCATTTCATGCAGTGTTGACTCCCGCCGCAACGGTGCGCTTCCACGGATAAGGATCAGATAGGGTCCGTGGAGCCAATGCCTCACCAGAGGCAACTGCCTAATCAGTGTAGCGGGAAGCTGGCTGTCGTGGCACTCGAAACTGTTGAAGGCGAAACATTTCGACGGTTCTTCCGCCCGGAACATCACTGTGGAGGCCTCCAGTTCAGCTCTGCGTCCGGTCTCCTCACATAGTTGGCGTTGAGTTCCAACGGATCGAGTACTTCGCCGGAGACCATCAGGCGTGCTGCGATGCGGCCCACCCCCACAGCGAGAGGTGCCTTCAGGATCATCTGCCTCGCGGAACCTGACGAGCTTCGCCGCGCGGCACGGAGAGGGGCCGCCCCATTCTCAGTGAACAGACCGGCATCGCATGACAGGAATGTGACTTCACGCCGCCCAACGAGCTCGACGAATGCGGGCCACGGCGTAACCATTTCATCGACCACTGCATGTCCCTGAGCGTCATAGACTGCTGCGTAGACTTCGCCCCGTCGGGCATCCATCAGAGGTGCGCGAAAGCCCCCCTCACCCAGTTCTGCCATCGCTTGCAGGTTGGATACACCGACGACTTTCTTACGATTTACTTCCGCAAGTGATTTAACGGCAGTCAGACCGATTCGAATCCCAGTAAATGAGCCCGGTCCCGAAGCGGATGCGTAGCAGTCGACTTCCGCCAGCGATACTTTGTTCTTTTCCAGTAGCTCACGTATCTCCGGATACAGCTTTGCAGCGAATCCGTCAGGCGCCGAAACGACCCGAGCTTCCATCACCTCACCGTTGTGCAGAAGCGCAAGACCGCCCCGACGGCTTGTGGTGTCAAGGGCGAGGATAATCATTCAGGGCAGGGAATCGTTGAGAGGATAACCAAGCGAACTACAGCCGTTCCGCAGCTTCGTTACTCCTTCAACCTGAGCAGCTTGTACGTCCCAATCGATTCGTAGAGTCGTCGGAGTCCGTCCACGCCGATCAGGCGCACCTGAAACGTCATGGGATAGCGGTCTGTGATGTCTTTAGGGATGCGAAATTTTCCGAACTGCCCGGTGCCCAATATCCGGTAGCCCTTATTCGATCCCGGCGCCTCGGCTGCCCAGATCCAGCGCATACGCTTCACGGCGCGTGAGTCTTTCGTCAACGTCGCGTTGAACTCGTACTCCTCACCCGCCACGAGCGGCCCTGATTCAGGGAACTGGATTACGAATGGGACTTCTGAGGGCGTGCTCTCGATCTCCTTTGGTTTCGGACGGCGCGACTCCAGGATGTACGACTTGTTCATTCCCTGTTTTTTGCCCTCCCGCCGCACGTAGAGTACCCAGTCGTGGGATGGGTCCGGCGGTCCTGAAGTGGTAAACCGCTCACCCTTGAGCTTGTCTTTCTCATGAACCCAAGTGCCGTCAATCGGATTGAACCAACTGATGTCGTATTTTCCTTTCGCCACGAGTAGTTCCACTTGGCGTGGCTTCTCGACATAGACCATGTACTCGATGCCTCGCATCGATTCGCTGCGGAACCTCGTCAGCTCCAGCGACATCGCCGGTCCTCCCGCCACCCTCGGATAGGTCTCGAGATCCCAATACCGAGTCTGAGTGAAGAAGTCATACAGGTGTGTCATCTGCCTTGCACCCGGCGAATCGGCGAAGCGTACATCTACGTCAAACCCGCGCCCACCATAAGTCCCCGTGTTTCCAAACGTCACGTACTGCCCGTTCATCGCAGCCCGCCAAAGCCGCCGCCGAAACTCCTCCGTATCTACGTGATGCCGGTGTGTTTTCCCCGCGCCGCTGTTCTCGTATCCGAGCTCTGCGTTCACGTGCGGCACAGGATACATCTCGTATTCCACCGCCGCCAAGTCCGCGCTCGACGATTGCTGCACGACGTAATCCATCCAGCCCTCTTCGAACAACGCAGCCGAGGTCGTCACCGCATGGGTTGATCGCGGATGCTTGTAGGGGTCCATCTTCGTGATGTAGCTGTAAATCTCGCGCAATAGCCGGGTGCCGTCTTCGTATTCCTCCCACTCCTGGACTCCCTGCCAAGTGATGTTCATCGCCGCATAGCGCGCCACGAGATAGCGCACATACCGCTCGCGCTGCCTACGCTGAGGCAACAGCTCAGCCAACTGGTTCCGGTCGCCGGCGAGAAGAAGGTCGTATGTGATGCCTTTGCTGTTCATGTACGCCACGCGCCGATCGACTTCCCGGAAATACTCCGGTGACGGTCGGTCGGGATCAGCAAGAACCTTCTCGGCGCTCTCGTCGAAGCCGAGGACGAGCCCCCGCAGGTGATTGAACTTCTGCTCGGCCCGGACGTCGATCAGGCGGCGGAAGGTCTCCCAGGGGATCGTGGCGAACTTGTAGCACGTGTCGCCCATCCAGAAGTGCGCCGTTTCAGGTTGGTCGTATCGGAAGTAGCGGAGATTGAAGATGCGCACGAACCCCGGTGAGCGCGGCGGCAACGCGTTGAAGCTCGCCATCTTGAGGTTGAGGCTGTCGAGATTTGAAATCAGCCGAAAGTCCCAGCGCCCCTCATCGAGCGGCGAAAAGCGCAAACGAAACCTCCCGCCGCCGTCCCAAAACGCTGGTATCACGTACGTTGTGCCTTTTTTCGGTGACCGAAACTCCGCCCGCAACTCCACGCTCACGTACGGATTCGGATGAGTCTCAACCTCCGCTGCCGACAACGCCATCGAAATCTCGCAAGGCTCATAAACCGGCACGCTGTCGCACACCTCGATCGCGGAAGCCTTCGCCGCGAACAGCAGCAAAGAGAGTACAAGAGTTGCTTGTCGCATCAATAGCTAATGATACCCAGACGTATCGGATACCTGCCCCTTCCGCTCAAATCGTGCCGACCGCTCAGAAGAGCCCCGTTGAGCCACATGGAACATCATGCGTCAGTCTTCAATGAGGATTGCAACCGAGATGTGGAAGCACTCACCGGCCTCGATGTCTGCTGTGCGCGATACCTGATTTGCGACAAAAAATGCAAACGCAATGCTCTGCGGACGACCTTTCAGGATCTGGCGTATGTGCAGAGATCAGGCCCGCGCCGGTGTTCTGCGCTTGATCTGCACGGCGTGAGAAGGGCAGAAACCCGGGTCGATCTGCTCCGAAGAACGACCCGGACGACCACATAATTCCGTCGTCCAAAGAGCTATGGGCTGCTGCCGGCCCTCGGTGCAGCGACACGGAGCGTTGTTGTTGAAGCGCCCACATGTTGCTTATGCGGCTTCAGGCAGCGTAACGCCGCTCGCGTGACTTTTCCACGGGCGGTTATTCTTCCACTATTTTCCGCAGTTCCTCTCCCTTTTGCCTCCAAGTCCGATACAGCAGCATGATGTCCGTTGAAATGCAGAAATGCTTGACACCGAGATCCAGATAGTACTTCGCCTGATCCGGTGATTCGATTTCCGCCCGCGGCGCGATCCCGTTCTTCAATGCTGCTGCGATTACTTTCTTCTCGATCTCTTTGATGTCCGGGGTGAACCATTCTCCCGGCCTCCCGATGCTCATCGAGTAGTCTGCCGGTCCCCACTGCACCATGTCGATTCCCGGCACCGCCAGCACTTCGTCGAGGCTCTCTACTGCTGTCTTCTTCTCGATCATCAGAGCTACAACGATATCGCGCAGAGCATCGACGTAATTCTGCGTGCCGCCGTATAGCATGTAAGTGAACCGCCGCGTCGCCACGCCGTGCGTTCCTTGATCCTCTGGCGTTTCGGGCCGCACCGCTCGTACGCACTCCTTCACATCTGCCGACTTCCGGCAATCGGCGAACAGCACGCTCTGAAACCCCGCCCCGATCGCCCGCTGAGCAAGGAACTTGCGTGGCTGCTGATCCACTTTGATCATCGACGACATGCCGTGCAACTCTGCCGCACGGCAGATATTCTCCAGCGCATACAGGTCGAAAGGCGCGTATTCCGACACGAACTCGATGTAGTCGAACATGCCTGTGTGTCCGGCTATTTCGACAACCGACGGCCAACTGCTGTGAATATGTGTCGCGATCGTTGGTTTGTCGTTCTTGAGAAGTTCTCTGAGCTTATTCGGTCTCATGTTTTCTCTACACGTCCTTCCATTGGAAGATCACACCCAGCATTTCTTTTTCGCGCCGGTAAGCCATCTCATAGGCCTCGACCATGTCCGTGCAAGGAAACCGGTGCGTGATCAATCGCTTCGGCTCAAGCCGGCCTTCCTGCATCAGCGACAGCACATGCTCGCACGAGCGCTCGTCGTCGAACCGTTCTTCCCGTGAAGGATACAGATAACCGTCTGTCTCGCAAACCGCGATCAGCGAGATCCCCTTGATGTAGAAATACTCCATTGCCAGCGGATTGAAGTTCAGCGGTTTTTCGCCGCGCCCTGAAAGCGCCACGATCGACACCCGCCCGTTGTGCCGCACTGTCTCCACCGCTGTACGGTAGGCCGACCACGGATTCGCAGTCAAAATGACTAGGTCCACACCAGTCCCATTCGTAAACTCGTCAAGCTTGTTGTGCAAGTCCGGATCTCCCGAAAGGAACGCCGCGTGCGCCCCCATCCGCTTCGCCATCTCCAGCCGAACCGGGCTGTTCCCTAGTCCGATCACCCTTGCCCCGAAAAGAGGCCCCAGCGCAACCGCGCCTAAACCCAACACGCCAAGTCCCACAACCGCCACGTTCTCTCCCGGCGTAAAGTGCGCTTTGCGATAACACTTGGAGCTAAGCGCATAAAGATGCGAATAAACCGCGTCCTCCGGGTGTACCTCCTCTGGCACCTTCACAATGCACTCCGACTCGTTGGCGACATACTCCGACTGATGGTGGTACCGGGACACGACACGGTCGCCCACCGCAAACCGCGTCACCGCCGAACCCACTCCGCGTACAATCCCCAAATTGCTATCGCCAACCCAGCGGGGAAAGTCCGGCGCGCCCGGCACCTGCTCGGCGCCTTCGTAGTTCCCGCGGTCGGTGCCGATTTTGAGCGCCGTGATCTCCGTCTCGACCCAAATCTGATCCGGAGACAGGTTTTCCGTATCCAAGACATGTTCTTCAATCCGCAAGTTACGCGGCCCATGCAAGATCGCGATCTTCATAACTAGTTTTTTTCTTCGCTGCCAAGGTTCACATTCGAGTCAAGTTGACGCGACGATCAGTTGTCCTGCTTGTCGGTCTGAGGACTTCCTCGCTAGTTATGAGTGTCACACAAAACAGAGAGAACCATAGCGTGGATGCCGGCAGTTGTGGCTCGCAGGCTTCTCCTCGACCCACTAAACCCACCCCACCTCTCTGACACTTCTTCTTTGCAGCCCGCGGCAAAAGCCTCTCTGCATTCAAGCGGCGGTGCATCCCGGCTGAATTGCGTTGCTCCTCGGTCGAACAGGTCCCATATGCTCCCTGGCCGCGCCTCGTCCGCCGGGCGCATCGCCGTTCCCGGCGCCAAGCGGAATTTCACGACAGACTGATCATGAAGGCGATGCCCAAGTTGCCGCAGCACGCGGGGGCACTTGATTGGCAGTAATTTTTTTACCGGGAAATCGTGGGTAGGGAGCCAAGGCGGTGATTCGGGGAAAGCCGTTTTCGAAAAAGCCGGAATTCATGGCTCGTGTCGAAAAGGCCGTGTTTCGTGATTCGTGTTTCGCCTGCCGGTCCCTGCCTCTCGGGCAGGCAGCCGGCAGACAGGCGATTCGTAAAAATCCATGGGCCGCGGCTGCTCTACCCGGAAACGCCGGAGGGCCGCTGAACCTTCCTTTCGTTCGCGCCACGGATCAGGCATCACGAGACATGCGACACGGCTCATCTTTCCTGATGCTTAGCCGGCCGAGCCGAAAAAAAAGACTGAAGCCCTTCAGTACCAAAAACCCCGTGTTGCGTGCCTCCTGTTTCGTGACCCGAAAACCTGACAGCCCGTAGCAAGAGCCCCGCTCCCGGTGCTACGCGGGATTTCATCACGGACCGTCAGGTCAATCCTGTCATGTGCTTTCACAGACTTGTCGACCTGCCCATAAAGGCTGAGCGTCCCCGGAGACAGACGTCACATTCGGGGCAATCTGACCTCGATTGCTATACTGAGCCCTCGAACACGGCGGGCGAATATACAACATCCGCTTCCTGCCTGGACCCCTCGTTTCTCCTCCGACTCTTGATGACACGCGTTCGCTTTGCGCCATCCCCAACGGGGTTCTTGCACATTGGCGGGGCTCGCACTTACATCTTCAACTGGCTCTTCGCTCGTCAGCACGCCGGGAAGGTGGTCCTCCGCATCGACGACACCGATCGCGAGCGCAGCACTGACGAAGCTCTCCAATCCATCATCGACGGCCTGCGCTGGCTCGAACTGCCCTGGGACGAGCAATACTATCAGTCTGAGCGCCGCACGAAGCACATCGAGGCCGCCGAAGCTCTTCTCGCCAAAGGCCTCGCCTATCGCGACTTCACCCAGCAAAGCGCTTTGCCCGAAGCCAAGGATGCCGCCGGCGCATGGCTCACCAACCCCGCCATGCGGGAATTGACACGGGATGAAAGCGACCGCCGAGCCAGCGCCGGCGAGTCGTTCGTCATCCGTTTCCGCGTGGCCCACGAGACCGACCGCACCGTCACTTTCCACGATCACGTGTTCGGAGAACAGTCTCGCAACATCGCCGACATCGAGGACTTCGCCCTGCTCCGGAGCAATGGCTCGCCGACCTATCACCTCGCCTCCACGGTCGACGACTCAGACCTCAGAATTACGCACATCATCCGCGGCCAGGACCACCTCACCAACACCTTCAAGCACACTCTGTTGTTCGAGGCGCTGGGCGGGGATCCGCCCGAGTTCGCCCATCTCCCGCTGCTGCTCAGCCCTGACGGCTCGAAACTCTCCAAGCGCAGGCATGGCGAAATCGTCAGCGTCACGAACTACCGCGATCACGGCTTTCTGCCTCAAGGCATCATCAACTACCTGTGCCTGCTTGGCTGGTCGCCGAAAGGCAATCAGGAACTGCTCACCCGCAACGAGTTGATCGAGCTGTTCAAATTGGAAAGCGTCAACCGCACCAACGCCGTCGTTACGTTTGGCGAAGACTCCGAGCAGAGCTGGGCCGACCCCAAAGCGCTCTGGATCAACGGCCAACAGTTGCGCAGCCTGCCCGTGAGAGATTTGCTTCCCTATGTTGAAATCGAACTCCGCGAGGCCGGCTGGTGGCGTCCCCAATACGAAGCCGGCCGGAAAGCCTCGCTCGAATCCACGGTCGATCTCATCCGTTCACGCTTCAATACCCTCAAGGACTTCACGGACCGTGGCGCGGCTTATTTCGACGACACGTTCCCGACCGACATCAAGGCCGAAAAGAACCTCAACAAAGAGGGTGTCCGTGAATCCCTTCGCGCACTCGCCGATCGTCTCGCAACCTTGAACGACTTCACCAGCGAGTCCGTCGAGACCACCCTTCGCAGTTTGGCGGAAGAGCGGGGCATGAAAGCCGGACTGATGATCAACGGTGCTCGCGCGGCGCTGAGCGGGCAGTCCGTCGGCCCTAGCGCATTCGCAATTTTCACTACCCTCGGACGCGACTGCGTCATCGATCGGTTGCGGAAGGTTTGATGCTGATACTCGGAATCGGTGGCTGGCTGCATGACGGCACGGCCGCTCTGCTCAAGGACGGCCGACTTGTTGCCGCCATGGAGGAGGACAAACTACGCCGCCAAGCTCACCCAGGCGGGCTCCCCGAAAGAGCCGTCGACGCTTGCCTCCACGTCGTTTCGGCGTCGCGAAATGATGTCGATTGCGTCGCCATCGCGCGGCCCATGGGAGGCGGTTCCGATTCCTCCCAGCACCTTCGCCTCAAGACACAGTTTCCCCGAAGCCGACTGGTCATCGTTGACCACCATATCGCGCACGCCGCCAGCGCCTTCTACCCTTCGCCCTTCGAAAAAGCGCGCGTCGTCACGCTCGACCGAGTCGGAGACATGCGTTGCGGTGCTCTATGGGAGGCCGCAGGAACACGCTTGGAGGCGGTCGAGGAACTCTATGCACCGGACTCTCCCGCCGGTTTTTACAGCCGCATCACGGAATTGCTTGGCTATCGTATCGGCGCCGATGAGCACAAAGTCCAGTGGATGGGCGCCGCCGGCGAGCCGCGTTTCCGGGACATGTTCCTGGAAATCCTCGGTGCCAGGCGTACCTCACGGCCCGTCTTGGACCAGGGCTTCTTCGATACTTCACGCCCCACCGCAGGCGGATTCAGTGATCGCTTCTATGCGAGGCTCGGGCTTGAATACGGAGCGAAACTCTACGAGCAGGAACGCCGCGACATCGCGGCCAGCGTCCAGAGTGCTGTCGAAGACATCGTCGTTCGCTTCGCTGGCGAGGGCGAGAACCTCTGTCTGGCCGGCGGCCTCATGCTCAACGCGCCACTCGTTTCAGTTCTCGAAACGTCCGGCCGCTACAAGAACGTCTGGGTCCAACCGGCCGCCGGAAACGCCGGCACCAGCCTCGGCTGCGCTTTCTATGCCTGGCATCAAACCTGCCGAAACACTGAGCGCCATCCGCTCGACAATCTCTTCCTGGGCCCCTGCTATGACCGGGAAGAGATCAAACAAGTCCTCGAAAACTGTAAGCTCCGCTTCAGCTACCTCACCACCGACGAGGCCGTCGTCGACACTGCCGTGCGCCGCCTCAACGACAACCAGATCGTTGCTTGGTTCCAAGGCCGCATGGAGTTTGGCTCGCGCGCCCTCGGCAATCGCAGCATCTTCGCCTCACCGCTCAATCCCTATTCCACCGAGAATCTCAACGTCTACATCAAGCGCCGTGAACTCTTCCGCAAGTTTGCTGCGTCGGTCCCAGAGGAACTGGCGTCCGACTACTTCGATTGCACCGAAAGCGCGCGATTCCTCGCCTCTGTCAGCCGCGTCAAGCAGAAACATCGCAAGACGTTCGAGGCTGCTCTGCTCGGTGGCGACCGCATCCGCGTTCATACTGTCCGCCGGGCCGAAAACCCACTCTGTTGGGAACTCCTGCAAGCCGCTGGCCGAGTCAGCGGATTGCCTGTGCTCTACAACACATCTTTCAACCTCTTCGGAGAACGCCTTGTCAACGATCCCCGAGCCGCTGTCCGCAGCTTTTACTCCTCCGGCATAGACACCATGATCGCCGGCAACTTCCTGCTGGAGAAATAGGAGCGGAGCCCTCCTCTCTTCTTCCCTCCTGATCTTGCTGCTCCGCCAAGGTTCTCGACCGGATCTGCCAGCTTCGCCCAAACTACGCGTCCGCGTATAAACATCGCGTTCGCTTAGATGCCGACAGAATCGTTGGGTAGTTCGGGAGAGCAAAGCAGGTTCCGCCTTTTTCGTTCTATCCTATTGCCACAAGCTAAACCGGGTAAGTCGGCACCTCGCCCGGCTCCGAACCGCCATGCGCCAAACACTTGTCACCCTCGTTCTTTTCCTTCTTCCACTGAGCTCCGGGAGCGCCGTCCTCAACTGCGACATGAGCGCCTATCAGGAGCAGCAAGGGCTTCAGGCAAAACTCGACAACGATACGCTTACTGTCCTCTGGACAGGCGAGCGCGGCTCCAGCCTCCGGCTCGACTTCGGGATTGATGGCACACACCCTGTCATTCGTCAGATGGCTGTTCGCGGTCCCGATTGGTCGTGGAAGCCCGTCGCTACCGGCCTCAAGCCGGATTTTCTTGTTACCAGCGGTGTTCGCCGTATCTCACACCAGCAACTGAACCCTATCCGGGACCTGGGGCAGGCAATCACTCCCGCTGTGATCGAGAAAGAAAAGTGGAAAGTCTTTTGGGATGCGCCTCTCCGTGTTCCGGGGCTCGAAGGCGTCAACACCGGCCTGCCCCGACGTGATGATGAAATTCGCCGCTCCCCTGCCACGTACAACGCTACGAGTTGCAAGGTAAAAACGGACGGCGCGCGCATCGAGGTTTCATTTCCCGGCCTTTCGATGGGCATCTTCTCGGGCCGCCTGCAGTACACCGTCTACCGAGGCACGAATCTCATCCGTCAAGAAGTTGTCGCAAAAACAGACGAGCCATCCGTTGCCTACAAATACCGCGCCGGGCTGAAGGGCTTTTCAACGGAAGGCAGCCGCGTCCGTTGGCGGGATACGTCGCGCGCTTGGCAGAAGTACGAGTTTGGCGGCGCGGTCAACGAAGGTCCAGTGGCTTTGCGGGCGCGCAATCGCCTCGGTCTCATCGAAACCCCCAACGGCGCCCTTGCATTCTTCCCTCCGTCGCACAAGTTTTTCTGGGCGCGCGAGATCGAGTTGAACCTCGGCTACGTCTGGTACCGCATGGACAACGAGGGTTCGTTCTCGGCCGGTGTTCGCCATGCCGACTACGAAGAGATGTTCCGGCCCTATGGCGTCTCGGATGAGCTATGGGAAAAGCGGTTGAACCAGTCCAGGCGCTTCGCGCTCGGGAACTTCGCCATGTACAACGCCCCCCCGGGCACCTGGCAGCGCATGGCAGCCTATTTCTATCTGAGCCCTGCCGCCGGGGAGGAGACGCAGCGAGCTGTGCTGGCTTTTACCCACAACGACCAATTCAAGCCCCTCAAGGGATATCAAGTGGCGGTCAGCCACTTCCACACGCATTTTGCCGAGCAGTTATTAGACGCGGGAACCCTTGATTTTCGTCCGCCGTGGTTGCCCGCGTTCCGCGCTCTCGGCATCAACATCGCGATGATGAGCGATTTCCACGGAGATGGCTCGCCGGACGACTCCGGCGACATTCGCTACAACGATCTCGAAAATTACTTCAAGGCCTGTGCCCGCCACTCCGACCGCGACTTTCTGCTCATGCCCGGTGAAGAGCCGAACGCGCATATCGGTGGACACTACACGGCTGTCTTCCCCAAGCCCGTGTATTGGACGAAAGTTCGGCTAGCCGGTCAGCCGTTCGTCGAGGACCATCCGAAGTTCGGCAAGGTATATCGCACCGGTTCAGCGAAGGATATGCTGGAACTCCTCGAGCTCGAGCAGGGACTCATCTGGCAAGCTCATCCGCGCACGAAAGGTTCGACGCCCTATCCCGACGCCATCCGTCAGACGGCGCACTTCAACAGCGACCGCTACCTCGGCGGCGCCTACCAGTCACTGCCTGTCGACCTCTCCGAGAAGCGTATCTGCGAAGCCCGCTGCATCGGCGTCCTCGATGATATGAATAACTGGGCCGGCCCGAAATATCTCGTATCCGAGGGTGACACCTACATGAAGTTTCCCGAAGACGAGATCTATGGCGAGCTGCTCGTCAACTACATCAAGGTCGACCCGCTGCCGCGTTTCAATGAGGACTGGAGCCCGATCACGCGCGCCATGCGCGCCGGTGACTTCTTCGTCACGAGCGGAGAGGTCCTCATTAGTGAATACGCAGTGGAAGGGTCCGGCGACGACAGAACCATTTCGGCCCAAGTTGAATGGACGTTCCCTCTCGATTTCGTGGAAGTCGTTTGGGGTGACGGTAAGACGATCAACCGCCAGATCATCTCGACTACCGATCTGGCTCCGCACTCCAGCATGCGCTTCCAGATACCGATTTGCACCAAAGGGAAGAAGTGGGTGCGATTCGCCGCGTTCGATTCGGCAGGAAACGGCGCTCTCGCTCAGCCGGTCCATTTCTGAAAGACAGCTCTGTAGCCGGCACGGAGTAGAACTCACGAAACAGCGCCCAGGCCGCTGTCCGCGAAGGCTCGTCCGGTACCCCGAAAGACCTGATGCTGCTGTTTAGAGGATGGGAACGTCGAAGATATCGGAGGAGCTTTGCTTGAGAACCTTGACGAGAGATTTGATGCGGCTGATTGGGATTTGACCTGTCGTCCCGGTAACGCTGAGGGCTCCGGAGAACTCGTGAAGCCGGTTGAAGACCGGAACGGCCACGCAGCGAACTTCCAACTCCTCTTCCTGATCATCCAGCGCGTATCGCTGCCGGCGAATCTTCATGGTTTCCCGCTCCAGGGCTTGCGACGAACTGATCGTCTTACGCGTGTGCCGAATAAAGACCTTCTTGGATAGGAAATCTTGCAGCAGATCGTCCCCGCTGTGGGCAAGAATTACCTTTCCGACGCCGCTGCAATGAAGATCCATTCTGCGACCGATCCTTGTGTCGAACTGGATCAAACTGGGCGGCTCGACCTTTTGAATGCATACTGCCTGACCTTTGTCGAGCACAGCGAGGTGGCTCGTCAGGTCGGTACTATCCACGAGTTTCTGCATCACCGGCCGCGCGACCTCGGCCATCGAGAACGACTTCATCATCCTTTGGCCGAGTCCGTAGGCCTTCAAGCCGAGCGAGTAGCGGCGCGCCGACGGCGCCTTGTGCACATAGTCAAGCTCTTCGAGAGTGAGAATGATGACATGAGTGCTGCTCTTTGGGATGCCCAGCTTGCGGCTGATCTCGGAAATGTTCAAGCCGCGCCGGGAACTGTCCAGTGTCTCCATGATCCGGAGAGCACGAGCAACCATGGTGGCGTGTGGCTTGTCAGACTTTACGGTGTCCGTCATTCTGAACGCTATTACTAAATCACGGACACATGTTTGTCAACAGGTCGGGGTGTCCCCGAATAGAACCGAGGCCATCCACCTGCTTGCGCCGTCAACCTTGCGAGACCGTCGAAGCGACGCCTATTGCCCGTCCGACTTTCCTGCGGCCTACTTGAGGTGATGCAGCATCTGTTTGAACTCAGGACGGCGGCTGTCGCCTAGCAACTCGTAAATCGCCATCTCGGTGGAGGAGACCACCGCGCCCGCGTCGCGCATGCGTTGGATGCCGATCTGCCGGTTCTCTGCTGTACGCGAGCCAACGGCGTCTGCCACAACGTGTACGTCGTAGCCTTTGGCAAGTGCCCCAAGAGCAGTCTGGTTGACACAAATGTGTGCTTCGATGCCGCAAAGAACGACTGCTCCTCCGTTCGGCAAAGCAGCGTTCAGTTGTCGGTCGAAGATATCGTCTCCAAGGCACCCGAAGCAGATCTTGTCAATGGGTTCTGTCTTAAAAAGCTGGGCGATCTCCGATACCGTATCGCCAAGCCCCTTCCGGTATTGCGTCGTAACCAAGGTCTTCAGAGTAAGGATCTTCGCCAAGTGGAGAAGCTTTTTCGTGTTGGCGAGCACACCGTTGATCCCGCTGATGGCAGGCGTCAGCTTCTCCTGCAAGTCGACGACAACCAAGACCGTGTTCTCGGGATGGATGAGTCCATTCGTGAACGCCATGGCCCGATTGTATCTGATGAGGGGAGCGATGCAGCCCCGGCGTAGAGCATCGGAGAGAGCCTCCTTCTGACCCGGGAATCAAAACGCGAAGTCCAGCTCGATCAACTTCTTCTCGGGGAGCAGGTATGCCAACCTCCGCCAGATCGAGGTCTTTACTGATTCCTGTCAGGGCATCTACAAGCGCTACTTTTTCTTGACGCTGCTTCCTGCACTGTGTTCCTCCTATTGCTGTAGTCCCATCTTTGATCCACTTCCAGCACCGTGTGCAGGACCAAGTCTCCCGCTTCAACTGCCGGAGCTGGGGCATGATCCAGGGGCACAGCTTGCCGACAGCCAAAGCTCTCTGCGTGCCCTTCACAGCAGTTTCACGGTCTGAGGGGTGGCCCAGTCGTCACGGGTATCTCGCGACCCTACTCCTGAAACGCTTGAGTCATCCCGCCTGTAGAGTAGAATGAACGCGTAACCGCTTTCCGGAGGGTCGAGGTGAGGATCTGGACGCTTGTCCTGTTGGCAGCCGCAAGCATTTCGCAAGCCGGCGCTGCGGGTCCTGAACTGACCAACCTGCACCCTCCCGGAGGTCAACGCGGCACCGCCGTCAAGCTCGCACTTCAAGGCTACGGGTTGACGGATGAGACGAAGGTCTTATCGAACATACCCGGCTCGTTCACGCCGCTCACCTCGGCCAGCACCGGCAAGATGGCCGGCGCCCAACTGCTCTTCCTCGTCGAGATCCGGCCTGACGCTCCCGTTGGAGTTTACTTCATTCGGGTGGAGACTCATGAGGGGATCTCCAACATCCTGTTGTTCAGCGTAGGCGCCTTCCCCGAGATCGCCGAGGCGGAGTCGGAGGATGACGAAACGAAGAATGCCAACGACAGCCCCGAGAGCGCGCAGACGGTTGACGCACCCGTGATCGTGAACGGCACGCTCGAGGGCCCTGAGCGCGACATGTTCCGAATCAGCGCCCGTGCAGGCGAGCGCATTGTCTTCGAGGTCGAGGCCCGGCGAGCGGGCTCGGCGCTCGATCCCGTTCTTCACATTTTTGATGCCGAGGGCCGTCCGATCGGGCGCAACAACGATGCGAGCGGGCTCGGGGTCGATCCCCGTCTGGACGTCGTGTTCGACAAGACCGGGGATTACTTCATCGAGGTCTACGAGGCGCGCTTCAGCAAGCAGGACCGTAATTTCTACCGCCTCAAGATCGGAGAGTTCGCTTTTGCTGAAGCCCTTTTCCCCCTTGGCTGGCAACAGGGCGGCGAAGTGGAGGTGGAACTTTCCGGCGGTACTCTCCCTGCACCGGTCAAGGTGCGCCCCGACATCTCAAATCTGCCGCCCAAGGCCGATTTTGCCGGAGTGCGCGCTCCGGGTGCACCCGGAGCCCTTCCGATGCGCTTTCTGGTCAGCGACGGACCCGAAGCCATGGAACCCGTTCGGCCGCCCGGCGGGACCGCGGCATTGGAACCGAACACGGTCATGAACGGCCGCATCTCTGAGCCGGGTGAGAAGGACCGTTATCGGCTCGCGGTTTCTCCCGGTGAGAACTGGTTCATCGAATTACAGTCGGCGGAGTTAGGCACGTCCGAGCTCTACGGCACTCTCGAGCTCTACGACAGCCAAGGAAGACCGGTGGCCGCGGCCGGTTACGAGACGGGTGCGCGTCACCCCAATGTGGTGCGCGCGAGGTATCGCCCGAACAGCCGCCCCGTGATTGCCTTGGAGATTCCCTCGGATCTGCACGAACTGATCGTCGAAGTGGGCGACCTGCTGGGGCAAGGCGGTCCCGGATACGGTTATCGCTTGACGGCTCGGCGACAAGCGCCGGATTTTCTTCTCACCCTCGATACCCCATTCGTCAACATTCCCTTGGGCGGCAGCGCCCTCGTTACCGTTACGGCCGAGCGTCGGGGCTTCTCAAAACCGATCCAGTTGAATGTGCACGACGCCCCCGATGACCTCATGGTGGAGGGTGGATTCATCCTTGAGGAATCCGATACGAGACGCACTCTCAGAAAGTTTCAGAAGGGCATTCTGACCATCTCGGCCAAGCCGGGCGCCAAGCTGCGAAAGCTGGACCTGTCTATATGGGGTGAGGCTGTGGCCGACGATGGCACAGTCATCCGCCGTCGAGCTCGCGGCCCGGGCATGATCACTTCGATCAGCGGACTTGGACAAAATGCCTTCACCGCTCCCTGGCTTGACCTGGAACTGCCGGCTGCCGTCCGTCCCCGGCTTCCGGCCGTTCTCGAGGTTCTGACACCAAGATATATCCGCCTCGGGCCTGGAATGACGCATGCGGTGAAATGGAGTTTCCAATCGCGCGAAGGCGGGGTCGAACCACCCAAGGAAGTGAGTTTTGTCGGCAACACGGGAGGGCAGATTCTTGCCACTCGCCCGAGTGAGAAAGAGGCGAGAAAAGATCGCGGGACGATTGTCGCTCGTACGACCGAACGGACTACGGTCACCAAGCTGGATGTGGCCCTGAGCGCCCAGGTCAAGATCAACGGCCGTGAAGAAACGATTTACTCCCCTGCGATTCGGTTTGACATCGTGCAGGGCTATTCGATTGAACCTGCCGCCGAAGTGACCTCCATCCAGCCGGGCGGAATAGCGGAATTGACGGGGGTATTGAGACGCGAGCCGGAGTTCACGTCGGCTGTGAATCTGGAGGCTCAGAATCTGCCGCTCGGCGTCGAATGCGCGCCGCTGGATCTCAACCCGGAGGAGAATGAATTTCGCTTGTCTTGCCAAGCCGAAAAAACCGCTACGCCGGGGGAATACGAGATTGAGCTCATCTCCCGTTCGAGGTTGTCCGGCCCTCGCGAGACGAGCGTTCCGTACACCATCGGGCCGCTCAAAATGCGGATGGCGGTGACCCAGAGAACAGCATCATCGTCCGAAAATGCGTCGCACTGAACGGTCGGCTGGAGACCTGTTCGACCGCGAGCCCCTATTGTTCAGGATCGAGCTACATGCCGGTTCGTCGCAGGCAGCCCTCTGAGGAAATAGATCGATGTCCAAGAGCGTTCCATTTCGTGGAATGATGCTCGGGGTGATCATTCCAGGCGCTCGGCCCGACAACACGTACGAGAGTCGTGAATACGAGGTCTATCGTTACGACGATTGGATGCGAAGCCATGAGGTCCAGGGAGCACGCGCGATCTTTGAGATCACGGTCAGCGAAGGTTCACATGTGCCGGACACGGCGTTCGCCACCGGTCGTGCGGATCTTCTGCAAGAGGCGGGAACAAGGCTGGCTGAGGCCGGTTGCAACGCTCTGGCCTGGGCATGCACTTGTGCAAGCTTTGTCGGCGGACTCAAGTGGGCTCGGGGGCAGGCTGCGCGACTGGCTGAGGCTACTGGATTGCCGGCGACAAGCACCTCCCTTGCGTTGCTCGCGGCGATAAGAAGCCTGGGAGCTGACACCGTTGACGTTTTGAGTCCCTATCCAAAGGAATTGAGCGCGGCTCTGGAGAAGTTTCTGCATGAAGCGAATGTGGAAGTGGCTGCCATGGCAACACTGGGCTGCCCCGGTCCTGTGGAATCTCATGAGCTCGACCTGCGCAGTGAGGCCGCTTGTTTCCACGACCGGTTACCTGGCCGCAAACACCCTCTGGTCATACCGGATACTGCCATTGACACCATTTCCCTTATCCCTACCCTTGAAGCGGAGATGGGCCGTCCTGTGGTTGGGGCTACACAGGCTACGCTTTGGCAAGGTCTAAAGCTGCTTGGAATAAGATACCGAGACGGAAATGGAGGGGTTCTGTGGAGTTGTTGATAACCTTCTCCATGGCAGCAGAAAAAAGCGAGAGGATGAAACTCATCTCATCGCTAAGGCGTCATGGCTGCTAACTGCACCAGTTCCTGGGGGATAGAGAAATGAACATTCTCATCCTCGAGGTCCAGGCCCTCTACCTGGACAGCCGCTGAAGTTTTTAGATGGTCAACAATGCGCAGAACGATTTCCTCCGGAGCCGAGGCGCCGGCGGTCAAGCCCACGGACTCGGCTTGTTTCAGCCATGCGGATTTGATCTCGGTTTCATTGTTAATGAGATAGGCGGGAACGCCGGCCGATTGAACGACTTCTTTGAGCCGTTGCGAGTTCGAACTGTTTCTTGATCCGACAACCAAGACGAGATCGACCTGATTCGCCAATTGCTTCACGGCATTCTGGCGATTTTGCGTTGCATAGCAGATGTCGTCATTGGGAGGGGACATCATTTGAGGGAAACGTGTTCGCAAAGCCTCGACGATTTCAGCAGTATCGTCCAGACTAAGAGTGGTCTGGGTCAGATAGACGACCTTTTCGGGATTGGGGATTTCCAGGTTTTTGACATCCTGGACGGAACCGACTAGCTGCATGGGTGCTTCGCCCATGGTCCCGTCTACCTCCTCGTGCCCCAGGTGGCCTATCAAAACCAATGAGTATCCAGCCTTGGTGAATCGAATGGCTTCCAGATGGACTTTGGTAACCAGTGGACAGGTGGCGTCGATCACGTGTAACCGCTTCTTTCGAGCCAGATCGCGAATCAACGGTGAAACCCCGTGGGCGCTGAAAATGCAGACGGAGTCTGCGGGTACTTCCTCCAGGTGGTTCACGAAGATGACCCCACGACCGCTGAGCCGCTTGACGACGTGCTGGTTGTGAACGATCTCGTGAAAAACGTAGATGGGAGGGGGTAGAAGGTCCAGCGCCTGCTCGACGATTTCTATTGCTCGAACAACTCCGGCGCAAAAGCCCCGAGGATTGGCCAGGATAATCTTTTTGATCGCCATGCAACTTTGAGGGTTACGTCAAGTATACAAACCTCGGCGGCCGGACTTCCTGGCCCGGTGGAACCTCGGAGCATTTGTCGGCACCCTGATGCGAGCAAACAGGATAGCAGCCCGTGGAAAAATCACGCGGGTGGCGTTACGCGCCGGACTCCGACAGATGTAACGCGCGGCGGCCTCATCAGCACAGTGACGAGATCTCCGCACAGCCAGCCGAAAGCGGCGCATAACCCTTTGGGCGACGGACATTTGCGCTCGTCGGCTTTGTCGTTCGCTTTTCCTTCGCAAGGAGGAGATCACCCGGATCGGAGGTCCTCCTCACTCCGCGCCGAGCAACCGCAGGAGCCCGCCGCGCTTTTTCCTTCGTACCACGGGACTGTTGCCACGGGCTGCCGGGCGTCTCCGTATCGGCGAACGACGAAGGGTTGTCGGCCGCCTCGGCTGTCAGGACCAGATCGGCGGAATCGGCCCCCCATGGCGCCATGGTTCTCAATGATTTTACAGTTCAGGCCTCTTTCCGGCTCACTTCGAGGCGCTGCGATTGGGTGACGGTCTTTCTGTTGGCTGACACCGCACCACTCGTCAATTTGTTGTCGGAGGAACTGGCGGGGCCGCCTCAACATGGAAGCAAACGGAGCGCCTGCCAGGATTTCCTCAGGTGGGAACATGCTCCAGAGCGCCGAGCGCCGTCGCCTGGATGTGACAAGACAGCAGGCCAGCGGTTTCATATTGAAGCTGCGGCTTGTCATGGTCGAGAAATCGATCGGGAAGCACCATGGGACGGACCTTGATCCCGCGATCCAGAAGGCCGTTCTGTGCCATGAAGTGCAGCACTTGCGCGCCAAATCCGCCGATCGCTCCTTCTTCTATGGTGATGAGGACCTCGTGCTCCCGGGCCAAGTCTCGCACCAGGTCCTCGTCAAGGGGTTTTGCGAACCGTGCATCGGCAACTGTCGTCGATACGCCGAGACGGGTCAGCTCCTCGGCGGCTGACAAGGCCTCGTACAAGCGGGCGCCGTAGGACAGGATGGCAATGGTGTTCCCCTCGCGAAGAATGCGTCCCTTGCCGATCTGCAGGATCTCGCCTCGATCCGGCAATGGGATGCCGAACCCGTTGCCCCGCGGGTACCGAAATGCGCAAGGCCGGTCGTCTATGGCAATGGCGGTCCGGACCATGTGAACCAACTCGCTCTCATCGGCCGCTGCCATCAGCACGAAGCCCGGCAGGCAACCAAGGTAGGCGATGTCGAACGAGCCGGCATGAGTCTGGCCGTCTGCGCCCACCAGGCCCGCCCGGTCCAAGGCGAATCGAACCGGGAGGCTTTGGATCGCGACATCGTGAACGATCTGGTCGTAGGCGCGTTGCAGAAATGTCGAATAGATCGCGGCAAAAGGTTTCATTCCGTCCGCAGCCAGCCCTGCCGCGAAAGTCACCGCGTGCTGCTCAGCAATCCCGACATCGAAAGTCCGCTCGGGGAATTCCTTCCCGAACATGTCGACCCCGGTTCCCGACGGCATCGCCGCCGTAATCGCGCAGATGCGATCATCCCTGCGCGCCTCCGCTATCAGGCTCCGGGCAAAGACCTTGGTAAAGGACGGTGCACTGGGGCTTGACTTGATCTGCGTGCCGGTCTCGACGTTGAAGCTGGAGACACCGTGGAACTTGTCCGCGGACTGCTCCGCTGGGGCATAACCTTTGCCTTTCTGAGTGACGACATGCAACAGGATCGGGCCCGGAGTATCGACATCACGTACGTTCTTGAGGATGGGCAGGAGATGGTCGAGGTTGTGGCCATCGATCGGCCCCACATAGTAGAAGCCCAACTCTTCGAATAGCGTGCCGCCGACCACGATGCCGCGGGCGTATTTCTCGGCCTGCTTAACCCTGCTTTTGAGCGCCTCCGGAAATTTTTCGGTCATGACCAGCGCAAGGTTGCGGAGCGAGCGATATCGCTCGGACGAGATGAGCCGGGAGAGGTAGGCGCTCATCGCGCCCACCGGGGGGGCGATCGACATGTCGTTGTCATTCAAAACGACGATGAGCCGCGTGTCCCGCGAGCCGGCATTGTTCAGCGCCTCATAAGCCATCCCGCCGCTCAGTGCGCCGTCACCGATCACTGCGATGACGCGATTGTTCCGGCGCTGCAGGTCGCGAGAGACGGCGAAACCAAGCGCCGCCGAAACCGAGGTCGATGCGTGCGCGGCGCCGAAGGGGTCGTATTCACTTTCCGAACGCTTGGTAAATCCCGAGGGTCCGCCTCCTTGACGTACCTTGCGGATCTGGTCGCGTCTTCCGGTCAGGATCTTGTGCGGGTAGCACTGATGGCCGACATCCCAGACCACGATGTCTTCCGGGGTGTTGAAAAGGTGATGGAGAGCAACAGTAAGTTCGACCACACCGAGACCGGCACCCAAATGCCCGCCAGTGCCGGAAACCACGTCGATCGTTTCGGCGCGGAGTTCGTCAGCCAGCCTCTTCAGTTGGCTTGGGGACATTGCACGCAGGTCGCCAGGGCGCTCGACCTGGTCCAGCAATGGGGTTTTTACGGGCATGGCGCCTCCCTACGTCAGTTTCGACGCATTTGAATATACCATCAGGCTACACGGCAACCCAGATACTGAGTGTAGCCGTTAACTATCTAAAAAAGAAGGAGTTACCCCTTTTTTCGGGCGCTCCCTTGACAACCGTTGTTTATTGTCCCGTCTTGGCTGATTCGCAGGGTCTCGCCAAGCGAGCAGCTTGCGATCTGCAGATAACCGTACTCCCGCACCGTGACTGACGACATCGATTGGCCGTTCTAAAAATTGTAAACCAAGTTCAACTCGATGAAGCTGTCGTCTCTCATCGCATAGTGCAGATCGTCTTTGTCCACACTGAGAAGAGAGACGGCCTCCAAGTGCATGGACCACTGTCCTGTGATGCGCCGGTCGAATTCCAAAGCCAATGCACGCGTGGCGCGTCCCAAGTCCGACAGGAAACCGGCAGTGATTTCCGTGCTCTGGACATCATTGAAGGCAAGGCGCGTGCCTGAGAAGAGATCGTTCTCGAGAGTGTTGGGCGAGCGGTTTGGAGTGGCGTTCCGGCCCCGCCCATCGTAATTCCATTCACCAAGCAAGGTAACATCGGCAGCCGAGCCGAACACGGAATAGAAGGTGTATTCGCCGCCAAAAACGGTAGCGGCATAATCTTGTTCCAAGCCGAGGAGGTTTCGAGCACCGGAGCGTTGAATGGCCTCCAGTTTGAACAGCCAGGAGCCAACTGTCATCTGGGCGTCCAGCCCGAACTGACGGATCTGCGCGTAGTACTGAGTGAAAGCCGGCATGCCGCCAGCGTCGCTGCCCGGCAATAAGAAAGGCTCCCGGCTGGTGCCATCGAATAGACTCACGCCAAGATCGAGCGGCCCGAAACTGTGACTGTAGCGGGAGGCGAAGTCAAAATGCCACTCCTCGGCTGCGCTCTCGTACTCGACACGCTCATTGTCAATGACGAGTGGCAGGCGCAGGCGGCCATGAAGTCCTGAAAATGTGCGAGCGCGGTGATAGGGCAGGCCGAATATTTCCGCCACTCCCCAATCTCCAGACCAGGTGAGATGGACCATAGGTTGGCCCAGCTTGGCCTCTCCACCCGGATGTTCCACGAAGTCAATCTGGTTGACGATATCGACCAGGTGCTGCGATTCAGTGACTCCCCAGAACACCCGGTCTACACCCAGGCGCAGCTCCCATTGATCATCACCGATATCGCCGAGCAGCAGAAGATAGGCTTCCCGCAGATCGAAGTGCGTGCGGCGTGGGTCCGAATGGTCGTAGCGGAAAAACGGCGCCAGTGTGAAGCTTCTGCCAGCGGCATCTTCCAGGTAGAGTTTCGGCTCTGCTACAAAACCGCTCGCCAGCGACCGCTGGCCGGGGAAAGCGCCCGTTTCGGGAAACCATCTGCTTTCGGCGCTGAACCGCCCTGAAAAATCGCGGTTGACAATCTCGGCTTCTGCTCTGATCGAGAAGACCGCAGCCAGAATCCAGATGCTGCCGCTCACCACGCGGCGCCGAGCAAAACTCAGGGGCATCAACGAACCCGTCTCAGCCCGGTTTGGGTGAAGTCGCGTTCGTCGAAGTCGGTTCGGAACTGAAAATCCGTCCAGCTCAGTACGGTGCTCTTTCCAGTGAGATGATTCACCATCGTCATCTCGCCGGCGTACCAGTAACGATCCAGATGCTTCTCGTAGCTTCCAAAGGTGAGAGTCTTCAGATGCGCGTCTTTTCGGTCGTAGTACTCCACTTTCCAGACGCGAAGCTCGTTCCGGTCGCGCCAGACCAGTTGGCGACGGTAGCCCGATCTCTCATCCACCGGGACACGTTCGGAGACCGTGCATGTCAAATCTCCGCAAGGCTCGTCACGCAGATAGCGGTAGCTGAATCTCTCGACCTCCTGGGAACCCATGTCTTCATAAGCGAATTCGCTGCCCATGAATGAGCCCGAACGGTTCGCCGAGCTGATGCGCTTGACCCGCTTCAAAGCTGGCAAATACAGCCACTGCTCGTCTGCGCTTTCCCGATGGGCATGGATCAGCAACGCGGTCTCCTTGACGTCACGCGGCTCGTCGAACACGAATAGGCTCTTGTTGCCGTCTCCCTCGACTTCGAGTACCTTGAGACGGAGTTGGCGCCGGCTCTCACGCCCCTGCTTGTTACGCAGAACCATGGCTTGGCTCGCCGTGAAATTTCCGAATCCTTCTCCGCGCTCGCGGGCCTCGAGCGCGATCTTCAGTCCGGTTTCCTCGGGAGCAGGACTTTCTGCACGGGCCGGCGGCTGAGCAATGAGACAAGCCCACAAGGCCAGGTGAGGAGCAAGAGACAATACCTTCGAGCGTGTGGGAGAAACGCGCATCATAGATTCCTCCGGTCGATGGCTATCAATAGAGCCGGGAGAAGCAGAAAATCGGCTACGAGTGCGAACATCAGCGTGATCGAAACCAGCAGGCCCAGAGCCCAACTGACCTCGAACCCCGATGCGGCAAAGACCAGGAATCCCGCCGACAGGACCCCTGTCGTGGTCCATAACGCTTGCCCCACGGTTCGAAAGGAGGATCGTACGGCCTCCGGCGCAGGGAGGCCCTTCCGCCGGGCACTCAGATATTTGCTCAGGAAATGAATCGTATCATCCACGATAATCCCGAAAGCGATAACGGTCATCACCGAGCCGGCAATGCCCACTCGGCCAACCAGGTATCCCCATAGGCCGAAGCTCATGACTGCGGGAATGAAATTGGGCAGCAGACTGATCAGGCCCAGTCGCACGCTCTTGAAAACCCAGATCAGGATGAACGAGATCAGGGCCATCGCGATGATCGTGCCGCGCAGCATGCTATTGATGTTGCGTAGCGAGAGGTGCGCAAAGACCATGCTGACTCCCGATGCCGGGCCGGCAAGCTGAGGTGAATTGGCGCTGAGCCAAGCCTGCGCGCGTTCATCAATCTCACGCTGTTCCCGAGCTGAGGAATCACCCACCACAACGCTCATGCGCGTAGAGGATTTGGCGACGTCAATGCGGTCGTTGAGGTCACTGCCGAAGGGAAGCGAAAGCTCGTAAAGCAACAGATATTGCGCCGCAAGTTCCGAATCGTCAGGCAGCCGGTGGAAGGCCTCATCGTCGCCGTGCATGTTTTTGTTCAGCCGTTTCATGATGTCCGGAAATGCCTGAACATGGGTCACCTCGGGCTGTTCCCGGTACCACGCTGCAAAACGATCGACTTCGCGCAGATAAGCGGGATCGGTGATCCCCCCTTCACGCCCCGAGTTCAGTGAGTATTCCAACGTGTTCAGACCGGTCAGATTTTCGATGATGAAGTCCGTATCGCGCCGGAACTCGTAACGATCGTCGAAATACCGCGTCCAGTTGTCGCTCAGCTCGTTGCGGGGAATGCCCAGGCACAGAACAATCGCCAGAAGAGAGACGGACCAAAGAAGGAATCTGCGGCGTGCGATGACGAAGGTGCTGAATCGGTCGAAGAAGACGGGTTGTTCCGTGCGGACAACGGACCCGCGCAATGGCAGGATCGAAAGTATCGCCGGCAGCAGCGTCATGGAGTAGACGAAGGCGCATAACACACCGAACGCCACGAGATTTCCCAGAACGTGAAAAGGCGGCGAATCAGAGGTATTCAGGCTGAGAAATCCGATCGCCGTCGTGAGTGTGGTGAGAAAAACCGGATAGGCATTGCTGCGAAGCGATTCCGCAATCGCTTCATTCTTGTCAAGACCATCGCGCATGCCCAATAAAGTGTTCGCGACAATATGGACTGAATGCGCCACGGCGACCGCCATGACGATGATCGGCACACCGGAATTGGTAGGGCTGAACACGGTGCCGATCCAGCCTGCGAACCCCATGGTGGTGTTGATGACGAACACCATTACGACAAGGATGGACAGGGTGCCGAATACCGAGCGCAGCAGAACGCCCGTGGCCACCACAATGACGAAGAACACGATCGGCACCAGGGTTTTGAAATCGTCCTGTGTGGCGTCGGCGAAGGCGCGGTGCATGACGACATCGCCGGTCAGGTGGTAGGCGATATCCGGATAGCTCGCACGGGCATCATCCAGCAGGGCGTTGAGGTAATCGCTGATCTCGACGATCGCGGCGTCTGGATTCTCGGGCAGGACGAAGTTGATCGCCAGCCCGCCTACGCTGCCGTCATGGGAGACCAGACGCCCGGCAATGTCGATGGCGTTCAGAGCGATCGTCTCGATTCGCTCCAGATCGCCATCATCGAGCGACTGCGCGTCGTCGACCAGCGGCTCCACTACCAAGTCGTCGCCGAACGCCTCGCTATGGATGTAGTTGGTGAGCGAGTCGACCCGGCTGGAGTAAGGCGCTTGCCAGGCGGCTTCGGTCAACTCCTCCACCGCGCCCAGAGCTTGTCGGGTGAACACCGAACCCTCACGTGGCGCGATGGCGATCAGTGCCTTGTTGGATACGGCGTAGGTGTTCTCCAGGGCGTCGAAAGCGGCCAGTTGCGGATTGTTTTCGCCGAACAGAATCCGGTAATCGTTCGTGACAGTGATGAAGCGGGCGCCCGCCGTCATGGCCAGCATGAGCAGCACAGCGAGCACAACGACCAGCCATCGGCGGCTCAGAATGGTGTCAACGTAGCGGTCCAACAATACAGGCGTCATGGTCTCGACCATCCCGGATTGGTAGCGGCAACTGAATCGACGTTTCGATGGTGCGGCTTTATCGACACGGTCAAGTGCAGATGATTTCGTTCCATCAACCGGCTGAGTCCCCTTTCCCTATTAGCGGTTGCAGGCGTTTGCCGTACGGAGTTGGTGGCGCCGCAACTACAAGCATCTTCAGCATTTGATTGATTTTGATGCGTATACGTGGTCGGGCATCTTGTAACTCAGCCCCTCATCGTCGTATACCGAGATTTGGAGAAGCTGAGCAAAGTTTTCCGATCTGACGATCTGTCTTCTCTTCAGTAATCGCTGTATGCGTTGTTTCGTCCGGAACATGAACAGCGTTAGCGGTCCTTGCAGGGGAGAGGCCTTCGGGTACTCGAACTGGTCAGCGAGTACGTTTCCCAGGAGTGCTCGTGACATCCGGTAGGCCAAAGCCACTACATTGCCCCTTTCCACCGGATCGGTCACGCCCGCAACGGATGGAATCGACTGGATCAACGTATTTGCTACGGCTATCGAATCGGCATCCGGTGGAGGCTCGCACATATAGCCGATCTTGTATACTCTTTCCGCCCTCGCGCTGTTGGTATAGAGGATGGTTTCAGGAATCCCCATGAGATAGCCGGCGTATCGCCAGACAGCAAGAACACTGTCTTTTTCTTCCTTGCTGAACTTCGCGCCCACCAACAAGGAGTAATCCAGCAGGCGCTTGGAAAAGACGGAAATGGCAAAACCAAGGTGCGCCGCGCTTAATGGCGTGCCCCAAGCTTCGTGATTCCAATCGTCGGATTTCGCCAGCAGACCCCTTATTCGACTATGAACGAAGCGAATGCGAGTCGATAGCTTCCATCCATCTCCCTTTCTTTGCAAGCCCGCGGGAAAAAATATTTCCATGAGGTGGCGGTTATTCTGCTGGAGGCGTCTCTTGGTGGATCCCACACGCCCGGTAATGTTGAAGGACTTGGCGATCAGTGTCGAAAAGCCTTCCACCAGCACCCCGGTGACGAAGGCGACGAGCATGAGGTCTACGTTTGCATTGAAAGCGTGAATCCCTGGACGAAAGGATTCGTACATGAGCCAGGGGGGCTCCTCGATATTCTTGAAGAAGTCGCGCAGGGGCTGCGGCGCCTTCTGCAGAACCTCCTCCTGCTGTTCGATGCCAGCTTCGATGAACCGGTGCAGCTCGTGAGGCGGCATGGAGGAGAGTTCCTCCAGGACCGGGTCCAGTTCAGGATCGCCAATGGTGGTGTGCTTGATGTAGTTGTCGGCGGCCGCTTGATCGTACAGACGGGCTTTCCCGTAACCCTCGATGTACGCTGACGGTAATCCTTCCATCGCAAACACTGCACTTCCGCTCGTGTATTGTCTTGCCCCTGCCGCGGTTGAGTGGTTTCTTAGACTATTAACCATACATGCCCTCAGAGGGGGTTTGCAACGGAGGACAAAGGGTAGCGGCCGGATTGATTTTTCGAGTCTCTCCAAGAGAAACAACCCGGGTCAGATCAAGGTCGGCGCAAAATCGCGCAACCCAGAAACCGTTCGTCCGGTTGGCTCCGGCAAGCCGTTTGACGAAGGAAAAACCGGCATGGACCGCCTGGAACCGGATTGCTCTCCCTCTGCGAATGGATCGCCGTATCGAGGGCGCGAATGCGTCTGAGAAGAAGCGAACCAGTTTCAGTTCAACGGGGAGCCCGACAACAGTCGGTACGGCTGATGGGCGATTCACATACGCGGCTGCCCTCTTGTATCTGTCCTGTTCCGCACCTCACAAGGTCTTCGCCAGAAAAAAAGTCGCTGAGTCACCCCCTCCGTCACGAAAGCCAAAGCGCCGGTAAAGCTTCCGGGCAGGAGCGTTGTCTCCTCTCACCTCCAGAGTCACTTTCCCGCAACCTGATTCGCGGGCTCTGGATTCGACCGCTTCGAGCAACAGACGCCCGATGCCTCGTCCGCGGCAGTCGGCGGTAACGGCCAGATCGTGAATATTGATCACAGGCTTGGCAGTGAACGTGGCGAAACCGGTCATGCAAACCGCAACCCCGACCGCGCGACGGTCCAGCCAGGCGAGAAAAACCACAGTCCCCGGGTGTCTCCTTAGTCCGGGCACCAGTCGCTCCAACACCTGGGCTGTCAGGGGGGCTCCCTGACCGATCGGTAGCCGTGCATACTCGTCCAGCAACTGCCGAACCGACTCGGCATGACTGGAGTTGTTCAGGTCAGCTTCGAAGATTTCGAGATTCATCATATTTTGAAGTTCTTGTCCTGGGAGGGTAGCAACGATGACAACCGGGGGGCGAGCCGATCTCCGCCATCGCCACGGCGATCGGCGCGCGGTCTGCCGAGAACGGAGGACGATGTGCGGGCACTGGCTCAGGAGTAAATTTTTTACCGGGAAATGGCGGAAAATGCTGGGAAGTGGTGGGTAGAGAAGCCGTGACTCTTCGGTGGGTGCGGCGGTCCCGGCGGCGGTTTCTGGTTATATTGTTTTTCGTGCCTTGCGCACCCACGGGGAACCGAACGGCCAAAAAGCCGTGTTTCGTGCTTCGTGTCTCGTGATTCGGGACCCACACAGACATCGCCTCGCCACCTGGTGATGGTCGCGAGACAGGATTCCCGCCTCGCTGTACTCATGCTACGCAGGCCGGGGCGGAAAAAAAAGACTGAAGGGCTTCAGTACCAAGAGGTACTAAAAAGACGTGATTCGTGAAAAGCTTAAAAGCAGTGGCTAGTGACCAGTGGCTCGTGGCTCGTGAAAGCCTTGCAAGCCCTGATTCGTGATGCGCACGGACTTCGCCTCGTCGCCTGGGGAAGAAATGCAGCCTTCGTCGGAGACTCATGGGCGTGATATTACCTGCTCGATGTTTTCTCCACTTTTTTCTTCGCGAAGGGCAGGAATTGCGCCTCGCTGTACTCATACTGGCAGGCCGCCTTCGCCACAGACGCGAGCCATTCGTCGTCGCCGCTCTTTTCAGCGGCTGTTCGAGCCTCGGCCAGCTGCTTATCAGCGACCTGATCATCGCTCTGATGCCGGGCGATGCGGGCCAGGCGAACGGAACATTCAGCGACTCCCGCGTGGATCCCGAGCGAACGGTAGGTGTTGCGAGCCTCTTCCCAGAGCGGGGCGCTGCGTTGCAGTTCGTCCGCGTCATATAGATGAGCGGCAAACGCCCGGATCGCGTTCGCGAGGTTCAACGGATGAGACTGCTCGTTGCTGCGGTAGATGGCAAGCGCCTCCTCGTAGCAAGGCCGGGCCTGTTCCGGCCCACCCTGTTCTTGATGGACGTCGCCCAGATGGCGCATCGTGTGCGCCAACACGAGCGGCTCGGTGTCCTCCCGCATCAGAGCTACGGCTTCTTCGTACGACCGCAGTGCCCCGGCAGGGTTACCCAGCCGCCGCTCAGTCTCGCCCATTTGCCGCAGGGCGACCGCCAACGCCTTGCCCGGGCCTGACTCCCGACAGATCTTCACCGCCGCAAGCAGGTCTCTCTTGGCGTCCGTGAAGCGCTCCTCCTGGTGGGCTTGACGCGCTCGATTGAGCAACTCCGCTGCGGAATGGGACATTGCCAGTTTTTTTCTTCGCCGCCAAGGTTCACATTCGAGTCAAGTTGACGCGGCGATCCGTTGTCCTGCTTGTTGCTCGGAGGCGGAGCCTCGCTAGTCCCCTTCGGCAGCCAGCATCCCGGCCAGCCGCTCGCGCAGCAGGGGTCCATATTTCGGGTCTGCCAGGGCAAACTCCACAAACGTCTCGAAGTAACTCGGGTAATTCCCGATGTCGTATCGATGATCGCCGGGCTGCAGTTTCATGCCCATTACCCGATGTCCTGTCTCGCACAGCATGCGGATCGCCTCGGTCAACCCGATCTCATGATGCCGGTCCGGCTCGAGGCGGCGAATCATATCGAAGATCAGCGGCTCGAACACGTAGCGCCCGACAATGGTCAGATTGCTCGGAGCGTCCTCCGGCGTGGGCTTTTCTACCAGATCGCTGATGGCGAAGATGTCGCCGGCGGTTTCGGGTTTCACGACACCGTAGAGAGAAACCTGCTCGCGTGACGTCGGCTCGACGGCAATGACGGCGGCCGCCTGGTGGCGTTCAAGGACTTCACTCATGCGAGCGCAGACGGTCGACCGCTCCTGTAATCCAATGATCGAATCGCCGAGGGCCACGATGAAGGGGGCATGGCCGACAAACGGCTCAGCGCACAGAATGGCGTCTCCCAGTCCGCGTTGGATGCTTTGGCGCGTGTACAGGAAGCGGGCATTCAGGTTTTCAAACGCGAGTTCGTCGATCAGATCTTCCTTGTCGGTGGCGCTGAGCAAGGCCAGCAAGTTCGGATCGTGATCGAAGTGGTTCTCGATAGCATCCTTGCCACGACCTGTCACGAACAGGATCTCCTGCACGCCAGAGCCGGCCAGCTCCTCGACCACATACTGCACGATCGGTTTCTTCGCGACCGGCAGCATTTCTTTAGGTTGGGACTTCGTCGCCGGAAGCAGGCGCGTGCCCAACCCCGCCACCGGCACGACTGCATTCTTGATCAACGTGGCGTTTCCCTCGAAGAAGCGTCTTCCCACAATACCAACTCGGGTGGGCGGGGTTGGACAAGTGGCCCCAGAGGAAATGCTAGAAAGGCTGAGACGCATCGAGCGTCATGGATTGCCCGGAAAGCTCATCCCGAATATGCAGCTTGCCGCCCTTGAGTTCGATGTCGCTGACGCCGGCGAAAGCATCAGGCGTTCGTGTCCAGAACATCAGGAAGCTCGTCTCGATGGTTGCGTTCGCGGGCAGCCAGCGATAGAGCAGCTCACCGAAAATTCTGTTGTCGGTGATGACGGTGCGTCGCGGAAGGTCGAATGCCTGGGTTCCGAATTCGAGACCTCGGGCCATCATGCCTTCCGGCGGATAGCTTTCCCAGATTTGCAGCCAGGGGAATTCCGACGTCTTGAACACGTAGCCCAGCAACAGGCGTTTTTTCGGATGCAAGGCCGTCACGAAGGCGTGATCTCTTGCGGTCATCAAGTGGCCGGTGTGGTCTAGGGAATGGGAAGGTTTTGGCGCCGCGCGCAGGTCGACTTTCCCGCCTTCCAGCGTTGGGGCCATCGGCCACTCGAATTCGGCCGCGGAAGCCAAGCGGTATCGCCAGGGCCGCTTGCCCTCGCGGTGGGGACGTGTCAGCGCCCGGTTCCGGGACATATCGACGACGGTGACGCCCCGCTCGAGAAACGGCGAACCGATCGTCGCGTGCTCGGCCCAACAGATCGGCCGATCGAACGACAGCAGACTCCGCAGCCTGCTGCGGACGTAGACCACGTTCTCCCCATCAACCATCTCGATGGTGCGGGACAGAACTTCATGGACGCGAGGAAGCTGAACCGCCTGCGTGATGCTGGCCACGCCGCCCTGCTTGGACGATGACTGCGTCACCCAGGGAAGCGTGTGAGCTTCTCCATGGCCCGGCAGGCCGGCGGCTTGCTCTGTTGGCGAGACCGGACCGAACCCGTCGACGCAAACGAAATGCCCGACGGAACCGCCCTTACGGACAGGTTTTCCGGCCTCGATGTCCGCCCGGAATGAATCCCACATGGGATTCATCTTCTCCGCGTCGCCCTTCAGGACAAGACTGACCATCGCTCCGCCGAGCGGGAGAATCTTCAGCTCGATCTTGTCGTTGGACATGACGAGGGCGGGTTGGCCGTGGAAGTCGCCGTCCGTCAGGTAGTCGAGCGGAGCGGCGAGGATCGTTGCGGCGAACGACAACGCGGGCGCCAGAGCAAATCGAAGGGAACGCAGCATGCTCCTCGGATTATACGTCGAGGGGCGCCCGAAGCCGGACCGTGCGCCATGATGCCCTCGGTCGGAGAGAACTCCCGGCTCTGAATCCTGGAAGATTCCGACTGGTTGAATACTTGTCCGAAGACTGCCGTTTCGCCGGATGCAAGGCCGAATCAAATGTTTTCTTCTCCCCCTTCACGGAGGAAGCACCATCCTGGGAGCACAGGTTCGTTGCGGGCTGCGCGGTGCATCCGTACAGAGCCAAGTATCGGAAAATGACCGAGTGCACCGCCTGAGCATGCTTGCGCAATGCAGCGAAGCGTTCCGATGATAGGTGCAGGTTGCGGGGGAATGCCTACGGCAAGCCCAGGAGGAGGAGATGATCAAAGGCGTTCATACGATGTTTTACACTTCCGACGCTGAGGCGTTACGTGCGTTCCTGCGCGACAAGCTGGGTTTTCCGGCGACAGACGTCGGAGAGGGGTGGCTGATCTTCGACTTGCCGGATGCCGAGATGGGCTGTCATCCCATGAAGACAGGCTCGCCATCTGGGACGCACTATATTTCCTTCTACTGCGATGACATTCACAAAACCGTCGACGAGCTCGAACAGAAGGGTGTCGAGTTCATCGATGAGATCACCGACGCCGGCTACGGGCTTGCGACTCGGTTCAAGATGCCGGGGAACTTCTCGGTGGAACTCTACCAGCCCCGCTACACGCGAAAACCTCACCGATCCGGCGATGAGAGTTCCTCGTCATAGCGGCTTCGAGCGAAGCGGAGGTGGAATGCAGGCGCCTGAGTGAGTGTGGAGAGCTGATATCGAGAGTTGCGGATGCCGTTGATTGACATCTATGGATGCGCGTGATACAAGTGGGCTAAGTTCTATGCCAGAACCGCTCCTGCGATTCGTCAAGCCTGAGCTGAAACCGGACATGGTTCCATGAAGACCGGGCTCATCGGTTTCGCCGTACGGCTGCCGGCAGCGGTTGCGATCTTCGCACTCCTGGTTGTCACCACGGCCGCGGCAACCCCCGGTCTGTTCCACGGTGACGATCTGGACCACTGTTGTGAGTTCTGTCACCTCGGTCACCTCCCCATACTGAAGCCGGGCGCGGGCGTCACTTATCAGGCGCCGCCAAGCCTGGCTGCCCCATTCCGGATCGAAGCCGCTCAGCAGCAGAGCCATTCCTCGCTGAGCGTCCGCCATTCACGCGGTCCCCCCGCCTAGACTCTCCTCTTCCAATCTCAAGGGTCCCTTGAAAGTCAGGTGGCCCTTGTCCTAGCCGGATTGCCACTCCGATGGCAATCCGGGCGCTGGCGCACGGCCAGCTCAGGTAGCACGGGAAGGGCTTTCCTGTTGACTTCATTGAAGTTGTTCTGTTGCAGCCGGCCACCAGTCCAAGCGTTCTTCAACACGAAAAATTACAAAAGGAGAGGATCTATCATGCTGTGGAATTCTTACGCGCGTTGCTTGTTGCTGACGGCCTTGTTGGCCTCGCTTGTCCCGACGGCCCGAGGTCAGCAAAGTGGGCAGATCTCGGGAAAGGTCTCGATGAAGGAGACGGGCGGGCCGCTCCACGGAGCGAGCGTCTTGATTGTCGAGCTGGGACGAAGCACCCTCAGCGATGACGATGGATCTTATGAATTCGATCGCGTTCCCCCAGGCAATTATCACGTGGTCGCCCATCTGGAAGGTATCTTCACCGAAGGAGCCAGTCTCGTAACGGTTGCAGAGGGGGGCACAGCGACCGCCGATTTTTTATTGGAGCTGGCGACGGTACGAGATGAGATCACCGTCACGGCTGGCGAGAAAACCGAGACCGCTTTCGAAGCATTTCAAAGTGTCGAGTCGGTAGGCGCGCTGGAACTCGCGGGAACCCCCGATGTCTCCCTCGGCGAGATGCTTGACCACAGGGTCGGGACGGGGATTGCGAAGCGCGGTTTCGGACCGGGAGCGGCCAGGCCGATCGTCCGTGGGTTTGACGGCGACCGCGTGCTCATCATGCAAGACGGCATTCGGACCGGGACGTTGTCATCGCAGTCGGGAGACCACGGCGAACTCATCAACACGACTCAACTCGAACGGCTGGAGATCGTCAAGGGCCCGGCCACGCTTCTGTACAGCGGCAACGCCATGGGAGGCACGGTGAATGCTGTGAGTCGGCACCATGATATGCACAGCCACGCGCATCAGGGATTGAGAGGCTATCTCCTGGGTTCGGGAGGGACCAATAACAGCCTGGGTGGAGCGAGCGCCGGTTTCGAATACGGGATCGGGAAATGGATGATCTGGGGACAAAGCGGCGGCCTGCGCAGCAGCGACTACACGGCGCCGTTTCAGGGCGAGATCTACAACAGCCGCTCCCGCATCGCCAACGGCGGTGGGGGTTTTGGCTGGTACGGCAGCAAGACGTTCTTCAGCTTTGAGGCACAATACGCCGAGGGTTCCTATGGCGTGCCGTTCGTTGCGGATTTCCATGGCCACCATGAGGACGAGCACGGCGAAGAACACGAGGAAGAAGAAGGAGACGAAGATCACGAAGAGGGTGAGGAAGAGGAAGATCACGAAGAAGAGGGCGACGAAGAAGATCATGGGGAGGAGGACGAAGACGAAGAACATGACGATGATGAGGACGGGCACGAGGAAGAGGAGGAGCTCGATCGCGTTTCGCTGGACTCCGCTCGTACGCACTATCGCTTCAACTGGGGCCTGAAGGATCTCGGCGGGGCCATCGACAGTTTCACGCTGAAGCTGGGCTACACCGACTGGAAGCACGACGAGGTCGAGTTCTTTCAGGACGGCAATTCCGTAATCGGTACGACGTTTAGCCAGCAGCAGATTGTCTACCGAGGGGTCTTCGAGCAAGGCCGTGTTGGTAAGTGGAGCGGCCGTTTCGGTTTCTGGGGAATTGATCGCGAGTATGAGGCTGTGGGTGAAGAGGCCCTTTCGCCGCCGGTCAGCCAATCCGGCTTTGCGGTCTTCGCTCTTGAAGAAGTGGACTTTGAAAAGGTGAAGTTTCAGTTTGGCGGAAGGCTGGAAACTCAAAAGTACACGCCGGCATTCTCAGAACGTGGAATGGAGGAAGGGGAGGAGCATCACGAAGAAGAGGGGGAAGAGTACGAGCCGCCTGATGCGATTGAGCGGACTCTGACAGGGGCCTCGGTATCCGCGGGTCTTCACGCCAATACGTGGAAGGACGGTGCGCTCGTGATGAACTTCGCGCATTCGTATCGCGCGCCGGCTCTGGAAGAGCTTTACAATTTTGGACCGCACGCAGGCACACTGTCGTTCGAAATCGGTGATCCGCGGCTCGAGGCGGAAACGGGCAACGGTGTGGACCTCTCCCTTCGTCACAACGCAGGCCGTGTACGCGGAGAGTTCAACCTTTTCTATTACGATTTCGACAATTTCATCTTTCCTTTCGCACCCGGTGGTGAGGAAGATGGGCTGCCGGTGATCGAGTTCACCCAACTCGACGCACGGTTCATGGGAACCGAGGCCGGTCTAGATATCTCCATTCACCCCAACCTATGGCTGAATCTGGGTGCGGACTTCGTCGATGCGCAGGAAACGGTCAGGAACACTCCTCTGCCCCGCATACCGCCGCTGCGCGGCAAGATCGGTGTTGACGTCGACTACGGCGGTTTCCGCTTCACGCCGCAACTGATCCTCGCGAGCCAGCAGCATCAGACCTATACCCGAGAAGATCGCACTCCCGGCTATGCCGTTGTCAACCTGAAAGCTTCCTACACGATTACTCGGCAGCACCTGGTGCATCAATTCGCGGTGAATGTCTTCAACATCGGCGACCGCCTTTACCGCAACCACTCGTCGTACATCAAGAATCTCGCGCCGGAAATCGGCCGTGGTGTGCGGCTCACCTACACCATGCGTTTCTTTTAGTGCGAAACATCCTCCTGATCAAGTGGCGTTGACACCGGTCCAGGTGTTTCCCGCTTGTATGATCCGCACGCGGGCGGAGGAAAAACTGACCTGAAACATTCTGTTTATCAAGCCGGGTTGAGACCCATCCGGATGTTTCTTGCTCGAATGATCCGCACCGCGTAGCGGGGCGGGGGCGGGACTCGCCTACATGTCTCCCCATGCGGCGAGTTGAAGTGGGTGCGGGACACGAATCACGGCCTTTACACATCGAGCACGGCCAGCAAGCGCAACGAAGTCATGGCGGTCGTATCGCGTGCTTCGGGCGTCAGGCGGGGAGATATTCAGCCTGAAGTTCTGCCCGATCCTGGCTGTCCGGCGAAGCTGTGGGTTCATGCCATCCCCAGTAGGTCAAGTAAGGTATCTCGCCGCCCGGAAGTGTCAGTATCGTACAAACATTCCTGCCCACTCGGGTGGTGAAGATCCGTCCGAGGCTTAGTGAACTGGCGCGGAAGGTGGCAAGTTTGTCAACTCGCCACCGCTTCCTTCTTCGTCTTGTCTTCGATCCATCTGTATATCGCGGGGAGCACAAGCAGAGTCAGGAGTGTGGACGTGACAAGCCCGCCAATCACCACGGTCGCCAGCGGCCGCTGAACTTCCGCGCCGGCGGTTGTGGACAAGGCCATGGGTACGAACCCGAGGCTGGCCACCAGAGCCGTCATCAGAACCGGTCGGAGCCGGACTTCCGCGCCTCGCAAGGCTGCTTCCCTGGGAGAGAATCCTTGATCCCTCAATTGGTTGAGGTAGCTCATCAACACGACGCCGTTCAGCACCGCGACCCCGAACAGGGCAATGAAGCCGACTCCTGCTGAGATGCTGAAAGGAATGTCTCGAAGGTAGAGCGCCGCAATCCCTCCGGTTGCCGCCAGCGGAACATTCAAGAAGACGATACCCGCCATCTTGATGGAACGGAATGCCGTATAGAGCAGAGTGAAGATCAACAAGAGCGCCAGCGGAACGATGATTGCCAGCCGCTCGGAGGCCTCCAGAAGGTTCTCGAACGTTCCACCGTAATCAAGGTAGTATCCCGAGGGAAGAGACACGTTCTCGGCGATAGCGCGTTGCACATCGGCTACGAAGGTCCCCAGGTCACGCCCCCGTACATTCGCCTCGACGGTGATCCGACGCTGGACATTCTCGCGGCTGATCTGAACTGGTCCCTCGACGGTCGAAATTTCGGCAAGTTCGCCAAGAGGTATCAGTCTGCCTCGGGGATCCGAAACCGGAAGATGCATGATCCTCTCGGTTTCGGCGCGATCCGATGGCTGGAACCGCACCTGCAATGGGAACCGTCTCTGCCCTTCCAGTATCTGACCGACGGTCCGGCCCCCCAATGTTTCGACGGCTTCAAGCACTTGAGACGCATTGATCCCGTAGCGGGCAATCTGTTCTCGCAAAACGCGGATCCGCAGGAACGGGAGGCCGGCAGTCTGCTCGACCTTGACTTCCTCAGCCCCAGGTACGCCGCGCGTGACGCGGGCGATTTCCTCGGCTACCGACTTGAGCCGGTCCAGATCATCGCCAAACACCGTGATAGCCAACTCGGAACGGATGCCTGCGATCAATTCCTGCACGCGCAATTCGATAGGCTGCGAGTAGCTGAAGATGTTTCCGGGCACCTTTGCTTCAAGGACTGCATCGAACTTGTCGACCAGATCGGCTTGACTCCCGGCCGTCTCCCAATTTTCCTCGGGCTTGAGGAGCACGTAGATGTCACTCGTCTCGACCCCCATCGGGTCCGTCGGGATCTCGGCTTGCCCTGTTCGGGAGATGACGCTCTCGACTTCCGGGAATTCCAACAAGACCTTTTCAATCAGCGTCGTGCTCTTGATCGATTCAGAGAGACTGACGCTGGGCAGCCGCCACGCCTGAACCGCGATCGCCCCCTCGCCGAGGCGGGGGACGAACTCGGCGCCAAGACCGGGAATCAGTGTGAGTGACATCGCGAAGACCAGCAGCGCAGCGCCTGCGACCATTACCGGGTGCTCCACAGCCCGATTCAGCATCGGCAGATAGCCCCATTTAGCCCAACGGAGCAGACGCGTCTCCTTCTCATCCAGACGCTTGCGGAAGATCCAGGTCGCCAAGACGGGCATTAGTGTCAGGGAAAGGATCAGGGAGCCGACGAGCGCGAAGATCACGGTGAGGGCCATGGGACGAAACATCTTTCCCTCGACGCCCTCGAGCGTGAGAATCGGCAGATAAACGATGATGATGATCCCGACCGCGAAGACAATCGGCTTGGCCACTTCGCGTCCCGCTTCCAGGATCGCTTGCTCGCGGGTCAAGCCTCCTCCCTTGCGTTCCGAGACCTTCCGGACAATGTTCTCGATCATCACCACCGAGCCATCCACGATGAGTCCGAAGTCGATGGCCCCCAAGCTCATCAGGTTTCCGGAGAGGCCGGCCCTTACCATGCCGGTGAATGCGAACAGCATCGACAGGGGAATGGCTGTGGCCACAATCAGGCCTCCCCGCACGTTGCCGAGCATGAGCAGGAGGACGGCAACCACGAGAAGCCCGCCTTCGATGAGGTTCCTTTCGACGGTCGCGATCGTTCTTTGAACGAGATCGGTCCGGTCGTAAAAGATATCGATTTCCACCCCCGGGGGCAGCGATTTCCTCACCTCTTCCAATCGCTCCTTCGCGCGCTCTACGACGACCCGTGAATTCTCGCCCATCAGCATGAGGACGACGCCCGTGACGACCTCGCCCCGTCCGTCCCTCGTCACCGCCCCCTGGCGAACGAGCGCCTTATGCGCGACCTGTCCGAGATCCTTGATGTAGATGGGGGTGCCGTCCAAGGTGGCCCCTACGACGATGTTGGCGACATCATCGACCGTCTCGACAAGCCCCTCCCCGCGAATGACGTATTGCTCTTGGTTCTTTTCGATATACGCTCCTCCAGCGTTCGCGTTGTTGTTTTGAATGGCCTCGAAGACTTGGCTCAAGGAGACATTGAGGCCAGCCAGCTTAACGGCGTCCAACTCGACCTGATAAGCCTTGGCTTCGCCGCCGTATGCGTTCACCTCCACGACACCGGGCACGGATCCAAGGTGGAACGCGATGTCCCAGTCGAGAATAGTTCGCAGCTCCATCAGGGAGTGGGATTCGCTGCGGACCTCGAATTGAAGGATTTCGCCGAGCCCCGTTGAGACCGGACCCAGTTCAGGCTTGTCGTAGCCCTCGGGAATGGAATCGTGAGCCATCTCCATGCGCTCTTGAACCAGTTGTCGCGCAAAGTAAATGTCGATGTCTTCTTCGAAGTAAACGTAGACGGAGGAAAGGCCGAAGCGCGAGACCGAGCGAATGCTCTCTATGCCGGGCACGCCGCTAAGCGAGTTTTCGACGGGGTAGGTGATGAATTGTTCGACCTCGAGCGGACTGAGGCCGCTCGCAAGGGTGAGAATCTGGACTTGGTTGGGAGTTACGTCCGGAACCGCATCGATCGGGAGAACGTACATCGAATTCACTCCCGATGCGACGAGCAGCCCGGTCAACACGAGGATGAGAAACTTGTACCGGAGAGAAAATTCGACGACTCGATGCACGCTGCTTCCCGTCTAGTGGCTGTGGCCGATCAACTCCCGAAGTGTCGCCGTCTTTGCGTAGAAGCTCCCGCTCGTGATTACAGTGTCACCGGCGGAGAGTCCATCCCGGATTTCCATCCACCCATCGGCCTCGACACCCGTTTCGACTTCGCTCAGTTCGAACGTCGAGTCCGATCGCTTTACGAACACGACGGGGCGGCCGTTAACGCCCTGAATAGCGCTGGCCGGCACAGCCAGCGATTCGACGGAACTCCCGCCGCGGATCTCGATGGTGGCGAACATCCCCAGCTTCAGGAGAGAGCCGGGGTTCTCGACAACGCAACGCACTTGGGCCGCCCGTGTTTCCAACTCCAGGACATCGCTGATATAAGTGATGCGCCCGCGAAAGGTCGCCTCCGGGTAGGCCGGCACTCGAACCGACACGCTATTTCCGAGAGGAATCGAGCCTAAATCGTGCTCGAAAATATCGGCGAGCACCCACACTCTCGATATGTCGGTAAGCGTGAGCAGCCCGCTGGACCCGTCAACCGTCTCGCCTGGACGGACTTCGATGGCAGTCACGATACCCGGCGAAGGCGCGCGTAAGGTGGTGATCGAGGCAGTACGGTGGAATCCGGTGTCCTCTTCTTCGTGCAGCCTCTCGATGTCTTCTTCCGTCAAACCGAATCGATGGAGTTGCTCTTCGAACTGCGCGACGCGAGCCTGCTCGGCGTTGACCTGCGCTTGAGCGTCGTTATACCTGGCGTTGCGGATTTCGTGCTCCGTTCTCGCGATCGCGCCCACCTCCAGCATCCGCCGGCTTCGAGAGAGAATCGTTTCTTGGGCCTTGAGCCTGGCGTGCCTGCTGCGGAGGTCAGCGTTAGCCGAAAGGAATTCGCCGATAGCGAGGCCAAGCTCGATATTGTCGTAGCTGACAAGCGGGTCTCCTTGCTCAGCTCGTTCGCCTTGCTGGACGAAGACCGTTTCGATAAGGCCGCGAGCCAGAGGTCGGATCCGAGCGACCCGAGCCTGGTCGGCGGAAACGACGCCGGTAACTTGGATCGACGACTCGATGGCACGGACGACCGCCTGCTCCGTCTCGATTTCGCCCGCCTTCTGCGCCTCGACCGGGATCTGCACGATACCCGTGGCTTCGGTCTCGTATTCGTCGTGCGTCGCTTCGTTTGATACTTCGGTAGCCGGCCCCTCTCGCGCAGGCATCCGCCATGAATGGAGCAGCGCCCCGAGCGCGATTCCAATAGCCAGCAGGATAACGTGCCAGATCGACGCACGACCGGACCGTCGAAGATCAGGGTTCGCTGATGGCATGGAGGTTACCCAATGGCCGCTGCAGTGGCAGAGCATTCATTGAGCCGATTAAGGATAACCCGGTCAACCGCCCCCAGGGTGTTGCAAGAGGGGAGACGGGCATTCAGAGGGTTCAATAGCGACGGTCCTTGGGTTTCGTAGGTAAAGGATAACACCGCGACTGGCTCTTCAATGCAGACTGCGATTGGTCTGGTACTGAGTGTAGTAAGAGAGACGGAATATTTCGAAGAGATCTCCGTAAAAACACTCGAAACCTGGATGCCATGTTTGCTGGAGTGAGGAGTCTCTGGTTCGGGAATGCATGCTGAGTCGGGCCGCTTCACTGCGAATCTCCGAGTCAGCCTCGCACATCGCGTTGCAACGCTCCAGGCAGGTCTCAACCCTTTTGCGGTTCGAGCGCTTGCGGCTCTGAAAGACGACCCAATGACGAAGGCGGCTTGCAGTTCTTTGGCTTGCTGCTATAGGATGGGCCGCGAGGGAGTGTTGGGACGATCCAAGGAAAGACGCGCGGTTTCAGACGCCTCGAGCACTGACGAGCCGAGCGGAGATCCCCGGGAGGAGATACGAGATGGCCTCCGGATGGCGCCCGAACTCATGCTCGATCTCGCGCGCAGGGCGGCTGAGCTTGTGGTGGAACGCATCGATAGCCTGCCCGAGGAAAATACCTGGGACGGAGAGTTCCGGCAGGATTTCGAAGCCCGGCTGATGGAGGATTCCCTCGAGGACGGCCGGCGTTGCAAGTCATTGAACGGGCCGCGCGCGAGATTCTCCCGGTTGCGCTGCGGTCGGACCATCCGCGTTCGTTCGCCTTCATTCCGTGCTCTCCCACCTGGCCCGGAGTTCTGGCCGACTTCATGGCCGCCGGATACAACATCAACCAAAGCACGTGGCTGGCGGCAAGTGGCCCGAGCCAGATCGAATTGCTCGTCATCGGCTGGTTCCGGCGCTGGCTCGGCTATCCGGAGAATGCGGGCGGGCTCTTCACGAGCGGGGGCTTGGCGGCCAGCCTCGACGCCTTCGTCGCTGCGGAGGAAACGGCCGGCCGTCCCGACCGTGCGACCGTGTACATGAACGACCAGAGCCATAGCGCACAAGTCCGCTCGGCGATGATCATCGGAGTCCGACCGGAGTGCATAGGCAAGATTCCGAGTGACGGGCGTTTTCGCCTGGAGGTGGAAGCGCTCGCCGTCAGTCAGGAATTGCGTGGAGCCTCGTCAGGCTATGATCTGGCGGGCCGTCCATGGTGTCTTGTCCCATCTCATGTCAGCTTGACTCGGTGCAATCTCAAAGCTCTCAGGGAAGCGTGGATGATCGCAACAGATGTGTTTGGGACCGTGACGGATAAACGGGGATATCTTGACGGGAAGCCAATGACAGCGATCCGTTGGGAGAAGAACCGGTGCGTGACGCCGTGCAGGTATCATGAGCACTTGCTCAGACAGTGCCTCGCTTCCGGTTGGGACGTAGCCGTGCCGTCGTTCGTCAGCCGGGTCGTGCCATTCACTTGCTCCACACGAGTCGGCATCAATGGTGTTCTGTCCTTCGAGTTTCCACTCGCTGACTTGGCGAGCGATCGTGTGCCGCCGGTCTCGAATGCGCGTGACAGAGACCCGAATCAGCCAGGAGTTTTGAGGGCCCGGATTTGAATCCGAATGCTTGGGTGATTCTGACGGGATACTCCGTCGCCATTGTCTGCGCGGCCCTGCTCGGCGTTTCGGCGCAAAATGCCATTCGCTTGACGCACACCCGCATGCAAGTGGCGATGAGTTTCGTCGCCGGCTTCATTCTCGGAGTGGCGCTGTACCATCTGGTTCCACACAGTTTGGCGCAGATTTCGGGCACTGGAGCCATAGAGACCGCAGTATGGTGGATGACCATCGGCATAATCCTGATGCTGTTGCTCTTGCGAGTGTTTCCATTCCATCAACATGATTTTGGTGAGAAAGAAGACCACCATCACGACAAACACAATGATCATGGAAATCGCAAGCGTTCGCTGAATTGGCTTGGAATCAGCCTGGGCATGGGAATGCATACTCTGGCTGAGGGGGCTGCTCTCGGCGCTAGTGTCCGGAGCGAGTTGCACCATGATCCCGGGACGGACCTGGTCAGTTTCGGGATGTTCCTGGCGATTCTGTTCCACAAACCCCTGGATGCTTTTTCCATCCTCGGCTTGATGCGGATTGCGGGAGTCGGCCGTCGCACTGCAATAGCAGTCAACGTCGGTATTGTTCTATTGTGCCCGCTCGGCGCGTTCCTGACATGTTGGGGAATAGGCTTTTTAGGTCCTGCAGAGGGAGACGCCATAGGCCGCGCATTGGCGTTTGCGGCAGGTGCGATCGTGTGCGTTGCATTGAGCGACCTGCTGCCCGAGGTTCATTTCCACGGGCATGACCGCTTCCTGCTCACCGTGTCATTCCTGGCGGGTATCGCTTTGGCTTACGCTCTGCACTATCTCGAGCGTCTGCCCATCTTTGGGTTGGCCGGCTGAGAACGGCTGGCCTGGTTCAGAAGAACAGCACCAGTAGCGTGAGAGCGCCTAAGCCCCCGAGTCCGAACGCACCGGCACTGAATAAACCCGCAACGGTCGCCGAATCGGCGTAGCGGAAAGTCTTATCCTCGGCTGTGAACATCACTTGGCTTCGGTCGACCTCGCCGTCGACGAATTGCTTCAACCCCGTTTCGGCGCTGTGAGCTTCCTTGATGGCCACTACGGTCACAAGGATCATTGCCAAAGCCGCCGCCAGAGTTCCGAGACCGAAGACAATCAAGGTGAGCAGCGCCAGCCAGTGGTAGGCAGGTGCGGTATCCAGGGTCTTGGGAGATGTGCTCATAAAACCGATGATCAGGGCGGCGCCGCCCCCGTTGCCGAACAGAACCAGGCGCACGGATTCGGTGATCAGCCGGAACATCGAAGTGCGGCGCACCGCGACCACCTTGTAGAGTTCGCGGAGCCACTCTTCTCCGGTCTCTTCACCCGAGAATTCGTTGACCCGTTTCACCGATGATCTCCGCTCCGGAGTTCGAAGTCGGCTAGATTGATCAGCCGAACATAAGTCGATCCCGTATTCGTGCCGGGAGCAATCTGAATGGTCCAATCTTCGATGTGTACTGGCTGGGATTGCAATGCGGCCGACAGGAAGGCCTCCCGTGTCGATTCCCCATCCATCCGGCTCAGCACGTCGATAACGAACCGTCCGATAAGATAGCCTTCCAGCGCGACCGTATCGCCCAAATGCCTCCCCCGTAAGCCCAACAGCCCTTCGCTTAAGCGGTCAATATTTTCATTGCCCTCGATGGCGCTTTGGAATCGCTTGACCACTTGTACATTCGAATCTCTTGGGTCCGGTACGACCTCGGTCACCAGGATTCGTTCCAGGCTTCGTTCGCTGATATCGTCCAGTCTCTCGAACAAGTCATGCGAGGCCACGACAGACAGGTTGGCCATTACATACTCCTGCCCCAATGACCCCGCCAGATTGATGGCATCCGCGATCGCCGCATTGCTTCCGGCGAGCAGCACAGCGTCGAGATCCGCCTTGGCCAGTGTGAACAGGCTTGAATGAACCGCGTGCGTATTGGGGGAAAAGGAGGATTTCGCCAAAACAGGCAGGTCGTACCTGCCGAGAACAGAGCGATAGCCCGCCAATATGGAGCGGCCGAAAGCATCGTCTTGGTAAATCACTCCGAATCGTCGTTTCCGGAGTTTGTTGACCATGTGGTCTACAAGCACTTCGATTTCATTGAAATAACTTGCTCGCAGATTCACCACGTTCGGGTATCTTCCGCGGTTACGCAAGATATCGGCGCCCGTAAACAGCCCTACGAACGGGATACCCTCGGCTCGCAGTAGTGGGGCGATCCTCCTGGATGTTCGCGTTCCCATGCCTCCGATGACGGCGAACACGTTGCCCTCCGCTACGAATCGCCCGACATGTTCGGCCGCCTTCTCCGTCTCGGAGGCATTGTCCAAAGAAACGAGATTCAGCGCCCTGCCGTTGACACCTCCTTGGTCGTTGCGTTCCCGGAACGCTGCCTGGATTCCGGCGTGATAGCGGATACCCGTATTACCGTTGGGACCCGAGAAAGGTGCGATTTGCGCGAATGAGATGGTTGTATCGGTTACCCCCGGTGATGCTGCCGACGCCCAATACTGCACGCAGGAGAGAGCGACGGCAATACATGTCGTGCGGGCTGCGGCCCTATTTCGCCACGTCATTAGCACCACCATTTCCGCCGCCGGGAGCTTGCTCCGTGGGAATCTTCTCGACTGGGACCTTGTCAGCCGGGGCCTTCTCGGCGGGGGGTTCCTCAGCCGGGGCTTCCGTGACGCTTCCCTCGGCTACGGATTTCTCTTCCACTTGTTGGACGCCGAAGCGGCTGCCCGGAACGACGTCTCGATGCTTGAATATCGACAGGCTGTCGAAGAGCAAGGAGCGAGGAGTGGCGCTGCCCAGATGGTCGCGTTCCGCGAGTCTTCCGTGGAACCGTCCGTCGAGCAATGCCTGGTCCGAGGCTTCCAATCCGTGGGTCGCCTTCGGCGTCGTGGAGACGAGCGGCATGTCATGCTGCGACTCCGCCGTCGGCATCCCGCCGCTCACCACTGCCACTGGTGCTTTGCCAACGACTCCATCGATCATGTTGATGTCGATGTTGGACGTACTTGCGGGATTTACCGCCGCCAGGTTCGCTTCATCGAAGATCGTGCGCATGCGTTTCCAATAGCGCGTGATCGCAACCTGCCGCGGCCGCTCACGGTACGCCGCGAGAAGATCGGTGAACGCGCTGGCGCTGCTACGGGATTGCACGAGACGCTCTCTCGCCCTCGCTGTCGCACTCAGGATCACAGCTTCGGCCTGCCCTTGGGTGCGCAAGATCAAGCTCTCCTTCCTGCGGTTGGCTTGGCTTACTGCTTGGATGCTCTCCGCGACCGCGTCGCTGACGTCGCGAAACGCCTCGAACGTTTCTTCGATCGGCCGAACGTCCACGATGCTGATCGCGACGACTTCCACGCCGATTCCGTAGGCTTCCAAATCCTTGGTGACTTCGTCCCGCAGGGTGCGTTCAATGATCTCCCGGTTGGTCGTGAAAATCAGGTCGATGAAGTTCTGGCCCATGATATTGACCATGTGCCCCCTCGTGATCATCGTGGTCAGAGCTATGGGATCGGTCGATACGTACAGGAAGTTCTTCAGGTTGCTGATCGTGTATTGCAGCACCACGTCGATTTCGAACAAGGCTGGATCGCCGGAGAGGATGGTGAAGTTGGAGGCTTGGTCGCTCTTGCTCGCTATTCGGTGGGTAGCGATTCTCTTGACCGCTCGGACGTGAACTTTGTCGATGACCGGAATGTGGTAATGGATACCGGGCTCGGTATGTTCCTCGATCACTTTCCCGAATCGCACGACGACGCCGGCTTCCTCTTTCTTGACTACGTGGAATCCGCGGGCGAGGACCGCCAGGACGACGGCGGCAATCATGAGATTGAGCAGACGTCCCCGGTGCAGCGAGACATAGTCGAACGCCGCGTAGATGATCCGCGTGCTACGCGGCAGGGGCTGGCTGCTCATTTGATTCACCTTGCCGGTATCTCCTGGCTGTCCAAGTACTTGAACAGCTCGCTGTCGGCCGGCAGCAGCAGCGTCGTATTCTTGTCGATGATCGAATCGTAACTGTCCAGTGCGCGGACGAATCGATAGAATTCGGGGTGTTTCTCGTATGCCTCGCCCAAGACCCGCATCGCCTCGGCCTCGGCCTCGCCGAGAATAGTTGTCGCCTGTGCATGCGAGGTGGCCATGATCTTCTCGTGCTCGCTGATGGCGAGCGCCTCCACGCGGATCGCCTGCTCTTCCCCTTCGCTGCGGTAACGTGCAGCGATGCGGGCTCGCTCGGCGATCATGCGTTCGATCACGCTCGCCCGGTTCTCCGGCGGCAGGGTGTATTCGATGATGCCTACCTTCATCACGTCGATGCCGTATTCGGCCTGGGCGATCGGCTTGATCCTGTCAAGAATTTCCTGCGCAGCGGTGCTCAGGTCTTCGTGTTCCAGGCCCAGGCTGACGAATGCATCGCGCGCCTTGTTGCTGACAACGATGCCGGTGCCCGACAGGTAGAGATCCTCAAGACGAGCAACCGCGTTGCCTTCGGTGCGGATGGCCTCGACGTATCGAATCGGATCGGTAACGCGCCACAACATATATCCGTTTACCAGTACGTTTTTCTGGTCTTCTGTGATCAGTTCCTGGGCTGGGGAGGTGAGGTTGTGGACTCGCCGGTCGACCTTGTAAATCCTCGAGATCGGCCAAGGGAACTTGATGTGCAGCCCCGGCTGCCGGACCGGAGGATAGATCTTGCCGAAGTGGGTCAACACGCCCTGTTGCGATTCGTCGATGACGTAAATGCCGTCGTACACTATCGCAGCGAGTAGAAGGAGCGATATCGTGCCGCCGGCGCCCAGTTTTTTCATCGCTTGCGGCAACTTGCCTATCGCCTGCCGCAGCTTGTCGAGCGCCTGGTCGGCTTTGCGGATCACGTTTCTCACTTTGCTCATCGAGTTTGCTCCTGCAACGGCGGAGGCGCTACGGACCCTTTCGCCGATCTCTTCCACAGCGCCACCCTGTCCAGGCTCCGCTGGTTGGGGACAATGGTTTTCTCTTTGTCCGCGAGCGCGCTTTCCAGCTTCTCGCGCCAGAGCATGTTGTAGAGGACTTCCGGCGCCTCCCGTGCAACTTCAGACACGGCCTGTATCGCCTTAGACTCCGCGGCCGATAAGGTTACGTTGCGGTAGGCCTCGCCTTTAGCCTGCTCGAGTTCGTATGCGGCATTCCCGTGCGCCTTGGGCATCAGCGTCACCAAGTACTTCTGCGCATTGGTGATGATGCGTTCCCGGTCGTCTTGGGCGCTCGATATCTCCCGGAAGGCGTTCATGGTCTCTTCGGTGGGATGAATGTCCAGCAGGTTGACCTTGATGAGGTCGATGGACTCGAGCGCCGAGTCCGACTCTCGCTCACCCTCGAGGAGCTCCTGAACCTCTCGTTCCAACTCAGCGCGCTCGATGTTGAGGAGATGGTCCAGATCGTGAACCGACACGAACGTGCGCAACTCGTCCTTGAGGTCATCCATGATCACCTGTTCCGGATTCTCGGTGAGATAGTGGTAGGTATACGGATCCTTGACGAGGTATTGGATGTTGGCCGTGATTGCCAGAAGGTTCAGGTCTCCTGCAAGGAATTCGTAATGAACGTCGTTCACGAGGGACTTCACTTCGCGAACCGGCCATTTGTCGATCTTGAAGAATGGCCAGGGCCCCAGGTAATGGAGTCCCGGCGACACGTCCCGCCAGACCACTTTCCCGAACAGACGGCCGTAGGCCACCTGACTCGGCCCCACCACCGTCAAGCCGGTTGACAGGAAAAGGGTCGCCAGCAAGATGCCCACTCCCGACTTCATCAACGTCCGAGTCGGGATCGTGCCTACTACGGGACGGTACTGCGCCAGACGCTCCCATGCCTGTTTCGAGCGACGGAGCACGGGTTTTATGTTGGAAACGAGGTCATCGTAGCCGCTCTTCAGCGCTCCTTCGCGGAATCGCCAGACAATCAAGGCAATGAGGATGAATGCGCCGGCCCACTCCACGAACAGAATGGCCGGCGACTCGGAAGCGGACAGGTTGACCGGGAGCGTCAGGCCCAAGGCAATGACCAGGGCGTCGATCGCGATGCCGAGAACAGTCGTCACCGCGATGACCCCTGCCACGTATATGGATGCGAAGCGGGTTCCGAACTGGCTGATGATAATCGCGATCGTACCGCTGTTGGTGGCCGGCCCGGTCATCAGAAATATCAGCGCGGCCCCGGGACTGAGCCCCTTGGCGACCAGCGCCGCAGCGATGGGCGTGCTCGCCGACGCGCAGATGTAAAGCGGGATTCCGACGATCACCATGACCGGATAGGAAATCCAGCGCGCGTATTCGCTCGACATCAGGTTGTCCGGAATCACCAGGAAGAGCACTCCGCCGAGAGCGACGCCTACCAGCAACGCAAACAGAATGTCGTCCGCCACTTCGACAAAGCCGTAGCGGAAGACATGCCTGATAACCTTGCCGAGGCTCACTTCATCGGTTTCGGCGCTCCCATCTGCAGCTTGAGCGTCAGAGGCCTTGTCTTCGGGCGGTTGGCGATAGAAATCCGGCTTGACCCACGAAGTGGCCTTGACGCCGCCTACTTTTCCAGCAGTTCTCCGGGTGAATTTGCGCAGCCAGCCGAGCAGCATGGCTTTCAGTTGCGACGGATTCACGTAACAGTCTTCAGAGGCTGTCATCAGTGGCGTGTGCGCACCATGATCGTGGTCGCAACTGCCGTGATCGTGCCCGCAATCATCGTCTGCATGGGCTTGGTCGTGGTGTCCGTCCGGTTTCGGTTCGTGGCTGTCGTCTCTGATCAATCCGATGCAGAAGATGCCCGTGACGACGGCCGTGACGAAGCTCACGATCGGTCTGACGACGGCCGCCACGAACCCGAAGAACGCATGCGTGACCAGTATCGAATCCGCGCCTGTCTCGGGCGCGGTGATGAGGAACGACACGCAGGACGAGCGGGACGCCCCTTTCTTCCGCATTTCCGCCACTACGGGTACGACGGAGCAACTGCACAGCGGAATGGGCACGCCGACCGCCGCGCTCGTGCAAACCGACTTCAGGCTATCGTCGCTCAGCCATCTGAGGATTGCGGTTCGCGAGATCAGTACGTGGATGAGCCCCGCCAGGAAAAGCCCCAGCAGCAGCATCGGCGAGAGGACCAGAAACGATGCCCAGAGAAAGTCGAATAGCCGAATCGCTGCGTCTAACATCTCCGAGACGGCCTCATTTCCTTGTTCACTCGCCCCCGCAACAACTCCGCTTGTCGATGGCTCCGGAAAGAATTGTTGTCAGGTTCGCGTGGGTTCTCGAATTCGGTAGCTTTGGGAACCGCAGGGCTTCCGAAACACATGCACTGAATGGCTCTTGATCGGGTGCATTGTAACACCGCACACTGCTCACTTCAATTTTCTGATGGCGAGTAGGGTGAAGATTGCGAGGAGACTGAGCAAATCGGCTTCACGTATACGACTGGCTAGAGAGTGTGCGATGTCTGCAGCGAGGCTCACGAAACACGGGCACGGCATGCATCTGCTAACGAGGAGTTGTTCTGGACTGTCCGGCGCAGCAACCCCGCTAAGGCTGATTCCGATGGTTTCACGCCCGACAGGCGCTCCCTGTCGCCGCACCCGATGAGTGATGGGATCGCCTCATCGGGCGCCTTCCTTCGCCGTCGAACCGCGGTGCAAGCTCTACCAATGCTCAGCATCCTTCGTGGGTCAGCCGGCTATACGGAGACTGCTCTGCCGACTGGCCCCAAGCAAACCCTGCTCGAACGGAAGCTGACCATCTCGACGGTAATATCAAACCGTCGACGGGAGAGTCGGCGGACGTGCCGCTCGTTCAGCGACAATGGATTCGTGCGCAAGACCTGGGGACCCGGTATGGCAATTCGGGGCCGCGTGAAATAGTGGGCTCCATGGCCTGGCGAGATAAGGTGAGCTCCAAACTGATGGCCCGCCCTTTGTCCCCAAGCTGTGCGCGCTTTGAGGAGGGCTATAAATCGGTCATGGAGAAACGAATGTTCGCAGTCCTTGCGGCGATTACTTTGCCGCTTCTGGCCAACGAACTTTTGGCCCAGAACGAACCGATCCCCAAAATCCTGACTTTGGAACAGGCAGTCGAGTTGGCGCTGACACGCAATCCAACACTCATGGCGGCTCGCAACAGCATCGAAATGGCGGAAGCGGATGTCGTCAGCGCCGGGTTGCATCCCAATCCCGCCGTTTCTTTCGAGTCGGAGAGCTATCCCTATTTCCGTCCCAATCCTGGCCCGTTCTTCAGCAATCAGGAAATCACGGCACGCTTCGACTACGAGATCCAAACCAAGCGCCGCCTCAAGCTGGGAACCGAGGCGGCGGAGGTCTCCATTCGGAGAGAAGCGGCGATGTTCGATGACACGGCGCGCCGCTTGCGGCTCGAGGTCCGAGTGGCCTATTACCAGGTCTTGCTCGCGGAATCGAATCGGCGGCTGGCCCAGGCGATCCTGGATCAGACCGATCAGGTCATCGCCTTGAATCGCACTCGCTTCGAGGAAGGCGAGATCTCCGGCTTGGAACTGACTCGTATCGAAGTCGAACGCCTTCGATTTGCCGACGACCTGTTTCAGGTCCGCTTGGAGTCTCAGAATGCCAAAGCCTCCCTGCTCGCTCTGCTGAACGCCCCTGACCTCGCGGTGGATCTACAGGTGCGGGGAGACTTGAACGAGATGCCCTACTTGGGAATCCCGCTTGCCGCCAGCGGTGCCGATGTCCTTCGGATGGCGAACAATCAACGCCCGGACATGCGCGCGGCGATGGCGGAAATCGAGCGCTCCTCCGCACAGAACCGTCTGCAGCGCGCCATCGCATCTCCGAACATTACGGTTGGAGGCGGGTACAAGCGTGACGGTCCGGATCACAGCTTGGTGGCGGGTATAACGGTTCCGCTTAACATCTTCGACCGCAATCAGGGTGAGATCCTGCGTTCGGAGGCAGAAATGCGGCAAGCCGCGAATCTCTTCGCGGAAGTGCGAAACCGCATTGCGCTGGAAGTTCGGCAGGCCTATAACGCTGTTCAGATAAATCGGGAACGGGTCGAGTACATCCGAACGCAGCAGGTCCAGCAAGCGGAGGAGGCGAGTCGTGTGACCCTTGCCGCATACCGGCTTGGCGGAGCGCCTCTGATGAACTATCTTGATGCACAGCGCCGATATCGCGATACGATGCGGGTCTTGAACCAGGCACTGTTCGACGAGCGTGTCAGCATGTTCGCTCTAGCCGCTGCGATCGGTGAGGGACAAGAATAGTGAGCACCCGTAGCTCCAGGCTCTTTGCCGTCGGATGGGCCGGACCCATCTCCCTGCTAGCTCTTGGAACGGCGCTGGGCTATCTGGGCTACCCCTGGATTGCGCCCTTCGGAGACGAAGTGAGCCTTGAAAATACGCACCTCCACGGTGACGAAAGTGATGAAGCAGATGACAGGGGCATTGTGCGCATCCCTCACGACGTCCAGATCTCAAACGGACTGGAAATACGTCGGGCCGAGGTTCGCCCATTCGAGTCGCCCTTGCATGTCACGGGGACCGTCTCTGCCGACCAGACGCGTGTGGCACGTATCCGACCTCTGGCGCGTGGCGTCGTCGACCAAGTCTTCGTGCAACTGGGTAACCGGGTCAACCAGGGAGACCCGCTCCTCAGCTACGACAATATCGACCTCGGTTTGGCTATCGGTGAGTTCCGCGCGGCAAACGCAGACCTTAGGAGCACCCGCACGAATCTCGAAGTCAGCGAGACGATACTCGCACGCAGCCGCGAAATGCTGGAGGTTGAAGCAGTTGCGCGGACGGAGCACGATGTCGTCGAAGCCGAGTATCGGTCCGCTCAGGCGCAGGTCGATAGCGTGCGGGCTCTCGTCGCAAAGTTCGAAGAACAACTCCACCGATTCGGATTGACCGAAGAAGACCTGGACCGGTTAACCCAGGGAGAGGATCCCGACTACCACCGAACCGTTTCGCACGCCACACTGCGTACCCCGTCTTCAGGGATTGTGACTGCTTACGACGTCGGACATGGAGAGGTCATCGACCCCTCCAGTGAGTTGTTGACGGTCACGGACATATCCGTCGTTTGGGTTCTCGCCGGTGTCAGCGAACGAGACTTGAGCGCGGTCCGCGTCGGCAAGCCGGTGTCGATTCTCGTTTCAACGTACCCGGGAGAGTCCTTTCGCGGACGCATCGCCCACACCGGTGACATGGTGGAGCAAGAAAGCCGCACGGCACGAGTCCGATGCGTAGTAAGGAATCCGGATGGACGCTTGAAGGTCGGAATGTTCGCTACGGTCGACATTCCATCGGGACGCACGTATGATGCGCTCGCGGTTCCGTCCGAGGCCGTTCAGAACATCCACGGACGGCCGGTCGTCTTCGTACGGCGGTCGGGTGCCGAGTTCGAACTGCGCCATGTCGAAACCAGTCTCAAATCGGACGGCTGGGTCGAAATATTGAGCGGAGTCAGCGCCGGTGACGCGGTAATCGCAGGAGGCAGTGCGCTCGCGAAGGCCGAGGCTCTTCGCGATGAGCCGGGCGGCGCGCACTAGATTAGCGGACTGTCCTGAAATAACTATTGTTCCGGGGAGTCAGCTTCTAAAGTCTACCTCTTGAAGTCGATCCTATCCGTTTCACACAACAAGGACGTACTGATCTTGAAAAGGTCGTCCGATCACCATCGCTATCGGCCGGGTTTAGTCTATGTCCCAAAACCTCCCCGGAGTCGACGGTAACCTGGACGCTATGCACGTTCACACAAATACTTATTGGCATGGGCCCCTGAAGTCTGAAGATCCGGCGGCCGGCCACGATGTTGCCCGCTTTGCGGCTTGAAGTGTCTTTGCGAGACACTGTCCTGCATGACCTCCCGCCGCACTTTCACCAAGGCCGCCGCCATCACCGCCCTCTCCTACCAGCGCATCCCGGGAGCCAACGACCGCGTCCGGCTCGGATTCATCGGCGTCGGCAACCGCGGCACGTCGCTCGTCCGAGCGACCAAGGAATACGCCGACCAGCAGATCGCCGCTGTCTGCGACATCCGCCGCGACTTCATGGAGAACGCCGCACAGATCGCCGGAACGTCGCCGGAGCTTTTCAACGACTACCGTGATGTCATCGCCAAGCCCGACATCGACGCCGTCGTCATCGCTTCGCCCGATCACTGGCACGCGCTGATGGTGATCGACGCTTGCAACGCAGGCAAAGACATCTACATCGAGAAGCCCCTTTCGCTGACGATCTACGAAGGCCGTCGCATGATCGAGACCGCCAGGCGCACCAAGCGCGTCGTTCAGGTCGGCATCCAGCGCCGATCCGCGCCCTACTGCAGAGAAGCGGCGGAATTTGTCCGCTCCGGCGCCATCGGACACGTCACCGTCGCTCGCGCGGCGCGCATCGCCAACGAGTACCCGCACGGGATCGGCAGCACTCCCAACGCCGATCCGCCGCCGGGCATCGATTGGGACCTGTACCTCGGCCCGGCGCCGGCCGCTCAATACAACGAGAACCGTTTCAGCTACAAATTCCGCTGGTTCTACGATTATTCCGGCGGACAGATCACCGACAATGGTGTCCACTACCTCGACTTGATCCAGTGGGGGCTCGGGCAGGACGCGCCGCTCTCCGTCACGGCCATCGGCGGCAAGTACGCCATTCAAGACAACCGCCAGACTGTTGACACGATGGAAGCACTGTGGCTGTTCCCCGGCGCAACACTGCTTACGTTCTCGGATTTCAGTTGCAACGCCGCTCCCGTGAACGCCACGAAGCCCTTTCTCGCCGAATGGCGCGGCACCAAGGGGACTGTATACGTCTACGGAAACGGTTGGGAAGTCATCCCCGAAAAACAGGCTGGCTTGCCCGCCCCTGGCGGCATTCCCCTCCCCGGACACCGTGAACGGCGCCAGGCATTTCGTGACTCCTACGAGCCCGCCATGGAAGTCAGGCAAGTCGAAGGCCGCGCCGACACCCGCTTCCACATCCGCAACTTTCTTGACTGCATCAAGTCTCGCGAAACTCCCAACTGCGATATCGAGACGGCCCATCGTTCAACCACGACGGCCAATCTCGCCAACATCGCTCTCAAAACTCGCCAACACCTGACCTGGGACCGCATGAACGAGCGTTTCACGAACAGCGACGACGCGAATCGATACCTTCACTACGAATACCGCGCACCCTGGAAACTCGGCTAGAACACTGTTCGGAGAGCCTTACCCTGCATCTCTCACCACCCGACGGTCGAAGCACACGATAAAAAGGCCGTGATTCGTGTTTCGTGTCTCGTGAAAACCATGGGCGGGGGCCTGGTTCGCTCCAGAAGAAATGTCTGACGGCCGGTGAACCAGAAAGGCCGTGCTTCGTGTTTCGCGATGCGCGGCGAAGAGCGGCGCCGCACCGCATCGAAAGGAGAGAGACCGGAACTCCCGCTCAGACCTTCTTGCCCTGCTTGCGCATCTGTGCGACGACGCTCTCGATCCCCTTCTTGTTGATGATCTTGATCGCCTTGGCGCTGACGCGCATCCGTACCCAGCGTTTCTCGCTGGGGAGCCAGAAACGCTTGTACTGCAGGTTGGGCTCGAAGCGGCGCCGGGTCTTGTTGTTGGCGTGGGAGACGTTGTTGCCCGACATGGGCTTTTTCCCGGTGACGACACAGACTTTCGCCATGATGAGTGTTCCTAGCGCTTCGGTTGTTCCGTGGCCGCACGTCTCGGACGAGACGTGCCAAAGTGACTTCATCATAGCACGAGGCAACCCGACTGAATGGTAGAATGGCGTCGAAACCACCGACATCGAGCCCTGTTTCCAGCGGGGCTATAAAATCGGGAGCCGTGCCAAGCGCCGATAGTGGCAACCCCTTTTGTTGCATCACTACCGGGAGGCGCGAAGCGGACTGCGCCCGATTGTCACAGCGCCCAGGCGGCTCGAGCGGACTCTTTTTTCCCCGGATTCCCAAGGAGGACTCAATGGCTGACAAGAACGAACGCCGTGATTTCATTTCCGACGCAGTAAAGATGGGCGGCGCCGCAGGCATGGCCGCTCTCGCGATGGCCGTACCCGCCAGGGGCGATCACCACAAGGTTCAAAAGACCAAGGCCGGCGTTCGCATCGGCAACCTGGTTTTCACGTCCGGTCTGACCGGCCCGCGCAAAGGCGGCCCGAGCGACTTCGGCGGCAGTGTCGAAGAACAGACACGAACGATTCTGCAGAAGCACAAGGACGCCCTCGAAGCCGTCGGCAGCTCGCTCGACAACGTGCTCAAGGTGACCGTCTTCATGTCTGACATCAAGGTCGAGAAACCCGCCATGAACAAGGCCTACGCCGAGTTCTTTACCAACCACAGGCCTTCGCGTTCTGCCGTCGGCGTCGAGTTCCCCGACTCCCGGACGAAGGTCGAAATCGAGATGATCGCCTACATGCCGGACATGGCCTGAGCCCTTGCTGCGAGTTCCATCGAAGGGGGCCGCGATCCGTCGCGCCCCCGGCGATTCCCACTGCCTGTCATGAGTCGACATGCACTCGCTCTGGCCGTATGCGCCCTGATCGCTCTCGGCTGCTCTCCGCTTGGGCTGGAGAGCGACACCAAGGATGCTGCAACCGTCGCCGACACGGCAACCAAGGGCCGCACGCCCGAGGACCTCTACATTTCATGGAAAGAGCACCTCATCGACGATCAGCAGCTCAGCGGAGGCGTCGTTCTGCGTGGTGGCGACGGCCTCAAGATGGCGGACCTCGATCAAGACGGGCATCTCGATATCGTTTCCGTCCATGAGGATAACCACCACATCCGCCTCGCTTTCGGATCGAAGGACCCCGACGAATGGGAGTTGACCACTCTGGCCGAGGGTGTGGCGGAGGCCGGGGGGGCCGAGGATGCCTCCATCGCCGACGCCAATGGTGACGGGCATCTCGACGTAATCGTGGCGTGCGAGCTTGCCCACTTGATCTACTTCCAGAATCCGGGTGATCAGGAAACCATTCGCTCCGGCAAGTGGCCCCGTGTCATCCCCGACGTTGCGAACAACCGCGGCTCGTATATCCGCGTCTTCTTCGTCGACATCGACGGCGACGGCCGACCTGAAGTCACAGCGGCGAACAAGGGCGAGCAAAGCCCAGCGGTCGGCGGCCTTACAGACAAGGGATTCCCGCTTAAGGAAATCTCCTGGTTTGAATTGCCCGAAGACCCGCTCGATGGCAAGGCCTGGAAAGAGCACGTCTTGAAACGGGTGAAAGTCCCCATCAACTCCGAACCGGTCGACATGGACGGCGACGGTGATTGGGACCTGCTCGGCGGCAGCCGCGCCGAGGCGCGGACCTTCTGGTTCGAGAACCTCGGAGGGAAGCCGGCGGCGTTCCGCGAGCACAGAATGGATGTGACAGGCCGCCACGCGCCACAACAGCCCGGAGGCAAGCGCCTGACCGGAATGAATGCCGCTTTCCACGATCTCAACCAAGACGGGCGGCTTGACGTCATCATGCAGGAAACGCCGACGCTGGTAGTCTGGCTCGAACAGCCCGACGACTTCTCGAAGCCTTGGACCATCCACGAGATCGGTGACATCGCTCCCGATTCATCGACCGGTCTTGCACTCGCCGACATCAACGGCGACGGCCGCCTTGACGTGATGACCGGTGGATATAGCCAGAGTCCGCGGGATCACGACGGTGATGAGATCGACGCTTCGAGCCGCACGGGCCGTCTTGCCTGGTTCGAGCAGCCCGAGGAGGTCACGCAGCCGTGGTCCCGGCACGACATTTCACGCCGTAAGCGGGGCATGTACGATGTCTTCATAGCCAACGATATAGACCACGATGGAGATGTCGATTTCGTCACGACACGCGGCAACAGCGGCAACTTCGACGGCGTATTGTGGATCGAGCAGGTGCGGACCGATGAACCCGTGAAGTCGTTTCAACCCGCACGCGAGAAAGAAAGCGCGCATTTGCCGCTGCCGCCCAGATAGCGACTCGACGGCGGACAATAGCGGGCCTCACGAAGCCTATTGCGATGCGGGTCTTGCTCTTCCCTTAGTCCAGGTGCGCATAGCAGTCAGACGGCAAACACACGGTCGTCATGGACTCGAACGGTGCTCGGGGCTATGAATTCCTGTAGCCGGGCGCGGTCCGCAAGAGTTGCTGCTGAACATAAGCGTCCGATCCAAAACCATTCGCAACTCGCGTACGACGGATTTGGACTCGATTGTTGTAGTTTCTTTGCGCGGCGCTAAGCTCAGGCCAAGCGGGCCTCCCCCGGCCCTTCCGTTGCGCCCTCAGATTCCTCCTTTGATCCTCCTTGCCCGTGCCGAGAGTAGCGCTGCATACCGGCGTTTACCCGTGCCTGGGGCCCGTCCGCTATCGAGAGGAGGAGAAGCACTGCCTGCCGGCGTGTCATCGGAGACGCCTGCCCCTGCCGGACTTGCAGGCGGTGAAGAGCCGCTCGCCCGAGCTACTCTGCGTGCAGCGGGTCGACCCGCTCGACGACCCCGTCTCGGTACGTCACCCGCACCGGGGCAATCCCGCCTTCGGCGCCGAGCTTGTAGTCGACGATGCGCTGTGTCGAGTGTCGGGATGATTGGATGACGTTGCCCGCTCCCAGGGAGAAGACGACCTGGTGTTCACTCATCCCCGGCTCGACCGAGTTGGTCTCGATCTTTCGCCAGTCTTCGTCCGACCAATGGGTCCACAACTCCCTCGGGTCCTTGAGGAGAAACAGCTCGTCCACAAAGAATTGGCCGCCTGCGGCGATGGGCAGGGTGTAGCTCACCCCCCCTTTTTCGAAGGTCAACCGCACTTCACGCCCAGCTTGCCGGATCCTGGTGGGAACGATCTTCTCCAACGGTCCCAGCACCTTGTTGCCCGGTTGGTAAGTCCAGCGAAAGCCCTCTTTCACCCAAAGCGGCTTTCCGATGAGCTTTTGAGCCGACTGTACGCTCGTGACATAAGACTTCGGCGGGTAGACGTAGGCGTCGGGATGAATCTTGCGGAGCGGTCCCTGCTTGCGCTCCAGGCGCGGACGGGTTGCACGCTCGTAGAAGGTCACGCCGAGATACGCTACGGTGACGGTCAGTCCGACGCGCAGCGCGATGCGGGTCGGACCGACCCATCGGCCGGGCAGCGGCTTTCTGTCGCTGTCGAGAAGCTTGCTCACCGAGTTCGAATCGCGTTCCTGTCGCCGCGGGTGCTCATTTGTAACACAGATGAAGGACGGAAATGCCTCCCGTAAGGGGTACCGCTTCGGTGCGCTGAAACCCTGCCTTGCGGGCCGCCTCGGAAAGCTCCTCGGGGGTGAGGAATTTCTCGACCGAGTCCTGGAGATAGGAATAGGCGCCTCCCGATCCCGAGAGGGCATTGCCGATCTTCGGCAGGACGTGCCGAAAATAGAACCCGAACAGCGGCTCCAGCAGCGGCGCGGTGGGTCTGGAAAACTCGAGGATCGCGAGACATCCGCCCGGGGCGAGCAGGCGATGGCATTCGCGCAGGCCGGCGTCGTAATCAGCGAGATTGCGGAACCCCCAGGCGGTCGTGATCAGGTCGAACAACTCGCCCGCGGAGGGGACGCTGAGCGCGTCGGCTTCCAGGAGCCGAATCGGCCTCGACACGCGGCGCAGTTTGCGGCCTGCTTCAAGCAGCATCGGCCGCGAAAAGTCGGCCCCCATAACCGGGACGGCGCGGTCGCCGCAGAGACCCCTGCGCTCGCGGTCGAGAGCCAGCATGAGGTCGCCAGTCCCGCAACACAGATCAAGCACTCGGGCGCCGGCTCTTTCGAGATAGGGCCTCACCTTGCGAACGAGCGTTCGCCGCCAGTATTGATCGATCCGCAGCGAAAGGAGGCGATTCAGGAAGTCATAGCGCGGCGCGACGCGTCCGAACATTTCGCGGATCCGCCGCGAAACGGCAACCTGGTTCGCTGGGTCGACGCCGGCTGGTGCCGCTCCACGTGTCATTGGGGGGCAACCGGCTGAGGCGAGGGTGTGGATACGAGTGCCGCCGAAAGCGCCTTGCGGGCGGCCTCAGTGACCAGATTCCTGTTCGGATCGCGAACCACTTCGACCTTGCCGATCGCGGTCGGCAAAACGAAGTGGACCCTGCCGCCGATCGTTTTCTTGTCTCCGCCGATGCGCGCCACCAGGTTGTGGGCCGAGACTCCGTCAAGCGCCGGGATAGGGCCGTATGCCGACACGGTGCGCTCCAGCGTTTCACACTCTTCGCCGGAAAGCATGCCCAGCGATTCGGCCAGGTAGGCGGCGGCGATCATCCCGTACCCGACCGCCTCTCCGTGGAGCAGCCGGCGGTATCCCGTTTGGGCCTCGAGCGCATGGCCGAGGTTATGTCCGAAATTCAAAATGCGGCGCAGGCCGCTCTCCTTCTCGTCCCTGCGAACGACATCGGCTTTGATCGCGACGGACTCGGCGATGATCTTCTCGAGCAGTTCCGGGTCTCGGGCCAGGATGAGCTCGCTGGCGCTCGACATGAGATCGAAGAGCGAGCGGCTCCGGATGATGCCGTGCTTGACCACCTCGAACAGGCCTGCCCGGTATTCCCGATCGGGCAGAGTGGACAGCGTCAGAGGGTCCATCAAAACGAGCCGCGGTTGATGGAACGCGCCGACCAAGTTCTTGCCCTCGATGAGATTTACGCCCGTCTTGCCGCCCACCGCGGCATCGACCTGCGCCAACAGAGTCGTGGGCACCTGAATCAGATCGACTCCTCGCATATAGACTGCCGCGACGAATCCTGCCACGTCGCCGGCGATGCCTCCGCCAAAAGCCAGCACGCACGCCGAGCGATCGGCCCCGGCGGCGAACATCTTGTCGCAGAGTCGTTCGACTTCATCCAGGCGCTTCCTGCCTTCGCCGCCCGGGTAGCTCAAATGCGTGGAGTTCAGGCCGCCCAAGCCCTTCACCAGACGAGCGTGCTGGTGCCGCCAGGTTCCCTCGTCGGCGATGATGAAGATCCTCCGGTCACTCACGATGGGCCGGATGTATTCGGCCGCCCGCTCCAGCCCGCCGCTGTCGATCACGACATCGTAGCTACTGTCCGTCGTCTCAACGGGGACGCGTTGCATGGTCTTTTTGTACCACGCGATCTCAGCTTGCGGGTCCCGAACGTCGTCACAGGCGAGGCTTGTTAAGATGATCGTAAGTGGTTCAAAGGGGTTTCCATGTCGAAGAGCCGCAATGATTTTGTGAAACCGCCGACGGGCTGAGCGCCGCCGACGAAATGGCTTCCGACAACCCACCGGTCAGATTCCGAAGCACAAGCCAGACACGGATGTGGTGATCATCAGCCGGGGCGGCGTGCGACTTGGCAATTGATGGACCATCAGCAGGCGCTTGATACGATCCGGCGCTGCTACGACCCGGGCTGCAACGATTTGACATCGCCGCCAGCGCCTGCGGCATCAGTCAGAAGCGTTACGGTGTTGCGCCGTCTGGTGTTCGCGACAAGATCTGCGTCACCGTTAGGTTCCCGGTCTTGGACAAGCTTTGCACAAGCTCGTCGGGGGCCATGCCTGCAAGATGGTCTCCTTCCCCCAACTCCTCGGCGGCAATCGCAACTACCGTCATACGTGGTTCGGGCAGGTAGTGAGTGAAGTCGGAGACCACTTCAATACAATCGCCGTTTTCGCCCTGGCGCTCGAAAACACTCATTCCGGCTTGGCGGTCAGTGCGGTGATGCTTTCACGCGCACTTCCAATGATCATGGCGGGTCCTGTCGCAGGCGTTCTACTTGACCGCTGGGACCGCAAGAAGATCATGCTCGCGAGCGATTCGACTCGAGCGGTTGTGGCGGTCGGTTTCATCTTCGCTGTCGATCCCGCGAACACTTGGCTGCTTTATCCGTTGAGCGCGCTGCTGTGGTTCGCCGCTCCGTTCTTCACCAGCGGACGTACGGCACTGCTTCCCGAGATTACGACGAAGCAAGAGCTGCAGACCGCGAACTCGTTGACGCAAACGACTCGTTATTTTGCTCTCACCGCCGGGACATTCTTCGGTGGCGTCAGCGTCGCGGCCTGGGGCTACGAATGGGCGTTCGGCCTGAACGCAGTGTCGTTTGCCTTTTCGGCTCTGATGATCTCGCGGCTGCGAGTCAATAAAGGTCACTTCCGGCCGGAACGAACTGCGCTCACCGAAAGCGATGTCATGCGGCCCTGGCACGAGTACAAAGAGGGGCTGCGCTACCTCAGAGCGACACCGCTCTTTCTCGCTATCGCAATGGGGAATGTCGGCTGGGCGACTGGTGGCGGCGCAGCGCAGATTCTCTTCGGACTCTTCGGCGATCTCGTCTTCGACCGCGGCGCGGCGGGCATTGGAATGATCTGGAGCAGCGCCGGCGTGGGGCTGCTGATCGGCGCAGCCGTCACTTACACGATGGTCAACAAGCTCCCATTCGAGAAATACAAGACGGTCGTCGTCATCGCCTACCTGATCCACGGGACGGCATACATCCTCTTCAGTCAGATGGAAGAGTTCTGGCTGGCGCTGATGTTCATATTGATTTCGCGGGCTTCGAGCGCCGTATTTGTGATCTCGAACCTTGGGCAGCTTCTGCGTCATGTCAGCGATCAGTTTCGCGGGCGCGTCTTCTCGACGATCGAGTCAATGACCTGGGCGATGATGATTCTGTCACTCACGGCAGCGGGTGTGGCTTCGGAGTTCGTTAGCCCGAGGACGATCGGAGCCGTAGCCGGCTTTTTGAGTTCCCTCACCGCTGTCGGCTGGGCTTGGGCTCATTGGACCAGCCGCCTTCCCGAGCCCGCCCTCGAAGGCGTCGACCCAACGGAAGTCGAGGTTCACCGTGAACCGCGCACCTAGCCCCGGCCGGAATGAGCGGCGGTCCCTGCTGGCTGACAGTCGGAGCTAGAGAAGCAGGTATGGCAGCCTTGACTCAGGCGGCGTCACCGATGGGGACTTGCCGATGAGAAAGGCAGGGGCGGCGAAGCGAAGCATCAGAAAGCACAGAGCTACTTTACGCCGTACATCGGGCGGTGGATTTTTTTGTACACGCGGTTATTGGGATTTACGGTGGTGTAGCCGGGCGTGTCGACTTCGATGATGCGGGCAGCGATTGGTTCGTAGGCGGCACGGAAGGCAACCGCAGCCTTAACAACGAGGATTTTCTGCCGCTCGGGATAGATGCCGGCGCTGGTGAGTTGATGAATGCTGAATGGTGTGTGGCGGCGGCTCACGAGCAACAGAACGTTCGGCAGATCGCGAGTGGAGCCTTCGGCATGGATGACGGCGCTTGGGCCTTGATCGAGATATCGGCGACCGCCGTGCCGGGCTTCGGTCTCGATGTACCGGCCGTCGTAAATGAGTTTTACCTGGCCGCGGATGGGTACCGGCGCGCCGTGCTCGTTATTGGTCTTGCCTCCGACATCGGCCTGGAATGCCCCTCCGACGCCTGCGCGGACGGCTTGCTCGACGGCCGCAGGATCGTAGATGGCCATGACCCAGCCGCTCGCATTCTGACGGATCAATTCCCTGAGGATAAAGGTTGCGTCTCCGGGCCCGCCGCCGCCGATGTTGTCCCCCGTCTCGACGAGGACGACAGGAGACGTGTCGCTGTTGATGGCTTGCCGCACTGCGCTGGCGGCGCCGGGGAGCTCAAGCTGGAATTGCTCTCGGAGATCCCAGATTTTGTCTGCGAGTCGTTGGGCTTCGCGTCGGGCCAAGTCGGCGTCCCTGTCGGTGACCACGACGACACTCGGCGCCATGTTCGGCACATCGGCGTAGTGGTAGCTGCCGGAGAAGCTGACGGCGAGGAAGCGAGGATCTTTTTCAAGTTGGCGGGTTTCCTCGACGAGGGGTAGAAGCGGCGCACGCTTCGTATATTGATGAGTCTTGGTGATGTAGACCCAGGGTTTGACGATGGCCTGTGTTGGGCGAACTTCGCCACGGACGATTCTGGAGATGATGCGGGCGGCCTGGAGGCCGCATAGGCGCTGGTCGATGTGGGGGTTCTCCTTGTATGTGATCAAGGCGGTCGAGCGCTCGACGATTTCCGGTGTAATGTTGGCGTGGAAGTCGTGCGTCACGACGATCGGGAATTCAGGGCCCATCGCCTTGCGCAGGCGGCGGACGACTTCGGCATCACCGGAATCGAACGACTCGGTGACCATCGCGCCGTGGAGAGCCAACAGCAGGCCGTCCGTTTTCGGCGCTTGCTTCAGGCGCTCGATCATCTCGCCGGTGATCAGCTCGAGGGCTTCATCGGTGACGCGGCCGGACGGGACGGCCCAACCGACAATCGTGGGGTAGAGGTCGAAGCCGTATTTGCGAGCTCCTTCGATGTAGCCGGTGATCTCGTTGTTGGCCGTCGAATACTCGTCGAGGATCTCGTTCCCTCGGAAAAGGGCGTTGCGGGTAAAGTCGGCAATGCCGGTGCGTGCCTCGCTGTAGGTGTTCGACTCGTGCAGCATGCCGCCGATGGCGATGAGCCTTCTGTCTTGAGCCAACAGCGGGTTCCCGAATGTGAAAAAACCAACGAGGGCAAGGGCGCCGATGACTTTGGCCGGCGTCGGGGACATGCAGGTCAGTTTTTCCTCCGCCCGTGTGCGGATCATACGGGAGGGAAACATCCGGTCCGTTGTCAACGACGCTTGGTCAGGAAGATGTTCGAGGTCAGATCCCCGCTGCGACCTCGTCGAGCAGTTGCAGCAACGTCTCTGTGATCTTGACCGACGCTTGCTTTTCGACTCGATTGGTTCCGAGCCAGGTTTCGTAGCCCCCGAGCTCGTGTTGTGCGGGCGTTGGCAGGTATCCTTCTCCTCCGTTGGCGAGAGAGATCGTGAACGTCGGCTTCAGCGGGCTGTTCTCTTTGAGTGCGAGGCCGATTTCGGTGAAGGTTTCGAAGGGCAGGGCAGTGATGCCAAGATCCCCGATGCGGACCGCCTGCAGCTTCACGTCAACGGTTTCGGGACCTTCATACAGCTCGATCGCACGTCGGGCGTAGGGCTTGGCGCGCCGCGGCAAGGTGGATTCGTCTTCGACCGTGAGGACTCTCCTGGCTTGCTCGTAGCCTTCGCCGGTAGGCTTGCGGCGGTCAAGAGTGAGGATGCGCTCGCCCATGGCGAGCGTCAGGCCGGAACGATGCTCGATGGCTCGGTAGGCCTCGTGGGATTTGTCGGCGACCTTGCCGGCGACGATACGGACCTGTTCAAACGGCTCGCGGCGGGGCCGTTTCCCGGTGAAATCAATGTTGTTGACGTCAGCGCTGGTCCCGTTCGAGAGGATGCCGACGAAGCCCTCGGGAGCGCCCAGGCGCTCGGCAATGAGCCGGGCGAACTCGCCAAAGTAGTCTGCGGAGACTTGCCCTCTGGGAATGCCGCCGACGTAGTGGAGCGAATAGTTAGCCAATAGGGCGAGGGGCTTACCATCCTCCGTGCGTACCGAGAGGACGCTGATTTCGGGATCTACGGGTCCGGCGGGCCGCACAAGGTCTTTCCGGCCGGGGTTCATTTGGACCGTGTCGGTGGTTCCGCCGAAGGGGTCGGGCGGAATCGTGCCCTCTTTCTTGAACCAGCGACGGTTGGAGAGTTCTTCGGGAAGCTGAGCGGCCCCCCAGCCGGCCTCCGCGGCGGCTCGGGTCTCGTAGGCCCGAGTGATGGCTTCGGCGATGCCGGCCCTGAGCTGTTCGGAGTACTTGGTTTCGTTCGCCGTCAGGTCTTCGCCTTGGCCGATGCGGAAGGGAGCGCGCGGCTTGGCCGGCGGCGCGCTGTGGGTGTGCGTTGCGGAAACGAGCATATTGCTCTCCGGGATGCCGGTTCTTTCCGATGCGCGCTGCTTCGCGTCATCAAGCACATCGCGTTGGACGTAGCAACTGTCAACAACGGCGATTGCGAGTTGCGTAGCGCCGTCGTCCAGAACGAGCGCTCGCACATGCAGAGGGTCGTGGGCGCTCTCGGCCGGACGGAAGCTAAAGCTGCCGATGAGCGGGAGAGGCCAGACCTTCGGGGTGATGTCGACGGCGGCGGCTCCGGCTTGAAGACCTGGGGCAGAACCGGTCGAGCAGGAGAGAGCGAAGGCAATGCTGACGAGCAGCGAAATGCAAACCATCGTTACGCGGTTGTTCATTATTTTTAACCTTACGATGTGACGGCGGTCGGTTGGCGGCCGGGTTAGCATGACAGTGTACGCGAAGAGCCAAGTCAGAACCACATGGCTTTATCGACGACGTTGCGCAGTTCTTTACCGCGGACGAAGCGGCTGACGTTGTCGAGGAGCACTTCGAGGTGCCGCTCGGAAATGCGAGGGGAGTAACCGGCGATATGGGGAGTGATGATGACGTTTTCCATGCCCCACAGCGGATGGTCGGTCGGCAGCGGCTCGACTTCGAAGACATCCAAGCCGGCGCCGGCAATCTCCCGCGCTTCGAGCGCGGCCGTCAGGTCGGCAAGGTCGACAATCGCTCCGCGACCGATGTTGATGAGGAACGCGCTCCGCTTCATTTTCCGGAAATGTTCGCGGCGGAAGAGCTTCTCGGTTTCGGGAGTATGAGGAGCGGCGATCACGACGAAATCGCTTTGGCCCAGGAGGTCCGGCAGTCGCTCAGGCGTCCAGAGCTTTTCGACGCCGTCCGGGGCGGCAGTGCGGAGCGGGTCGACGGCGAGCACGCGCATCCCGAAAGCAAGACCGCGCCGAGCGATCTCCGAACCGATATTGCCGAGGCCGACGACGCCGAGCGTCGCGTCAGCCAAGTGCATGTGAGCGCGGTCGATATCGCTCACGACACCCGGACCGGTAAAGAATCCGGGCCTCTCGGATTCCCCGCCGTACGGTTCCCAATGCGACCTCGTTTGTTGACGAATGTAATGGTGCAGGTTGCGTGCGAAGCAGATGATGTACCCGAAGACCTGGTCGGCAATGACGTCGGAATACAACCCGCGCATGTTGGTGAGTTGGCAGGAGTGGGCTATCAGTTCCGGAAAGACATAGTGTTCAAGGCTGGCCGTAGGCGACTGCACCCAGCGGAGTTTTGTCGATGCCGCGAGGAGAGGAGGAGTGAGGCGGCCGATGAAGCCGTCGGCATCAGTTACGGCGGCACACGCCTGCTGTTCGTCGGCCGCGTTGACGACTTGGGCGGGTCCGGCGGATTGCCGGATTTTGTCGAGGCGGGCCTGTTCGACCGAGGGATAGATGACGAGCTTCATATCGTGATGAGGGTTCGATGGGCAGGGCAACCGCCGTTCTCGTTCGCCCCGGTCATTATAGATGCGGGTGAGCCGCAGGGCGGACATGGACTGCCTTGCGCGGTCCCGCGGCCGGCAGCGCCTCCGCGGCGGCACAGCTCTCTGTCGATGCAATCTAGAATGTCCCCCTTTCTCAGCATGGGTTCCTCTTGCGTTGGCCGCAGCCCAAGGAACCCGGAGGGCGGCGGGAGCTGCGGCTGACGGCGCGCGGACATCGGCTCGGGGGGGTATCCGAAGAATTCCGAAGAATTGTGGGATATTGACCCGTTATGATTCGGTAAAAAGTCGTAATCAGGCGGCAATAACCCGTTCTCACGCGGCAAAAAACCGGAATATCCCGGAATGGCCCCGTCAACCTGCGCAGCGAAGTCGTTATGTGTCGGCGGGCGCGGCGGTCCGGGTGGCGGATTTCGGTTTTTGGTTCCGCCACCTTCAGCTCCGCTTTTTCTCCGCACGGCGCACCGAAGGGCCATAAAAGCCGTGTCTCGTGATTCGTGAAAAACCTGTTGGCCGGGCTTGGGGTTGCTCTCCTTGGAGTCCCCGGAGGGCCGGGGAAAAATATGTTGAGTGTCTCGTGTCTCGTGAAAACCCAACAGGCCGTGTTGCTGGTGCGGACGGTGCGCGGACAGCGGCTCGGGGCGCCTCCCCCAAAAAAAATACTGAA
>JAPOOG010000108.1 GCA_026713545.1 Bryobacterales bacterium
AGGCTGCCTACGAAATCGTCCTCTCCCCGAGGCATCTGGACTATCGAATCTACCGCTACCGTGCAGGGCGCTAGCGAAATTCGACACAGAAGCAGGGTCGATATTCGACTTTTCCGATCGCCGATACCGCCGAATGGAGGTTGGTGTTGGACATGCGAGTCGAATTTCTCCAGACTGCACGGCTGTCTGAAGGGCGGGGCATGGCCTTCGTTGCGGACCGGGCAGATGAAGACACTTGGCGAGCTGTCCCGTTGGGCGCATCAACTGTCGATGCTGGAAGCCACAGTACGATGCGGATCCGTAGGTGCCGCGGCGACTGATCTCGAAATGTCGACAAGGGATGTCAGTCGGTCGTTGCGTGAGCTCGAAGCGGCGATGAACACCCTTCTCTTCGCGCGGGATCGTGGACCTCTGAGGCTGACCCAAGCGGGTGAAGTTCTGCATGCGGCGATGTCGGCCGAATTCGGCGACATTCGAGAACGTGCCGATGGGCGGCGCCCTGAAAGCTGGCCAGCCAATGTGGCCCTCGTGCGACCGGAGGTTTGGGCGAATACGCCGAAGTGACCAAGCCTCCCTGGTCGCGCCGCGGGAATCGGCCCGGCTCTGTTGCGAACTTGGCGAACGGGCGGCGTGTGGTCAGGCGAGCGGTCGAATTCGCCTCGTGATTCTGCGTTGACCGGACGGACCTGGAGAAACGCCACCCCCACGGTCCGCACCTCCCTGCCATCTCCGGGCTGCACGTCGGTGTCACTCACGGCTCAGCCGCACGCTCGCCCTTCGTCATCCAACCTCGTGCATCATGCAGATACTTGCACTCGGCACATGCAACATCCGTCGATCTGCTCTCAGAGCCTACGGCGCTGAAATCGCGGCCTTTTCACCCGTCCTCTACTACTACCCCGCGTAGGTCCATTCTAGAACGGTTGTATCGACAAACGTAAATTGAAGAACACCAATTTCGGCCTGCAACTCATTGTATTTGCGAATTTTCTCACGTGTTCACCATTTTCTAATTCAACCTCAACCGCCGAATTCTGTTGAACACGATGGCCTGCAGGCCGAAATTCGCCCTCTATTTTCAACTGTTCTCGCTTTGATTCACACCCTTTCGCCCCATCGTCTCAGTCGTCGCTGGCCCCTCGTCTTTGGCATTCCGCCCATCGCGCGCCGTCCGAGCCTCTCGTCCTCCACGGCGTCCCACTCTCTGCTGGCTGCCCGAATTTCGCCTTGCTCGCCGCCCCCAAGGGCAGGTGGGTTTTCTCTTCCGTCCTCCCTCTCACTCTTTGCCTCGAAAAAAGACTCGCCTCCGTCTCTCCTGTCTCGTGCCTCGGTCCCCTACGCTGTGCGAGAACATGATGCCAGCGTGCGTACGGTCCTACTCAGTGTCCAACGCAACCGACGAAACGTGGACTTGGAACGCGTCGGCGCGGGCGAGCACTACAAATCCAAGTCCAGCGCGGCAGCTGCCCGAGCGACCGACTCAAAGTCTCGATCCACGAGAGGACGCCAAGAGCCATCTTCCCGCAGTCGTGCTTCACGCGCGGGATTGTCTGGCCAATCTCCCAAAAATACCAACCACTGAACGTCGAGCGCCCAAAACTGCGCCATGCGGGTCTGCGGAAAACCGTCACGGCGCTCGACAATCCACCCAGGGGCAATCACTCCTCCGCGTACCCCTCGAGTAGCCGATGAGCGAGCCGTGACCGTTCCAAGAATCTGATACTCAAGATCGGCACCCGGGTTGCCAGATCGAAGGCGTGCTCCGATGCGAAGCTCCTCTTCGGGCAGAAGGTGGAAGTCCCGCCAGTCCCTTCCCGTTGCGTGGTGCATCAAGTACAAGGTCGAAAGAACCCACAGCTTGACCTCGGCATAGCGCATGCCGTGAAACCGAACCATGAGGCCCGGGAATTCGTTATCGTGGTAGATGTCGGGCCGGGCCTCACGTCCGTCACCGAGGCCAGCAAGCGTCGCGGCGACAACATCCTCCCAGCGTTTCCTCAAGCGCTCGCAAGCGGCACACAGCAAGTACTCCTGATCCCAGGTCTGGTCCCTGATCCTGCGCGGTTGGCGTCGTGACCAGACAGGTGCGAGTTGAGCTTTCCGTGTCCCTCGAGCGTCGCGGAGCGCGAAGTTCGAGATGATGTGCGAAAAGCACAACAATCGAACCGTCTGGCAAAGCTTGCACAACCCAATGCGGCGCCTACGTCTGCGCCGGGACGAGCTCGGCAACCGCGACATTCGCATACGGGAATTCCCGAACCGGTGGCCCAACTGGCAGGATCCTTCGACTGAACCGCCCCGGGTCTTCCGGAATCTGTTGAGATTGAGTCCCGCGGCCAATGCGGTGTGCTCCTGCTGGTGCTGGTACGCCGCCTCGGCTTCTGCCGGCGGTCGGTTGAACCGCGCCGAATTTGCGGGAGGCTGTTTTGGTTGAGTCACGCGGCCATGGCCGCGTGCTCGTCAGGGCGATGGTTCGATTCTTCGGTCTCCGCCAGCGATAGGCTCTCGGCGACACCAGAGACCGGTTCTCTCAACCCGCGTCGGCCAGGGGTTCGGGCTGAACGGCCTTCAACTTCTCGAAGATCCCCTCGATCACGTTGTCCTTTCCGGCGAACAACGCCTCGGGACCGCCGGCATGCACGCTGCTGAACGGCGCCTCGTAGAGCGCCGATGGCTCCATGACGCCCCGCGCCGTGAGCTGGTCGATCACCATCTCGATGAAACGGATCTGCGGCGTGGTCAGGCTTCGGTTGGAGAGGAACTCCGAGAAGACCTCCTGTGCGGCGGCGCGGTCCATCCCCACCATGCTCCGCACGAAATGGGCC
>JAPOOG010000111.1 GCA_026713545.1 Bryobacterales bacterium
CACCATCCGCTCCGATTGCTACCGGCTGGAGCGACAGTTGCCGGGCGGGATTCGCACCCGCTGAGGATTGGCGCCTTCTCACGGCGCACGTTGAAATACACGCTAGGGGCTCGGCTTGAGCCCCCGGGCACTCATGAAGCTGTAGAGGGTCGTACGGGAGACGCCGGTGAGGCGGTGAGCTTGGCCATGGCGGGTTTTGGAACGCCCCGCTCGAGGAAGCGCCGGATGTCGTCCTCCTTGCCGTTGAGCCGTGAGACGCCCAACGAGCCTTTCGGGCGCCCGAGCTTTCTGCCCGAGGCCCTCGCGGGTGCGCTGGGAGATCAGGTCGCGCTCGACCTCGGCGAACAACGCGAAGAGGGTGGTCATGACTTTGGTCTGGATATCGCGCTTGCCCTCGACGCGGATGTTCTCCTTTATCGCCACGAAGGCGACGCCTGTCTTGGCGAGGGCTCCGAGGATGGCGACGATCTGACCCAGCGACCGACCGAGCCGGGAGAGTTCGCTGACGACCAAACGGTCGCCGCGCTGTCGGAGTCCGGATTAAAAGGAAGAAATCATCGTCCTCATTGATCATCCGTCTCACCAGAACACTACCTGCGTCAGGATGTGCTTCGCGAATCGCTCCCTGATCTCGCGATGACGCGGAACGGGCTGGTAAACCCCATTCTCTGGGTTCGGTACCAGTCATGTCGGGCTCCGTGCCGCACCAGCACGCAGCCGCCCTCTTGGATTTTTTTGATCAGCGCGGTTCGTTTCACGCGACGGCGATATCGGCCACTCTGCGGGTTCCTGGCAACTCGCCGCTCGTGAGGTCCTTGTAGAGATCGCGGAGGTGGGTTTCGAGGTCTTAGAGTGTGTCTCCCTGGGTCCAATAGTCGGGAAACTACTGGAGATAGCCGAGCCAGGAGCCGGCTTCTTCCCAGTAGACAATTTTCGCTGTCTGCTTGCTGCTTTCCTCCAACCACCATTGGGCGGGCAGGGCTCAGCTCCTGGTCTGGAACTTCAACCGTCCCCCCCAGACCGCTTCGGGAGCCGGAACTCGTCAACGTACATCGCAGACTGTAATGGGCGGAATGGGGGGGTAATCCTCGTTGTACCGCAAGGTGTACTTCGTCTCTTTCTTCTTGATGGTTCTTCCATTCTCGCTCCCGGCACGCCTCGGAGGGACTCTGAACGGCAGTTTTTTTAAGCGGTGCTGATCGCTGCCCCGTGTGCTCGTCCGTCCCATGGCGCCTCTGGTCAACAGTTGGTGTCACGGCGCTACATACGTCTGCGATGCGACGTTTCCAGCGCAGATACCGCTCGCACGCTGGGCATCGCGGGACCGTCGATCCCCGTTGTAGCCACCCGGCCTGGCCGCGGGAGTTATTCGTAGAACCAGTCGATCGGAATCCGGGCCACGTGGAGGCCGTCGCGCTGGTGAAAGCTGATGATCGCGTACCCGTCGAGGAAGAGCAGGCTGGGATAGCCGTAGTCGTCCTCGGCGCTGCCCCCGATGATGCGTTGGTTCGACCACGTTCGTCCCTCATCCTTCGAGATCGCCGAGACGAACGGCGTGCGCCAACGATTTACGCCATCCGAACAACGCAGTAGCAGCAGGTCTCCCGTAGACGGGATGCGCTTCACGTTCAGGGCCGAGGAGTTGGGAGGGAGTGAGAGATTCTTGAGGTGCTCTCCGGGAGACCAGGACTCGCCTTGGTCGTCGGAATACGACCGTACGACGTAGCCGCTGTAGGTGCGGCAGAGCATCATCAAACGGCCGTCTTCGAGCTCGACCACGTGGGGTTCCTGGGCTTCGACGGGAAGTACGTTCACCATGTTCCTGCTCTTCAGCCAACTGACCCCGTCGTCGTCGGAATAGAACGTGTAGCTCACGTAACCGCGGTGGTCTCCGCCCTCCTCGCGCAGTTCCATCTCGAGCGGAGCGATGATGCGTCCGGTCGAAAGCTGGATCAGCTTGTCGTTGTGTACCAGGTTGTAGCCCGGGAAGGGAGTGTAGTCGTATTGGTCGGTCCAGGTCTTGCCGTCATCCTTCGAGCGCCGGTAGTAGTTGTGGCCGTAGCGCGGCATGGCGTCCGGCCGGTAGATGTAGGCCGCCAGGAGGTCGCCGTTCCTGAGGCGAAGAAAACTCGGAGCCCCATAGGCGGCGCCTTCGTTCTCGGTGGGCTTGGCGAACAACACGAACTCGGGTCCCCAGGTCTTCCCCTGGTCCTCGGAATAGCGGGCCAGGATCGCGCCCTCGGGGTCGTAGGAGACGTACGACAGCAACAGCCGGCCGTCTTTGAGCAGCTCGATGTCGCCGGGCATGCCCCGGTAGCCGTAGCGGCGCTTGGGCTTCTTGACTACGTGAACGGTCTCGAAGCCATTTTCTGTTGTTGTCTGTGCGGCGGCGGCCGGCAGCAACGACACGCAGCAGGCGAGCAGGGCAAGTGTTCGGATCGGCATATAGAGATTGTACGTCCGGAACAATGCTCGAACAAAGTGCCCTCTTGATACAATCTCCCCCGATATGAACGCACGAGGGGAATACCGTCCCAAGCCTCTGAACGTCCGGACAGTCCTGATGCCGGTGCTGGCTGTCGTACTGCTGGCCGGATTCTCGTTCCTGCCCGCACAGACGCCGAGTCCACTGGGAGACGAGTCGGTTGCCGCATTCCGGGTCCGCTTCGGGCTCACGGATTCCCAACCCCGCGCCTGGGACGGAGAGCTGTCCGTCGACCGTGGCCAAGTGCTCAGCCTCCGCAACTGGAACCCCCACCCCGAGGAACGGATCAACGGCAAGACCGGCTGGCGGCTGGCGACGCGCGAGGGCCTGAACTACCCCCGCCGGGTCTACCAGTGGGAGGACCCCCGCGGCACCGAGGAGTATGTGACGATTCCGGGGATCGTCGTGGAGGTACGAACGACATCCAGCACGCGCCTCCGGTTCGAGACCGCGAACGGTGATTTCGAAGTCTGGCCGCGGGAGCTGCGGGTCGGCCGGCCCATGAAGCACCTCGATGGAGCGGTCGAGGTGGACTTGGTCGCGCCGGCCGAGCGCCTTTCCTCTGAAACGGTCAACAGCGACTTCCCTACGCTCCTTGCCGGAGAAGACGGTGAGCTGTGGGCCGCCTGGGTCACTTACAGCGGCGGCGGCAACCGCGTGCAGGTTCGCCGCTTCGACGGTGAATCGTGGGGCTCGATCGAAACCGTCAGCGGAAGCCCCGGCGACGTGTTTCTCGTCAAGATGGGCCGCGACAGGCACGACCGGCCCTGGGTGATCTGGTCCGAACAGGTCGATGGCAACTTCGATCTCTACGCCCGCTGCCGCAACGGCGGGAAATGGTCTGCGGCGACCCGCTTGACGGACGCGCCGCAGTCCGACATGCAACACGCCCTCACGACCGACGCGAACGGCAATCTCTGGCTCGCCTGGCAGGGCTTCCGTAACGGCAAGTCGGATATCTTCGTCCGTCGCTACGACGGCGGGACCTGGTCGCCCGAGCAGAAAGTCTCGACTTCTCCGGCCAACGACTGGAAGCCCGCCATCACGGCCGACGGTACGGGGGGCGTGTACATCGCCTGGGATACCTACGACAAGGGCGACTACGACATCGTGATGCGCCGCTGGTCCGGCGAGAGTTGGGGCGAGACCATCCCGGTCGCGGACACGCCGAAGTTCGAAGCTCATGTCACTCTCGCCTGCGACAGCCAGGACCGCTTGTGGGCCGCTTGGAACGAGAGCGGCTTCCAGTGGGGCAAGGACTCCGGCTTCTTGATCTACAAGGAGGCGACGCGGCTCTACGAGTGGCGGGCGCTGGCCCTCGGGGTCTATTCCGGCGGTCGTTGGCGGCATCCCGCGTCTGACGTTAATACGGCCCTGCCCGCCGAGCTTCACGGCTTCAATGACCTGCCCGTCTTGCAGAGAGACGCCCGGGGACGGATGTGGCTGTTCTTTCGTCATCGTTTGCTGCGCGCCCGGGACACCCCCGATTTCACCCCGGCGCACCGTGCGGCCTGGCAGATCTATGGCACTACATACCTCGGCGACGCCTGGCTGCACCCGCAGCATCTGCCTTTCAGCCGAGGCCGGCAGGACATGCGTTGGGGCATCACCCGGGACTCCGAAGGCGCCCTGGTCGCCGCTTGGCCGACCGACAACCGCGACTCCGATCAGTACTTGTTCGACAGGACCGACGTCTACGCCGGTAGGCTCCCGGCGCTTGCCGGGGAGGCCAAGCCGCCTGTCCTCGTGGAACGCAAGGACCGCCGCTACGACACCTATCCGGCTCACCCCAACGAAGAGGCTGACCTGAAGCGGATCCGGGATTACTCCATCGAGTCCGGCGGCAAGACATATCGCATCTATCGCGGCGACACGCACCGCCACACCGAGTTCTCCGACGATGGTTACAGCGATGGCTCGCTGTTCGAGACCTACCGCTACGCCCTCGACGCCGCCTCGCTCGACTTCATGGGGGTCAGCGAACATAACAACGGCAGCGGCCAGGACAACGAGTACATCAACTGGCTTCTGCCGCAAGTCGCCGACCTGTTCCATCTGCCCGGAACGTTCGCGCCGATCTATACCTACGAGCGAAGCGTCAGCTACCCCAACGGACATCGCAACATCCTCGTCGCGACGCGCGGCATCCCGACCCTCCCGATTCCACCCGAGGAGCGGAGCGGCGAGGTCGGCGCAGCCGAACTGTATGACTATCTCAGGAAGTACGACGCGATCGCGATCTCGCATACTTCCGCAACGGGCATGGGGACCGACTGGCGTGATAACGATCCGGATTTGGAGCCCCTCGTCGAGATCTATCAGGGCGATCGTGTCTCGGCCGAATACGAAGGCGCCCCCCGCGCCGCGACAGCAGAGAAGCCCTACAACCAGCAGGGCGGCCTTCGCCCCGCGGGTTATGTATGGAATGCCTGGGCCAAGGGCTTGAAGCTCGGCGTGCAAGCCGCCTCTGACCATATCTCGACCCACATCTCCTATGCCTGCACCATCGCCGAAGACTTCAGCCGCGACGGGCTTCTCGACGCCATGCGCAAGCGGCACTCCTACGGCGCGACCGACAACATCGTCCTCGACTACCGCCTGCAGGCCGGCGGCAAGGAATACCTGCAGGGCGACATCGTCGAAGTCGACGGCGCGTTCCGGCTGTGGATCAACATCATCGGGACCTCGCGTATCGAGCAGATCGATATCATCAAGAACAACACCTTCATACACACTCGCCAGAACCTCGAAGAAGAGGTCCATTTCACCTTTGTCGACAACGAAGTGACGCCCGGTGAAAGCTACTACTACGTGCGGGTGCAGCAGAAGAATCAGGAAATGGCGTGGTCGTCGCCGATCTGGGTGACAACTCGCTGAAACTCGCGCATCCTCCGGATGGTGAGTCCTCGGCGTCGCTGCCCGCTGGGATGACAAGCTGATGCCGGCTCGACTCGCCGCGTGAACTTGACTCGAATGTGAACCTGACCTGAAACATCCTCCTGATCCAGCGGTACCGACACTGATCTGGATATTTCCCGCTTGTATGATCCGCAAGCGGGCGGAGAAAAAACCAAAAACCAAAAACTGCCGGTATCATCCCCTCTTCTGGAGCGAACAAGGCTCCCGCCAGTGGTTTTCACGAATCACGAGGCACGAATCACGGATTTTTAATACCTTTGGGTACTGAAGCCCTTCAGTCTTTTTTTTTCCGCCCCGGCCGGCATAGCATGAGGACAGCGATGCGCAAATCCTGCCCTTCGCGAAGAAAAAGCGGAGAAAACATCGAGCAGGGGAGATCACGCCCATGACTCTCCGACGAAGGCTGCATTTCTTCCACAAGCGGCGAGGCGAAGTCCGTGCGCATCGCGAATCAGGGCTTTCCAGGCTTTCACTAGCCACTAGTTACTAGTCACAAGCCACTGCTTTTGAGGTTTTCACGAATCATGAAACACGAGACACGAATCACGGGTTTATCGAATCACAGCCTTGATTCCCTGCCCACTATTGCCCACCATTGCCCGTTATTGCCCGGCATTGCTCGGGTAAAAATATTGCCTGCGCCAGTGTCCTCGCTCTGCCCGGACGGCCGCTCCCGCCGCCCGGTCACTGCTTCGCTGGGCGCGTTCGCGCGGCACGGCGCGGCTTCGCGCGGCGAAAAATGTTGCCCCCGCGCCACTGTCGTTGCCCCGTCAGCCGTTCGCGGTCGGTCTCACGACGAGCGCCGCTCGCCGGTCAGTTCCCGCTGCGGCGAACGCAAAATGCACCCATGCTGAGAAAGGGAAATGTTCCGGCTTCCGTTGGCGCAAAACCAGATGGCGCCAGCGCCGGTATGGAGTCTATAATTACTGGGGGAACGTGTAGGCTTTGCTATGACTGATCATCTTGCAGGTTCGGTTGCACGCGTCCTGGGCGTGCTGGGTTCGCTCCTTGTCGTCTGCGGCGCGGCGGCGGCCTCCGAGGATCGGGTCAGCTTCAATGCTGATATCCGTCCGATCTTTTCCGACAGATGCTATACGTGCCACGGACCGGACTCGAACAACCGCAAGACTCCGCTGCGTTTCGACACCCAGGAAGGCGCCGTGCAAGACCTGGGAGGACGTTTCGCCATCGTCTCCGGGGATGTCCGGAAGAGTGAAATCATCAAGCGGCTGACGACCGAAGATCCGATCCGCCGTATGCCACCGGCCTACGAAGGCCACGCCAAGCTGAGCGACCGTGAGATCGACCTGGTGCGGCGCTGGATCGAGCAGGGCGCCGAGTGGCAATCTCATTGGTCGTTTACGCCGCCCGAGAGACCGGGCCTGCCGCCGGTCACGGGTAGGGCGGTCAACGGAATCGACCATTTCGTGCTGGAGCGTCTCGAACGGGAAGGCCTCTCCGCTTCCCCCGAAGCGGACCGCGCAACGCTCATCCGCCGTGTCACGCTGGACCTGACCGGGCTGCCGCCGACACCCGAAGAACTCGACGACTTCTTGCGGGACACCTCCACCGACGCCTATGAGAAGGTCGTGGACCGGCTTCTCGTTTCGCCCCGTTACGGCGAGCGCATGGCTGTGCGTTGGCTCGATTCCGCCCGCTACGCCGATACGAACGGCTATCAGACCGATGCCGAGCGCTATATGTGGCGCTGGCGCGACTGGGTCATCAAGGCGTTCAACGACAACATGCCGTTCGATCAGTTCACGGTCGAACAGATCGCGGGCGACATGCTGCCGAGCCCGACGCTCGACCAACTGATCGCGACCGGCTTCAACCGCAATCATCGCGGCAACGGCGAGGGCGGCATCATCGAGGAAGAGTACGCCGTGGAGTACGTCGTCGATCGCGTCGAGACGACATCAACGGTCTGGCTGGGCCTGACCATGGGCTGCGCCCGGTGCCACGACCACAAGTACGACCCGCTCACGCAGAAAGAGTTCTATCGCTTCTTCGCTTACTTCAACAACGTTCCCGAGAAGGGCAAGGCCTTCAAATACGGCAACTCGCCTCCCTTCATGCCCGCTCCCACGCCGGAGCATCTCACCGAGCTGGACGGCCTCGAAGAGAAGGTCGGGAAAGCGAAGAGGAAGTTCGACGAACTGGAGCCCGAGATTCAAGCCGCCCTCGAGCAGTGGGAGGCATCATTGGTGCAGTCCGATTTCGTGGACTGGACGTTGTGGGACAATCTGATCGCTCACTATCGGCTTGACGGCGCCGTAGCCGGACAGACACCGCGCGCACCCGAGGCCCGCGCCAAGCTCGTCGCCGGACTCCCTCAATTCAAGAAGGGCAAGATTGGCCAGGCGAACTCGTTCGACGGCAAGAGTTACATCGACGCCGGCGACGTCGCCGATTTCCGCTTCCAGGAAGACTTCACGCTCTCGGCGTGGATCTACCCCACCGCGGCCAATGGCGCGATCCTCAGCCGAACTTCCGAATCGACGACGGAAATCAAGGGCTATGGCATCTACCTGGTTGACGCTAAAGTGCAGTTCAACCTGGTGACTCGTTGGCTCGATGACTCCACTCGCGTCGAGACCGCCGAGCCTCTCGTCCTGAATCGATGGCATCACGTAAGTGCGGTCTACGACGGTTCGCGGTTGGCGAAGGGCGCCGTCGTGTATCTGAACGGTAAGCCCGCCGAGATGACGGTCGTTGTCGACACGCTCAACCAGGCCTTCGGCGTGAATGAGCCTCTGCGGATTGGAGCCGTCGCCGGCCCCGGCGCGCGCTTCCGGGGTTTGATGGATGACGTACGTGTTTACGACCGCGCGCTCAGGCCCGATGAGCTCGCCGTCGTGGCCACCGAGTCGCCCTTGAACGAGATTGCGCGCCTCAAGCCCGATAAGCGTACGGCGGCCCAAGGCGACAAGCTGCGGCTCGCCTTCCTCGACGAGTACGCGCCCGCCCATATCCGTGAGGCATGGGAGACCCTGACCGCGATCCGCAAGCAACGCGAAGCTTTCATCAAGAGCTTCCCGACCGTCATGGTCATGAAGGAGCGCGAGGTCACGCGGCCGACTCATCTGCTGGTGCGCGGCCAATACGATCTTCCTGGCGAAAAGGTCGCACCCGGCGTTCCGGCCGCGCTGCCGCCGATTCCCGAGGGGGTTCCGAACAACCGCCTCGGCCTTGCGCGCTGGCTCGTCAGTCCTTCCAATCCGCTGACGGCGCGGGTGACCGTCAACCGTTTCTGGCAGTCCTACTTCGGAGCCGGGCTCGTCAAGACGGTCGAGGATTTCGGTTCGCAAGGTGAATGGCCGACGCATCTGGAACTGCTCGATTGGCTGGCCGCCGAGTTCGTCGAAAGCGGCTGGGACGTCAAGCAGCTCCAGAAGATGATCGTCATGAGCGCCACCTATCGGCAGTCGTCACGAGTCACTCCCGATTTGGCGTCGAAAGACCCCGGCAACCGGCTGTTGGCTCGCGGGCCGCGGGTGCGTCTTCCCGCCGAGGTGGTGCGCGATCAGGCGCTGGCGATCTCGGGTCTGTTGGTTGAAGAGATCGGGGGGCCTTCGGTAAAGCCTTATCAGCCGGCAGGCCTTTGGACGGAACTCGCCGGGGGACGCGACTACGAACAAGGCCACGGCAACGACCTGTACCGCCGCAGCATCTACACGTTCTGGAAACGCGCCGTGCCGCCGCCCCAGATGTTGAACTTCGATTCGGCGGGCCGAGAGGCCTGCACCGTTCGCGAGACTCGCACCAATACGCCGCTGCAAGCGCTCAACTTGATGAACGACGTTACGTTCGTCGAGGCCTCCCGCAAGCTCGCCGAGCGCATGATGACCGAAGGGGGCCGCACGCCGCAAGAGCGCATCGGGTACGGGTATCGTCTCGCGACGGCTCATGAGCTCAAGCCGGAAAGCCATGAAATCCTGGTCGGCAGTTACCGCCATTACCTTGACAACTTCCAGACCGACCGGCGCGCTGCGCTCGATCTGGTTCGACAGGGTGAATCCGAGCGTGACCAGGCGCTGGACGTCGCTCAACTCGCCTCCTATACCACCGTCGCGAGCCTGATCTTGAATCTGGACGAGACGATTACGAAGGAATAGCACTTATCGATTGAAGCCGGGAGAGATGCCCATGAATCCGCTCGTTGAACGCCACCTTCAAATGACGCGACGCCACTTCTTCGGCTTGAGCAGCACCGGTATCGGAACGGCGGTTCTTTCGTCTCTGCTGAATGACGGTCTCTCGGCCGCGTCGGCGCGCATGGACGGCCCCGGCAGCAGCGGGGGCCTCCCCGGGCTGCCCCACTTCGCTCCGAAGGCGAAGCGCGTCATCTACCTCTTCCAGTCAGGTGGGCCGTCGCAGATGGACTTGTTCGACTACAAGCCCAAGCTCGACGACATGCGCGCCACCGAGCTGCCCGACTCCATCCGCAAGGGCCAGCGGCTCACCGGCATGACTGCGACACAGACCAGCTTCCCGGTCGCGCCGTCGATCTTCGAGTTCAAGCAGCGCGGCGAATCCGGCGCCTGGATCAGCGATCTTATGCCGCACGTCGTGAAGGTCGCCGATAATCTCTCGTTCGTTAAATCGATGCACACTACGGCCATCAACCATGACCCGGCCGTGACGTTCTTCCAGACCGGGTTTCAATTGGCTGGCCGGCCGAGCATCGGAGCCTGGCTCTCCTACGGCTTGGGTACGCTCAACAAAGATCTTCCGTCGTTCGTCGTCATGGTCTCGCAGGGCGAGGGCCGTAGCGGGCAACCACTCTACGATCGGCTTTGGGGAAGCGGTTTTCTGCCGACGAGATACCAGGGCGTGAAATTCCGAGGCGTCGGCGATCCGGTTCTGTATTTGTCGAACCCGCCTGGCATCGATCCGGGAGTTCGCCGCCGATTCCTCGACGATCTGGCGAAGATGAACGAACTGAAGCACGACGATTTCGGTGACCCGGAAATCTCGACGCGCATTGCGCAGTATGAGATGGCCTATCGCATGCAAAGCTCCGTGCCCGAATTGACCGACCTGTCCGGTGAATCGGAAAAAACATTCGAAGCCTACGGACCCGATTCACGCAAGCGAGGGACCTACGCCGCCAACTGTCTGTTGGCGCGGAGGCTCGCCGAACGCGGGGGGCGCTTCGTGCAACTTTTCCACCGCGGCTGGGACCAGCACACCGAGCTGCCCAAAGGCATTCGGCTTCAAGCGAAGGACACGGATCAGCCCACCGCCGCGCTGATCCAGGACCTGAAAGATCGCGGCATGCTCGAAGATACGCTCGTGATTTGGGGCGGCGAGTTCGGCCGCACCGTTTATAGCCAGGGCCGCCTCACCGAAGACGACTACGGCCGCGATCACCACCCGCGCTGCTTCACCATCTTCATGGCGGGAGGCGGCATCCAGCCCGGAATCAGCTACGGCGAGACGGATGACTACGGCTATAACATCACGAAAGATCCTGTGGACGTCCACGACCTTCACGCGACGATCCTGCACCTGCTCGGCGTCGAGCACACCAAGCTCACTTTCAAATATCAGGGCCGTCACTTCCGCCTGACGGATGTTCACGGCAATGTGGTCAAGCCGCTGTTGACCTAGCCGTCGCCCGCCCGCACCAGATCAGCCTTCACCCGAGCCGAAAAGCTTTGGCGGAAATTCCGCGTGAATCATCGTAAGGATTCTTCCATGGTGACTCGCTTCCACAGGGCCGCCGGTGTGAGGAGCTTCGTCAGGTAACTGAAGAAAGCGGTCTTGAAACGCATCGGTCGTTCATTTCGCGGGCTGCCGCCCACACCGCATCATCGCCATCGCCTCGAACATTCATGGACAAAGCTGTCAGCATCTATGACCTTATTGGAGAAGAGGGCTTCCAGCGCCTCATCCGCGCCTTTTACCGGCAAGTCCCCGATGACCCCATCCTGGGACCGATGTATCCGTCCGAAGATCTCGCCGGCGCCGAACAGCGCCTGCGCGATTTTTTGATCTTCCGATTCGGCGGCCCGCCACGCTATATCGAGCAGCGCGGCCACCCGCGCCTCAGAATGCGTCACTTCCCCTTTGCCATCGATCAGAATGCGCGCAACCGATGGGTCCGACTGATGGACAACGCCCTGGAAGAAACAGCCCTGCCCGAGCCCGTGACGGAAGCCCTCAGGGAGTTCTTCCATGACACCGCCACCTTCATGATCAATCGGCGGTGATCGCGGCGGCTTTGATCAGCGAGAGTCGTGTGCTCGCTTGACCGCTTGCTCGGTCAAGCGTTGATGAACCGATGCGGCCGCTTCCGCCGTCACTTCGACGCCTTCTTCATCGTCCACTCGTTCCGTAATGCGGCCGTGGCCGTAGAGAAACGAAAGCTTGTCCGCTTCGGTGTGCGGGAAGCGGTATCTGACCGTCGAGAGGGGGTCTCCCGGCAAGGACCCGTCCATTGCAACCAGCAGTTGATCGAGTCCCTCGTTCTTCAGAGCCGAGATCGCCACCACATCGAGGTGTTCCCCGGCTGCGATCTCGCTGGCCCGAATCCGCTCGGCTTCATCGAGAGTTATGCGGTCGCACTTGTTCAACACCAGGATCTGCGGCTTGTCCCTGGCATCCAGTTCCTCCAGCACCTTGTTGACTTCCTGGATGTGCGCGCGCCGCTGGGGACTCGATACGTCGACCACGTGGAGGCACATCACCGCCTCTGTCACTTCTTCCAAGGTCGCGCGAAAAGCGCGTACCAGGCCCGGAGGCAATCGGGATATGAAGCCGACCGTGTCGGAAACCAGCACGCGGCGATGGGACGGAAGTTCGAAGGCGCGGATCGTCGGATCCAGCGTCGCGAACATGCGCGCGTCGGCCAGAACGTTGCCCGAAGTCAGCGCGTTGAACAACGTCGACTTGCCCGCATTGGTGTAACCGACCAGAGCGACGGTCGTCAGCGGCACCGCGCTGCGTTTCTTGCGCTGCCGGCCGCGATGAGCGCGCACGGATTCGAGTTGCGCTTCGAGTTTCGCGATTCTCCTTCCGATGCGGCGGCGATCCGTCTCGAGTTGCGTCTCACCCGGCCCGCGAGCGCCGATGCCTCCGGCCAGCCGAGACATCTCGACGCCGCGTCCGGTCAACCTCGGAGCCAGGTATTGCAACTGGGCCAGCTCGACCTGCAAGCTGCCTTCTCTCGTCCGCGCATGACCTGCGAAGATGTCGAGAATCAACTGCGTGCGGTCCAGCACGCCTAGATCTAGCTGTTTCTCGAGGTTGCGCAGTTGCGTCGCCGTGAGTTCGTGATCGAACAGAACGAAGTCGGCGTCAAACTCGTTGGCGGCTATCCTCAACTCATCGATCTTGCCGCGCCCGATCAGCGTAGCGGAGTCGGGCTTGTCGCGAACCTGCATTACCGCATCGACGACCTCGGCGCCCGCGCTGACGGCAAGTTCGGCGAGCTCTGCCAGAGACTCCTCGGCTTCTTCGATAGCCGCAGCTTGCCCTTTGCCGCGCAGAGCAATCCCCGCGAGCACGCATTTCTCCCGTTCGTCGCCGCTTGCCGACAACGAACGAACCGTGGCTAAGCGTTGTCTCGCCATGGAGATCGTTGGTTTGTCCCCGTTACGTGCGGGCAGAGGTCACGCGGGCGACGGCTCGCCATCTGACCTGAAACATCCTGTTTATCAAGCCGGGTTGACACCCATCCGGATGTTTCCTGCTTGTATGATCCGCCCACGGGCGGAGGAAAAACTAGCCTGCATTTTTTACCACGTGGCGAGGTGAAGTGCGTGAGAGGGTCGCCAGGACGAGGCGCGAGCCGGGCGGAGGAAAAAGGCGCGCGCAGGCGTACTTGACAGTACGTCGAGCACGGCAAGCAAGCGTTGCGAAGGAAAAGCGAAGTCATGGCGGTCGTATCGCGTGCTTCCCCCGTCGGGTGGTGAGACATACAGGCTAGCCCTTGCCACAAGGCTTGCGACCGGCGTTTTCGCCGTTTCTCTCGTGATGTTTCTACGAGGCGCGACTCGATCAACCAGAGCCCACCGAAGACTCGGCAACTCCAACTGGTGCCTTGGATTCGCTCGGCGCCGGTAGCGGCCGATGACTTTCCGATCCCCGCTGCGACTCGGATGAGCGATAGGAACTCCCACCGCGGTAGTGCTGTTTCGGGGTCACGACCGTAGAAATCGCGTGCTTGAAGATCAACTGTTCCTGATGGTTCGTTTCAAAAACCACACAGTACTTGTCGAATCCCCTCACACGTCCGGAAAGCTTCACGCCGCTGGTGAGATAAATCGTGACCGGAACCCTTTCTTTACGAGCATTGTTGAGGAAACCGTCTTGCAGGTTTTGACTGGACATATCGCGCCACGCACCATCCTGGGAACACTGCTCGATGAGTTGTTCCCAAAAAGAAGAAGGGGTTAAAAAAAGCGCAATCGCCACCCCGTCAACGCCATGTCATTGTAGGGCAACAACCGCCATGTCGCAACGCAATCGTAACCCTGTTCGAGAAACCCTTTTCTGCTGAGAAGACCTATGAGCCTGCCTTGTTCACGACTTGTAGGGAAGCCTCCTGAAGCGCCAGCCTCCGGCCCGAGGGCATGCAGGCTGACGGTACAATGAGATTTGTCTTTGCCCATCATTCGCGAGATCGGAGCGGCGTTCCGCAATCTCGATCCCGAAGAAGTTCGCCGGATGTCGGAACGTCCGATCAGCATGGGTGTTCTGGCCGCTGATGACGATCTGTACTCGCTCATCCTTTCCTTTCTGATTCCGCCGGAGACCTCCGAGGCTAAGGCGCGGCAAGCGTTCGATTGCATATTGCGCGTCGCGGAAGACAAGGACTTCGGCCGCTGTGACCTCGGCTTGGCGCAGTCGGGAATCCCTCATCCCGAGCACTTCTACGCTTTCGAATCCCGCATGCCCTCGGCGACCGTCAAGCTCATTCTTGGCGACCACGAAGACCTCTGGGTACCCCTCGCCAAGCGCTTTCTCCCGTTCCGCGAGGCTGCGATACAACGCATCATCTGGAAAAGCAGCAAGGAGAACGCATACTTCACGGTGGCCACGGCGCTGCCCAATGTCGTGCCCAGTATCTTCACCCTGCCGTGGGCTATCGGAGAGTTTGCGTCCGACACGGCTTTCCTCACCATGAACCAGGTGCGCATGGCGTTTCTGATTGCCGCCGCCAGCGATAGCGACGTCGGCTACAAGCGCCAGAAGACACAGATCGGCTCCATCGTCGCGGCGGCTTTCGGTTGGCGGGCCATCGCGAGAGAGATGGTGTCGAAGGTTCCCGCGGGCGGCGGGTTGGTGTCGAAAGGCCTCGTCTCGTTTGCCGGGACCTACGTCGTGGGCGTCGGTTTGGACCGCGTTTTGCGCTTCGGACGCCATCTCACCCGTGAGGAGAAGCGCCAACAGTACGCCTACGCTTTCGAGCGGGGCCGCGAAGCCGTCCACCAGATCGTGGAGCGTCTCACCGGACTCGGCGGTTCGACCGCCAGCGCCCGTGCGGTATCCTGATCAGTCTGTTGCACTCCGATATGGCGCGCCGCACCCTCTGGACGGTCCTGCTGCTGCTCACGGTTGTCCTTGATCTGCTCGCTGCCGGTGACACCATCATCCGTGGCCGGCTCGCCGACCCGCCCGGACAACATCCGCCCGCTGGTCATGCGCTTGTGTTCGTCACCGATCAGGGACAAGAACTGGCGCTGGAAGGCGACGAGTACTCGACAAGCCAACTGACCGACCCGGAACTCAAGGACCGTTACTGGGAGCTTCGCGGCCATCTCAAACCCTCCGGCGTCTTCAAGGTGCTGCGGCTGTTCACGGTGAAAGACGACAAGCTGTTTCGCGTAACCTACTTCTGCGTGATCTGCAACATCCGCAGCCATCACCACGGCCTCTGCATGTGCTGCCAGGACGAAACCGAACTGCAAGAGCTCCCCGCGGCCGAACCATGACTCTGTGCACGATCGTGCGTGTGGTTCTCTTTCTTCCGCTCGCCATGTCCGCACTCGCTCAACCCTACACGGCTCAGAAGACGACCGCTGACGGCATCCCTATCGTTCGACTCCATGACAACGAGCGGGACATTGTCGTCTCGATTGCGCCGACCCTCGGAAACAACGCCTACGAGATGATCCTTGGCGGCAGGAACGTCTTCTGGTTTCCCTACGAATCCGTTGCCGACTTCGCTCGCGAGCCGAAGCTCTGCGGAAACCCCTTTCTCGCTCCGTGGGCAAACCGCCTGGACGAGGATGGGTTCTATTTCGAAGGCAAGCACTATCTGCTAGACAAACATCTCGGCAATCTGCTCCACGACGGCAACGGCCTTCCAATCCACGGTTTGCTTCTCTATCGGCCTGAATGGGAGGTCGTCGAGTTGGAAGCGACTGCAGAGGAAGCGTACGTCACGAGCCGGTTCGTATTCGCGAGGCATGCGGAGTTGCTCGCTCACTTCCCGTTCGCGCATCAGATCGATATGACGTATCGGCTCCGAGCAGGTGCGCTGGCAATCGAAACGCGCATCGTGAATCAAGGCTCGCAGACCATGCCGCTCTCGGTCGGCTATCACCCTTACTTCCAGATTCACGATGCTCCCCGCGACGCCTGGACTGTCCGACTGCCGGTAGAGCACATCTGGACATTGACGGACCGGCTCGTCCCCACCGGAGGCACTCAACCGGTTCGCAACGTATTCCCCAACCCGGAGCGAATCTCGCTCGCCGGAACGTTTCTCGATCACGTCTTCGGAGGCCTTCGCCGCGCTGCCGATGGAACCGCCCGGTTTGCCGTGCAGGGCAAACAGCAAACCATCGAGGTTCGCTACGGGGAAAAATACCGCGAGGCGGTCGTCTATGCCCCTCCCGGCAAGGAGCGCGCATTCATCTGCTTTGAACCGATGAGCAGCATCACGAACGCTTTCAACCTGGCTCATCGAGGCCGATACGATCACCTCCAAAGCATTCCGGCGGGCGGAGAATGGATGGAGACCTACTCCATCCACCCCAGCGGATTCTAGCCTGCCTTTCTCACCACGCGGCGAGCTGAACTGCGTGAGAGGGCCGCCAGGACGAGGCGCGCGCCGCTTGGCGCGCGCAGGCGTACTTGACGGTACGTCGAGCACGGCCACCAGCGGCCGACCATCCTTGGCGGCGCTACCCGCCCGTAAAAAAAAACGGCGCGGCGGCGCGGTAGGCTGTGGAAATGACGGAAATCGCTGACGCGATTCCCACATTCCCACAGCCACGACGACGACGATTCTCTCTTGACGTACAAGGGAACATTTCTATTGGGCGTTGACAAGCGCCTCACCGCTTCTTGACAGGTTTGCCCTGATATGTTTTACTGAACCCGCCCTGATCCTTCGCGAGAAGTCATCGTGCCCTGCCACGGCACGGCGTCTTCATTCGCACTCTTTTTTTGTTGAGCCGCAAGATCCTGCTCACGAGTAGTGATGTCTTACAAGGAGACCAATTTTGAAAAAGCCAAAATATCTGACCCGGATCGATCAAATCACCGAGTTGAGCGATTCCGAGAAAGATAGACTTCGGCCGGTCCAAGAGAAGTTCGTTTTCCGTACCAACGACTATTACCAAAGCCTAATCAACTGGGATGATCCGAACGATCCGATTCGTCAATTGATCGTTCCTCGCGAAGACGAACTGGATGAATGGGGCCGCTTGGACGCCTCTTTCGAGGAACTCTACACTAAAGTTCCCGGTCTCGAACACAAGTACCGCGATACCGCCCTGCTCCTGGTGAATGACGTGTGCGGCGCATACTGCCGCTTCTGCTTCCGCAAGCGGCTGTTCATGAACGATAACGACGAGGTGGTCAAAGACGTTTCGAACGGCCTGGAATACATCCGCGAGCACCCCGAGATTTCGAACGTGCTGTTGACGGGCGGCGACCCGCTGATCATGTCCACCAGCAAGTTGGAGCCCGTGATCGCCGGGCTTCGCGATATCCCGCATGTCAAGATCATCCGGATTGGCACCAAAATGCCGGCGTTCAATCCCTACCGGATTCTCAACGATCCCTCGTTGTGGAGGATGCTCGAGACCTACAGCACCACCGAGGCGCGCATCTACATCATGGCGCACTTCAATCACCCGGTGGAACTGACCGCGGTGGCGCGGGAAGGCCTCGATGCGTTGCACAAGCACGGCGCCATCATCATCAATCAGACCCCGATGATCCGGGGCGTGAACGATAGCGTCGAGACAATGCTGGAACTCTTCAACGAGCTTTCCTACATGGGCGTGCCGCCCTACTACGTCTTCCAGTGCCGGCCCACGGAGGGCAACAAGGCCTATTCGGTTCCTATCGAGGAGGCCTATCGGATCTTTGTCGAGGCGCAGAACCAGTGCTCGGGCCTCGCCAAGCGGGCGCGTTTCAGCATGTCTCATTTGACCGGCAAGATCGCAGTCGTTGGGCTGACCGAATCGCAAATGATCTTTCAATATCACCGCGCGGCCGACCCCAAAGACACCGGACGTGTGATGGTATTTCGGCGCAACAGTGCGGCACATTGGTTCGACGACTACGAAGAAGCTGCACCCTATCTGCCGCGCAAGGGAGTCCAAACAGCGTTGCCCGTCTTGCAAGCAGTAGCCGCCCGTTGTTGATCCCCGCCCGTCGCTCAGACCGCTCTCGCGGTTGATCGCATGGCTTCAGGTTGCTGCCGATACCTCGACTGCTTCAAGAAAAGCCCTGCTTCCGGCCGGCTGCATGCCTGCCGTCTCCGCGCTCTGCATCGGTGGTGCTAACTCATTGAAAGGCAATGGCAGGCGCGGCAGGACTCGAACCTGCGACCCTCTGCTTAGAAGGCAGATGCTCTATCCGGCTGAGCTACGCGCCCGGAACCTGAAATACCCTTGTTCTCAGCATGCCATCACTTCCCGCGAGTGACAAGCAACGGCCGAGTATGAATGATCCAGCTTCACGGCGCGGTTGATCGCTTCGAGGGCTTTTTCGGCTCTTGCCTGGTGACCGCACGGGGATTGGCCATAGGCAGCCTTGGCCCGCGCCGGCAGCGACTTGGCGTCCGGCTGTTCCCTTGTTGTTCGGCCAAGGCACTGGACCGAATTCGGGCAGTCTCTGGGCCTTCCGGATTTCGGCTTCACCGGCAACAGAGCTGAATGCCCCTTGAACTACATAAAGATTCTGAGCCTGAGAAGTGGAAACCCAGGATCGCCAAATTTCTCCGCCTTCGGAAACAAACCTGACGAAAGCTGACTCACACGCTAAGCAACCAACTCGCGAATGACCTCGCCGCCGACATCGGTAAGACGAAACTGCCTCCCTTGATAGGGATACGTCAGCTGGGCGTGATCGATGCCAAGCTGGTGCAAAAGTGTGGCATGCAGATCGTTAACGTGTGCTGGTTTGTCAATGGGGTTGTATGAGAATTCGTCGGTCTCGCCGTAGATCACTCCGGGCTTGAGGCCCCCTCCGGCAAGCCAAATCGTGAAACAGCTCGGATGGTGGTCGCGGCCGTAGCTGTCGTTGGTCATCTTGCCCTGGCAGTACACCGTGCGCCCGAATTCCCCGCCCCAGACCACCAGGGTTTCATCGAGCAGACCGCGCCGGTCGAGATCATCAACCAACGCCGCCGAAGCCTGATCAGTATCGGCGCACTGTTGAGCAATTTGATCTGGCAACGACCGGTGCTGGTCCCATCCGCGATGAAAGAGCTGGATGTACCGAACCCCGCGCTCCACCAAACGTCTTGCGACCAGACAGTGGCGGGCGAATGTTCCCGGGATTCGTGCTGACTCGCCGTACTGGGCGAACGTGGATTCCGGCTCGCTTGACAGATCCATCAGTTCCGGGACCGACGCCTGCATGCGGTACGCCATTTCGTATTGGGCAATGCGCGTCTCGGTCTCCGGGTCCGCGGACTCTTCGCGTTGGATCTGATTCAGCGCCGCCAAGTCATCGAGGAACATGCGGCGACGATTTCGACTCACTCCCTCCGGGTCCGAGAGATAAAGGACGGGGTCGCCCTGTGAACGGAACTTGACGCCTTGATAGCGGCTCGGCAAGAAGCCACTGCCCCACAGCCGCGTGTAGAGCGCTTGGCCAACGCGGGCCTTGCCGCGAGAAATCATGACGATGAATGCCGGAAGGTCTTCATTCTCCGTGCCAAGGCCGTAGGAGAGCCACGCCCCAATGCTGGGACGACCGGCAAGCTGGGACCCGGTCTGAAGGAACGTCACGGCCGGATCGTGATTGATCGCTTCGGTGTGCATCGTCCGGATGAACGAGAGCTTGTCGGCAATCTTGGCCGTATGCGGCAGCAATTCACTGACCCAGGCGCCGGATTCGCCGTGCCGCTTGAACTCGAACAAAGTCTTCTGGACCGGAAACGTTTTTTGCGATGCCGTCATGCCGGTCAGTCGCTGACCCTTTCGTACCGAATCGGGCAGTTCCGTACCGTGAAGCTGCTCAAGCTTGGGCTTGTAATCGAACAGATCGAGCTGCGAAGGCCCACCGCTCTGGAACAGATAGATGACATGCTTGGCCTTGGGCGCCATGTGCGGCAAACCCGGTAATCCACCCTTTCCCGCAGCGTCCTTTCCCATTAAATGAGCCAACGCTGCGATGCCCAGGCCGCTTGCGCTGCGACCGAAGAAATGACGCCTGGTCAGAAGGGTTGCCCAGTCAGTCGGTTTCATTGCTTCGTCACCGTCTCATCCAGATTCAGGATCAAACCTGCGGTCATGGCATATGCCGCAAGCTCGGTTCGTTTCACGCGAGTGTGTACCGGACTTTCTCCTTGGGCCAATAGTCGCGCCGCCGCTTTCGGATCTTCCCGGAAGCTCTCCAGTTGTTTGGCGAATGCCCTCTCGAGGATGTCGGACTCCTGACCACTGGGAGGCCGCGAGGTCGCCATTTCGAATCCGTATGCCAGTCGGTCCCTGGGGGTCTCGCCACCTTCCAAGTACATTCGCTCTGCGAACTTTCGCGACGCCTCTACAAACGTCACATCGTTCATCAGATTCAGCGCCTGCAAGGGTGTGTTGGTTCGCTCCGTCCTCACCGTGCACGTCTCTCGCGTGGACGAATCGAAATTGAGCATCGAAGGAGGGCCAATGGTTCGACGCCAGTAGGTATAAAGGCTCCTGCGATAAAGATCATCGCCGTCGTCGGAGATGTAGCCTCCGCCGGAGGCGATGTCGATCCATAGTCCTTCCGGCTGATAGGGCTTTACGGACGGCCCACCCGATTGTTCGTGCAGCAACCCTGCCAGAAGCAAAGCCTGGTCACGTACAGCTTCCGCCGGTAGTCGAAACCGCGGTCCCCGAGCAAACAGCTTGTTTTCAGGGTCCCTGCTCGCGGCATCATCGATCCCCTTCGAGTCTTGCCGGTATGTTGCGCTCATCACGATCGTCTTCAGAAGCGATTTAACGTCCCAGCCGCCTTCAACAAACTCGACAGCCAACCAATCCAGGAGTTCCGGGTGCGTCGGCCGCTCGCCCTGTGTCCCCAGGTTCTCCGGCGTCCGGACGAGACCCTCGCCGAACAGCATCTGCCAGAATCGGTTCACCGTGACACGCGCCGTTAAAGGATTGGCAGGATCGACCAGCCAGCGCGCCAAAGCAAGGCGATCGTTGGCCGCCGACTCCGGCAGGGACGGCAGGACGCTCAGAACGCCGGGAAGAACTTTCTCGCCAGGTTTATCGTATGCCCCACGCTCGAGTACGAAGGTGTCTCGGGGCGGGTCCTTCTCGGCCATGATCATTACGCTGGAGACTCGGCTCTCCAGGTCATCTCTGACCCGCTTCAACCGGCTCAGCGTCGCCCACGAAGCCCGTACTTCCCGAGGCCCGTATTTATCGACGAAAGCCCACTCGAGCTTGTTTCTTTGATCCTCAGTCCGTTCTCCGCTCCGGATCTGTGCGATCTCGCTGAGGTTCTTGGCGACAGCCAACGTCAAGGCCTCTTCGCTCTTCAACTCCCGGTCATAGACAACGATTTCATCTATGCTGCCAACGAACCCACTGTCCGCGTCTGCGCCTGTGCCGATTCGAAAAGGCGCTTTCGTCTTCATATCGGTATTGGAATAGTCCAACTCGGCGACCGTATCGACTTCTCGGCCGTCAATGTAGAGCTTGGCGCCTGCAGCGATAAGCGATCCGTCGTACGTCGCGGTCACGTGCATCCAGCGGAGCAGCGGTAGGGAAGCGCGTGAACTGACGATGATCCAGTCGTCTATCCGGCTGATTAGCTTGAGCTTCAACTTCCCTTTCTCGAGGGCTAGCGTGATGCCCCTGCCGGCGTTCTCTTCATGAGTGTCGAACTTCTCCGAGCGACTCAGAATCACGCCGTCGGCTGACTCCGGCTTGATCCATGCGGCGACGCTGAACGCGTCGTTGTAGTCGTATTTCAGCAGCTCCGGCTCTTCGATATGGCCGTGGCCCTGCAGTGAAATCGCCCGGCCGACGTGGCCGTCAGACTGTACGACTTGGCCGGAAACCGATGCCCCTCTCAGATCGCTTTCGAAATCGAAGCTCGCCACCAGACCATCGCGAGGAAGCCATTGCAACGGCTTCTTCGAGCGGGCAATTCTACTCTCCCACTTCTCGAAAGCATGGGAGGCGGAATCGAACGTCTCAAGGAATTGCTTTTCGGAGAGAGAGATTTCATCCGAGAGATCCTTCAGCCGTCGAACTTGCTCCCTCGTCGGTGCTGGAATCATCGGGGGAGAGTTGAAGGGTCGCACTACCCTGCCTCGCTCGGGAACGTTATTGAAGTATGCGTAAAGCTGATAAAACTCCTTCTGCGAAATAGGGTCGTACTTATGATCGTGGCATCGCGCACAACCAACCGTCAGACCCAGAAAAACCGTCGACATGGTCTCCACGCGATCCACCACATACTCGACGCGGTACTCCTCATCCACGATTCCCAACTCACTGTTTGTGCGATGGTTGCGGTTGAAGCCCGTGGCGATCAACTGCTCAAGAGTGGGGTCGGGAAGCATGTCACCGGCGATCTGCTCGACCGTAAACTCGTCAAAAGGTTTGTTCGAGTTGAACGCGTCGATCACCCAATCTCGCCAACGCCACATCTCGACGGGAGCGTCGTTTTGATATCCCTGTGTGTCTGCATAGCGCGCAGCATCCAGCCAGCGGCCCGCCATCCGTTCTCCAAAACGCTGAGAGTCGAGGAGCCGATCGACCACTCGTTCGTAGGCGTTCGGGGACGTGTCGTCGACAAAAGAGCGTACTTCCTTTATTTCAGGCGGCAGACCTGTCAAATCCAGGCTCAACCTGCGGATGAGCGACCTGCGATCCGCCTCTTCGGCCGCTGACATCCCCTCTTTCTCGAGACGTTCGAATACGAAGCGATCGATCGGGTTGCGCACAAGGTGTTCCCATCGCACCGCTGGCTGGCTGGGACGCGTAGGCGCTACGAAAGCCCAATGAGCACTCCATGGCGCACCGGCTTCGACCCAGGCGCGCAGGATCTCGATCTCCCCGTCAGCGAGCTTGTCATGTCCCAAGTAGGCCGGCGGCATGCGCTGCGAAACATCGTCGCTGACGACACGCCGCAAAGCCTCGCGCGCCATGTTGCGCGCCTGATCTTCGACATCAAGCCGCAGGTTCGCTTGCCGCTTTGCCGCGTCAGGACCGTGGCATGCGTAGCAGTTGTCTGAAAGGACAGGGCGGACGATTCGATCGAAATCGACCGCGACCGCAGGAACAGCGGCTATCAGTAGCAGTAAAAAAACAGTGAGCTTCAGCAATCTGCACACAGTATATGAGGCGTATATGGGAAAGTCACACCTTGGAAAACTGCTTCTCGAAGCACAGTCGCCTCACACGGGCGCTTCATCGCTTCCAGGGCATGTTTGTCTCTTCCCGTGTGAGCGCAGACGTGTCGTCATGCCGGTTGTATTCAATCCGGTCTGGGAGGCGGTATTACCTCTTGTGTCATCCGTAGCCGCATTAGAACTCTAGCGGCCGATACGGTCGCATCTTGTACTCCTCGCCGTTTTCAGTCACGACGATGAATTGATTGACGTCGACATCTCTGAACACCTGCGTTCGGTCTGAAGTTGGCCAATGGATCTCTAGAGACTGAATCGACTCGGCACGGCCCAGGCCCAAGTGCTGCCGCAGTGGGTTGGCTCCGAAACTTCCTCCGCTGTTCACCCACCTGTAGATGGAGCGCATATTGCCGTCCTCGATGATGTCCGCGCGAATCCGAGCGCCGATACCGGACCTGTTGGAGGTTACGCCGACAAGCTTGACAACCAACCAATGGTTGCCAAAGCCCGGATTCTCGAACAGGGCATTGCCGAAAACGTCTCCGGCATAGGCGCCACCCAACTCGGTGAAGATGTCCTGATCACCGTCGTGATCGAAGTCGGCAAAGGCCACGCCGTGTCCCTTCTGCAAATGACCTAGGCCTGCCGCCGTGGTGACATCGATAAAGCGGCTCCCGCCGGCATTCCGGAACAGCAGGTTGGGCATCAGACCTTCGTATTCCGGATAGCCGGTTCCCAAATAGAAGTCGAGGTAACCATCGTTGTCGAGATCACCGAAGTTCGATCCCATGGGCTGCGTGATGCGATCCAGGTTGACGTCGTAACTGACTTCCTGAAAAGAGCCCTTCCCGTCTCCCTGGTAAAGGCTATCGAGCTCGGTTTCAATCGCCGGAAGGCCGAAGTAGTGAGCCGCCACATCCTCCACCCGCCGCTCATATCCGGACACGAACAGATCAAGGCTGCCGTCATTGTTGAAGTCCCAAAACCACGCCGGGAAGCTCTTGAACGGGTAGGTAACGTCAGCGTCCTGGGCGACATCTGTGAACGTGCCGTCACCATTGTTGTGATACAGGCGATTGGGTCCGCCGAAATTCGACACATAGAGATCGGGGTAGCGGTCACTATCGTAGTCGCCCCAGACGACGGCCTTGGCAACGTCATCGTTCGTCACACCGGCGAACTCGGCGACATCAGTGAAGGAGCCATCACCGTTATTGCGAAAAAGACGGCAAGCAAAGACCTCATTGCCAACGTAGAGGTCAAGGTCACCGTCATTGTCGTAGTCAGCCCACCCGGCAGTCTGCGTTGGGTAATGCGCCACCCCCAGTCCGGCATCAAAAGTGACATCGCGAAAATGCGCTTTGCCGTCGTTCTGCAGAAGCGAGTCGGGATACCGCCCGGCCTTTCCGAGCCAAGCGCCACGAAGGACATAGATATCAAGATCTCCATCGTTGTCGTAGTCGGCTTGGATCAGGTTCAGCCCACCGAACAGCCCTCGAAATCCGGCCTCGGCGGTACGATCGGTGAAGGAGCCGTTTCCATTGTTGCGGAAGTAGCGAAGCTGCCCGCGGGGGCTCCAATCCGAGACCACGATGTCGAGCCAACCGTCGTCGTCAAAGTCGTCGGCGATAGTGCCGCCGCTCAGGCTGACCGTATTCAGACCCAGGTTCGGAGCAATGTCTCGGAACCGAGGGAACTCCTGCTCAGATTCGAAGCGGTCGGGAGGTACGAGAAAATCCGGTGGAACTTTCCAGGGATATTCTCCCACCGTCATGTAAGCGAGGTTCAAGAGCCAACGCGCGGCGATGTGTTGAGGACGGCGATCGAGAACCTCCATCAGGTATTGGATGGCCGTTCGAGCACCGGACTGTTCCCAATGAACCCCGCCGCCCCGAATCGGCAGAATGCAACTTTCGGCATTACGATGTGCGAGACAGTTTTGGATTTCTCCCAGACGCAGGTAGGCGACAGCGAGTTGGAAAGCCGGCTGAATAAGGTTCTTATCCGACAATTCATAAGCCTTCAAAAGATGTGCAACAGCCTGTTCGTTTCTGCCCAAACGCAACTCATCCTTCCCCACAATCAGGTGCAGGCGTGCTCGATGTGCGGCCGGGGCGTTCGCCGGAAGAACCTTGAGCTGCCCGCGTTCACGGGCATGCAACGCGTCCCCCGTATACTCGTTTTCTCGGGAACTCAGAACGCGAATGTCATCGAGCAACGCCAGCATGCGCTGATGACTATCGCCCGAAGATCTGTCCTCGTCAGCCGAGATCGTGGATAGAGCATCGCCGCTGCTGTCAGCAGGTTGCGCGAGCAAGCAGAGGGCGCCGATCACGGATCCCCACAGAATCACTCTGGTCAGCTTGTTCAGGAAGGCCGTCATTGAGCGGCGCATCGGAGAGCCGTTGATCCTCGACTATTCTACATCGCGGCCTGTCGACGGCCCCTCGAACTCCCAGTGAATGCAGATGTTCCGAGTCGTGGGCCGTCAAACACCGTGCCGACAGCCCTCGTGATCAACTTATTCTCGGAAACGGAGACGTGGAAAACCAGTCAGGAGCCTGACGGCCGGGCTCGTGACAGACGTTCGCGCGGTCCGGCCGGTCCCTGCTCCGCCGGCGTGTTGTGTTGCATGATGACCTTCCACTTCCCATCTTCTTTCGTGTAAGTCATCGTGTAACGCCCGCGGTGGTGTGCGTTCCTGCCATCCCTGGTTTTTACATTTACTTCGTACTCTCCCCACGCTATGCCGGTGTTTCCAATCACACGGTATTGCATGTTCTGTGGCTCGAACTTGGCCGCATGAGTCTTGCCGAAGAAGCGTTCCCAGTCCAACTGGCATGCCGCCTTGCCTTCCTTGCCCGAAGTCGGGCCGCAGGAATAAAACGAAAGCGCCTTTTCGTGAACATCTGCCAGGAAGCCGTCGATGTCTCCGGCGTTGAGCGCCGCCACAGAAGACTCGAAACTCATTCTAATCTGAGCCGCCTCGTGATCCTCGCCAAGCGCCGGCGAAATCAGCAGCAGAACTGCGGACAGCAACGTTCCCCATCGTCTCATTCGAAGCCTCCTTGCCATTCTGACTCCAGCTTACTTCGGAATGGCCCCGAATACGACTCCGATAGTACCGCCACCAGGAAAAATCCAGTTGTGCAGGTAGCCCGGCAGGCAAACCTGTTTAACGGAAGAGCGCGGAAGAAAAGGCCAAGACCGACTCTGGCGCGATCCCCGTTGTGGGACAACTCGCCTCCAAACTTGGACTGACAATGAGCGTATCCACGATTGACACACTTCGTGCTTTAGTCATGCTCGGGCGCTGGCGAGAGTCTGACTTTGATCAGAGAAATTGTTTGATCACACCCAAGTCCAAACCACGGCCTGCGCCCGCGCCAGTTCACATGTGACACCGTCAGGGTAACCTGGGCCCATATCTATGTCCGCATCGACAGCTGCCTGAGGAAGCGGAGTGGCCGCATCGGCACGACGCGCGGGGCTTGATCCCTACTCAGAATCGGCTGCCGGAAACCGATAGGTATCGCCCGCCGTCAAGAGCAGCGCATCAACTCCTCTGTAACAACAGATGATCGAAGACATTCCGCTAGAACCGGCAGTGAGCCAAGCCGCGTTTCTCAAGATATCGCTGATGATACTCTTCGGCGCGGTAGAAGGTTGACGCGGGTGTAATTTCCGTCACGATCGAGCGCCCGAAGCGTCGGGAAAGATCGAGCGCTTCCTTGGACTTTCGAGCTGCGCTTTCCTGCTCGGGAGTATGAAAAAAAATCACGGAGCGATACTGTGTTCCCACATCGGGCCCCTGTCGATTCAACGTCGTCGGGTCATGAGACTGCCAGAAAACGTCGAGCAGTTGCTCGTAGCTGATTTCGGAGGGCTTGTACTCCACCTCGACGACTTCCGCATGTCCGGTCAGACCGGTGCACACATCCGGATAGGACGGATTCGCAAATTCACCGCCGCAGTAGCCAACGGCGGTCGCAGTCACGCCGTTCAACTCACGAAATGTTGCCTCGACGCCCCAGAAGCAACCGGCGCCAAAAGTAGCTTTTTCGCGTGATGGAATCCCGTTTCTTTCAGATGGCATGATGGCGCTCCTGGGCAGTTGTGCCTCGCGTCAATGATAGCGGCTGGCGGGACGAAGATACGGCAGGTCCGAAACACCGCAAAGGCCCAAGTTTCCCGGAAAACGTAAGGGTGACATGGCTTCCGTCTCCATGAGAACTGCGTATTTCAACAAACTCCCTACCGATGCTCTGTCATACCGATTGACCGCTTCGGAGTAGAATTGGACCATGCTTACTCGACGAAGCTTTGCCGCTGCTCTGGTTGGGGCGGCTGCGGCAAGGGGGGCTGGGGAGCGGCCCAATGTTCTTTCGATCTCGGTAGACGATATGAACGACTGGGTGGGATGCCTGGGGGGCTATCCGGGTGTTCAGACTCCCAACATCGATGCGCTGGCCCGCCGCGGAGTTCTGTTCCGCGACGCCCATTGCTCGTCGCCCGTCTGTAACCCCTCGCGGACAGCACTGATGACCGGCAAGCGGCCCTCGACAACGGGAGTGTATCGAAATAGTCAATACTGGCGGCCGGCGCATCCTGATATCAAGACGTTACCCGTGTTCTTCCGCGAGAACGGTTACCATGTCGCCGGCGCGGGGAAGATCTTTCACCATGTGGCGGGCTTCAATCCGCCGGATCAGTGGGACGATTTCCAGATCCAGGAGTTCGACGACCCCTGGTACCGGCGTCTCTCCTACTATCCCTGGATCAAGAAGATCCCCAATCCACCGGGACATCCCTTCAACGGAATGGCGGGCGACAATTTCGCCGGCGAATTCGACTGGGGTGTTCTGCCGAACCGACCTGAACGCACGTACGGTGACATGGCGGCGGTCCGGTACGGCCAGGAGTTCTTGAAGAGGGATCACGACAAGCCTTTCTTCCTGGCAGTGGGACTTTGGCATCCGCACATCCCGCTGTTCGCGCCTCAAAATTACTTCGACCTGTATCCGAAAGAGGAGGTACGCCTGCCTGAAGTACCGGGCAACGATCTCGACGACATCCCTCCGATCGCACATAAGTGGGCCGCCGTGCGCCGCGCCGAACATGAACGCATTTTGCGAGAGGGCAAGTGGACGGACGGCGTGCAAGCCTATCTGGCCTGCATAAGCTTCGCGGATGCAATGGTCGGATATGTGCTCCGAGCGCTCGAGGAAAGCCGCTATGCGGAGAACACGATTGTCGTTTTCTGGAGCGATCACGGCTGGCACCTCGGCGAAAAACGCCATTGGCACAAGAGCACGCTGTGGCAGCGCTCGACTCATGTCCCGATGATTTGGGCCGGTCCGGGCGTACATCACGCTGGCTTGGACCGCAAGCAACCCGTCGAACTGCTCGACATCTACCCGACGCTTGCGGACCTGTGCGGGCTCCACAAGCCTCATGACCTCGAGGGAGCAAGCCTGACTCCGCAGCTCCGCGACGCCGGGGCCAAGCGCCGCCCTGCCGTGACGACGTATCTGCCAGATAATCACGCCGTCGTTACCGAGAAATGGCGTTACATCCGTTACGCCGATGGGACGGATGAATTGTACGATCGAGTCAACGATCCGAACGAGTGGGACAACCTCACCGGAGAGCCGCACTACGCATCTTTGAAGCAGCGGCTGGTCTACTGGATGCCGGAGACCAGCGTGCCGGAAGTGCCCGGCCGGGATGCCTACGACTTTGATTTCGACTCCTATACCTGGACGAAAAAGTAGGAGTCCACAGCAACCGTGAGAGCGGATACCGCCCGACATCAATGAGCCGAGACCGGGTGATTCAGCTTCAACGCCAGAAAGCGTAACCCAGGCCTAGCAGCGCGATCATCACGGTAGCCAGCAGACAAAGCGCCAACGGTCGCAAGCCGCCGGTTCTCAGGGCTCGGAACTCCGTGATTAGCCCGATGCCGGCGATCGCTGCCGTGATGACCCATTTGCCGGCCTGGCCAAGCACCGCAGCGAGATCCAGTGTCCGGTCGCCCGCCCCTAAGACAAACCGATCAGCCATGTGCAGCGTGACTTCCGGGAAGAATCCCATTGTCCTCAGCATTGCCATACCAACGAAAAACAGCAAGAACGCCGGCATCAGTTGGCGGTAGTTGACAGTCGGTGCGATAAAAACAGCATTCTGGCGTCGATAGCGGGCGTACAGCACTCCGATGACGAATATCAACGGACCGAGTAGCGAGATACGTGTCAGCTTGACGATGGTGGCGATTTTCCCAGCGGTCTCTCCGTCAAGCTGATGAGCAAACCCGGCAGCGATCACTTGAGGCGTGGCATGGATGGCCAATCCACACCATTCTCCGTAGACCTCAGGCGACAACGACAGTAGAGCCCCTGCGAAAGGGAAAACAAACATGGCCAGCACCCCTAGCAAGTTGATCGATGCAATGGAGATGGCAATGTCCTTCTCTTTCGAATCGACAACCGGAGCCAGCGCGACGATGGCTGACGTGCCGCAAATTGCTGTTCCCACGCCAATCAACAATCCTTGACCCGTTTCCACGCGGAGTAAGCGAGAAAGAAGCCGCGTGAGGAAAATGATGCCCACGATTAATACGATGGCCCCCAACAACACTCGGAAACCCACGCGGATCAGGTCATAGAAATCAAGACCCGCGCCAAGCAGCACGATGCCTATCGGCAACAGCTTTTTGATGACGAGGTCAACACCCGGCTTCAAACCGGTTCCCGAAGGAAGCATTCTGCGAATCAACAGCCCGAGTAGCAATGCCAACAAGACGGCACTCAGCGGATGGGCGCCGTTCAGAGTGAAAGGCGCGAACGGCAGGGTCTGCAGATAGAACGCAAGCCACGTGAGCACTGCGCAGGCGGCGATGCCCCGCCACGCCGGCGCCGCCGGCGCCGCCAGCTTCTTGCGGAAGTGGTCTTCGAATTTCTTTTCTCTCGTGCTGAGATGCAAATTTCAGTTTCCTTCAAGCTAAAGCAGACTGCCGGCGGGCTCGGCGTCATTCCGGCGGAAGTACTCTTCCACGCTGAAATAGCGGGTGCCCGTGTCACAAAGGATAGTGACAACCCTATCGCCCGGTGAGAGTTGTTGAGCGACCCGGCGGGCGGCCAGGACATTTGCCCCCGACGAGATGCCGACGAGCAGCGATTCCTTGCTGGCCAGAAGTTCCGTCATTGCAAACGCGTCGCGGTCTTCGACCGTCATGACATCGTCAATCACATCGCGGTTGAGAATGCTTGGTATGAATCCCGCGCCGATTCCTTCAATGGCGTGGGGCGAAGGTTGCTTGCCGCTCAACACAGCGGAGACGGCAGGTTCGACGGCAATGACCTTAACAGCGGGTATAGCCGCTTTCAGCACCTCGCCGGCGCCGGTGATCGTCCCTCCTGTACCGACTCCGGCCACAAAGGCCGTGATGTCGCCGCCAGTCGCCTCGAGAATCTCCGGCCCGGTGGTCTTGCGATGCATCTCGGGGTTGGCCGGATTCTCAAACTGCTTGAGTTGGATGCAGCCCGGATTCTGCTCGACGATCTCAGAAGCCTTGCTCACAGCGCCGGCCATGTCGTTGTCCCCAGGCGTCAGCACTACGCGCGCCCCGTATCGCTTGACAAGTGAGCGGCGCTCGAAACTCATCGTCTCAGGCATCGTAAGGATGAGGTCGTAGTCAAACTTGGCGCACAACATCGCAAGGCCGATGCCCGTATTGCCGCTCGTCGCCTCTACGATCGTCATACCGGGTCTGAGGAGTCCTGTTGACTCTGCGTCACGGATCATGCTGAGCGCCGGCCGATCCTTCACGCTGCCGCTGGGGTTCAGATATTCGAGCTTCCCAAGGATCGTTGCTCCTCCCGGAGGTGACAAAGCATCCAAACGCACCATGGGAGTGCGCCCGATGAGATCAGCTACCTGGTTGTGGACCCGCTTCGGCATGTACGTCCGAACAGCATCGCACATGGCGCTTGCGGTGCGTGGGCATGCGCTACAATCTCTCGCGATGAAACGTTCCGTGGCTCCACTCGCAGCCTACCTCGTGCTCGTCCCTGTGCTCGGCGTCGGCGGTGAAATCCCTGATGTCGATCAGCGCAAGGCGGTGATCCGACACACCGACATGAAATATTCCATGCCCCGGTATGACTCGCTCGATGAATGGAAAGAGCGCGCAACCTTCTTGCGGAAGCAGGTGAAGTTTGCTTCTGGGCTGTTGCCCATGCCGAACAAAACCCCGCTCAACTCGCAGGTCTTCGGCCGGATCGAATACGACGGCTACTCCATCGAGAAGGTGCTGTTGGAGACTTGGCCGGGATTCTTTCTCGGCGGGAACCTCTATCGTCCGCTTGGGAAGAGCGGCCCTTTCCCGGGAGTCGTTTCTCCCCACGGCCACTGGCGCTACGGCCGCTTCGAAAACTCGGAGAGAGGCTCAGTGCCGGCTCGTGGCGTCAGCCTCGCTAAGCAGGGTTACGTTGTCTTCACCTACGACATGATCGGCTACAACGACACCGCACAGCTTCCCCATGGCTTCGAAGGTCCCCGCGAGCAACTGTGGGGTCTCGGGATGTTCGGCTTGCAGACTTGGAACAGCGTACGAGCCGTCGATTTTCTCGAGTCGTTGAGGGACGTCGACCCACAACGAATCGGAGCCACCGGTGCATCCGGTGGTGGGACGCAGACGTTCTTCCTCACAGCAGTTGATGATCGTATCCGATATTCAGCGCCGGTGAATATGATCTCGGCCATTATGCAAGGCGGATCAGTCTGCGAAAACACACCGAACCTGCGCATCGACACTCACAACGTCGAGATTGCGGCTCTTATGGCGCCCCGGCCGATGCTGATGGTCTCGGCCACAGGAGATTGGACGCGCAACACCCCCACAGATGAGTATCCTGGCGTGCGGAGCGTCTACAAGTTGTACAACGCGGAACTGCAACTCGAACAAGTCCAGATCGACGCGCCGCACAACTACAATCGGCAGAGCCGCGAAGAGGTATACAAGTTCTTCGCGAAGAAGGCCCTCCCTGTGCCGCCGGACGACCTGACGGACCATGGGATTTCTATGCGTGGGCTACAAAGCCTCGTAAGCCTTTGGAACAAAGAGCTGCCGCCGCACGCCCTCGATCAAGCCGGCTTGATCCGTTCGTGGATCGGCGAAGCCCAAAAGCAGACCATGCAGCTCAAGCCCTCCGACGCCGCCTCGCTCGAGAAAGCGCAGAAAGCCTTTCGCGAAAGGCTCGGTCTTGCATTGATGGCGAGCATGCCAAAAGCGGACGCATTGATCGTCGAAGAGACGGAGCCGCTGACTAATGGAAAGATGCTGCTTGTGGGCCGGAAGGGAAAAGGCGATCGGGTGCCGGGAGTGATCTTGCAACCTCGCAGAGCCAATCCGGCTGTACAACCGACTCTCATTGTTCATCCCGAAGGTCTCGCCTGGGTGCTGAGTTCTTCCGAGAGTCGTGACGGGCTCGTGCAGGGGTTGCTGTCGCGTGGAGGCGTCGTGATGGGCATCGACGCCTTCCAGTCGGGGCGGTCGAAAACAACTGTTGAAGCCTCCGAGGATAGCGGGCGCGAGATGCGCTACTTCACCACTTTCAACCGCACCGACGACGCCAACCGCGTGCAGGACGTTCTTACCGCGATCGCCGGGCTGCGCAAACTGACGGAGCGAGAATCCCTCAACCTGGTTGGGATAGGGCAAGCGGGCGTCTGGACGGTATTCGCCCGAGCGCTGGCCGATTCCAACGTCGTGCTGCTGGCGGACCTGGCCCGCTTTGACGCCGCGTCCGATGACGAGTATGTGAATCACTTCTTTGTTCCCGGTATACGCAGAGCTGGAGACTTCCGAGGCGCCGCAACACTGCTGACGAGCGGAAAGGCAGTTTTGCACAACATCTCGAACGCCTTTCCCACCGAGTGGCTCGAGAAGAGTTTCGATGCAGCGGGCACCCCGGATCAATTGGCTATACAGCATCCGCCGGTGACCGAGGCTGAAATCTTGGCAACCATCGCGCCGACGGGCCGACGTTAGGTTTCTCACTAAGCTGCTGTCCGCGAAGGCAGCAACTGTCTACATCGGATCTTCGTCGTGGATAAGCGAGCGGCGTTATGGGCCTGATGCGGCTAGCCTGCATTTCTCACCACGCGGCGAGGCGAAGTGCGTGAGAGGGCCGTCAAGACGAGGCGCGAGCCGCTTGTCGTGCGCAGGCGTACTTATGGGATGGTTCGCTCCCACCCCAGCTGCGTCGTGCATTTCGGCCATGCTGGTTACAGCGGTCTTCCGCGACCGCCGTTACTGAACCGGAAAGGAACCAACCATGGCATCGATCCAACCAACACTCCGCAACAGCGCACTGCAACAGGTCGCCACGATCGGCCTGGATCTTGCAAAGTACAGCGTCGACTTCGTCGGCCTGGACGCCGCCGGCCGGGTACTCACTCGCCGCCAATACTCGAAGGGCAAGCTGCTGGAGGTAACCGCCAGGATGCAGCCCTGCCGGATCGGCATGGAGGCCTGCTGCGGCGCCCATCACCTGGGCCGCCAACTGCTGGCCCAGGGGCACGACGTGAAGCTGATGCCGCCCAAATATGTGAAGCCCTTCGTCAAGCGCGACAAGAACGACTCGCAGGACGCCGAGGCCTGTGCGGAGGCCTGTCTGCGGCCGACCATGCGCTTCGTGGCGGTCAAGAGCGAGGAACAACTGTCGATGCAGTCGCTGCACCGCTAATCGTTCGCGGCTGGTGGGCAACTCCACGCAACTGATCAACCAGGCGCGCGCCTTTCTTCTGCAACGCGGCATCGCCCTGCCGCAGGGCAAGCAGTGCTTCGCCGACCGGCTGCCGGAGATCCTCGAGGACGCCGACAACGGCCTGCCCGACGAAATGCGGGCGCTGCTGGCCGGCATGCTGGCCGAATGGGAGGTGCTGGAAGAGAAGATTCAGCAAGTCAACCGCTACCTGCTGAGGAAAGCGAAGGCCAGCGAGGCCTGCCGGCGGCTGAGAGAGATCCCCGGCATCGGCGTGCAGACGGCGACCGCCTTGGTGGCGACGATCGGCCACGGAGAGGCTTTCGAGAAGGGGCGTGATGTCGCCGCCTGGCTGGGGCTGGTGCCGAGGGAGTACTCCACTGGGGGCAAGCAGCGTCTGGGAGGCATCAGCAAGCGCGGCAACCGCTACGTCCGGACGCTGCTGGTGCACTGCGCTCGCTCGGGCCTCGAGGTCCTCTCCCAGCGTAGCGACCAACTAGGCCAGTGGCTGCGGCGCATGCTCGTCCACAAAGACCGGCGAGTCGTGATCGTCGCGCTGGCGGCGCGGCTGGCACGTATTGCCTAGGCCTTGCTGAGCAGCGGCCAGCGTTTCGGTCGACAGCGGCAGCACGCCCCGGCGGCTTGACACAAACCCAACCCGCTACCGAGGAAAGGAGGAATCTCACCGTTCGTCTGCTCATTCCCGATTGATGGACAAAACGGTCGTACCGGCGTCACCGAATCCTGTTACTGTTCATGGCCCCGAGAGGTCGACGTACTTACGAGGACCGGGACGTGCGGACCCCATCATGGCCCGGAACCCGCGCGGTTCCATCGAGAGGTCGGATATATTGGCGCAGACCACCGTTCAGCAAGAGGGAAGCGATAGACATCCCGGGAGCGAACCATATATTGAACAGTACGTTGAGCACGGCAAGCAAGCGTTGCGAAGTCATGGCGGTCGTATCGCGTGCTTCGGCCGTCGGGTGGTGAGAAATGCAGGCTAGGGCCGAGTTCTTCTTTCCTGCTTGGCGCAGCCCCCGTAATCACAACTTGCGACAGCTCGAATGGACTCAGGATTCACCTCGAGCACCGGATTTGGCCTCCAGATCAGCAATCCTCTTGTCGAGCGACGATACGGTCTTATCCAATTCGGGTAGCCGATTGTAGACAGCCGTACATCGCAGCCATCGGAGATTGTCGATCGAGGGTGCTCCGGAAACCTTCCGGCCGTCAGGAATGTCCTTCCCGACACCGGTCTTGGCGGTCATCAGCACGTTGTTTCCGATCCTGAGGTGACCGGTCACTCCGACTTGACCGGCCAGCATGCAATTGTCCCCAAAAGTGGTGCTTCCGGCGATCCCGGATTGCGAGCAGATGATGCCGTTTTTGCCAATCGTGACTGCATGGCCAATCTGCACCAGGTTGTCGATCTTTGTCCCCTTGCGGATACGAGTCTCTCCGACTGCCGCCCGGTCGATGCAACTGCCGGCCTGGATTTCGACATCATCTTCGATCACGACCTTGCCGGCTTGGACGATCTTTTGATGGGTTCCGTCCGCTCGCGGCGCAAAGCCGTAGCCGTCAGGGCCGATGATCGCCCCGTTCTGTAGTACGACACGATCGCCGATTTCACAGAACTCGCGAACGACCGCGTTCGAGTGAGCCACGAAATCGTCGCCGACGCGTGCGCCGCGGTAAATCGTGACATGGGGATGAATCACGGCGTTGTCACCGATGACCACGTCTTCACCGATCACCACGTACGGTCCGATGCTTGCGTTGGAGCCGATCACTGCGGAATCAACGATCACCGCCGACGGGTGGATGCCGGTTTCCGGCACGGGAGGCTGATAGAAGAGTTCCAGGGCACGCGCGAAATCGAGATACGGGTTTTTGGAAATCAGGTAAGTCGAGCCTCCATCGGCTGGCTCGTCTCTTACGATCACTGCGGCCGCGAGAGTCGTCTTGAGCAACCGTTTGTAGCGAGGGTTCGAAAGGAAAGTCAACTCCTCGGGACCGGCTTCATCGAGCCCGGCAACGCCTTTGATTTCGACTTCGGCGTCGCCCGCGATATGGCAGCCGAGTCGTTCCGCAATCTCTTGTAGTTTCATGGGAAGCGAGGAGCGGCTCTAGTGGATCAGGCCAACCAGAAGGCCCCGCTCTATTGACACAGGGTCTGTACTTCCGCCGATCCAAGCCGCTCAGGTCAGGAGAAATCCTGGAAGTACCAGCTCAGAATATCATCGCCCCACAACGCGACCACGATCGCTGTTGCTCCCAGATACGCCCCGAAGGGCAAGGCATGGTCCCAACCCTTGCGGGCCAGCAGAACCATCGCGATCCCCACGACCGATCCGAGCAACGAGCCGAGTATCAACGTGAGTAACGTGTCGCCGAAACCCCAGAAGGCTCCTATCATCGCAACCATCTTCACGTCGCCGAAGCCGAGACCCTCGACATGGCGCAGGCGGTAGTACGCCTCGCCCATCAGGAAAAAAAAGCCCGCTATCAGTAGCGAGGCGGCGAACGACTCCAGCACCGAGACGAGCCCGGGGGAATACTGCTTTTCGAGAATGATCAGAAAGAGCTGCGAGGCTTCGCCGTCGAGATAGACAAATGGGCTGATTGCCCAACCGACGATCAGTCCTCCGATCGTAAGTTCGTCCGGAAGGATGTATTCCCTCCAGTCCGTCACGACAAGCACTAGCATCATCGAAACGAACAAAGCCAGCTTCCAGGCCATGGGGTCAACACCGTAACACCAATAGATGAATGCGTAGAAAAGGCCGTTGAGCAACTCGACGACAGGGTAGTGTGGCGCGATCGCCGCCTGACAATGCCGGCAACACCCCTTCAACAGCAGATAACTGAGAACCGGGACGTTGTCGTACCACGGAATCGTCTTCTCGCAAGCGGGGCAGCGGGACCGCGGCCGCACCACCGACTCTCCGCGCGGCCAGCGATGGATACAAACGTTGAGAAAGCTCCCAACCAGCAGGCCGCAGAGAAAAGCAAGCGCCAAGCCGGAGATCAGCGGAAGGATCACACGATTGGTAGGGGACGGCGCATCACAGATTGATAAGCCTCTTCCGTGCGCCGCACCATTATATCATCGGTAAATCGGTCCAAAATCTGCTGAAAGGCCCTGTCCACGCACCCCGCAGCCAGTTCAGCGTCTTGGCTGATGCGCCTGATCGCGGCCGTGACAGATTCCACGTCGTTGTCTACCAGCAGTCCCGTCAGTTCATCGATCACAATCTCGGGAAGGCCGCCGACACGGCTGGCTATGACCGGCTTTCTGTGAGCCATCGCCAGCAAGACCGCAGATCCCAACCCCTCGCTTTCCGACAGATAGGCGAACAGATCGGCATGATCCATATCGCGTTTCAAGTCCGCCGACAGAATCACCTCAGCTCCGAGTTTCTTGCAGGCTTGCTGCACGATGTCCGATCTCTTCAGGGGGTCGTCGATTTGCGGTGTGAGGACACGCAACGGTTCGCCCGCAGTGCGCGATGCTACAGACGCTTTGTCCGATACCAGTTCGCGCCGCTCAACGCTGTCATAAACCACCGATATCTTCCTCTCGGGGATGCCTGACTGCAGCAACATCTCCAGAACATGCCGGGACACAGCGAGGTACTTCTGCGCTCGCAGGTACTTGATCTTCGAAAAGATGCCCTTCTTGATGGGAAAGGCAACACGCCGTGATACCACGAGAGGCTTACTCCAGCAGAATTGGGCCGCGAGCGCGTGTCCTCGGCCGTCGTGGGCGTGCACGACATCGACAGTGCGTGAGAGCTTCCAGAGAGACCCTTTCATCACGGCCGCGCCCGGCCAAGCTTGTAACGTCTCACCTCGCGCCAAAAGAGTCTGCTCGTGCCCGCGCGCCTCTAGGCCCTGTAACAGCATCAAGAGTTGACGCTGCCCGCCCCGCAGGTCGGGGCCCGTATCAATGTGCAGGATTCTCATCTGCCTGAGTTCAGAGCGCGCGCCTTGGCGTACTTCAAATAGACGTACCGCGATGCGGTGTAGGCGATTGCGAGTCCGTGAATTCCGTCCAGAAAACCGAACTGCAGAAAGAATGTCTTGATGAATGTCCAGGGAGGGTCGATGAGCAGGCGGCTGTAGCCGACCTTCTGTCTCCACTCGGCGATCTCACGAGCCGCCAAGTCCGTATAACGATCCAGCGACTTCAGGTGGCTCGCAAAGCTGTCACAGGTGTAGTGCAGCAGGTCGCCGTGCAGTTCCCCAATCGGTTCGTGCGTTACGACGGACTCATGAATGAAGTCGCCCACCCACTTTGCCTTCCGGCGGTCGTAGAGCCGAATCTTGCGATCCGGATACCAGCCTGAATGATTGATCCACTTCCCCAGGTAGTGGGCCCGCCGCGGAAAGCGAAAAGCAGTGACCTCAGGAGAACTGCTCCTAACCCGTAGAATTTCTTCTCGCAAGCCCTTGCTCAAAACTTCGTCCGCGTCCAGCGAGAGGATCCAATCGTGCGAGGCTGCTTCCGCAGCGTAATTCTTCTGATCGGCATACCCCGTCCAGTCCCGATGCAACACTCTGGCTCCAGCATGCTTGGCGATCTCGACGGTCCGGTCCCTCGAGCCGGAGTCGACGACCACAACTTCGTCGCACCATGCGAGCGATTCCATACTGCGCGGCAAATTCTTCTCTTCGTTGAGGGTGATGATGGTGCCGGTAATTTTCACGAACAGCGAGGTAAATGACGCCCTGATCCTCGCTCTAGCTTAAGGGGTGCCGCCGCTCGGTCTGCGGGATCGGGACTCGCTGTCCGTCGTTGAAGTGAGATGCATACACTCCTTGAACCATCTCCATGATGAACAGGGCGTTCTCTCCGCTTGCGATGGGCTCTCGATCTTCCTCGATTGCCTTGATGAGTTGATGAACGAGATAGTGGTTGCCGCGGGCAATCCAGTCGCTCATGTCGCGTGGCTTGTGCTCGGGAGTGAAATGCCACCTTTCGATCCATGTTTTCTGCCAGGACAGATCGGGGACCTCGGGCAGAACGACGGATGCCGGGTAGACGTACACATCACCCAAGCGGCGGACATGCAGCAAAGCCTTTTCACACTCGATCTGCAAGCCGTACAGCAATCGACCGGGACGATCCATATTGGCTGTGGAATGGAAAAAACCGTGAACGCCGTTCGAGAATCCGAACGTTGCTGCAATCGAATCGCCCGCGATCGGTCCAACCGGCTCATTCCCCTCATGTCGGTCTCGCTCCGTGGCGTCCCGATGCCCGACAGCGATGTGTCCGCTCACCCATCGAGGCCTTCCAGCGAATGCGATCATCATGTCAAACAAGTGTGTCCCGTGAACGGTCAGTTCTTCACCGCCTCCGCGGTGATCGTCCTTGGGACGAGCATACATGCGCAGCAGCTTCCCGTACTTCCCGGCGCGCACATCCCGAATCGCCCTCTGTACCGGCGGCATCCCCCGGAACTGATGGGCCAGTGCGATCTTCACGCCCGCCTTGCGGCATGCGGCCATCATGGCGTCGGCGTCGATCAGATCCGGCGCGAAGGGCTTCTCGCAAAAAATATGGCATCCGGCGACGGCGGCCGCCTCGACCATGGCGACGCGGTGCGTGACCCAGCGGGGTCCGATGGAAACGATGTCGGGTTTCTCAGTCTCGATCATCCGCCGGTAGTCTGCGTAGAGTCGATCCACGCCGAGGCGTTGCCCGGTTTTCGCCCTGCCCTGCGGATCGTCGTCGGCAACGGCTACCATCTGGACATTCGCTGCTCGCCGGAACGCCGTATCGAGTCCGTGCCCGTAGTTACCCTTACCGGTTGACCCGATCACCCCGACGCGATACGTCTTAAGCACAAGTTCCCCTCATCAGCCCTACACACTCGAAAATGTGACCACAGGCTCACATTCTGTTACGTACCTCTGCTGTGTGCAAGTCCCAGGGAATCGCTGTCTGACAATGCAGTCACTTTGGGCTTCAGTTGATCTTTCTCCTACGGAAGTGTGAGGGTGTAGTGTCCTCGTTGCCGTTCACCCGGCAACCGGAACTCAGGAGGATCCCGTGAAATCCACGTCTGAACGAATGTACCGGCGTGGCCCTTACGGTTATCGAATCGATTCTCTTCTGACGCGCTCTCTCCTATCCGCACTGTTGTTGATGACACTGACAGGGTGTTCAGACTCGGATGAGAAACTGCCGAACTTCATCGTCATCCTCTGCGACAACCTTGGGTACGGCGACTCGGAGCCGTTCGGTTCGACACTACACAGGACGCCGCACCTGAACCGAATGGCGAGGCAAGGCCGGAAGCTGACCCATTTCTATGCCAGCGCTGGTGTCTGCACGCCATCGAGAGCCAGCCTCATGACAGGCTGCTACGCCCAGCGTGTCGGGCTGCACGCAAACCCGCGGGACGGGCAAGTGTTGCGGCCCGTTTCCCCATACGGGATCAATCGCGACGAAACCACCATCGCAGAACTTCTGAACGACGGGGGCTACGCGACCGCAATCATCGGCAAGTGGCATTTGGGGGATCAGCCCGAGTTCCTCCCCACACGCCACGGATTCGACTCATATTTCGGGATTCCGTATAGCGACGACATGACGCACGACCGGGGCCGAAAACTGACGCGGTTCGAGGGGGACAGTTGGCCACCCCTGCCGCTGATGGAAAACGAGGAAGTGATCGAGGCGCCAGTCGATCGCAATTTGCTGACGAAGCGATACACGGAACGTGCCCTGGAATTCATCGAGGCCCACCAGGACCGGCCCTTCTTTCTTATCCTGTCGCAAGCGATGCCCGGAAGCGAGAGAGTGCCGTTCGCCAGTGAGGCGTTTCGCGGCCAGAGCCGCAACGGGGCCTGGGGCGACGCGGTCGAAGAAATCGACTGGTCGACCGGACAAATCCTCGACAAGCTCGCCGATGGCGGCCTGGACGGGCGCACGCTCGTGCTCTGGACATCGGATAACGGCGCCCCGCTGGCCAGCGACTCCAGCAGCTTGGCCAGAGGAAGCAATCTTCCACTGCACGGACGTGGCTACACAACCGCAGAGGGGGCGTTCCGCGTTCCGGCAATTGCGTGGTGGCCGGGTACGATTCCAGGAGGCACGGTGTCCGACGAGCTGATGAGCATGATGGACCTGCTTCCAACGTTTGCGGCCATGGCTGGACAGCCGCTGCCGACGGATCTCGTGATCGACGGAATGAACGTCGGCGACGCGCTCCTCGGCTCCGGTTCGGCCCGCTCGCCGCGCCGGGAACTCTACTACTACCAGCAAGATGAACTGCAGGCGGTCCGTGTCGGCCCCTGGAAGCTGTTCGTGCCGCTGGAAGAGCCCAATCGCCGCCACCCGCATTTCGGCGCAAACGACTCCGGCCGACCGATGCTCTTCAATGTTGTCGACGATCCCGCGAGCCAGGTAGACCTAGCAAACGCCAGGCCAGATATAGTCGCCCGGCTGTTGCAGGTAGCGGATCGGGCAAGATCGGAACTCGGAGATCGCGCCCGCTCCGGCAGTGGCCAGCGTCCTTCGGGGAGAGTGGAGGCTCCACGGCCCGTGACCTTGCGGCGTTGATCCTGCGAGTGACGGATCTCAGCGCGTGTCCAGCCGCCGACAGGCCGGCCGGCCCGAGGCCGTCGGGGAGGCAATCCGCTCCGAGGTGTTGCCGGACTCTCTCCTTTCCCTGCGGATCGTCGTCGGCGACAGCTACCGCCTCGGTGTCCTCTGCTCGCCGAAACACCCTATCGAATCCGTGCCCGTAGTTACCCTCGCCGGTTGACCCGATTACGCCGAAGAGCTACGTCTTACGTACAAGTCTCCTCCATCAACCCGACACGCTCAAAAACGAGCCGACAGGCTCACATTCCGTTACGAACCGCTGCTTTGCGCAAGTCCCAAGGAATCCCTTCCTGGTGATGCGGTGTCTTGAGCTTCAGTTGAACTTCTTCCTGCGAAAGTGCGAGGGTGTAGTGTCCCTGTTGCATTCACCCGGCAACCGGGACTCAGGAGGAAATTTCATGAAATCCACGTCTGATCGAAAGACCCGGCGCGGCCTTTTGCGCCTCGGGATGGGCTCCGCCGTAGCAGTGGGGGTTGCTCAGGCCCATTCCGAAAAGACCTGGACACCGAAGAAACAGATCATCGGACTCAAACCCGGCGAGGTACGGCGCGGTGCTCTGCTCTCCGGTACCGTCCGCTCGGGAAACTTGTTGTTCCTCTCGGGTACTGGCGGCTGGTATCCCAACCGCCGTAAGGAGCCAGGCGATGCGAAGGTACAGATCCGCAGTGTTCTCGACCGCATGAAGGAGAAGCTGGAAGCGGCGGGGTCATCGCTGGACAACGTCCTTCAGGTCACCATCTGTCTTGCTGACATGAAGAACAACTACGACCCCATGAACGAAGCCTACAAGGAGTACTTCCCGACGAATCCGCCTGCCCGCTCATGCTTCCCTGCCGGGCCGTTTCGCCGCGAAGGATCGCTTCTGCAAGTCGATGCTGTTGCTTACGTGGATTGATCAATAGGGACCTCGGAGCGGCTTCCGGGAGATATGAAACCAGTCGTTTTCCTGCCCGAACTCATTGCACCCGCCGGCTTGGATCTGCTGCGCGAGCATTGCGAACTTCGCATGCCTTGGAAGACGGGCGAACCAATACGGCCCGAGGACTATCGCCGCCATCTGTACGAAACCGAGGGCGTGATCGTGAGGCTTTGCAAAGTGACCGCCGAAGATATGGAAAAAACGTCCCGGCTCAAGGTCATCGGCAAACACGGAGTGGGAGTCGACAACATCGACATCGCAGCGGCTACCGCCAAGGGCGTCATTGTGGTTCACACGCCGACAGCGCCATCCATAGCGGTGATCGAATTCACGATCGGCGCGATGTTGGCTCTGGGAAGAAAACTGGGGCCGGCCGACGCCGCCATCCGCGACGACCGCTACCGTGATCGTCTCAAGTTCATGGGCATCGAGTTTCACGGCAAAACGTTGGGAGTGGTTGGCCTGGGCGGGATCGGCGGGGGGGTTGCTCGAGCTGCGTCAGCCGGTCTTGGGATGAAAGTGCTCGGCTACGACCCGTTCATCGACAAGGAGAAGTACGCCGGCCCGGCCATTATCGAGGACTCACTTGAAGAGATGCTGCCCAAGGTCGATGTACTCACCCTACACGTACCGTTGACGTCGGGCACGCATCATCTGATGAACCGCGAGCGCCTTGGGCTACTCAAAGCGGATTGCCTGCTGATCAACGCCGCGCGTGGGTCGGTGGTCGAGCAGGATGCCGTTGTCGAGGCACTGCAAAAAAATCGTATCGGCGGCGCGGTGCTCGACGTCTTCGAGCAGGAACCCTTGACGGCTGATAGCCCGCTGTGCAAGCTGGACAACGTGATCCTCACTCCCCATATCGGCTCGGCGACGCCTGACTCCTTGGATCGTATGGCAGTCGGCGCGGCCCAAGGCGTGCTCGATGCACTCCAAGGCCGTCGGCCCCAGTGGATTTACAACCGCGAAGTGTTTGCCTGAACCCGAGACGCACTGCTCGGAGACTACCAAGCCACGACCGACTCTGCGTAAAGCAACTCCCCGGTAAGCCCATCGTGGTACTGGAACACCACTTGCGGATTCGGGAACGCCACCCAGCGGTCCTTCCCTTCCTCATTCGGATTGTTGAAGACAGCGTTCACCTGCACCACGCAGAAAATCGGTTTTCTGCGCAGCTTTTGCGGCGTGTCGTTGAGGATGTAGGTCGACCACCTGATTTCCACAGGAAGACCCCGCGAATCGTACACTCCGGTCGGCGGTCGATTCCCTTCGCTGCCGGCCGGATGGTTGGCCGAGTTGTGCGGACCCGAGGCGAACTCCCACACGCGGTCGGTGATTTTGATGGCAAAGCTGTTGTGAAGATCGCCGGTAAGGACGAATACCGGTTTGTCCAGTCCGTCCCAGAAGTCGATCAGCTCCTGCCGCTCAGCCAGGAAGACCGTCCAGGCGTCGTCCTTGTTTTCGGTAGGGATGGGCGCGCCGGTGCCGCCGACGTGAGGAATCGTAAAGTTCACCGACGAGACAACAAAGAAAAAGTCGGCGTCACTAGCGGCCATTTCGTCCTTGAGCCACTTCTTTTGACGAGAGCCGAGCATCGAACGGCCCGGCTCAGTCGCCTTCGTCACGTCGTGCATATCGCGAAATGTGCGTGTGTCCAGGAAAAAAAGGGCGGCATTGCTCACGCTCATCTTGAAATGCGACATCTGGCCGATAGAGTACGAAGCCTCACCATCGGCAACCGCTGACGGACGCACCCTGAGCCGGTTGGCGTCCAGCACCTCGACGATCTCATAAACGGCTGAATTAGGATCGCCGCCCTCCGTGTCGGAAGGACCCTGCATCACTCCTGCGTCCGGCGTGCCCCAATGAACGTGCAGCGTCGCCGCCTCATCGAGGTTCAGCTTCGTGAAGTCGGCGCTCGCATCCGTCAGGACGTCGCTATCCGCCTTGAACTGCGCCTTGCCGAAATGGATACGCTGCTCATGCGGAATCGGATTGCTCCAGCCCAGATAGTCGTACCAGGCCTGCACGCCGATGTCGCGGAACACGGGACGGCGATTGCGGCGTCCCACCTCGGCTGCTCCGTACACGTCGTTCACGATTTCGTGGTCATCGAACGTAAAGAACGACGGGATGGAGCCATGCCACTCGGCGAGATTCGGAGCTTCGTTGAAATAGTGCTTGTAGTTCTCCCACACGCCGACGATCGTCGGCGCGATATCAACGATGCGCGGCTTCCGGCCGGCTTCGATGTTCACTTGGTGCAGCCATTCGTCCGGCGGGTAATCTCGCTTCTCTTCGTACAGCCAATCTCCGTTGAGAATGGCGAAATCGATGCGGCTGTGTTCTTCGTCGCGCTTGAGGTCACGAAGCATCGTCGTGTAGGTCGGCAGGGCGCTGCCGAAATTGCTACCGCCTCCCGTACGCTGATTGTTCCCGCACGCAAACTCGAAGCGGAAATTGAACAGTCCTTTGGGGTTGTGCTCCGGGTTGGCTACATCGTTGCTGGACGGAAGCGTGTGAAACGAGCCGACCGGACCGGCTGTCCCCGAATCCGCCATAGCCAACTCATAGAAGTACTTCGTGTTCGATTTCAATTCTGTCAGATGCACCCAAGCCGTATTGTCGTGATCGACAGTCGTTTCGACGGTGTCCGAGGTGGAGGTGAGCTGATCCCTGGCGGCGCCATAACGCACCAGAAATTCCGACGGACGGGCCGTTCGGGCCCAGACACCGACGCCGTCGGATGAAAGGCGACCGAGTATCGGTCCGTGAGTAAAACCGGAGGGCGGTGACTCACCGCGTTCCTGTAAAGCGTCGCAGGCGAACGACACGAGCAAGGCAACAACGACCATGACGACTTTTCTCATGTTCGAATCCGTTCCGTTTCAGGGAGTGGGCAGGGAAGACGCAACCATGCTACACGACAAGCTGTGAATCTGACGCATGAACGACATGCAACTTCCTCATCGTTCGAACATCATAGCTTGCCGATTCCCCGAATCAGGATGGTCTAGACTTGAGCCATGGCCTTCTACGAACTCAGACGATACAAGATTCTTCCCGGCAAGATGGAAGATTGGCTTCAACTGATGGAGCAAGAGATCATTCCGTTTCAGGTTTCGAAAGGCATGGTCATCACGGCAAGTTTCCGAGGCGAGGACGACGATAGCTGTTACGTCTGGATGCGGCGATTCGTAAGCGAAGAGGAGCGCGAGCTCCTGTATGAAGCCGTCTACGAAAGTGACCACTGGCAGAACGTGATCGGCCCGCGAATTTCAGAGGTCATGGACCGGTCGGCGATCCAGGTGACGCGCCTCACTCCCACCTTGAAGTCTCCAACACAGTAGATCACCCGTTGCCGAGACCCGCTTGCACAGGCGAACGCCCAGCCTTAGAACGGCGGCGTTGACTCTTCGCCTCCCACCTCCTCATCGAGGTCCCCGATGTCATCGGCCAAGTTCTCGAACTTGACGTATTTGTTGAGGAACGCAAGCTTGATCCTCCCTGTCGGCCCGTTGCGCTGCTTGGCGACGAGCAGCTCGGCGACACCACGCAGGTCTTCTCGATCCGGCTTGTAGACCTCTTCCCGGAAGATGAAGCCGACCACATCGGCGTCCTGCTCGATCGAGCCGCTGTCTCGCAGGTCGCTCAACTGCGGACGGTGGTCCCCGGGACGAGTCTCCGGCGCGCGGCTCAACTGCGAAAGGGCTATGACCGGCACTTTCAGGGAGTTCGCGAGCAGCTTGAGTCCTCGCGACAGAGCCGAGATTTCCTGGGTCCGGTTGTCAAAGCGTCTTTTTTCTCCGCTCTCCGGCGCCATCAACTGAAGATAGTCGACGACGATCAGTCCCAGTCGTCGGTGCTCGGCCCGCAAGCGGCGGCACTTGGCGCTGATATTCATCAGATTCGTGTCCGCCGAGTCGTCGATGAAAAGCTTCGAAGCGACAAGCCGGTCGAGAGCCAGTCTCAGCCTGCTGCGCTCGTCCTGGCCGAGATAACCGCCCCGGAAGCGATGACTGTCAACCTTGGCGATTGCGCACAGCAGGCGTGTCAGCAGCGACTCCTTCGACATCTCGAGCGAGAAGACCGCCACCGGCTCTCCGGGCTTGTCGGGCAGGTCGTCGGCCACGTGCCAGGCGATGTTCAGCGCCAGGGCCGTCTTGCCCATTGACGGACGCGCGGCGATCACGATCAACTCGCCTTCCCGCAATCCCGTCGTCATCTCGTCGAACTTGACAAACGGCGTCGACAAGCCCGCGACGCGTTTGCCAGGATCCAGGAACTCCTCGACACCCCCGGCGAAGCCTTCGACGATCTGGCGCGGGCTTGCCAACTCCGAGCGCAGTTGGGCGTCGCCCACCTTCAGAATTGCCGACTCGGCCTCGTTCAGCACCTCGTCGATCTGCTGGCCGCCCTCGATCGACCGCGTGACGATGTTGTCGGCGGTGTGGATCAACTGCCGCAACAGGGCCTTGTCCTTGACGATCTTGACGTAGTCGTCGATCGACGACAGCCGCGGCATGCCCTCGCTCAGCGAGGCGATGTAGGCCACGCCGTCGCACGATGCGAGTTGGTCGAGTCGGGACAGCTCTTCGACGAGAGTGAGATCCTCGATGGCCACGCCCCGCCGATGCAGATCTTCCATGCGCAGGAAGATGCGGCGGTGCTTCTCGATTGCGAAGTCGACGGGCTGGAGCCTCCCGGCCACTTGCGGGAACAGGCTGTCGTCAAGCAGAATCGAGCCGAGCACGCAGCGCTCCGCCTCGATACTGGTAGGGAGATTTCTTTCGATGGCGACCGGAATCGGGTTGGCTGGCATCAGCGTCGGGGACCGAACAACATCATGAAGGAGAGCATGGGTCTTCGCCAAAGCAATTATTCAGTCCCACGTAAATCCCACGGAAACAACGATTTTCATTGTGGTTGCTTTGTGGACAGGCTTTGGCGGGAGCTTCAGGCGAATCGCGACGTTCAATTCCCTGTAAACAAAGGACTTCGAGAACTGTGGAAAACCTGTGGATATCACAGGGACGGACTCTGAATGACAAGTACATTGTTTTCAGCAACTTGCAGATGTGTCACCAGGCGGTTGCGAACATTCCCACACGGATTGCTTCGTCGAGCCTACCAAAAAGGCGAACAAAAAGCAAACACAGAGAGCGATGACGTCAGCGCAATATAGAACGTTCCCCTTTATCAGCATGACTTCACTGCGCTTTCGCCACGGCCCAAGAAGTCCGGAGGGCGACTGGAGCTGCCGCGAGCGGCGCTCGTCGCGAGGCCGACCCGAAACGGCGGACGGTGCACGGACACTTGTTCAAGGGCATATTTTTTTGCCGGGAAATAGTGGGTAATACCGGGAAATGGTGGGAGAACCGTGACATGGCAGCGGGTACGGCGGTGCGGTCGGCGCTTTTCGGTGGAACGACACTTGCGCACCCACGGCTACCTGAACGGCAATAAAGTCCGTGTTTCATGTCTCGTGATTCGTGATCGGTGAAAACCACAAAATACGTGTTGCCGGCGCGGGCGGCTCGCGCCTCGTTCCGACGGTTCTCTCACGCACTTCCCCTCCCCAAATGGGGAGGAATGCAGCCTTCGCCGCAGAAGCATGGGCGTGATATCACCTGCTCGATTCATTCCTCCGCTTTTTTCTTCGCGAGGGCCAGAATGCCCGCGGGAGGCGGCAGCCGCCAGAAGCGAGCGCCGCTCCGACAGCAAGCCGACCTCCAGGATTCCCGCCTCGCTTTCTTCATGCTAAGCAGGCCGGGACTGAAAAAAAAGACTGAAGGGCTTCAGTACCACGAGGCATCGAGGCAACACGAGGCAAAAGGGATCGTTCTTCTGTGCCCACCAAGGGAACTTCTCACATTGCGACGACATCATCGCGTGAGTCGGACGACGCGGATGAAGCCTGAAGCGGCCTGCCGGAGTCCGCCCAAAAAACCACCCTGAAAAAACCCTTCCAAATTTGACATCGACTGAGCGGCACCGCAGGCACCGAGAGAAGGGGCCGCCTCCAAATTCAAGGACGGAGACTGCGATTGGATAGTCCCAAAGGGCTTCGGGTGCGCCTTGCCGTTACAATGGGGACCGATTCAGGAACGTTCCATGCACAATGCTTGCCGGCTGCTATCGCTATTCGTCCTGACCGCCGCGTTTGTCTGGCCGCAGAACGACACCCTCGACCCCGTCGAACGGCTTCTCAAGGAACTCACTGAAGCACACGGTCCGAGCGGGTACGAAGGCCCCGTCCGCCGGATCATGCGCCGCGAGTTCACTCCGCTCGCCGACGACATCCAGACCGACGGCCTCGGTTCGCTCATCGCGCGGCTCGACGGAAGCTCGGGCATCCGGGTCATGATGGCCGCGCACATGGACGAGGTCGGCATGTTGGTCCGCCGCATCCGACCCGACGGCTACCTGACCTTCCAGACCGTCGGCGGCTGGCTGGGTCAGGCACTCATCAACCAGCGCTACATCATCATGACGCGCAACGGGCCTGTTCGCGGCATCACCGGTCTCAAAACGCCCCATGTCACGCCGCAAAGCGAACGGCCCCATCTTCACGACCGCGACCGCATCTTCATCGATGTAGGCGCCCGCGATCAACGCGACGCCGAAGAGCGCCTCGGCATCCGTCCGGGCGACCCGATCGCACCGGACAGCCCGTTCATGAAGCTCAACGACCCGAAACTCTATGCCGGCAAGGCCTGGGATGACCGGATCGGCCTCGCGGTCGAGATCGAGGTGCTCAAGCGCCTGAGGCGCCTTCCGCCTCCGAACACTGTTTTCGCCGTTGCCACCGTACAGGAAGAGGTCGGGCTGCGCGGCGCGCAAACGAGCAGCAACATCGTCAAACCCGACATCGGCATCAGCATCGAGGTCGGTGTCGCCGCCGACTACCCTTTCATTACCCAGGACCAGGCTCAGGAGCGCCTCGGAGGCGGGCCCGGCATCTTCCTGCACGACAGCTCGATGATCCCCAACGTCAAGTTTCGCGATTTCGTGGCCGACCTTGCGGACAGCGAGGACATCCCGCTGCAGTTTGAAGTCCTTTCAGGTTACGGAGAAGACGGCGCCATGATGCAGCGAGCCCACGGCGGCGCACCATCGATCAACATCACCGTGCCGACGCGCTATCTTCACAACCACAACGGCGTCCTGCACCGTGATGACTTCGACCGGGCGGTCGACCTCGTCGAGCACATCATCCGGCGCCTCGATCCCGCGACCGTCGAACGGCTGAAACGCTTTGACTGAATATCCGACCCGCTGTGTTGCGACGAGGGGCCGCAGTTTCCACCGCGCCGACCGATCCGCAATGCCGTTGCGGGACAGTGCGCGTTCCGGCCACAGCCGCAGCGGCCGCCTCTGCTGACCCATGCTTGACCCCGAGATCATGGCGCTGGCGCCGATCTGGTACGTCGTCTTTCTGCTCTCGCTGACTTGCCACGAGGCCGCACACGCCCTTGCCGCCTACTGGGGCGGGGACCCGACCGCCGCGCTCGGCGGCCAGGTGACCCTGAACCCCTTGCCGCACGTTCGGCGAGAACCCTTCGGCACGATTCTGGTGCCCATCCTTTCACTGGTTCTGGGCGGCTGGATGATCGGCTGGGCAAGCGCCCCTTTTGACCCTTACTGGCAACAGCGGTATCCCCGGCGAGCGGCTTGGATGGCATTGGCCGGGCCGGCGGCGAATCTCGTGCTGGTTATCATCGCGGCCCTCGCCATCCACATCGGCATGGCATTGGGTTACTTCAGCCCCCCCATGTCCGCGGGCTTCACGCACATCGTCGATGCCGAGCCGGGCGGAGTGGCCGAGGCCCTCGCTCCGTTTCTGAGCCTGCTCTTCTCACAGAACCTTCTGCTGATGTCATTCAATCTGATTCCGGTCGCGCCACTCGACGGCGCCACGGTGATCGGCCTGTTCGTCAGTGAGAGAACCGCGCTGAAGATCTACGACTTCATGCGACAACCCGGCATGTCGCTGCTCGGACTCGTCATCGCCTGGAAACTATTCGGCGAGATCTTCTCCCCTCTTTTCTGGTTTGCGATGAACGTGCTCTACAGCGGTGTTACTTATGGCTGAGGACGGCGCGCTACGATGCTCTCTACTTCGCAGCATGATCGTAGACTCAAGGCGGTTTTCACGCGGCTCACGGCGTCACTCCAACCAAGCCTGGCCTGCGTGCAGCATCACCTGGTGAAGCGAAGTGCTTGAAGAGGGCCGTCAGGAAGAGGCGCAGGACACTTGGGGCGAGGAAGTGTACTTGACCCTGCTGCATTGAGCATGGCAACAAAGCGCAAGGAAGTCATGACGGACGGGCCTATTCGCGCCGCAACCCCGAATGCTATATCTGGAACTTCGGGAACTACGACTCCAAGCTGCCGAGTAACGCCACTTTCAACAGGTTTCGGCAGGGTCAATGGACATTTCCCAACACAAGAGCAAGGCCGGGGACTCGATAACCTGATATCAGCACCGGCCGTGAAACTGACCGTCATGGCAGACTGAGAAGAAGCAAGAGATGACCGACAACGAGACCCCGGATATTCCCACTCCCGCCTACACGATGGGCTACAGCGACGAGTTCCAGAAGATGCTGGAGCGCCGGAACGCGATGATCTGCGCCGCTCATCTTCTGCCGCACCTCGAGCCCGGGCTCCGCGTGCTCGACCTCGGATGCGGTCCGGGAACGATCTCGGCAGGGCTGGCAGAAGCAGTGAAACCAGCAGAACTGCACGGCATCGACATGGAGGGGCCGCAGGTCGAGATGGCCCGCGCCGCCGCCGCGGGCGGTGGGCACAGCAATGCGTTTTTCCGGACAGGCGAAGTGACGGATCTTCCCTTCGCGGACGAGTCCTTCGACGTCGTCCACAGCCACGCCCTGCTCATGCACGTTCCGGATATAGGGACCGTCCTGAACGAGGCGAAACGGGTGCTGAAGCCCGGGGGGCTCATCTCCGGTCGCGATCTGATCGGCTCCTCGTGTTTCGCCGAACCTGAACTCGGCGGCCTTGGCGACGTATGGACGACATTCCTGAACCTTCTCGAGGCCAACGGCGCCCACCCCCAGATGGGGAAGGAACTGAAGCGAAGGTTTCTCGAGGCCGGATTTTCGAGCATCCAGGCGAGCGCGTCCTTCGAGTACTACAGCACGCCTGAGGATGTCACCTTCTTTCGCGCTTTCGCAGGGGGCTGGTTCTTCTCTTCCGATACCAGGGAGACGGCCGCGAAACATGGGCTGGCGACTCGTGAGCAGTTCGAAGATTGGCGCCGCATGATGGACGAATGGAAAGACACTCCCGGCGCATTCGCAGCCGTGGCCTGGGGAGAGGCGATCGGACGCAAGACGTAGCCTGCTCGACACGTTGCAACAGTGCGCCGTTCAGCCACGGAGTCGCCGGCACTCCGAACGAAGCGAAGTAAGCGGTCTTCGACTTGAAAGACCTCCCGATTTTATTTTCGGGACAACCAGCTCAGGACTTCACTGGCGCTCATGGCGATTCCCCAGACGCGCCGAAACATGAGCATGGCTGCCGGGGCCGATCGCCGTGCCGGCGTCGTCGAGCGGCCGGAGCGCAGCTCATGCCGCCGCCCTCGAACACCCTCAGTCCGTAGCCCGGCCGCTCAGGCCCCCCTCTATTCCTGATCCGTCCCCGCTGCCAGCGGGACCACCGGCAGGGCCGTGAAGACGCGTGTGACGGGGTTCATTTCCAGGGCCACGGCGCTGAACGATCCCCCGGCCGTTGCCGTGCAGCGCAACGACCCCTTGAAGTCGGACGTATCGGTCGAGGGGAACGCCTGGTCAATGAGCCAGGAGGTCTGCCCGCGGGCCGCCAGAGGAATGCTCACCGAGTCGAGCGGCACGCCCTCTCGCAGCAATTCGCAACGCACCAGCCCGGCACTCGATTCCAGGTTGTGGATCGCCACCCCGGCGGTGATTCCTCCCTCCTGCCGCCGCACCGGGAAGAGGGCGTCGCTGACAGGTGAACCGGCCCCCACCACAGCCACGCCGATGTGGGGAAGGTCGAACCGCAGCATCCCGCCGAGGGGACCCTCCGCGACCACCCGCACCGATCCGCTCACCTGCGGCCCGCGCCCGTGGGTCGAGATCGTGAGCACTTCCAGCGGCTCCATATCCGCCCGGACCGTCAGCCCGCCGTCTTCGGTGACCGCATGAAAGGGGGTGGGCGCGGGACCGCTGGGACGGGTATTCAGATTCACGAACACCAGACCGGAGGCGGCGCCGTCCCCGTTGGCGAAATGCGCAAAGCCCTCCGGCTCCGGCCGCTCGCAGCCCATGCCTCGGTCTGCAGCAACAGCCATTCCTGTAATAATAGGACTTTATATTGATTTACTGTGTAGAATAGAGCCAATAAAATGTCGAATTCATAAAGTTTGCGCTATGAAGGGAATCTACACCTGAAACGGCGCTTCGCCGGCCCCCGCAACGCGCCCAGGTCCATGCCGGATCGGCGAAGGAGGACACCATGACTGATTCCGACGAGGTGAGGAGCGAGAACGCGGCGCTGCGCGAGCGCAGCTCGACCCTCAACGCGGCCATCCTGCGGATCAACGCCAGTCTCGACCTCGACACCGTGCTCGGCGAGGCCGTGGCCAGCGCCCGCGGGCTGACCGGCGCGCGCTACGGCATCATCACCACCATCGACGAGACGGGCGCGCACAGCGGCCCGGTGTACTCGGGCTTCACGGCGGAGGAACATCGGGAAATGCTGGCCCTGCCCGACAAGGCCCGCCTGTTCAAGCACCTGCGCGACCTGCCCGGTCCGATGCGGGTGGCGGACCTGTCGGGCCTGATCCGCTCGCTCGGCCTCGAACCCACCCCGATGTTCTCGCGGGCCTTCCAGGGCGCGCCGCTGCGCCACCGCGGGGTGCACCTGGGCCACTTCTTTCTCGCCGAGAAGGCGGGCGGGGAGGCCTTCAGCGCCGAGGACGAGGAGGTGCTGGTGCTGTTCGCCTCGCAGGCCGCGGCGGCGGTCGCCAATGCCCGCGCGCATCGCAGCGAGCGGCAAGCGAGAGCCCGGCTGGAGGCCCTGGTCGAGACCGCGCCGGTCGGCGTCGTGGTGTTCGATGCGGGCAACGGCCGGCCGGTGACGTTCAACCGCGCGGCGCGGCGGATCGCGGAGAGCCTGCACCGACCGGGCTGCGCGCCCGAGCAGTTGCTGGAGGTGATCTCGTGCCGGCGCGCCGACGGCCGGGAGATCCCCCTGGGCGAGTTCCCGACCGCGCACCGGCTCGACAGCGGCGAGACGGGGCGGGCCGAGGGGGTCGGGCCGGCGGGGCCCGGGGTGGGGGTCGCGTGGACCGGCGGGCGCACCCGGCGTCCGCCGGGGCCCGCCAGCTCGATCTCCTCGGCCCGCCCCGTCTCGCCGCTGGCGAGCCGGTGCGCGGTCGGGAACTCGCCCAGGGGGATCTCCCGGCCG
>JAPOOG010000091.1 GCA_026713545.1 Bryobacterales bacterium
CTCGAAAAGAAGCAGAAGCTCCACAAGGCGATCAACAAAGCCTTGCGCGTTGCCGACCGCACCGGCAGCGACGATGAGCTGAAAGCACTTGGGCTCAGCGACAAGATGATCGCGCAGTTCAAGACCCCCGACTTCGCCGGCGACAGGGGAATCCCCTCTTACGTTCTCTCGAACAACAGTTCGAACATGCGCCGGATCCGCCAGCGGATCGAGGCGTTGCGGAAAGCCGCGAACGACCAGACCAGCGAAGAGGTCCACGGCGACATTCGCATTCTCGACAACGTCGAGGAGAACCGCGTACAGATTTTCTTTCCCGGCATGCCTTCTCCGGACGTTCGCAAGAAGCTCAAGCAGAACGGTTTCCGATGGTCGCGCACAGAAGGAGCGTGGCAGCGCCATCGGAGTAATGCCGCGTTGTGGTGGGCGCGGCGTTGTTGCGGAGTGGAGTAATCCATGACCGCAACCTGGCCCTTGGGGATCAACCCGATTCCCAAGGGCCTTTTTTTGTGCGCTCGAGCTTCCGCGCTGGAGCACAATCCGAATCCAGAGAAGCCGACCTGGTCCGCCGCCGGCCGCGACTTCGCTGGACAGCTTTTCGAGGTCAGATCGCTCACTCCGAATCTGATCTCTCTTGCTTCGTTATTTCCGTCAGCGAGAAGAATCCAACGGCCGACGTCGACACTTCTCATTCCCACAATATGAAGTCAGAGCACTTGGAGGCCCCTCATGAGTCAACTCTACGATCCCGATCAGGAACGCCCTTCATGGTCAACCGCCAAGCCGGTCCCCTGCGAGGACTGCGGAACCCTTCTCGCAGACGACTGGTGGAAGATCAGTCGCCTGGGAGCAGGAACTGCCGGACCGCAACGCTTCTCTCTCAGAGGGCGGAGCCCTCGCTGCTGTGGTCGGCGCCTTGCCTGGAAAGCCTTAGATCACGGCGCGGCGGCATCCAGTTCCCCCGGCGGCAAGGAGGAGAATACGGGAGCGGCTTCGGCATTGAGCGACAGGGTGACGATGGGCTTGCTGGAGGTGATTTCGAGCGATCCCGTGAAGCTGCTGAGACTGAACAGGCCCGCCATGTTTTCCGCGCCATGCCCTCTGGGCATCAGGGTCCGGTCGACGCTGTCCAGCGTCCGACCCGCCTCGTCCTTGGCCGTAAAGGTGATAACGACTGTCGACGTGTCGGAGGGGTTGGCATAGGCAACTGCGGTCCCCGGCTGCCCTTCTCGCTTTTCGGCAAAGGTGACGAAGCGGGTGGCCGGAGCGGCTGCCGCATTGACTCCCGCTTCTCCCGTGGGCACGCCCGCACTGTCGTACTGCCGAAACAGCAGGCTGGCCTTTACCGGCCCCGTGCAGTCGGCCTGCGCCCAGCCGGATACAAGCGGAGCGCTCAACCCCACGTCGGTCTCCTCGTGAACCGACCCCCCGGGCAACAGCACATCGCTCCGGTCGGACACCCTACCCCTTCCCGGAAACGAAACTGTCAGCGGAGTCCCCTGACCGGAAAAGAAGTCGGTCCGGCAGGTCACCTCTAGCGGGGAGTAGTTGATATAGGTGATCGTGGTCTGCCAACTCGCCCCCACCGCAAGATGGGGGAAGTAGTACGTCGTCGGCCCCTGCGCAGAAGGATCCAGTTCTCCCGGAGGCAGGGAGGAGAATATGGGAGCGGCTTCGGCATTGATCGACAGGGTGACGATGGGCGCTTTGGATGTGATTTCCAGCGATCCCGTAAAGCTGGGAAGATCGAACAGGCCCGCCATGTTTTCCGCGCCATGCCCACCGGGCATGAGGGTCTGATCGAAGCTGTCCAGCGTCCGCCCCGCCTCGTCCTTGGCCGTAAAGGTGACCACGGCCGCCGTGTCGGATGGGTTGGCGTAGGCCACGCCGGTCCCCGCCTGGCCCGGCGCCTGTTCGGCAAAAGTGACGAAGCGGGTGGCCGCAACCGACGCCGCATTGACTCCCGCTTCCGCCAGCGGCATGCCTGCGCTGTCGTACTGGCGAAACAGCAGGCTGGCCTTCACCGGCCCCGTGCACGTGGCCCGCGCCCAGCCGGCAGCCAGCCGAGCGCTCAAATCCACGTCGGTCTCCTCGTGAACCGACCCCCCGGGCGGCAGCATGTCGCTCCGGCGGACATCCGGTCCCAGTGACGGAAACGAGACCATCAGCGGTGTCCCCTGATCGGAAAGGAAATCGGTCCGGCAGCTCACCTCATCAGCGGAGTAGTTGATATAGGTGAGCGTGGTTTGCCAACCCGCTCCCACCGCAAGATGCGGGAAGTAATAGATCCGGCCTCCCGGCGGCGGGGCGACGGTGGCGTCGAGCTCGGCC
>JAPOOG010000084.1 GCA_026713545.1 Bryobacterales bacterium
CATTGCCAATCCCGGACTCGACCCGGACCTGTCGTACTACCAGGGCAAGGCCGAAGTCGAGCGGCTGGTGAGAGAGAAGCGCATCCCGTACGCGATCCTCCGGCCGGCGTGCTTTTTCGGACGGGGGGACGAGGACATCCTGATCCAGAACGTCGCTTGGGCCGCGCGGAGGATGTCGTGGTTCCCTATCCCGGCCGGGCCGCCATACTGGATCCGACCGATCCATGTGAACGACTTCGCCGCGCTTGTCGTCGAGGCGATAGCCTCCGATGAGAGCTGGACGCGCGACGCCGCCGGGCCCGACCGGATCGAGTTCGGGGCATTCGTTGATCTCGTCGCCAAGCTGACCGGAGGGCGGGGGAGGGCCGTCCGGCTTCCCCTCGCCGTCTGCCGAGCTCTCTATGCCGTCGCTTCGCGGGCCTTCGACGAAACGATCCTTACTCACGACGAGCTACGAGGGCTGGCCCGCAACCGGCTGGATTCGACACAGCCCGTGCTCGGTACAACGTCACTGACGAGATGGCTGGAGGAACGCGCCGGCGAAGTGGGGCTGCGCTTCGCCCGCGAGCCACGGCGCACGCGGCCTCAAGAGTAGCTGCCGAGATGCACACCGGCTCCGCCGCCACCATATAGGTCTTAACTTGCCGTACCCGGCCTCACAAGCAACTTTGAAGCCTTGTGATGTCATCCGTGTTGCACTAACGATGCTTACTGCAATACTCACATGCCTGTACGACAAGTACTGGCTAGTCGACCTGTTGGTGAACGAAATGCCAAAAACCGGCTTACTTCGTTGACAACTTTGCAGTTACTCGTCGAGGAATGGTGAAGTCGCAAGTTTGCCATAAGTACGCTTATGTTCGCAGGCCCCTCTCGGGCCGGGCAACCAGAACGCCAAAGCAGCTCCGCTTCGCCTTTGGCGTTTGTCATTCCATGCTGTTCTCGGCCTTCTCCCTGCACCGCTAAGGTAGCTCTTTCCTTCCTGTCAGGGCTCTCCGCTCTTCCGCCGCACGGGGGTGAGCGGAGCGCTCTACTCCCAAATCAACAGTTCGACCAAGTCTCCGAGGACTTGGCCTATACTGCTGTGCAGGAGGTCCGCAGCATGGCCAGCCAAAAGGTCACTGTCCTCAACGTAGGGAATCAGTCCGTGATGTAAGCCCGCTTAGCCGAATTCAAGGCAGAGCTTTCCACACTCCACTGGGTTGTCGGGATCGGCTTCGCAGCCGGCTTCACTTCCGCCGTTGCTCAACTGTTTGCGGGCGTCGCCTCCTGATATCTACGGAACTCGCGACAATGATGGAGTGACGACTGATCCGATGGGCAAAGTACAACAGCCAAATCGGAAGAACGAGATAGAATGAACCTCACCAAATCCCAAGGCCAAGCGATTACTCATAGCGGCCACAACCTACAATTGATCGCCTGCGCAGGTTCTGGCAAGACCGAAATTGTTGCTCGGCGCGTCGTCCACCTGCTTACACCAGGGAAAGCCATTTCTCTCCAGCCCAGGAACATCATTGCCTTCACTTTCACTGACAAGGCGGCTGGCGAGTTGAAGGAGCGTATCGTTACGCGCACGCGCCAAGCTCTCGGGGAAATCCCAGGGATGGCTGAGATGTTCGTCGGAACCATCCATGCTTTTTCCCTGGAGCTTCTCAAGTCCGAGTCACCGAAACACCTGAAGTTCGATGTCTTGAACGAGATCCAGCAAGGGCTCTTCGTCGACCGAAACAGTAGTAAAAGCGGCCTTACCACATCCACTGATCTCAAGGGCGCGGCGCTCAAGCGCTATCGAGATACGGGGTATTACGTCAATGCGATCTCGATCCTGCGAGAAGCGGAACGCAACGACGCCCAGCTCAGAGGCTGCTCATTGCTCAGTGGTCTTCAGACTTACCAACGTCTCCTCGATGACAAAAGCTATCTGGACTACTCATCAATCCTCGAGGAAGCAGTGACGCTTCTCACCAACAATGATGGGGTGCGGTCGCGACTCGCCGACCGCGTGAAATACGTCATCGTGGACGAGTACCAAGATGTCAACCCGATTCAGGAGGCGATCGTTTGGTCACTGCATCGACTGGGCGCACAGGTCTGCGTTGTCGGCGACGATGACCAGACCATTTACCAGTGGCGTGGCAGCGATGTGGAGAACATCCTCACATTCGATAAGCGTTACTCGGCCGTCGATCAGATTTCCCTCGAAGAAAATTTCCGGTCTAGCGAGGGCGTTGTGGAGACGGCGCGTGCCTTCATCAAGCAGAACAGCATACGGCTCGTCAAGGCGATGAAGCCGACCGGGGCGCAGCCCTACGAGAGCGGCGACATCACAGCGCGCCCGTTCAGCGATCCGGATGCCGAGGCCCAGTATATCGTCGATTTGATCAAAGACCTGCGTGGAGTCGCGTTCAAGGATGACAAGGATGACCAAGTCGAACGTGGTCTGTCATGGTCTGACATGGCGATCTTGTTGCGAAGCGTGAAGGCGAACGCTGAGCCCATCACGCAAGCACTTCAGTCTGCCCGCATTCCGTTCATCGTCACCGGAATGACCAATCTATTCGGCACCGCCGAGGCGGAAGCGGCCCGACAGCTCTTTTACTTCATCGCCGACCGCGCAGGTGTGGGCTCCGCCGCCTTGAAAACCGCATGGAAGACTGCGGACTTAGGCATTGATACGGCAGTGCTTGATCAGGCTATCAAGGGCGCTGCTTTGGCCAAGGCAGCCCTGACAGACCCTGACCAGAAGCGCTGGGGGCAATACTCGATCCAACGTGTGTTTCTAAACTTCCTCGATCAGGCGGGCGTCCGCGAGGAACTTGTCCCTGGTGGCCGCGGTGAAGTGGTTTTTTACAACCTCGGTAAGTTCAGCCAGGTTATAACAGACTTCGAGACAATCCACTACCATTCGAAACCCGAGGAGAAGTATAAGTCGTTCGCCAATTTTCTCCAGTACCGGGCCGAGGGCGCCTATCCGGAAGGCTGGCAGGACAATAAGTACGCCAACCCCGACGCCGTACGCATTATGACCATTCACCAGGCTAAGGGGATGCAGTGGCCAGTCGTGTTCGTTCCGGTGATGCTCAAGAACCGCTTCCCAGCGCCGCGTATCGGGGGCCGCAATGTGTGGCACTTGCTGCCTCGCAAGGGCATCCGCGGGCAGGAACGCTTCGAGGGTACGATCGAGGATGAGCGGCGACTCTTCTATGTCGCGATGACCCGTAGCCAAAAATACCTGCATCTGACCTGGGCACCGATTCCGGGCAAAAACAATCGGTACGCACGTGTATCGGAGTTCTGGAGCGACATCCTCGTTTCAAAGCACGTCAAACGCCGCCCTCCCGACTATTCGACGCGCAAGCGTACCCAGCCGACTCCACGAGCTGGCGTTACTAACGTCGTTTTCTCGTTCTCAGATCTCAGATACTTCTTTGAATGTCCCTATCAGTTCAAGCTGCGCATTCTATACGGATTTAACGCGCCGATCCATGAAGCGCTGGGCTACGGGAAGTCGCTGCATGACGCGCTGGCTGAGGTGCACACCCGCGCTGTCCGAGGCGACTTTGCTAAGGGTACCGATGTCCCGCAGCTAGTCGATATGCACCTGCATGCACCCTACGCCTATCCCGCTCTTCGTCAGCAGCTCGAGGTAGCAGCTCAGCGGGTGTTGCGCGATTATCTCAACGACAACGCAACGCTTTTCGACAAGATTGAGTTCTCAGAAAAACAGATTGAGATTAGCCTCGACTATGGTGTGACCGTAAACGGACGGATCGACCTCGTACGACGGATCGACACGGACGAGACAACAATCGTGGATCTCAAATCGAGCGACCGTGCCCAGCCTGAGGAGGTTACTGAGGCGCAACTGCATGTGTACGCACTTGGCTATCAAGATCTCACGGGGAGTCGGCCCGACTACGTCGAAATCTACGAGTTGGACGAACGACGCCGCAAGCCACGCTCAGTGGACGACGACTTCATCGCTGATGTGAAGACTGACGTGCGCAGAGCAGCCGATGCCCTCCGCATGGGTAAGCTGCCGACCGTACCAGCGCCGAATAAGTGCAAAACCTGCGATTACCGCGGTATGTGCACAGATGGCCGCGCCGCTGCTAGAACAACCTGACAAGGAGCAATAGCGTTATGGCGCGAAGCACGAGAAAGCCCAAGAAGGACAAGAAAGTCACTCGCTATACCTACAACGACATCAAGGAACCCCGTACTCCCGAGACCGGGCACACGTCGCTGCTTCCGAGTGAGGAAAAAGTCGTCACGCTCCCGATGGACAACGGCTGGTGCAAGGCGATCGAGGTCGGGAAGCTGCCGAATGACGACGAGCGTCCGGTCGTCGTGGACATGGACCCGGCTGCTGACCCAGTACTCTTCTGGGCGGGTAAACGCAGCCGTCGTGAGGTGCCGGTTCTGCCGCTCCAACGCAACGAGATTGTCTCCGAGTCGCGTATCGCACAAATCATCGACCGGGCGCGCCGGGCTGCCGAGGAACAGTCAAATGCCACCCGGCAGGGACATCTCTTTGCCGATCTCGAGAAGACGCTACGCGAAACCGACCGGAAGAAGCGCGTAGAGTTCTACACCCACGAGGAGGGCTGGAAGAACAAACTCATCTGCGGTGACTCGCTGCAGGTGATGGAGTCGCTGCTCCACTACGAGAACCTACGCGGCAAGGTGCAGATGATCTACATCGACCCGCCGTACGGCATCAAGTACGACTCGAACTTCCAGCAGCGGGTGGACTCTACAAAGAATGATGACAAGGACCACTCCGACGATGTACTGACAATCAAGGCATTCCGAGATACTTGGTCACTCGGGGTCCATTCTTACTTGACCTATCTTCAGGAACGCCTATACGTGTGCCGAGAGCTCCTGACCGAGTCAGGTAGTTTGTTTATGCAGATCAGTGATGATAACGTTCACATAGCAAGGCAATTACTCGATGAGGTATTCGGTGCGGCGAATTTCGTGGCTCAGATCGCTTTCGCCAAAACGGCCGCTTTCTCATCTGAGCTCCTGAGCCGCTCGTATGACTTTCTGCTCTGGTACGCAATAGATAAGAGCTCTGTCAAATACCAAAAGCTATGGCAGCCTAAGCGCGAACGTACTGAGGGCGGCACGTATAACTGGATCGAACTAGAGGACGGTCACGTAAGGCGACTGACCGCCGCGGAGATACGTGACGAAAAACCTCTTCCTAAGGGGCGACGTTTTCGAGCAGACACGATCGTGAGTCCCGGTGAGACTCAGTCTGGGTCACCAGCAATTAAATTCAAAAACCGAGAGTTTCTGCCGAGCCCTGGGACCCATTGGAAGACGACAGAAGAGGGGATGAAGCGCCTCGTCGAGATTGGGCGAGTCGTCTCTGTAGGGCGGATTCTGGCCTACAAACGTTTCGAAGATGATTTTCCTTTCATGCCCTTCACCAATGTCTGGGACGACACGATCCTTGGAACCTTTTCTGCCAAGCTCTATTCAGTGCAAACAAGCCCCTTGACCATAGAACGCTGCATCTCCATGACTAGTGATCCTGGCGATCTAATTTTTGATCCTACATGTGGATCTGGGACGACTGCATACTGCGCTGAGAAGCTTGGCCGACGATGGGTTACGTGTGACACATCCCGAGTCGCCATGAACATCGCTCGACAAAGACTTCTCGGTGCAACCTTCGATCATTACAGAACCCGCAACGGAAAAGTCTCCGGGAACTTTGTGTACGCATATACTCCCAGAATCACATTGAGGAGTCTGGCGTATGACCTCGAACCTGAACAGATAGGTATGGTAGATAAGCCCGAAGTTGACAAGGATGCAGCACGCGTCTGCGGTCCCTTCGAGGTTATGTCTCTCGGCCGCTACTCCGTCGAAGACTGGAAAGGCTACGTCGTCGGTGAGGCAGCCAAACTTGAGAACTACATCCAAGTGATCTGCCGGCTCTATCGCAGAAACGCCGCGATCCAGGGAGCGACGGGCTTCGTGCACGCAATCGCGGAAACCGAGCAGGAAAAGATCGCCATCTCTGTCGGGCCGCTCTCAGGCCGCGTAACCGGCAAGCAGATCAATGACGCCGTCCAGGACGCGCTCTCCTCAGGTATCTTGGAGGTCCACCTGCTCGGCTGGGCCTTCGAGGCGAACGTCGGGGAAGTCAAATCTGCACTCGAGAAGCGCGGCAAGATCAAAATCGAGCTGATCATGATCCGCCCGGATACGCTCGCCGAAGGCCTCAAGGCGACGCAGCCGGGGATGCTCTTCTCACCGCTCGCGCTTCCTGACATCGATGTGGTGGTCACAAGAAATGGTAAGGAGAAGCAGATCTGCGTCACTCTCAACGGTGTGGCTCTCTTTGACCGCAAGCGCCGCACTACAGAATACAAAACAGCAGACTCGGGTTACGTCTCGGCTTGGTACCTCGACGAGGACTACGACGGCGACTGCTTTGTCGACTGCCAGATGTTCTTCGACTTCAAGAAAAAGCCGAACATTAAGGCCGCTCTCAAAGCCAAGGTGGACACGGAGGAGTTCACGCTCAAGCTCTCCTCGGCGCCGTTTTCTGTGCGAGGCTACCAACGCATCGCTGTCAAGGTCGTAGATGTTTACGGCAATGAGTCCACCGTCGTCCGGGATTTAGCGTAAGGGAATACGGCGATGGCCTATGTTGTCGATCGCGTCGTCATCTGCGACGCCTTTCAGGAGCCAGACAAGCACTACCAGCTCCTGACCGGTGGGCGGTCGAAGCTCGCCGAAGGCCGTCGCCCGTCGATGCGCTTCCTAGCCTCCGCGAAGGACGCAAAGGGCGGCATCGGCGGCATTATTGGTAAGCAGGCAGGGCTTTTCGAGGACCTGCTTGCCAGCGCCGAGCAACGAAACGATTTCGTCAATCAACTCCGGGACGAGGTGCGCGAGTGGCGTGCTGCTGGGTACCCGGGCACAGCGGGAGTGACGCGACGGCTGCTCGAGTGGTGGTTCGAACGCGGTGAGGAGCGTCGAGCAACCGCCAAGCGCTTCTTCTTCTGCCAGCAGGAAGCGGTCGAGGCTGTCATCTACTTGTACGAGGTGCAGACCCGGCGCAAGATGCCCGAAACCGGAGAGCTCCTGCGCTACGCGCTCAAACTCGCCACCGGTACTGGCAAGACCGTGGTAATGGCGCTCCTTGTCACTTGGTCCACACTGCACAAGCGCAAAGTGAGCGGCTCGTCCCTCTCGGCCAATTTCCTGGTACTGGTGCCGAACCTCACTGTGCGCGACCGGGTCAGCGGCGTGCCACGCGGCGACGGGCTCGACCCGACGGGGGAGCATAACCTCTACGACGGCTTCGACATCGTGCCGCCAGAGTACCGTGAGGAGTTTCGTCCGAACGTGCTTGTGCGCAACTGGCAGGGCTTCCCGCTCGAAGGGAAGCGCGACGACTGGATTGACGAGGGACAAGTACCACTCGAAGCCGGCCGGTTCGTCCCACAGGCGGTGCTGCGAGCGATGCAGCGCCGCTCCCGACAGGATCCGAAAGCGGCCATCCGGCGGATGCTCGGTGGATGGCGTGACCTCGTCGTTATCAACGACGAGGCGCATCACGTCTACGGCAAGAAGCGCACCAAGAAAGGCGAGGACCCTGGCTACATCAAATGGAGTCAGATCCTCGAGCGCGTCTCGAAGGCCGCTCGCCTCTCGCTGGTGATCGACCTCTCGGCAACACCATGGTACGGCTCAGGTTCGACGAAGCCCGAGGGCACGCTCTACGAGTGGCTGGTTACTGACTTCTCGGTCTACGACGCCTTCGAATCCGAGCTTGTCAAGGTGGTGCGGCTCCCTGACCCCGACGAACAGGGTCGAGTGTATCTGGACCTGTGGGACCTCGTGAAGGGTGCGAAGACCAAGGAGGAGTACCTGGGTTCCTGCAAGGGAGCAATCGCGAGCATCTACTCGTCTTGGAAGAAAGATCACGACGAGTGGACGGGTTTATTCGAGTTCGCGCGCGGGCCGAGCCCGGTGCTGCTCTGCGTCGTCGATAGCGCCCAGCGCGCGTCCTGGCTCTTCGAGCACCTAATCCACGAGTACGACCTGCTGAGAAACCCGGACGACGAAAACCGCACACGTTGGGTGACGATCCAGATCGACTCGAAGGTGTTCGATGCCGACAAAGGGAGAGAGGCCGTGATTCGTGAGATGGTGAACACGGTCGGCTCGAAGGGCAAACCCGGTGAGCACGTGCGCGCCATCGTAAGCGTCAACATGCTCTCCGAGGGATGGGACGTGAAGAGCGTGACCCACATCCTGGGCCTGCGCGCTTTCGGGTCGCCACTGCTGACTGAGCAAATCATCGGCCGCGGCTTGCGGCGCACGAACTACGACACCTTGCACCAGCCGCTGGACGAGCGGCCGGGAGGGGGTGAGGAAACAGTTGATGCCTTCGGCATCCCCTTCGTCGGCTTCCCGGTTGAGAAGCGTAAACGTGCCAAAACCGGAAAGTGGGGCGAGGATCTCCACTGGATCGAACCCGTATCGAGGAAGGCCCAGTTTCGCGTCGCCGTGCCGAATGTTCGTTCGTGGGCGGCTGGGGTGACAGAGTCACTGGCAGACCTCGTGCGAATCGAGGACATGCCACAGCTCCGGCTCAACCCGAAGGCGACGCCGCCTAGTGTGCATGTTCGTCCCGTCGTGGGGGGTGCGCCCGAGGCGATCATGACACTTGATGAGTTCCGCAAGGAATGGCCGGTGATTCGCATCGCCTTCCAGATGGCCGGGGAGCTGTTCCAGCAGACCAACCCAGGGACGGCGGCTGACCTTGGCATCGGACCGACTTTCGACGAGCTACTCGACGTGTCCAGTCGCTACCTCGATTCCCGTGTCGCGACTATGCATGTCGATGGCGCCCATAGCGACCGACGAGATGTCGGAATCTACCACTGGCGGCAACAAGCTCTCGATGCTCTGAACACCGCCATCCGCGGTGCGGGTTCAGCCGGTGTCGAAACGGTGCCAATCCTCGGCAACCCCGAGTGGCTCGACACATCGAACCTGCGCCGCTTCCAGTGGACAGGAATTGTGGCAAACGGCAAGCGCTGCCACACGAACAAAGTACCCTGCCATACAGATCTCGAGAAACGATTTGCGGACTTCCTTGATCGTGCAAAGGACGTCGTCCGGTATTTCAAGAACGAGCGTCTTGGGTTCTCGGTGACCTACTACGAAGGCAACCGGCCGCGGCAGTACTACCCCGACTTCATCCTTGCTACACGTGAGCCGGATGGTGGGGAAGTAATGTGGCTGGCTGAGACAAAGGGTGAGGTCAGGCCCAACACCGCGCTCAAGAGCGAGTCTGCACGCCTCTGGTGCAAGAAGATGAGCGGCACGAAGTACGGACAGTGGCGGTATCTGTTCATTCAGCAGCGGAAGCTAAAAGCCGCGCTCGTCGCAGGTGTGAGATCACTCGCCGAACTCACCGAGGCTCTAGTCGCAGAGCGGCCTTAGCTACAACTCTCTTTGTGGTTACTTGATAACGAGCGCGTGATGTACAGCCTTCGGCCCAACGAAATCGGCGTCTTGGCTAGGCTTGACTAACTGCAAGACGCACCTCCGACCAAGCCTGGAGTAGGGAACCCATCCGGGGACGTGTTGCGGAAAGGATGCTTTCTGCAATGCTCAGATGCCAGTACGACAAGAACTGGCTGGTCGACTTGTGGGCGGACAAAAACGACGGACACTAGCTATGAGTTTGTGAAGCCGTCAAGATCCTCAATTGGTGCGGTGCTCGAACGGCCACCGTAACCACTCAGCCATCGATCTTGCCCTAATTACGACCCTACAAATGACAAAAATACATGATGCAGTTCTATTGACGAACTCGCCGCCCGCGGATGAGTACTCCGCCAAGCCCGGGGCGCGCCTCCGAGATTTGACGGCTCCAGGTTTTCGGCACCGCGTGATGCACGGTTCAGATAGCGGTTGATACCCGTTGCGGCGTCCTGCGTATCGTCGGCGATCAGATACCCAACCATGAATCCGGTCGAGTGGTTCCCGCCATACTTGCCAAGCCGGAAACGGTCGATACCTTCCACGACATACTCGCGGCACAAATGGGAATCACTTCCGGCGATACGTTTGCACTCAATGATCGCATGGGGGTCGTGGTCGCCGAACCTTAGGAATATCTCGATCACAAGAATCGGAATGTCGGTTCGACCATCCGGCAAAATAACCTCCGGACGAGAGCGCGATTCGGTTCCAGAAAGCACGACCATTCTTCCCTTCCAGGCAAACATCCCGGAGTTCAGAGCACTACGCATGCCATCGCGCAGCCGTTCCGTAATTGCTAGTTCTTGGGCTCCCACGCTTACGTCACGGAATTCCAGAGCGAGCAGCCAGCCGGCCTCGACGGTGTGCAGGATTATTGTCGCGACCTCACGGGCAAGCTCAATGAAGGGCCGGCCGGTGGCGACTGGAACGTTAAGCGGCAGCCTCACTCGATGATTCCAGAGACGCTTTCCGCGATGACGGCATCCGCGTCCTCCAGTGCCGACACCTCCATCCAGTGCCGACGGGCAGCGGGTTTGACGACGACGACTTCATCGGGACCGTATACCCGCAACGTCCGCTGTCCGACCAGGGAGGCTCCAAGCTGGACATCCAGACGTTCGCCAATCCGGCGTAGAACGTCTCGCAAGCTACAATCCGGCTGTATTACCTCCGCCATCGAGGGGCCACTGTGCTCCTCGATAACAAAACGAGCGACTCTAAGTGGCGTAGATGCGGGAAAATTGAAGATCTCGCCCCGCATGCGGCGACACTTGGTCGCCGAGAGCCAAGTGTCTATCGTTTCCAGAAACGCGTTTGCATAGGCAAGAACGTGCGGGTCTATCTTGGCAGCCGCCGCCGATTGACGTTTGCCGATCCTCCATTGCCACGTTGCTCGGAATAGACCGTCTCGCGCGACGATACGGTCGGCGGCGTCCAGACCGTACAGATCGAAGACGGCTTCATCGAGTTCTCGCCAATCGTTACCTTCCGGCGGGCTTCGTTGCAGTTCATGGGCGATCTTCAGCAAATGCCGACCTGCTTCGGAATGTGAGGTCGTCTCGAGATCGGGAATCGGAGCAGATTCTACGTCCCCAATCAACACCCTCCGCTTCCATAGTCCGAAGGTGGAAGAGGTCATGAGAAAAAACCAGGATGCGAGCGACGAGTTCAGAATTGCGGCCAGAATCAGGGCCGTCTCGGATCGCTCGGTCGGCAACGCCGCGCCGTAAAAGGCATCGTTAAACACGACGTCCCGATCTGACACGGCGGCGACGGGCCGGCTGTCGCTCTCCAGGTATTCCCGGATGAGCAGCAAGGGCGCTCGATAGAAGTCACGACTGCGCGGCCATTGAGCTCCCTCGCCGTTATACAAGAATAAATCCCTTGATGCCGAAAACGGCTGCAAATCGGCCTTGGTCAGTAGAGGAAGATCGTGGAGAAAACTCGAATCCCGGCTTCGATCGCCAACCTTCAGGCCCGAGCGCAGTTTCGTGCCGAGTCCATTTAGCCTCTCGCCCAGAGATGCGTGGTTGGAGGTCAACTTGTCTAACAATGCAAGATCGCGACGTAAACCAAAAAAAGCGGCCTTGAGAAACTCCGGCTTCCTTTGCCAAACAGCCATCGGTAGTGTGATGACATCGTCACGTGCGATCTCGAACGTGTGGGTTTGAGCGCCGGCCGGTGACCAAGGGACCTGCACGGTAGTAATTTCGGCACGGTCTGAGGACCGGTGACCCGCGAAGAGAACAACCGCAGGCGACTTGCTTCGCGAAAAGAGCCAGTCCGACTGGTACGACAGGTTAATCAAGGTTACAGGAGACAGCTTTTCGATGAGTTCGCGTGAAGTTGTGGCGCCTGTTTTGCTGCGACTGAAGAATTGAATAGCTCTCAAAACCAAACCGAATCGAGTTTCAGGAGACGCGAACTGCATAGCCAAATTGACGAAATCCAAGCTGACCCCGCGAGGAGAATGGATATCATCGGTGGTCGTCCTGGAACGTCTCGCCGCCCGCGCCGATTTGCCTTTATAGCTCCACGGCGGGTTGCCCACAATGAGATCGAATTTCTTTGGGCCATCCTGTTCGGTTAACACTGCCCGTCCTTCAGGCGTTTCTTTGACATGCCATGCGTCGCCTACGATAAGTGTTCTTCCGATAAGCGGCTCGAACTTCAGCGCCTCGGGCGGCTGCGGATCCGGATCGAGTTCCAGGGCCGCCAGATAAAGGCTGAATGCCGCGACTCGCACCGCGGGTTCGCTGATATCAACGCCGTAAATCTGCCGGTGCAGTGTTGAACGGATGGTTTCGCGACTCGGTCCGTCCGCGCCGGAACGGAGGGCGACCAATCTTCGCAAGGCTTCGACCAGGAAAACCGCTGACCCGCAGGTCAAGTCAAGCACGGTTTCCTTTCCGGTTAATCCCTCCGTAATCTCGTCGAGCACCAATGAAACAAGCGACAGACGAGTGTAGAATACATCCGTTTCGGATTGGTCACCCTGCGATGAAGGCTCGGATTCCTTAGACGACTGCTTCGGCTTAGAATTGGCGAACTGCTCGTAGATCGAGCTGATCAACTCCACCGGTATCACATCAAACTGATACGGAAAAAACGGCAGTTGTCCCGATACGGGATCCATTGCCTCGAGGAAGTCCGCAACCCTGAGAAGGCATTGGTCATCGGGAAGGGATGAGCCCTCCAATGGGAACATGTCGCCGTTGAAAGTCTCTCGAAGCCAGCCGAACAATCGTTCCGTGGCCGGACGATGGCGCAGTATGCCGGCGAGAGTGCCATAGCCGTACTTGGATCTGAGAAAATCGCTCGTGACAATTCTGCGATCGATCAAATACTGAGTGAATATCGAACGGCCGATCAGCCCCTGTGCGCTGAGACGGTCCAAACCCTTCTTGTTTGTGAGATCCTTCTCAAGCGCAGCGAGATCGGACAAGAGCTGTTGATCAACGCTGGTCTTGCGATTAACATTCGGGACTTTCTGCCAAAACTCGCCCGTCTCCATGGCGAGCCTACCTGCGAAAGCATCGAGTTTATCCAGACCCTCTTCGATACTCTCGAAGGTTTGAAGCAGGTGCGCAGCGGCGTCTCCAGCTTCTTGGGGTCGTCCGAAGCCGTTGTAGATATCGACCTTGTCCGGCGAAACTACCCACAGCAACGGTGCGAAACCCTTGTTCCAGATCGCCTGACGCCATCCAGCGACCTCGTCAGCGGACGGCTCTTCCTGTTCGTGTTTGAAATAAACGGTAAGCGCCGACTCCCCCCGCCACAGAGCGTCAGGAGTGAAATCCCGAGCCCGATGCTTGCCGCAGTCCTCCTCGCTCAGGTGCACACCGGGCGCAGGCTGGCCGTTCGTGAGATAGCCAGTAGCCTCGAGCACGTCATGCAGGGCGTTGGCTGTCATCTACGCGACGGCGTCGGGATGGATCATCGCCGGGAGAAGGTACGCATCGTACCGCAGCATGGTGCGTTTGATCGTTGCGTGAGACGCAAAGTCCCCAGCCGCCGTGACCTTCTCGCTTGACGGACCCTTCGGGACATGGGGGAGGACTGCCGTGATTTTCGGCTTACGCCAAACGCTCCCAGCGGACGCCTCGTTCAGCGTAGCAGACGGGCGGGGATTGCCGGGATTCCAGCAGGTGGCCTCCTCCCCCTACTCGGCATCGGCGTGGAGGCAGGTGTTCCCGGTCGGCAACCGTTCTCCCCGGCACGCGCGGGCTTGTGGTCTGATTCTGACCATTGCAGAAACGATCCTTTCTGCTACGTTGCAGTCGGCCCTCCGTAACGGCGTCTTGGACGCCCTTATTGCGTTGCGAGCAACGTCGCAATGACACAACCAACCGCTAAACTGTTTCCAAGGGTAATCGCTACATACGAATCGCCCATGCCCGAGTGTCTTCTGTTGACCAAAATCCGGCGCTGCAAATCCGCGATTTCGAGCATTGCCGAAGCGTGTGCCTCGAATCCGGCGTCACGTTTACAGGAGAACTGCGCAGCGAGAACTTCATTCTTGCGGCCCCTGATTTCATTGGCGACAGAGGGCTCTTCGATTTCAAGGATCTGCCACGCTTTCACGTGGCGATCATGAATCCGCCCTACCGCAAGCTCCGAAGCGACAGCCCGGAACGCGCTCGCTTGAGTGCGGCCGGCATTGAAACGAGCAACTTGTATTCGGCTTTCGTCTGGTTGGCACTCGAGCTTCTTCAACAAGACGGCGAGCTCGTGGCGATCACCCCGAGAAGCTTCATGAACGGGGCCTACTTCCGCCGATTCCGGCAAGCGCTCGCTCACGACTTCGCCTTCAGGCGAATCCACGTTTACGATTCTCGCAATGCTGCCTTCTCCGGTGATGACGTTCTCCAGGAGAACGTTATCTTTCACGGCGTTCGAGGGCGACCCCTCACGTCGATCAAGGTCACAACGTCTCACGGACCGGCTGACAGCGGTCTCGTTGAGCGAATGATCGAACCGGCAGAGCTGATTCACTCGGCTGATAAGGAGTTCGTTCTACACGTGGTCCCGGACGAGACCGAGGCCCGGATCTCTCAGCAGATGAGAGGTCTCCCGAATACACTCGCCGATCTAGGCGTTTCCGTCTCCACCGGGCGTGTCGTAGGCTTCCGGTCCAAGCAACACTTGCACGCTGAAGCCCGCTTAGGTGACGCTCCGCTCATCTTCCCTCGACACTTCGCTGACGGCTTCGTCTCCTGGCCGAACTCCTCCGGACAGAAACCCAACAGCATAGCCGTGAGCGGACCCAATGACGAGCTTTTGCTGCCCTCCGGTTGGTACGTTCTGATCAACCGCTTCAGCGCCAAGGAGGAGAAGCGCCGTGTGGTCGCCGCTCTGTACGATCCTGACCGCATCGTCGCCGAAGCGGTCGCTTTCGATAACAAGCTGAACGTCCTGCATCGCGAGAATGCGGGCCTTCCCGAAGACCTGGCCAAGGGGCTTGCGGTTTTCCTCAACAGCACCGCTGTCGACGCTTACTTCCGCCAATTCAGCGGACATACCCAAGTCAATGCCGCCGATCTGCGTACGTTGCGTTTCCCGGACGTCGAGGACCTCGAACGGATGGGCCGTCGAGTTGACGGCTCGATTCCTTCGCAGGACGTGATCAACCGAATGGTCAGAGAGGAGATTGCCGCGATGAGCGAAGGAGACGACCCGATAGAGGTCAAACGAAGGATTCAGGCCACGATAAGGATTTTGAAAGCTCTCTAGGCACCCCGAGGGCAAACCAACGACCGATCAGCACTCACACTTCTTGGCTTGCTCGATCTGGCTCCTGCAGCTTCATGGTCCATGTCAACAGCACCACTCCGCGGCGTCACCGAACTGATGGACTGGATCGCCGCGAACTACGGTAGAAAATACGCGCCCAACACACGCGAGACGATCCGTCGATTTACCCTTCATCAGTTCATCGAGATGGGTCTCGTTGTTCTCAATCCAGACAATCCCAAGCGGCCACCGAACAGCCCGAAGAACGTCTACCAGATCGAACCGTCCGCCCTTGCGCTGCTGCGCAGCTTTGAGACCGACGAGTGGGATTCGAGCCTGTCCGCTTATCTCGAATCGATAGCTGGCAAGAACCGCCTCCGTGAGATAGCGCGGCAGATGGAGCGGATCCCCGTCACGCTCCCCGACAGCCGGCAACTTGAATTGACTGCCGGCGGGCAGAACGTGCTCGTCAAGGAGATTATCGAGCAGTTTGCGCCACGCTTCACCCCCGGCGGCCACGTTGTTTATGTCGGCGATGCGGGTGAGAAGCATCTGCTCTATGACACCGAGTACCTGAGAAATCTTGGCGTGGAGATCGACCCGCACGGCAAAATGCCGGACGCAGTGGTGCACTACGTCGAACGCAACTGGCTCGTACTGATCGAAGCCGTTACCTCGCACGGTCCGGTGAATCCACTTCGACACAACCAGCTCAAGGACCTCTTCACCGGCTCTACCGCAGGCCTTGTGTTCGTCACAACATTCCTTGACCGAGCTGCGATGCGGGAGTACCTGCCCGAGATTGCTTGGGAAACCGAGGTCTGGGTGGCCGATGCGCCTGACCACCTCATCCACTTCAACGGTGAGCGGTTTCTCGGCCCGTATGAAACCCACTAGTTTCCACGTCTGCCAGCCGGGAGATGACGGGTCCCCGCGTATGGGAGGAATAATCTACTTCACGATGGAGGACCGATCGGAGCTGCTCCCTGCTCCCTCGCTCGGAAAGAACGAATATGGGAATACGCATCCAACCCAAAGAAATCGAAGTGCCTCAGGATGATCCATTCAAGTACGACCTTCTTGAGCGCAAGGAGGCGGTGGAGGTTCTCACCCACCTCGTCGGTTCTCTCGAAGGTCCGTGCGTCTTGGCCGTCGATGCCGCGTGGGGAGCTGGGAAGACCACGTTCCTCAGGATATGGCAGCAGTACCTTCGTAACCAAGGGTTTCCTGTCATCGAGTTCAACGCATGGGAGAACGACTTCTCCGGGGACCCTCTTGTCGCGCTCTCCACAGAACTGACAGAGGGCCTCAACGAATGTAGGAACGGCCCGCTGAACAAGAAGATCGACGAGACGAAAAGGGCGGCCAAGGAGGTTCTGAAGCGTGCCGTTCCGGGAGTGATTCGACTCGCAACCGCAGGAATGCTGGATGTCAACCCACTCTTGGAAAAGGAACTAGGACAAACCCTCGCGTCCTATGCCGAGGGCAGACTGACCGAATACAAAGATACGAAAGTAGCAATTGATAGTTTCAGGGCGGCTCTCAAAGACATGGCGGTAACGTTGTCGCAGTCCAGCGAGAATCGACCCCTCATCGTGATGATCGATGAACTGGACCGTTGCCGCCCTTCCTATGCTGTCGAGCTCCTTGAGATCGCCAAGCACTTGTTCGCCGTCGACCGCATTGTCTTCGTGCTGGCAGTCAATCGTTCCCAGCTCGCGCATTCGATCAGAGCCGTTTACGGCAGCGATTTCGACGCCGAGGGGTATCTACGGCGGTTCTTCGATGCGGACTTCCGCCTCCCAGCCTCTGATCGAGACAGGTTTATCGATGCGCAGCTCGATGGGATACGAGTCAACGACTACTTCAAGCGGACCGCAGATCGGACCGTCATTTCGGACAACGAAGAGGAATCCGTTCGAAATCTATTGAAGGTGTTCTTTGGAGCGCATGACCTCAGCCTTCGACAGATCGCACAGGCCATCCACCGGCTGGGATTGGTGTACGCGTCCCTACAAAGCAACCTGCGATCGTTCGCCATAACAGCCGCTGTGTTGCTCATCGTTCAGACGATCGACCCGAACCTCTATCAGAAATTCAGACACCGCCAGGTTTCTGACGCCGATGTCGTTGACAAGGTAGTAAACGGCGCTGTGGATAGAACTCTGGCACAGCAGTTCGAATCTCGTCTGTTTGAGGCCATGATCGTTGTGGCCTTTCGTGAGGAAGAGATTGCCAATATGTCGGCTGAAGAGCCCTTCAAGTCACCTCTACTCCAGCGGTACAAAGAACTGCTTGCTGCAAGACAGGGCGATTGGACGTCACGCGATCCAGATCGGGAACGGGCAGAGCAAGTCATGACTCGGGTTCAACAATACAGGCGTTATGACGGAATTCTGCGGTTCGGATTCTTACCTTCGGCTGCTCGTCTTGAATTGCTGTCCAGTGATCTCATTGGCGAGCACTCGGACGAAGCTCCGAAACAAACATGAAGGTGTGGCCCGGGTACACGATCAAGATTTCTGTGTGTGAAATCCGTGACTATATTGTGTTGTGGGCGCTTTCTCATCTCGTGAACAATGTTGCGATGACACAATCAACCGCTAAACTGTTTTCAAGGGAGCCACGACATGCGCATCGGCTACGCCCGTGTGTCCACCGTTGACCAGGACCCTGATCTGCAGATCCGCGCCCTTAAGCAAGCCCGCTGTGAGCGGATCTACACAGAGCACGCTTCTGGCGTTAGCCGCTCCCGCCCCGAGCTCGTGAGGCTCTTCGACTCTCTTCGCACCGGTGACACCCTCGTCGTCTGGCGCTTCGACCGGCTGGGCCGCAGTGTCTCCCACTTGGTCGAAGTCGTCGAGCAACTTCGCACTCGCAACGTCGGGCTCGAATCCCTCACCGAAGGCATCGACACTAGCTCTGCCGCCGGCGAAGCCGTATTCACCATCATCGCGGCCTTTGCCCAGATGGAGCGGCGCCTGATCTCCGAACGTACTAGGGCCGGAATCGACGCGGCTCGGCGTAACAATCGCCCGTGGGGCAAGGCCTCGAAGTTTCACGACTCGGAAATCGTCAAACTGGTGCAGTCACTGCTACGGGAAGGAAGCCTGTCCAAGGCCGACATCGCCCGTCGTGTCGGCATACACCCCTGTACCCTCTACCGCTGGTTCCCAGGCGGGGAGGCCGACAACTTCCAGCCTACCCCCACCTACCATCGAAGGCAGAAGCAGCGAGCACAACGATGAAACTGTCCGAAGCCTTCAGCATCTTCTTGCATGAGGTACGGGCTCGCAAACGATCGGACTCTACCTTCAAAAACTACGACTACCTCTTCCGTGATTGGACTCGCTACGCCAACAAGCACGGTCTCACTGACCTCAACAGCTTCACGCAGGATGAAATCCGCCTCTGGCGCGACAGCTGGACCACCAGAACCAGCACCACCAAGCTGCGGCTCACTCTGCTCCGCACCTTCTTCCGGTTCGCCGTCAAGGAAGGCTGGATCGATCACTTCCCCATGAGCAACGTCCTCAACCCCAAGGTCGTCAGCAATCCCACCCTTCCCTTCAACCGGGATGAAATGCTCTCGCTCGTTGTCGCGGCCGAAGACCATATCCAAGAAAAAGCCCTCATCCTTCTCATGCGCTATGCCGGGCTTTCCATCCAGGATGCCGTTACCTGCAGCCGCAATCACATCAACGGCGACACCCTCATTCTTCGCCGCGCCAAAACGGGCGAACTCGTAATCGCTTACTTGCCCGATCCCGTCATTGAATCGCTTCGTTCAATCACCCTCAACAGGAGCCCGTACTTCTTTTGGTCAGGTGAATCGAAGCCCGCTACAGCAACAAAATTTTGGAGACAGCGACTTAAAGCCGTAGCTCGCAAAGCCGGCGTCGCCGACTTCAAGCCGCATCGCTTGCGCGACACGTTCGCCGTGGAGCTGCTCTCGAATGATGTGTCGATTGAAGATGTCAGTACGCTTCTCGGACACAGCAGTATCAACACGACCGAGCGCCATTACGCTCCATGGAACAAAGCGCGACGCAACCGTCTCATTCAAATCACTCAAAATGCGAACTTGAACGATCCGTTGCTACAGAAACTTAGCAAAAGGAGTCAGAAAAACTAAGCGGGAGCCCCATCCGACTCCCGCTCATGTTCTCTACGCCTGCCAGAGCACTTGAATAATGCTGGACGCTTCGAACTTTCAACACCAGTTTAGCACACTATTGGTCACTATTGCATATAGAGAAACTCCTTGAGATTCAGAACCGCGTGAGCCAGATCTTTCCACACCTTCAGGCTCGAAGGCAATTCCTCCAGTGGAACCTGATGCAAGCCGGCCAACTTGGCGGCGAGTCCGCGGAAGCGCTCCAGTTCCTGAGAACTTGGGCCGCGGCCCAACGCCGTGCGGAACAGATGATCGATGCGCTCCTCGACAGACCCGGCCGGCTGTGCCAAGAGCCTTTCAGCACAGGTCTGGGCCTCGCTGATTACGAACGGATCGTTCAGCAGCGTTAGCGCCTGGGCGGGAACATTCGTTTCGTCACGCCGGCCGCGCGTTACGAGCGGGTTTGGATAATCGAAGGTCTCCAGGAACTTCATACCCTCCATACGAGTGACCTTGAGATAGATGCTGCGCCGCCCTGCGCCGTCGAGAGGGCCTGAAAAAAGCCGGCGGTAGTCCTTCGCCTCGGCTCGGTGCGGATGAATGCTGGGGCCGAACATCGAATCCCGAAGCTTTCCCGACATCAGCAGGATCGAGTCACGCAATGATTCTCCTTCCAGCCGCCGAAGGGGGTAATGGTGGAGCAGCTTGTTGAGTGGATCGACTTGATGAGCCCGGGGCGTGGCCTCACCCGCCTGCCGAAAGGCCTGAGACAACACGATCAGTCGGATCATCTTCTTGATCGACCACCCGTCCTCGACAAAACGCCCAGCCAAATAGTCAAGCAGCTCGGGATGAGTGGGCCGATCACCTAGCAGCCCGAAATTGTCGACAGACGTCACAATCCCGCGCCCGAAGATGTGATGCCAGATGCGATTCACCATCACACGCGCGGTAAGAGGGTTGTCAGGGCTCGCAAGCACGTCAGCGAGCCGGCGGCGGCCGCTTCCTGAGCCATTCAGCGGCTCCCTTCCGAAAAGGTGTTGCAGGAAACGGCGCGGTGCAGGCTCCCCGAAACTCTTCGGACCGCCGCCAACCAAAACCGGGAAATCATGTCCGGGACCGCCATCCGCCACCCCCTCGACAACACGGGGCTTCGAGATTCCAGCCTCAATCCGGCGAAACTCATCGATCAACCTGCGCAAGCCGGGTGTCGCGTCCGCTCGGTTGGAAAGCAGGTCGTTGCGCACGAGCCAATCGAGCCACAGCGCATCATCATCGGTAGCTCGGCCTGTAGTCCAGTTCGCAACAGCCTTTTCGATCACACCGGCATATCGAGAGACCAGGCCCTGCCAATCGCTCGGAGGACCGCCTTCAAACAGCCGCATCAAGTGCGACAACTCCTCACGGGGTGTCTCATCCACATCGTGCAACACGGCCTCGACTACCCCGAAATACGAAGTTGGCGTGTCGATGTGCTCGAGGGGACCCTTCAGACGGCGGGGTCGATCAGGGATACGGGGGTTCTCCCACTTTGTAATCAACTCGACAACAACCGGCAGCCTGTCTTGCTCTGCAAAAGTCTTCAGCTTGTTCCATTGCAACCGGTTGCTGCCGAGAATCTGGTACTTTTCCCCAATCGCACAGTTGTCAATCACAGTTCGATGAGCCCCGAGCATGCCGCCCATAGCGCGAAGACTCAGGTACTTCTTGTTCTTCGGCAGCTCAGGGGAGCGCAAGGCTCCGTTCAGACGGTTGGAAATCGTATGGGTGTAGACGCCGGCTGGGAAAATACCTGAGACTGCACGATCGCCTTCTCCGGCAACCGCGAACTCCCCACTATCAGACGACCCGCCGTGCAAGCCCGCTCCGGAGGCGCGCCAATCGGGGGTGACATGCGACCGGAAGTCGCCGAAGGTCTCGAAGTTGACCCGGTTGAACTCAGCGCGCTCAGCAGCCTCTTCCCGGTAGCGGCCAACGATCTTGCCGGCCGCCAGCGCCACTGATTTCTTGCCGCTTGCGGTCTGGTCGAGCAGCAGCGCCCACGGATGCCCGGGGTCGACCCATCCGTGATCCGGACAGGTAAGGACCTTGCGCCAAGCTTCCAAGCGCTCTTGGTCCAAGCCGTCCTGAGCGTTTGTGGGAGTCCCCTGCAATGGCGTCAGGTGAGTGAGGTAGGACTCTACATCTTTGGCCTCCCTCAGCCAGAGCTTTGCCAACTCCTCCTGTATCTGTTCCTTCAAGTCCCGAAGCCGCGCCATTGACTGGGCGTGCACATCCACCGTGTCAATCGAATGAACAACGACACGACTACTGTTGAGGATGCCGTAAAGCCCGTAGTAATCCTCGGTAGGAATCGGATCCATCTTGTGGTCGTGACACCTGGCGCAAGAAACCGTAAGTGCCTGAAAGGTCTTCGTCAAGGTATCGATCTGGTTGTCCATGACATCCAGGCCGATGCCGCGGAACTTGATGCAGTCGTCATGACCGGCCTCTCCCAGACGATAGAATGCCGTTCCGATCATGGACTCGTTGATTTGTTCACCGCTGTTGATGCGGGGCTTCTCGAGCAGATCTCCCGCAATGTGCTCGCGCACGAGCTGGTCATAAGGAACATCCGCATTGAAGGCCCGGATCAGATAATCGCGGTACCGCCAAGCTCCGATGATTTCGTAGTTCCACTCGTAGCCGCGTGTTTCTCCGTAGCGCACGAGGTCGAGCCAATGACGCGCCCAGTGCTCGCCAAACCGAGGGGAATGGAGAAGGCGGTCGACCAATCGCTCATAAGCCTCAGGCGAGTCATCCGCTGCAAAGCGATCACTCTCTTCCGCCGTCGGAGGCAGACCTGTCAACACATAACTCAAACGCCGGATCAAAATCCGGCGCTCGGCCGGCTCGGCCGGAGAAAGCCCTTTCTCTTCCAGAGCCCGATAAATGAAGCGATCCGTGGGATGGGACCACCGCGCCTCCGTGACCTGCGGAAGCGGCGTCTTCTCAATCGGTTGAAAAGCCCAGTGATCCCTGACCAGCCGTTCATAACGACCATCGTCGAGGGCGTCGGCAACGACCGTAGCAGGCCACGGCGCGCCCCCGCGCACCCAATCTGCCAGGGCGTCGATCTCGGAATCTTCGAGCCGCCCCCCCAAGGGCATCTGCAACCCCTGATGGCGGACAGCTTGGATCAGCAGACTTTCCTCCGGCTTTTCGGGGACCAGGGCGGAACCTCGTTTTCCACCACGCAGCAGAGATTCTCTCGAGTCGACCCGTAGCATGTTGGCCTGCTTTTCCGGCCCATGGCAGCCGTAACAGTTCACAGCGAGCACCGGACGAACACGAGTCTCGAAAAATGCAGCATCTACGGCCGCGCGTTGCGGCGGAGCCTGCGCCCTTGCCTGCATCGTCAGCAGGCAAAGGGCGCTCACCAGAACAGCAAGAAACTGCATCATGCATCAGCCTGACGGACGCTCTGCGTCCTGTCAAGATACGCCAGGTTCCGGCTACGCAGGACGATAAGACACCGGGTTCGGACCTCAGAGACTATCCAATAAGTGTTTGTCAATGCGGCCTGACATACTTGCGGTAGCCTCCGTCCCCACAGAGGGCAACACAGCGAATTTGTCATTCACCTCGGGATCGCGTTCAACGTGTAATAGCCCCTTGGGTGCAACAGTTCATCTCCGTCTGCTGACTGGACTCCTACGGCATGAAGCTCGTGAACATAGCCTTCGCGGAGACCGTCGATTCTGAGACGCACGCGAAGACCATCGGGCGCGACGGTGGCGGACCGAACACGGAGCTTCTTCGTGTCGATTTCCGGACTTCCGTAGGTTTGGTGATAGTAGTAGGTGTAGCTGCTCAGTCGATAAGAAGAGGGCGCCGCGGCCGAATCCGTATCCAGGTTCTTTGTGAAGCTCAATTCGAAACCATCGGGACGAGCTTCGAAAGTCTTGATCTCGAACGGCGTCTTGCCGCTCCAGACAAGACGCTGCAACCCGTAAGAGCGGGTCCCCAGTGAGTTCCAGCCACGGTTGGTCATGCCGACCAGCATCGAGCCATCCTTACCGAAGACCATGCGCAGTACCGCGCTTTCAAAACCTTCACGGAATAGAAAGCAAGCGCCCTGATACTCCCCGTTCACCTTCTCGAGATAAACGCGGCTGATCAGTGAGAGCGTAAAGTCGCCCACGAAGAACTGGCCTGAGAAAGGCCCGAATTTTCCTCCTGTAGAATCGAGCACCACATCGGTCGCACTCATCCCGACCTTACGGTATGGGAACCAGATCGCCGGCAACTTCATAGGCGGAATCCGCTTGACGGCTTCGGGGTACGACAAATCCTGCGGTATCTCGCCGTTGTACGTGAATGTTGCTCCTGGCAACTTGCAGTGCTTCAAAGCGTCGATATAGCCGTGGAAGACGCCCTCGCGCATATGAGTCAACGAATTCGTGGGCACCCAGTTGCCCTGTTGGTCGGTGTAGAAGGTGTCGCCCTCGGCATTGACGCCAACTCCTGCAGGTGAACGCATACCTCCGGAGACCGGTTTCCAGGAACCGTCAGCCGCGACCTTCAAGCTCCAACCGCGCCAAGCGTCATCCGAAGGATTCACCTTTTTGCCAAGCCCGGAGTTGAGCGTAATCCACATGTTTCCGTCCAGATCGAACTTCGGACCATAGGCGTATTCGTGATAGTTGCCCGTCACCCCCCAACCCCTGGCGACCGTCAGGTAGGCATCGGCCCGGCCGTCTTGGTCGATGTCGCGCAAGCGAGTGAGTTCCGTTCGTTGGACTAAATAGAGATCGCCGTCCTTGTAAGCAAGGCCGAGAGGTTCGTGTAGCCCGCTGGCAAACCTCTCGTAGGTGACGTTGTCGGGTGGATCGTCATACACGTTGTCGGCGAACCAAACATCACCTTTGCGAAGTGCGACCGCGACACGGCCGTCGGGAAGGAGCGCCAACCCGCTGACCTCGAGTTTGAGGTCGGGAGGGATGGGTAGCGTGATCATCTTGTAGTAGTCGTCTTCAGACTGAGCCGAAGCGATGCCGGCCATCAGTAGAACCAACAAAAGAACGACCGGGACGCTGACCCATCCCTGCCGCAAACGAGAGTGATCCCTCACCAGGTCATCTCCTGTACCAGCACGATCCCGTCGTCCGAGCCACCCATCGGTGCGACCAGTTCCTGGCGGCTTTCCATGTGAGACGCGCCCGTCTCGGAGTGCGATCTCCGGACGGACGGCTCGACATTCTCCATTCGGATCCTCAGCCGTTGATCGATCCAGTAGCTGCCGTCACTGAGGGTCTCGATACGCTCCCCTACACCAGCGCGGAACCATAGATCCTGCGATGAGCCTCGCAGCCGGACCTCACGGCGAAGGGAATGCCCGTCATGCGACGGGGTGACGTGATCTTCGAATCGCAGGCCGGCAAACTCGTAGAGAAACACCGGCGCGCCGCTCTCGTCGAGATGGAAACCTCCGAAGCGATAGCCGGACGGGATGCCACCAGCGGCCGGCCAGGGAGAGGCCTCATCGGCCAGGATCGCGAAAGGCGGGCCGGGCGGCAACACCACGAGATCTTCGCTCAATGCGGGCGTCAGGGGCGTGAATCGATCGTCCCAAGTGCTTTCGGCATCCACGAAGCGTCCGCGCCAAGCCTGTGCCCAACGGATCTGCTGTGAGTCAAACGCGGCGTGGATTCCCTCGGGAAACCCGACCGCGACGGCGTGCATGCCGACTCCGCTCATGAACGTTCGGAAGACAATGGGGCGATCCGCCGGCTTCAACTCAAACGCTTCTTGGTCTTCCAAGCCCACCGGCAGGCGCGTTTGGTCAAGCTCCGTCAAATAGACCCAGAGGCTGTCGATCTGACGCTTCGTGTTGCCGCGAAGGACTTCCTCGTTGACCGCCTCACCGCCGGGCCAGAACGAGGGCATTCGTGTGCCGGGTGAGAACCGGGACGGATCGATGAGGAAATCCCGAAACCACTCGACCCGCAGGCGTTTCGGTGCGTGAGCCAAGTCGATCGCGCCGATGCCGGACGACTTGTACTCCAACAGGTCATGGCAACCAACACACGCCAAGCCCGCCTGTCCGATCAGATGTCGGCCGTAACGATTGCGTCCGGTACGCTCAACCGGCACGATGTCGTCGGTAAGATCCACCTGCTCGAATAGCTCGGCAAGCGTGGAGGCATGCGCCGCGCCGTAGTCCGGCATACGCGTCGCCAGATAGGGCCGGATGCGATCATCACCACGAATGGAGCGGCGGAGCGCATCCGCAGTCAGCTTGCGTCCGACGCCCGTCAGCACCGGCGGGAACCGGCTTGCATCGCCGAGGTCGTGCTCGCCGACCGCTTCAAAGTAGGAGGCGCGACCTATTTCCGGTCCCCCCACTCCATCTCGCACATGGCAAGCCAGACAGTTCAGAACCGCGAGCTTGCGTTGAATCAGGCTTTGCCGAGGGGCCTTTTCCCGACGCTGCGGCGCGAGGACGGCAATCGCCTCACGGAGCGCATCCCTCTGACTGTCGCTCAAGCCGAAATCCGGCGCCGCAGGCGGTGGTGAATCGGCCAAACAGCCCCGCGTTGTGTCGTCTCGCAGTTCGGAAAGAGGCTTCACGCGAAGGTTGGACGGTAGCCCTGTTCCGTCTACAACCATTTCGTGACACGAAGCACAGCCTATCTCCCTGAAAAGGTTCTGGCCGTCCTCTGCCTTCTGACGTCCCAGCTTCGGCGGCAGAGACGAGTTCGAACCGTTACCGGCCAGATACGCTTCCAGATCAGCCGCTTCCGTTCCGGTCAATGGAATCCGCGGCATGCGCGCCGACGGTCGTGAATGCAGGGGATCCAACAGGAATCGCGCAAGACGGCCCGGCCGGTACTTCCCGCTCAGATTCCCAAGCGGGGCTGAGGCAGGAATGGGCCGAGCGGATATCAGATCCGAACGCCAACTCGCCGGCCGGTAAGATGCATCCGGGTCGTGGCATGCCACACAACCCACGCGGTGATAAAGCGATTGCCCGCGACGGCCGTCACCTTCGGAACGGTTGTTTTCCGAAACATCGTCCGTTGACGAAAGCAGGAAGCGAGTCAGGGTGCTAATCGTATCCTCCCGATCACGTCCTGCGTGATCACGAAGCTGACGCGGCATGGTCGTGCCGGGCTTCGTGCCCTGGGGGTCGGCGAGGAAAAGCTTCAGATAGCCGCCCTTCAGCCGGGAGCCGACTCCGCTCAACCGAGGCGCAGTCCTGGTGTCGACCAGGCTTCGGGCATCGCCGTCTGCTTCGTGGCAGTTTGCGCAGCCCAACTCGCCCAGCAACAAGAGCCCGGCTCGAGTGAGGTCGACGCCGGGCTCCTGTTGCATCCACTCATATCCCAGGACTACCGGCTTCGCGTGGGCGCATAAACAACAAGCAATGACCAGGCAAATCAGCCGCCCGCTGATCTGAGGCAATAGCAATATCCATGTCCGCACTATACCCGGCACTATTATTCCAATCATCGCACGCAGATGCGGATGAACTTTCAGGGGCATGATCTTCACTCGGCACCGTCCAGCCGCCTTCTCCCCGCCCGAGAGGTGGAGCGAGGCTTGTAGGGACCGGAGTCTCGCAACTGCGGAAATCTCGTCGAAGTCCTCATGAGCCTCGCGGGCCTTGGTGCTTCAATGGGGCCGCAATCGCAGTGCTGTGGAAATGTCCTGGAAGTGTTGTCAACGCAATATAGAAAGTTCCCTGTTTGTGCAATCCAAAACGTTCCCCTTTCTCAGCATGGGTTCATTTGGCGTTCGCCGCAGAGGAACGATCCGGAGCGCGGCGGGAACGGCGCTCGTCGTGAGGCAAACCGAGAACGGCCGAGGGGGCAAGGACACTGGCGCGGGGGCAATATTTTCCGCCGCGCGAGGCCGCGCCATGCCGCACAATGCCGCGCGAACGTGCGCAGCGAAGCAGTGACCGGGCGGCGCGAGGACACTGGCGCAGGACAATATTTTTACCCGAGCAATGCCGGGCAATAACGGGCAATGGTGGGCAATGGTGAACTGGGAAACAGTGACTTGCCGGCGGGCGCAGTGGTCCAGATGAGATGGCGATTTCCGGTGGCTTCTGGTGGCGCCACCCCTGGCGCACCCACAGCGAACCGAACGGCCACAAAGTCCGTGATTCGTATTCCGTGACTCGTGAAATGCATAAAAGCCGTGTCTCGTGTCTCGTGATTCGTGAAAACCTAAGGTCGTGTTGCCGTCGTGGGGGGCAGCCTCTACAGCGAGCGCCGCGCCGGCGGGATGTCGATCACTGGCCTTGCTTCCTCATGCTACGCAGGCCGGGGCGGAAAAAAAAGACTGAAGGGCTTCAGTACCAAGAGGCATCAAAAAAACAGTGTCTCGTGATTCGTGATTCGTGAAAAACCTTAAA